>NZ_JBITCJ010000004.1:130757-818066 GCF_044453095.1 Amycolatopsis sp. NPDC051758 | reverse complement strand
TCATCTCGCAGGCCAAGGCCGCCGGCATCGAGGTCAAGGACGAGACCGACGCCAACTTCCTCAAGGGTGGCCGCGTTTCGACCGGTGACTACGACATCGCGCTGTTCGGCTGGTCCGCCCAGCCGTTCAAGGCGGAGTCGCGCTCGATCTACGTCTGCCCGGACAACGGTGGTGAGCAGAACTACCAGGCGCTGTGCGACCCGAAGATCGACGAGCCGTACACCGCTGCGGTGAAGGCGACCGACGAGCAGGTCAAGCTGCAGAAGTACCAGGAGGCCGACAAGGCCATCGCGGACGACTACGCTTCGCTGCCGCTGTTCCAGACGCCGAGCATGTGGGCGTTCAAGGGCATCGACCGCGTTTACATGCAGTCGTACGACGGTGTCCTGTGGAACGCCGGCGAGTGGGAAGCGAAGAAGTAGGGCTCGTCCCGACTCTTCTTTCCCCTCGCTCCAGATGACCTGGGAGGTACCGGGGGTCCGGCCACGAGCCGGGCCCCCGGTACCCACCGGAAGTAGCTGTTGACCGTAGGGTTACCACCACTACGGTAGACAACCGGGTAGCGGTCCAGCGCACTTCTGAAGACCAGGCCCGGATGAGGAGCAGTTCGTTGAACCTGGTGATCTACATCCTTCGCCGTTTGGCGATATCGATTCCCGTCCTCCTGGTCGGGACTTTCTTGTGTTTCGTCATGGTCGCCGGCACCGGCGACCCGCTGGGCGAGCTGCGGCAGAACCCGCAGATCAGCAAGGAAGCGCTGGCGGCCACGGCCACCAAGCTCGGTCTCGACCAGGGCATCATCCCCCGCTACTTCACGTGGCTCGGTGACTTCCTGAGCGGGAACTGGGGCATTTCCATCGCGCAGGGCAACGCCCTCGCGCCGGTCGCCCCGAAGGTGATGGCCGCGCTCGGCGTCACGTTCAAGCTGGTCGTCGGGGCCGAGATCCTCGCGCTGGTCATCGGCATCATCGTCGGTGTGCTGGCCGCGGTGAAGCAGTACTCGATCATCGACTACATCGCGACCACTCTCGCCTTCCTGCTCTTCTCGATGCCGATCTTCTGCATCGCGATCGTGCTGAAGCGCTACGCGATCGAGATCAACGGCTGGGTGCGCGACCTGGGCCTGTCCGACGTGCTCGGCAACCCGTGGCTGCGGACCACCAGCCCGGAGCAGCTGAAGACCGACGGCGTCGGGGACTTCATAACGAGCACGATCGGCGCGTACCTGCTGCCGACCCTGTCGATCATGGCGATCAGCTTCGCCGCGTACAGCCGGTTCCAGCGCGCCTCGATGCTCGAGGTCATGGGCTCGGACTACGTGCGCACCGCGCGTGCCAAGGGCCTCGCCAACGGCCGGGTCATCTTCCGGCACGCGTTCCGCAACGCCCTGATCCCCGTGACGACGCTGTTCTCGGTGAACTTCGGCTCGGTCCTTGCCGGCGCGATCATCACCGAGACCGTCTTCAACTGGCACGGCATGGGCACGCTGCTGGTGGAAGCGGTCACGAAGAACGACACCCAGGTCATGATGGGCTGGCTCGTGGTGATCGCCTCCCTCGTGATCATCGCCAACCTGATCGCCGACCTGATGTACGGCATCCTGGACCCGAGGATTCGCGTTGGCTGACTTGAACTCTCTTCTCGCGAGCGAAACCGCGAGCGCCGAAGGCACGCTCCCTTCGGAGGCCCTGCCGGAGCCGCGCAGCCAGGGCAAGCTGGTGCTGCGCAAGTTCCTGCACCACAAGCTGGCGATGGCGTCGACGGCCGTGCTGATCCTCATCGTGCTGCTCAGCATCCTGATGCCGATCTTCTGGAAGCACAGCTACCAGGACAGCTCGTTCCCGTCGTTCGCCAAGCCCAACGGCGACTTCCCGCTCGGCACGACCCAGGTCGGCAAGGACATGGTGTCGCAGGTGCTGCGCGGGACGCAGTACTCGCTGCTGATCGCGCTCACCGTGTCGATCCTCGCCACCGTGATCGGTGTTGTGTTCGGCGCGGTCGCCGGTTACCTGCGCGGGTTCACCGACTCGGCGATCTCCCGGGTGACGGACCTGTTCCTGATCATCCCGCAGATCGCCGCGGCGGCCATCCTCGCCAAGGTGTTCGGCGGCGGCACGTGGTACATCGTCGCGCTGGTGCTGTCGGCGTTCGCGTGGATGCCCATCGCCCGGATCACCCGGGCCGAAGCGATGTCGCTGTCCCAGCGCGAGTTCGTCGACGCGGCGCGCGCTTCGGGGGCCGGCGTCTCCCGGATCATCTTCAAGCACCTGGTGCCGAACATGGTCGGCAGCATCACGGTCAACGCGACCCTCGCGGTCGCGCAGGCCGTGCTGGCGGAAGCCGCGCTGTCGTTCATCGGCCTCGGTGTGCAGCTGCCGGACACCTCGCTCGGCCGCGTCATCCTGGAGAACTACGCCCAGCTGCAGACGCGGCCGGCGCTGTTCTTCGGGCCGTTCGTCGTGCTCGTGCTGATTTCACTGACGATCAACTTCATCGGTGACGGTCTCCGCGACGCCTTCGACCCGCGCCAGCGGAGAATGAAGGCCTGAACGCACGACGCGGGGGTGACCGGGTTCCGGTCACCCCCGCGTCCGTTCACCCCGTGAGGCCGCCGGAACTGGGGGTTTCGGATGAACCTGGTGCTCTACGCGCTCCGCAGGCTGGTCATCTCGATCCCGGTCCTGCTGGTCGGCACGTTCCTCTGTTTTGTCATGGTGGCCAACACCGGCGACCCGCTCGGCGAGCTGCGGAGCAAACCCGGGATCAGTGCGCAGGCGATCGCCGAGACCGAGCACAAGCTCGGCCTCGACCAGAGCGTCGGCTCCCGGTACTTCACCTGGCTCGGGCACTTCCTCAGCGGTGACTGGGGCATCTCGATCGCGCAGGGCAACGCGTTCACGCCGGTCCAGCCGAAGGTGATGGCCGCGTTCGGGGTGACGCTCGAGCTGGTGCTCGCCGCCTCGATCCTGGCGCTCTTCTTCGGTGTGCTGGTAGGGGTGCTCGCCGCGGTCAAGCAGTACTCGATCTGGGACTACGCCGCGACGACGCTGGCGTTCCTGATGTTCTCGATGCCCATCTTCTGCGTCGCGATCGTCCTCAAGGGGTACGCGATCCGCGCCAACATCTGGGTGCGCGACCTGGGCCTGGCCGACGTCCTCGGTGACCCCTGGCTGCGCACGACGAGCCCGGAGAGCCTCTCGGCCACCGGAGTGGGCGACGCGCTCGCGAAGTACGTCGGCGCGTTCCTGCTGCCGACACTGTCCATCATGGCCATCACATTCGCCGCCTACAGCCGCTTCCAGCGGGCGTCGATGCTGGAGGTCCTGGGCGCCGACTACGTCCGCACAGCGCGCGCCAAGGGCGTCTCGAACAGCCGCGTGATCTGGCGGCACGCGTTCCGCAACGCGCTGATTCCGGTGATGACGCTGTTCTCGGTCAACTTCGGCGCCACGGTGACCGGCGCGATCATCACGGAGACGGTCTTCAACTGGCACGGCATGGGCACGCTGCTGGTGGAGGCGGTCAACAAGAACGACCCCCAGGTGCTGATGGGCTGGCTCGTGGTGATCGCGGCGAGCGTCGTCATCGCGAACCTGGTGGCGGACCTGCTGTACGGCATCCTGGACCCCCGCATCCGCGTCGGCTGAAGCCCCGGACATACAGAAGGCCGCCACCCGAGCCCGGGTGGCGGCCTTCGTGCGTCAGGGCCTCAGTCGGCCACGGGGGCCAGCTTGCCGGCCTCCCAGGCCGCGCGGCGCTCGGCCTGCAGCACCGGGTCCGCGACCGGCGCCGCCGACAGCAGGCGGCGCGTGTAGTCCTGCTGCGGCGAGTGCAGCACTTGGTCGCGGGTGCCGACCTCGACGAGCTTGCCGTGCTGCATCACCGCGACGCGGTCGGCGAGCAGGTCGACCACCGCCAGGTCGTGGCTGATGAACAGGCAGGCGAACTGCAGCGACTGCTGCAGGTCGAGGAACAGGTCCAGCACCCGGGCCTGCACCGAGACGTCCAGCGCCGACGTCGGCTCGTCCGCGATGAGCAGCGCCGGGTCGAGCGACAGGGCGCGGGCGATCGCCACGCGCTGGCGCTGGCCGCCGGAGAGCTCGTGCGGGTAGCGGTTCATGTAGTGCCCGCCCAGCTCGACCTTGTCGAGCAGCGAACGCACGCGCGCCGACAGCTCCTTGCCGGACAGCACCTTGTGCAGCACCATCGGCTCGGCGATCGACTCGCCGATCGTCATCTTCGGGTCCAGTGTGGACGCCGGGTCCTGGAACACGATCGAGAAGAAGCGGCGCAGCGGCCGGATCTCCTTGGCGGACATCTTGGTGATGTCCTTGCCCGCGATCGCGATGGTGCCCTCGGTCGCCCGCAGCAGGCCGACGGCGCAGCGGCCGACGGTCGTCTTGCCGGAGCCGGACTCGCCGACCAGGCCGACGATCTCGCCCTTGGCGATGGTCAGCGAGACGTCGTCCACCGCGCGGTTCTTGGCCTGGCCGCGGCGGCCGGGGTACTCGAGCACCAGGTTCTTGATCTCCAGGGCCGGCGCGGCCTCTTCGATCACGGCTTCCAGCTCGGCGTCGGCCAGCCGGATCTCCTCGGCGATCTTGGCCGCCTCGGTGCTGTCGGAGGCGATGCCGGTGTCGAGCAGGCGGCGCCCCTCAGGGCGCTGGCCGAGCACCGGCACCGCGGCGAGCAGCCGCCGGGTGTAGTCCTCCTTCGGCGACGCGAACAGCTCGCGCACCGGCGCCTCTTCGACGATCTCGCCCTGGTACATCACGATGACGCGGTCGGCCATGTCGGCGACGACGCCCATGTCGTGGGTGATCAGCACGATCGCGGTGTCGAGGGTGTCGCGCAGCTTGCGCAGCAGGCCGAGGATCTCCGCCTGCACGGTGACGTCGAGCGCGGTGGTCGGCTCGTCGGCGATGATCACCTTCGGGTCGCAGGCGATCGCCATCGCGATCACGACGCGCTGGCGCAGACCGCCCGAGAGCTGGTGCGGGTACTGCTTGAACCGCAGCGGCGGGTTCGGGATGCCGACCATGTCGAGCAGCTCGACGGCGCGCCGGTCCGCGGCGGCCTTGGAGATCTCCTGGTGCGAGCGCAGGGCCTCGCGCAGCTGCCAGCCGACGGTGTAGACCGGGTTCAGCGCGGTCATCGGCTCCTGGAAGATCATCGCGACCTGGTTGCCGCGGATCTTCTGCATGTCCTTTTCCTTGAGGTCCGCCAGGTTGCGCTCGCCGAGGCGCAGCTCACCGGCGATCCGGCTGGTCTTGGGCAGCAGGCCCAGCACCGACATCGACGTGACGGACTTGCCGGACCCGGACTCCCCGACCACGGCGACGATCTCGCCGGGCTGCACGTCGAAACCGATGCCCTTGACGGCGTCGACGACGCCGTCCTCGGTCTGGAACGACACGCTCAGGTCGGAGATCGACAGAACGGATCCGGACACGCCGGCGACGTCCGCCGAAGTTGCTTCAGTGCTCACCAAGATGCCCTTCGTGGGGGTACAGACGATCGCGACGCGGCGGTCGCGACTCGCGCGAGGATAACCGAGGGTGTCCCCGACGAAGGTCGGAGCACGGGAATTACGCTCAACCCGTGATCTCCCCGGTACCGCGAAGGCTGCTGCTCGTCCACGCCCATCCCGACGACGAGAGCATCACCACCGGCGCCACGATCGCACGATACGCCGCCGAAGGCGCCGAGGTGACCGTGGTGACCTGCACGCTCGGTGAGGAGGGTGAGGTCATGGCCGGCCTGCCCGAGCTCGCCGGGCTGGGCGCCTGGGCCGCGGACCAGCTGGGTGGTTACCGCGTCGCCGAGCTGAAGGCCGCGTGCGCCGCGCTGGGGGTGTCGCGGCATCGTTATCTGGGCGGCACCGGCCGGTGGCGCGATTCGGGCATGGCGGGCACGCCGTCGGCGTCGCACCCGCGGGCGTTCACCGGCGGCGCCATCGAGGAGCAGGCCGCGCAGCTGGCGGAGATCATCGAGGAAGCCCAGCCGCAGGTCGTCGTCACCTACGACGCGTTCGGCGGGTACGGCCACCCCGACCACGTCCGCGCCCACGAGATCACCATGGCCGCGGCGCCTCGCGCCCGGTCCGTGGCGAGGGTGTTCCACACGGTGGCGTCGAAGAGCGCGGTGCGCGCCGGGCTGGCCGCCTTGCGAGCCGGGGATCCGCCCGCCTACCGCGTCCCGCCGGACGACGAGCTGCCGGCGACACCGGACGAAGAGATCACGACGACGCTCGACGTCACCGCGTACCTCCCGGCGAAGGTGGCCGCACTGCGCGCACACGCGACGCAGCTGACCGTGGTCGACGGCGCCGTCCCGTACTTCGCGCTGACGAACGAGATCGCCCAGCCGATTCCCGCGGCGGACTCGTTCGTGCTGGCCCACGGCCCGGCCGAGGGCGCGGCCGGCGACCTGTTCGGCGGGCTGTGACCGTGCCGGAGCCGCTCACCGGGGAGCAGCGGCTGTTCCTCGTCCTGCTCGCTCTCGACACGGTGCTGCTCGCCGTCCTGGAGCTGTTCTTCCTGCCGCTGCGGATCGGGGTGGTGCCGCTGCCGGTGACCGTGCTGGTCGGCGCCGTGACGACACCCTGGCTCGTGGCGACCACGGCCAAGCTGGTGCGGCCCGCTCTTTCGTGGGTACCCCTCGCCGTGTGGGTGCTCGTCGTCTTCGGGGTCGGCATGCTGGGTCCGGGCGGTGACCTCGTGCTGATCCAGGACTGGCGGGCGCTGCTCCTGCTCGGCGCCAGCGCGCTGCCCGGCGCGATGGTGCTCGGCGGTGGGCTGGGCCGTGCGGCGGGAAGGAAACCGGGACGTGGCTGAGGCAATTTCCGACCGGCAGGTCGTGGCGGTGTTGCGGCCGTTCGTGCGGGCCTGCGGGCCGATGCTCGACGCGCTGCGCGAGTCCGACCCGTTCGGGCTGCAGGCACGCGCCCGGCGGGAGGAGACCGACGACCTCGCCGGTGTCGAGTCCGGGCTCAAGGCGAAGCTGATCCACGGCGTGACGTCGGTGAAGGTGCCCGGCACGGCCGCGTGGGCGCGCATGACGGGTTACGACCGGTCGAGCTGGTGGATGAACCGCGTCGGGCGCTTCACGGCGCTGCTGACGTCGATTCCGGGGCTCGGCGGCGCGCTGGCCGACCGGCTGCCGGTGCAGGACGCGCTGGGCACGGCGTCGCAGGGCCTGCTGCTGTGCGCGATCGCGGGCGAGTACGGCGTCACCGACGTCGGCACGCGCGTGCGGCTGATCGCGTGGGTGCTCTTCGAGCGTGACATCGACCCCGACCTCGCGGCGGGCAAGCACCCGGACCACAACGAAGCGGCCGAGGCGGACGAAGCCGCGAAGCTGACCGAGGAACTGACGGAGTCGGAGAAGAAGCACGGCAAGGCGACGGTCAAGGCCGCGGCGAGCACGCTGTGGCGCCTCGGCCGCGGTCTGCTCGCGATCACCGGGGAGCTGGAGAAGCGGCCGCGGGGCAACTTCCTGCACCGCGCGATCGGCATGCTGCCGGTGGTCGGCGCGGCGGGCGACTACCTCGGCGAGCGGTCGGGGCTGCGGGTGGTGTGGAAGCGCGCGCACGTCTGGCTGATGGAGCACCGGGGCTGATCTTCCCGCTTGGCGAGCCGTAACAGGGTCCTGTCCGGCGCCGACTACGGCCACGCCCGGCGCACCGGCGCCGGCTTCGGCACCGGGAAGGACCTTCGGACGTGGCGATCTCCGATGCGCAGATAGTGGCCGTGCTGCGGCCGTTCGTCCGGGCGAGCGGGCCAGTGCTCGACGCCCTGCGGGACTCCGACCCGTTCGGCCTGCGAGCCGGGACCGACGACCTCGCCGGCGTCGAGTCCGGGCTGAAGGCGAAGCTGGTCAACGGCGTGGCTTCGGTGAAGGTGCCCGGCACGGACGCGTGGGCCCGGATGTCGGGCCACGACCGGTCGAGCTGGTGGATGAACCGCGTCGGGCGCTTCACGGCGCTGCTGACCGCGATCCCCGGCCTCGGCGGCGCGCTCGCCGACCGGGTGCCGGTGCAGGACACCCTCGGCGCGGCGTCGCAGGGCCTGCTGCTGTGCGCGGTCGCGGGCGAGTACGGCGTCACGGACGTCGGCACGCGGGTGCGGCTCATCGCGTGGGTGCTGTTCAGCCGTGACATCGCGCCCGCGCTCGCGGCGGGCCACGACGAAGCCGTGGAGGCGGACGAAGCCGCGAAGCTGACCGAGGAGCTCAGGGCGTCGTCGGAGAAGCACGGCAAGGCGACGGTCAAGGCGGCCGCGGGCACGCTCTTCCGGCTCGGCCGCGGTCTGCGTGAGATCACCGAAGAGCTGGAGAAGCGCCCGCGTGGCCGCCTCCTGCACCGCGCGATCGGCAAGCTGCCGGTGGTCGGCATGGCCGGGGACTACCTCGGCGAGCGCTCCGGGCTGCGGCAGGCGTGGCAGCGCGCGCACGCGTGGCTGAGCGAGCACGCGCCGCCGGTCGCCACGCCGCGGTGAACCTCAGTTCCAGAAGCGGAACACGCTGCTGCCGATCTGCGCGCCGTCGACGTAACCGCCGAACGCGCCGAAGATCGAGAACGCGCCGTTCCACAGCGCCGTGTTCGCGGGCTGGATGAACCACAGGATCGCGAACAGGATGATCGGCGCCCACGGGCGGACCTTGGCCCCGAGCTCGCGCGCCTGCGGCGGCAGGTACGGCTCGATCGCGCCCCAGCCGTCGAGGCCCGGGATCGGGAGGATGTTCAGGATGAACGTCACGATCTGCAGCAGCGCCAGGTAGGACATCGCGATCACCAGGCCGCCCGACATCGGCACCAGCGCGACGACCAGCGCCAGCGCCGCGCCGACCGCCAGGTTGCTCAGCGGCCCGGCCAGCGAAACCCACGACGACGTCCCGCGCGAGCGCAGCGCGCCGCGGTTGATCCAGACCGCGCCGCCCGGCAGCGGGATGCCGCCGATGATCAGGAAGATCAGCGGCAGGACGATCGACAGGACCGGGTCGGTGTACTTCCGGACGTCGAGGGTCAGGTAACCCTTGTGGGCGACGCTGTAGTCACCGCCGCGGTAGGCGACCATCGCGTGGCCGAACTCGTGCAGCGACAACGACGCCACCCAGCCGGCGGCGACGAAGATCACCACGCCGGCGATGAGCAGGGGGTCGCGGTCGCGGACGAAAACGGTGTTGATGTCACCGAACGCGGCCATGACGCCACCGGCGACGGTGAGCGCGAGGATGCCGAGGAAGACCGGGCTGGGGCGCACTGCTGACTTCTGCACGCTTCCAGTCTTCCGTATGCCCGGTGTGAAGTTACCGGCGTGTCCCCTTGCGCGATCGGGCCGGAGGGTCCCCCGAACTCGCTACTCCGCTTGACCTGACCGCACTACACGGGTGTAATCACAGTGATGTCATTCGTTGTCGAGGGGACAGCGGGTGTCGTTTCACCACCGCCAGCCTGGGGAGTGCTAGGGAGCGAGGAGGCGGACGTGCGGTTGGAAGCCGATGGGAAGGAATGGGGGCACGTCATGAGTTGGGGCGAGATCCCGGAGCAGGCTCTGGGAGATCTCACCGAGCTCATCGATGCCACCGAGGAAGAGCAGGATTGGCAAGAACGCGCTCTGTGCGCGCAGACGGACCCGGAAGCGTTCTTCCCCGAGAAGGGCGGCTCCACCCGTGAAGCCAAGCGGATCTGCCTGGGCTGCGAGGTCAAGGACGAGTGCCTTGAGTACGCGCTGGCCAAGGACGAACGCTTCGGCATCTGGGGCGGTCTGTCCGAGCGGGAGCGCCGGAAGCTGAAGAAACGAGCGATCTAGGGAGAGGTGTGTTCGCGGAACGCGCGAACCATGATCGCTCGTTTCAGTGTCTTCTGGGGGTGCAACCCCCAGACCCCGCCCGGGGGCACGCCCCCGGACCCCCGCCGTGGCTCGGCTGAGCGTGGATCAGCCGGTGTCGGTGGTTGGGTCTTGCTGGTTTGTGTGATGCGCCCACGTGGTTCCACTGCGTGGGCGCTTTGCATGCGCGCGGCGTGGGTTCACCAACGGGTGACGGGCCGGGGCCGTAGGGTGGCCGCACCGATCCGCCGCCTGATCTGGAGCGATTGTTGCCCCGCACCGCCGCGCCGCCCGTCCTGCGCACCGCGCCCGTTCTGGCCATTGTGGTCTGTCACAACGGCGAAGACTGGCTGCCGCTGGCGCTTTCTTCGTTGCGCCGCAGCAGCGTCCGGCCCCGGCACGTGCTCGCCGTGGACACCGGCTCCACCGACGCGACCCCGCGGCTGCTCGCCGAGGCGGCCGACCCCGAGGGGTTCGGCCCGGATTCTTCTCCCGTGCTCTCCGGGGTCATCACGCTTTCGAGTGATACCGGCTTCGCCGCCGCCGTCGTCGAAGCGGTGGAGCACGCCGTCGGACGCTGGGGTGACCCGGGCGCGTGGCTGTGGCTGCTGCACGACGACTGCGCGCCCGAGCCCGACTGCCTCGAAGAACTCCTGCGCGTCGCCACGAAAACGCCGTCGGCGACGGTGCTCGGCTCGCTCGGGCTCGACTGGGCCGACCCGCGGCTGATCGTCGAAGCCGGCCTGTCCACCGACGCGTCCGGGCACCGCCAGCAGATCGCCGCGACCGGCGAAGACCCGGCCGAGGTGCTCGCCGTGCCCAGCGCCGGCTCGCTCGTGCGCCGTGACGCCTGGGACGACCTCGGCGGCTTCGACCCGGATTTCCCGCTGCTGCGGGAAGACCTGGACTTCGGCTGGCGTGCGAACGCGGCCGGCGGGCTGGTGCTGTCGGTGCCGACCGCGCGGGTGCGGCACGCGCGCGCCGTCACCACCGGCCGGCGGGCGGTCGACGCGGTTTCGGCGCCGCTGGCGGTCACGAACCGCGCCCACGGGCTGCGGGTGTTCCTGGTGAACTGCTCGCCGTTTTCCTTCTGGCTGGGGATGATCCGGCTCCCGCTGCTTTCGGTGCTGCGCGCGCTGGCGTTCGTCCTGCTGCGCCGCACCGGGGAAGCGCGGGCCGAGTTCGCCGCCGCGACGTACCTCCTCAGTGGACGCGGCGGATTGCGCGCCGCGCGGGCCCGCCGGCGGCGGAATCCGCGGCCGGGCACGGTTCGCGGGCTCTTCACCGGGCGTTGGACGCGGCTGCGCAACGCCGCCCGCGCGGGAGTCGTCGGTCTCGTGCGCCGAGGCGTGGAGAACGACGTCGCGCTCGGGACCGTGCCCGAGACCGTCGAAACTGAGTCGGCGTGGGTGACGCCGGAAGCGCTCGACGCTCGCGAGACCCGTCCGGTCGGGCCGGACGCGCTGCCCGCGGGTGCGCTGCGCGGGCTCAGCTCACGCGGGTCCGGGCTGCGGCGGCCGGGCACGCTCGTCGCCGTCGCGCTGCCGGAAACCGCGGCGGCCGAACCGGTCGACGTCACCGAAGACGCCGTCGACTCACCCGAGCCCGAACCGGAGCTCGTCTTCGTCGAGGTCAACCGCCGCCGGGTGCTCGGCGCGACGATCTTCGCGCCGCCGGTGGTGCTGCTCGTCGTGATGACCGCGCTGGGGCTGTTCGTCAACCGCGCCCGGCTCGGCCTCGACCTCTTCGGCGGCAAGCTGCTCCCGGTCGGCGGGCTGGGGGAGCTGTGGTCGTCGTACCTCGCGCCGTGGCACGCGATCGCGGGCGGCACCGGCGCGCCGGCATCCGCGACGCTACCGGTGCTCGGCACGATCGGCGCCGTGTTCGCGCCGATCGGCGGGCCGGCCGCGCTGGTCGCGATCCTGCTCCTCGGCGACATTCCCTTGGCCGCGCTGAGTGCGTACGCGGCGACTCGGCGGCTTCGTGTGCGCCGGTGGGTCCGGGCGGTCGTCGCCGCGACCTACGCGCTGCTGCCGGCCGCGACCGCCGGGGTGGCGCAGGGCCGGCTCGACGTCGTCGTGGTGCACCTGGTGCTGCCGCCGGTCGCCGCGGGCATCGCCGGGCTGCTGATCCGGGCGGACACGCGATGGCTGCACGTCTCCGCGCTCTCGGCGTTCGGGGTGGCGCTGCTCGGCGCGTTCTCCCCGCTGGCGCACGGGCTCGCGCTCGCCGGGCTGCTGATCGGGTTCGTCGTGCTGCCCGCGCCGACCGGCCTGGCGCGCCGGATTGCGTCGGTCGGCATCGTGGTGCTGCTGCCGCTCGCGCTGCTGCTGCCGTGGCCGACGGTGCTGCTCCGGCACCCGGAGCTGCTCGTGCAAGGACTCGGCGGCGCGGCATCGCTGGTTTCCGGCACCGACCTGGCCGGGCTCGACCCGGGCGGGCCGGGTGCGTGGCCGGTCGGTGTCGCGGTGATCGCGGCGGCGCTGGTCGCGCTGGTCGTCCGGCCGACGAAGCTCGCCGCGGGCGGGCTCGCGCTGGGCGCACTGGGTGCGGGCGGCCTGGTCGTGGTGCGGCTGGTCACGGCGACGCCGATGCAGGGTGGATCACCGGCGCACGGCCACGCGGGGGTGCCGCTGCTGGTCATCGGCGCCGGGCTGCTGTGGGTGGTGCTCGGTTCGTGGCAGCGCGGCGGGTCGGCCGGGATGCCGGCGACGTGGCTGCCGAAGGTGTTCGCGGCGGCCGGTGTTGTCGTGTTCCTGGCGCTGGCGGCCGGCGCGGTGGTCGTCGGCGGTCAGGGCCCGCTTCGCGCCGGTGAGCGGCCTTCGCTCGCGCCGGAGGTTTCCGCGTCCGGCCGGTCGGTGCTCGACCTGGCGCCGGACGCGACCCGCCAGATCGGCGGCCGCCTGCCCCACTACGGCGACGACGAACTCGCGCCCACCCCGGGCACCCCGGCCCGGCTGGCGGCCTGGCGCCGCGACCTCGGCCAGGGCGACGCGGCGGCGGTCCAGCGCACCTTCGCGGCAGCGGCCGCGTCAGGAGTCCAGTTCGTGGTGCTCCCGCCGGGTGTCGACCCGCAGGCGTACCCGCCGCTGGCGAAGGACCTGGTGTCGGTCACCGCCCCGACGTCCGACGGCCGGGGTGTGCTCCGCCTGCTCCCGCCGGCGGGCCAGGTGATCCTGATCTCGCCGGAGCAGGCAAAAGCGGCGGTCACGGGCGGCGGCGCGCCGGGCAACGCGCCGGGCGTGGCACCGGTGCAGGCGGACCTGCCGGACGTCCGCGTCCGCGTGTCCGACGGCCCGACCGGCCGGCTGCTGGTGCTGGCCGCCGAGCAGGAGGCGGGCTGGAAGGCTTCGGTGGGCGGCAAGAGCGTCCCGATCGTGCCGGCCTGGGGGCACCAGGTCGCGGTGTCGGTGCCGCCGACTACGTCCGAAGTGACGGTGGAGTACCCGGGGACGGAACGGAACCTGCTGCTGCTGGCCCAGCTGGCGGCGGTGCTGTTCACCCTGCTGACGGCGGTCCCGGCCCGGCGCCGCCGCTGACTCCGGCTCGAGACCCGCGCCGGCGCTACTCGCCTTCGATGACGTCCGGTTCCACGCCGAGGTATCCCGCCACCTGCTCCACCAGCACGTCGTGCACCAGCTCGGCCAGCTCCGACGGGTCCTTCGCCCGCGCCTCGAGTGGCCGCCGGTACAGCACGATCCGCGCCCGCGTGGGCATTCCGGTCCGATCGACGCCCGCCGGCACGAGACGGGACAACGGCACCGCGCCGTCGTGCAACACGCCGTCCGAAGGGGCCCGGCCGTTCTCGCGGACCTCGGGCACGTCGTCGACCGCCACGTCCAGCTTCGTCAGCTCGTGGCGCCAGCGCGCTTCGATCGGCTCGAGCGCGTCGAGCACCAGCGCGTCGAACCGCTCCGCGCGGCTCGCGGCGGCGGGCAGGGTTGCCGGATACAGCGTCCCGCGCAGGCCCCGGCCGTGCCGGTCCCGTCGCAGGCGCCGCCGTTGTCGGTAGTCACGAGCCGTCGCCACCCCGGAAGTCTATGCGGTCGGCACGTCCCAGCGCGTGTCGCTCCTCCTAGCTTGCGGCGACGCGCTATCGTTTCCGATCGTGCGGAGCGTACGGAAGTGTTCGCGTACCGGCTGTCTCGAGCCGGCAGTGGCCACGCTGACGTATGCCTACAGCGACTCCACCGCCGTCGTCGGCCCGCTGGCCACCGCCTCCGAGCCCCATTCGTACGACCTCTGCGAAGCCCACGCGCTGCGGCTGACCGTCCCCAAGGGCTGGGAAGTCGTCCGGCACGAAGGCGCTTTCGCGGCTCCGGACCCGTCGGCCGACGAGCTGACCGCGCTGGCCGAGGCCGTGCGCGAAGCCGGCCGGTCCGACCGGCCCGCGCCGCCGCCCGCCGAGCCGGACGGCCCGTCCGGGCGCCGCGGCCACCTCCGGGTGCTGCCCGGTCGCGCCTGAGCGCGTCACCCACCTCCGTCGCCGGTAGGCTTTCCGCGCGGCGCAGCGGGCGCCGGGACGACTATTCGCGGGGAGACGGCGTGCCAGACCTTTCGGGCATCGTGAAGGCCTACGACATTCGCGGCGTGGTCGGCGAGCAGCTCGACGCGGACCTCGTCCGTGATTTCGGCGCCGCGTTCGCGCTGCTCATCAAGCCCGAGGCGCCCTCGGTGGTGATCGGCCACGATATGCGGGACTCGTCGCCGGGGCTGGCCGAGGCCTTCGCCGACGGCGTGACTTCGCAGGGCCTCGACGTCGTCAGCATCGGCCTGGCGAGCACCGACCAGCTGTACTTCGCTTCGGGCTCGCTCAACCTGCCGGGCGCGATGTTCACCGCGAGCCACAACCCGGCCAAGTACAACGGCATCAAGCTGTGCCGCGCCGGCGCGTCGCCGGTCGGCCAGGACACCGGGCTCGCCGAGATCCGCGACACCGTCGAGCAGGGCGTGCCCGGCTTCGAGGGCCAGCGCGGCACCACGAGCGAGCGGGACGTCCTCGCCGACTACGCCGCCTACCTGCGCAACCTCGTCGACCTGTCCGGCAGCCGGCCGCTGAAGGTCGTCGTCGACGCGGGCAACGGCATGGGCGGGCACACCGTCCCGACCGTGTTCGAGGGCCTGCCGATCGAGGTCCTGCCGATGTACTTCGAGCTCGACGGCACCTTCCCGAACCACGAGGCCAACCCGCTCGACCCGGCGAACATCGTCGACCTGCAGGCGAAGGTGCGCGAAGTCGGCGCGGACGCCGGGGTGGCCTTCGACGGCGACGCCGACCGCTGCTTCATCGTCGACGAGCGCGGCGAGCCGGTTTCGCCGAGCGCGATCACCGCGCTGGTCGCGGTCCGCGAGCTGGCGAAGGACCCGGGCGGCACGATCATCCACAACCTGATCACGTCCAAGGGTGTGCCGGAGATCGTCGCCGAGCACGGTGGCAAGCCGGTCCGCACCCGTGTCGGGCACTCGTTCATCAAGGCCGAGATGGCCCGCACCGGCGCCATCTTCGGCGGTGAGCACTCGGCGCACTACTACTTCCGCGACTTCTGGCGCGCCGACACCGGCATGCTGGCGGCGCTGCACGTGCTCGCCGCGCTCGGCGAGCAGACCGGCCCGCTGTCCGAGCTGACCAGCGCGTACTCGCGCTACGCGGCGTCCGGTGAGATCAACTCGACCGTGGACGACCAGGTCGCGAAGATGATGGTGGTCAAGGACAGCTTCGGCACCCGCTCCGGCGTCGAGCTCGACGAGATGGACGGCCTGACCGTGCAGCTGCCGGGCGGCGCCTGGTTCAACCTGCGCCCGTCGAACACCGAACCGCTGCTGCGCCTGAACGTCGAGGCCGCGAACGCCGAAGCCGTGCAAGGGCTGGTGGACGAAGTACTCGCGATCATCCGCAGCTGACCCGTCCACGGTGAAGGGCGGCCGGGACGAACTGTGTCCCGAAGGTGCCCTTCATCACACCTCCCCGCGTGGTATGGAGGAACCATGGCCATCACGCTCGACGCCCAGCTCCTCGAGATCCTGGCGTGCCCGTCGCCCGATCACGCCCCGTTGCGTCCCGGGGCGCCGGACGACCCCGAGGCCGACGCGCTGACGTGCACCGAATGCGGCCGGGTGTACCCGGTCCGTGACGGCATCCCGGTGCTGCTTCTCGACGAGGCCACCGTCCCTGGCGACACCGGAAACTCCGATGCCGACAGTGCTTGACGACTCGCTGCTCGACGACCCCGGGCGGCTGGCCGAGGCCGACAGCTCGGGGCTGCTCCGGGCCGCCGCGATGGCGGGCGCCCAGGTGCGGGCGGCCGCCGAGCTCGCCGCCGAGCTGGAGCTGTCCGACCGGCTCGACGTGGGGCGGCCGCGCGCCGTCGTGCTGATCGACCGGCCGGGTGTCAGCCGGACGCTCACCCGGCTGCTCGCGGCGCTGCTGACCCCGTCGTGCCCGGTCCCGGTCGTCGTCGCCGAGGTGGTGCCGAGCTGGATCGGCGCGCTCGACGTCGTCTTCGCGCACACCGACGACCCCGGTGACCGCGAGCTCGCCGCGTCGCTGGAACGCGCCGCGCGCTTCGGCGCTTCGGTGGTGCTCTCCGCGCCGGCCGAGGGCCCGGTGGCAGCCGCTGTGGCGGGCAAGGGCCTGCTGCTGGCGCCGCGCATCCCGGTGCCGCCGGAGCTGGCGTTTCCGCGCGGCCTGGCCGCCGGGCTGCTCACCGCGAACGCGCTGGGCCTGCTGGTGGCCGACGTCCAGGTGCTGGCCGACCAGCTCGACCTGGAGGCCGAGAAGGACTACCTGGCCCGCGACTCGTTCGCGAACCCGGCCAAGGCGCTCGCGCTGCGGGTCGCCGACCACGTGCCGCTGCTGTGGGGGCTCGATCCGGTGGCGGTCGCCGTCGGCGAGCACGCTGCGCACGCGTTCGCCGCGCACGCGGCTACTGTGTGCGACGTCGAAGACTTTCGTCAGGCTTTGGCGCGCCCCGCGTTGCGGCGGGCGGCGCAATCGAGTGGCGCGGAGCGTGACATCTTCGCCGATCCGGACGATCCCTCTGGTGACATCCCCACCCGGGTGCTGCTCCTCTCGGTGCGATCCGGTCCGGCCACGGACGCGGCGCGCTTCCAAGCGGAGGATCTGCTGCCGGGTGCGGACGTCATCGCCCCGGCCGAGGAGATCGAGGCCGACGAAATCGTGCGGGCCGCGGTGCTGGCGCTGCGGTTCGAACTGGCGGCGGTCTATCTCGGGCTGGCGGCGGGCAGCATCGGCGGCGCAGGCCGCTTCGCGCCCGCGACGGCGTGAGACACGCCGAGCACCGGCCCGGGCCGGTGCCGAAGGAGTGGAGTTGAGGTGACAGTGGAGCTGCTGCGCAACGCGGTGCGGCCCTACGCCTGGGGATCGCGGACGGCGATCCCCGAGCTGCTGGGCCGTCCGATCCCCGCGCCGCACCCCGAGGCCGAGCTGTGGATGGGCGCCCACCCGGGTGACCCGTCACACGTCATCGGACCGGACGGGACCGAGCGGAGCCTGCTCGAGCTGGTGGACGCCGACCCGGTGACGCAGCTCGGCGAGCGCTGCGCGAAGCGGTGGGGTGGGCGGCTGCCGTTCCTGCTGAAGATCCTCGCCGCGGAGGAGCCGCTGTCGATGCAGGCGCACCCGTCGGCGGCCCAGGCCGCGGAGGGGCACGCGCGCGAGGAGCAGCTGGGCATCCCGCGCGACGCGCCGAACCGCAACTACCCGGACCCGACGGCGAAGCCGGAGCTGGTCTGCGCGCTGACGGAGTTCCACGCGCTGGCCGGGTTCCGCGAGCCGGACCGCACGGTGAAGCTGCTGAAGGCGATCGAGACGCCAGGGCTGGCGAAGTACACCGGGCTGCTCGAAGCGCAGCCGGACCCGTCCGGGCTGCGGGCGCTGTTCACGACGTGGATCACGCTGCCGCAGCCGTCGCTCGACTCGCTGCTGCCCGAGGTGCTGGACGCGTGCGTCCGGCACGTCCAGGAGCACGGCGAGTTCGCGGTCGAGTGCCGCACGATCCTGGAGCTGGGCGAGACGCACCCGCGGGACGCGGGCGTGCTGGCGGCGTTGCTGCTGAACCGGCTCACGCTGCGCGCGGGCGAGGCGATCTACCTGCCGGCCGGCAACCTGCACCTGTACCTGAACGGCACGGCCGTCGAGATCCTGGCGAACTCGGACAACATCCTGCGCTGCGGCCTGACGCCGAAGCACGTGGACGTGCCGGAGCTGCTGCGCGTGGTCGACTTCGCGTGCGGCGAGATGCCTGTGCAGTGCGGCGACGGCGGAGACCGTCTTTCGGTCTACCGCACGGACGCGCCGGAGTTCGAGCTTTCGCGTGTCGAGTGGGCCGCGGGCCAGGACGACGAGATCTCGGTCGACAGCGTGGGCCCGCAGATCCTGCTGTGCACGGCCGGCGACCTGCTCGTGACGGCGGACGACGGCGAGAAGGTGGAGCTGCGGCGCGGTCAGTCGGTCTGGCTGCCGGCCGCGGACCCGCCGGTTCGCGTACGTGCCGTGGGCGGTGCGCGGTCCCAGCTGTTCCGGGCGACCGCAGGGACCTGCGAGGACTGACGCGCGGCGCACTTTGTGTGCGTTCCGTGTGGTGCCCTTCTCCACTATCACCCATCGGAGTGGTTCTGCCGCTCCATGGTGTCGATTTCTGGAGGAGAAAGAGCTGGTGACTTCCTATCCCGATGCCGGCACCGGGCTGCCCCAGGCTGCCCCGGTCGCGGCTCCGTCCCGGCCGGGGGTGCTGCTGGGGCTGGTGGCGGTCGCCGTGGTCTCGGCGCTGGCCTCGATCGTCGACGGAGTGCTGTTCTTCGTCGGCGGCCGCGACATGGCGCTCGACGTCGCCGCGGACACGATCGCCGCGATCACGGAGCCTCGGCGGACACGGTGAAGGCCGGCGGCGGCGCGCTGCTGGAGGCGGCGCTGGACGAGGTGCAGAGCACGCTCCAAGTGCGGGGAGCGGTCGCCATCTTCTTCGGCGTGGTGCTGCTGTTCTGGGGGCTGCTGGCGCTGAGGGGCGCCATGTGGGTGCGCGTGCTGCTGACCCTGGCGTCGCTGACGAACGCGGGCGTGGCCCTGCGCCTCGCGACCGACGTCGAAGGCGGGACGGCCGCGATCCGCGGCATCGCCTGGGTCGCGCTGGCGACCGGCCTGGTGGTCGTCGCACTGGCGTGGCTGCCGGCGGTCAACCGGTACGCCAAGGCCCGGCGGGTCCGCTAGCCCCCTGGGGGTGGCGCCGGTCGTGCGTGCCCGGCGCCCGTGGGCTGGGGTGGTGCCGCGAGGGGGCGGCACCACCCCGTTTCGGCGTTTCGGCGGTTCGGGGAGGACCGGTTGGGGACCTTCCGCTGAGGTGCATGCCATGAGGGGCACCCTCATGGCTTTTAAGTCCATGAGGGTGCCCCTCATGGACTTTCGGGGCTGGGGCCGGTCTGGGAGGCTGCCTCGCTTGATCTGATCGGCGCGGTGGGGGCGGCAGCGCGGCTTTTCGGGGCCGTCGCAGCGTCGTCTCGCTTTGCGAGATCGGCGCGGTGGGGGCGGCAGCGTGGCCTTTCGAGGCGATCGCGGAACCGTCTCGTTGGTCAGATCGGCTCGGTCAGGGGGCAGCGTGGCCTCTCGGGGCGATCGCGGCACCGTCTCGTTTGGTCAGACCGGCTCGGTCAGGGCCAGCAGAGCCCGGCGAAGCGCAGCAGCGCTGGCATCACGCGGATCGGCCAGGTTCGCAGCTTCAGCGGCCGCCTCCAAAGCCGCCGCATCATCACCCGTGGCCTCGCAAGCTCGCTGCAGGACGAGCCACGTCAATCCGGTCGCAGGCTTACCTCCCATCTCGCGAAACTCGTCGAGACAAGCGCGCAGCACCGGGATCGCCTGCGCCGCCCGGCCTTCGCCGATCCAGCTTGCCGCCAGGGCCCGGGTGCACGACAGCTCCCGCGGCCGCTCGTCCAGGTCCCGTGCCAGCTCGCGGGCCTCGCCGAACGCGGCCGTCGCGCGGTTGCGGGCACCCGTCGCCGCCGAGATCGCGCCGAGGGTGCGCAACGACTTCGCCAGCGCCGAACGTGCCACCGTGCCGCGCAGCAGGTCCACCGACTCCGTGATCGCCGCCGTCGCCGAGTCACCTTCGCCCGTCAGCAGCGACGACCACGCGAACCCGTGCAGCGCCATGCCGATCTGCCGCGCGTCACCCGTGTCCCGGGCCGATGCCACCGCCGTCCGGTCGACCTCCCGGGCCTCGGCCACCCGGCCGAGCCGCAGCAGCGCCGCCGACTCCGCGGCCCGCACCAGGAGTGCCTCCGCCTGACCGTCCACAGTGAACAGTTCGCGGGCGTGAGCGGCGGTGTGCAACGCTTCTTCCGCGCGGCCCAGCCCGATCAGGCAGTGCGCCAGGTTCGCCGAAACCCACGCGTGGGTGCGGCGATCGCCGTGGGCTTCCAGTTCCTTTGCACATTCGCGATACGCAGACGCGGCCTCCTCGTACTGCCCGCGCGCGTGCCTCAGCAGCGCCAGGTTCGCCTCGGCGACCGCGGCCGACGGACGGTCGTCCGTCGCCGCCAAGACCGTTTCGTACGCCGCGCGCATGTCGGTGTAGTGCCCGTGCAGATAGAGGTACACGCTCAGCTTGTCCAGCAGCAGCAACGCTTCCCGCGCGCGCAGCGTCCCGATGAGCAGCACGAGGTTCGCGCGCTCGGCCGCGAACCACTCGTCCGGACGCTCGAGCAGCCGCGCCACCAGCGCACCCGGCAACGGCTGCGCGAGCGGCTCGTGGGCCATCGCCGGCATCGGCACCGTGCGGGGCAACCGGGCCGCCGCCGCGTCGGCGAGGGCGAGCGTCGCCGCGAGGACCGTCGACCCGCCGCCCCGCTCCGGCGGGCCTTCCGCGGCGTACAGCCGGACGAGGTCGTGCATCCGGTAGCGGCCCTCGCCGGTCCCGTCCGGGCCGTGCGCCTCCAGCAGGCTCGCTTCGACGAGCTCTTCGACGGCTTCGTCCGCGTCCGGGTCGTCGACCAGCGTGGTCACCGCCCAGGCCGGCAGGTCCGGCAGCCGGCACTGCCCAAGCAGCCGGAACGCGCGTTGCGCGGGTGGGCGCAAACCCTCGTAGCTCAGCGCGATGCTGCTCCGGACGGCCAGGTCGCTGACGGTCAGTTCGTCGAGCCGGCGGACCTCGTCTTCGAGCCGGTCGGCCAGCTCGCCGAGGCGCAGGTGCGGGCGGATGGCCAGCCGGCTGCCCGCGATCCGCAGCGCCAGCGGCAGCCGCGCGCACGCCGCGATGATCCGGCCGGCGTCGGCGCGCTCCCGGGCCACCCGCGCCCCGGCGAGCCGGTTCAGCAGCTCGGCGGCGTCGTTGTCGGAAAGCGGCCCGAGCGGCAGCCGGTGCGCGCCGGCGAGCCCGCTCAACCGGCGGCGGCTCGTCACGAGCACCGCGCAGCCCGGCGTGCCCGGCAGCAGGGTGCGGACGTGCTCGGGGTCGACGGCGTCGTCGAGCACCACCAGCACCCGCCGGTCGCCGAGCCGGCCGCGGAACACCGCCGCGCGGGCGCCGAGGTCGTCCGGCACCGCCGGCCCGGGCACACCCAGCGCGCGCAGCAGGTCGGCGAGCACGGCACCGATGTCGCGCCCGGCCAGCGGCACGTACAGCTGGCCGTCCGGGAACCGCGCCCGCAGCCGGTGCGCGGCGCGCACGGCCAGGGTGCTCTTGCCCGCGCCCGGTTCGCCGCTCAGGATCGCAACAGGGACACGTTGTGCGTCGCCCAGCACCTCCGTCAGCTCGGCCAGCTCGGCGTCGCGGCCGGTGAAGTCCCCGATGTCCGGCGGCAGCTGGCAGACCGGCCACACCGGCGGCGGCAACCGCGGCACCGGATCCTCGCCACGCAGGACGGCGGAGTGCACCCGGCGGGCCTCCGCGCCGGGCTCGACGCCGAGTTCGTCGATCAGCGTGGTCCGCAGCCGCCGGTAGACCTCCAGCGCGTCACCCTGCCGCCCGGCCCGGTGCAGCGCGATCATCAGCTGCGCGGCCAGCCGTTCGCGCAGCGGGTGCTCGGTGATCATGGCCTGCAGCTCGCCGGTCAGCTCCCCGTGCCGGCCGGCGGTGAGCTCGGCGTCGACGCAGTCCTCGAAGACGGCGAGCCGCTCGGACTCGAGCCGCGCGACGTCGGCGTCGAGCGGCGGCACGTGCAGCCCGGCCAGCACCGGCCCCCGCCACTGCGCGAGCGCCCGCCGGTAGTGCCCCGCCGCGGCGAGCGCGTCCCCCGCCCGCTTCCCGTCGGCGACCGCGGACCGGAACAGGAGCAGGTCCAGCTCGTCCGGCTCGACCCGCAGCCGGTAGCCGAGCGGCCCGTGGTCGATCCGCAGGCCGTCGATCCGGTCGCGCAGCCGCGAGAGGTAGGTGTGCAGGTTCGAGGTCCACGACTTCGGCGGCCGCTCCGGCCACAGCGCTTCGACCAGCACGTCGACGTGGACGTGCTGGTTGGCGTTGAGCAGCAGCACGGCCAGCAGCGTGCGCTGGCGATCGCCGCGCAGGACCGGCCACTGGCCCGGCGGGCTCTCGACCACGAGCGGACCGAGCACGGCGAAGTGCGCCATGTCACCTTCCCCAGACTGGTGAGCAGGGAGAGCCACGGTAGCGGAGGGGTACGACAGAAAACGCCGGCCGCGGTTACGCCGGTCGGGACGGTCCCGCGCGCACGCTCCTACTAGGCTCCACCCGGACATTCGGGACCAACCAGGGGAGCGGTCGTGTCAGCTGGAGGCGGAACCAAGGCGATCATCGCGGCGCTCGCGGCGAACGCCGGAATCGCGGCCGCGAAGTTCGTCGGATTCCTCGTCACCGGGTCGTCGTCGATGCTGGCGGAGTCCGTGCACTCGCTGGCCGACACCACCAACCAGGGCCTGCTCCTGCTCGGCCAGAAGACGTCGAAGCGGGAAGCGGACCAGGAGCACCCCTTCGGTTACGGCCGTGACCGGTACTTTTACTCCTTCATCGTCGCGCTGATGCTCTTCAGCCTCGGCTCGGCCTTCGCGATCTACGAAGGCATCCACAAGGTCGGCCACGCGGAGCCGCTGGAGTCGCCGATAGTCGCGGTGATCATCCTGCTCGTCGCGGTCGCCCTCGAGAGCTACAGCTTCTACACCGCCATCGGCGAGTCGAAGAAGATCAAGGGGGACGCGACCTGGTGGGGCTTCATCCGCCAGGCCAAGGAACCCGAGCTCCCCGTGGTGCTGCTGGAGGACGCGGGCGCGCTGCTCGGGCTCGTCCTCGCGCTCCTCGGCGTCGGGCTGTCGGTCGTCACCGGCAACCCGGTCTGGGACGGTGTCGGCACGCTCGCGATCGGCGCGCTGCTGGGGGTCATCGCGATCATCCTGATCGTCGAGATGAAGAGCCTGCTCATCGGCGAAGGGGTCACCGAGGCCGTGCTCGCGACGATCGTCGACGAGCTCGCCGCGGGCAAGGTCGAGCGGGTCATCCACATCCGCACCCAGTACATGGGCCCGGACGAGCTGCTCGTCGCGGCGAAGCTGGCGATGGTGCCGGGACTCGACACCGCCGAGCTGGCCACGGCCATCGACGACGCCGAAGCGCGCGTGCGCGCCAAGGTGCCCGTCGCGAAGCTGATCTACCTCGAGCCGGACCTCGACCGCAGTCTCGCGAGGTAGGCCCCGGGCGTTCGGCAAGCCGTCACGCTCCTGACCCGATAGGGTGACCTACCGCGATACACGCAGGCCAGCCGCAGGAGGTCAACGGTGCCCGGAACGGGATTGTGGCGCACTAAATCCATCGAGCAGTCCATTTCGGACACCGACGAGCCGGACACCAAGCTCCGGCGGAACCTGAGCGCCTGGGACCTCACGGTCTTCGGCGTCGCGGTCGTCATCGGCGCGGGCATCTTCACGCTCACCGCCCGCGCGGCCGGTGACTACGCGGGCCCGTCGGTCTCGCTCGCGTTCGTGTTCGCCGCGATCGCGTGCGCGCTGGCGGCGCTCTGCTACGCCGAGTTCGCCTCGACCGTGCCGGTCGCGGGCAGCGCGTACACGTTCTCCTACGCCACGTTCGGCGAGTTCATGGCGTGGATCATCGGCTGGGACCTGATCCTCGAGCTCGCCGTCGGTGCCGCCGCCGTGTCGAAGGGCTGGTCGGTCTACCTCGAAACCGTGCTGGGCTACCTGTTCGGCAAGGGCGCGAAGACGACGTTCGACATCGGCAGCGTCACGGTCGACTGGGGCGCGCTGGTCGTCGTGGCGATCCTGACGACGCTGCTGGCCGTCGGCACCAAGCTGTCTTCGCGGGTCTCGATGGTGATCACCGGCATCAAGGTCGCCGTGGTGCTGTTCGTGATCATCCTCGGCATCTTCTACATCAAGGGCGCCAACTACTCGCCCTACGTCCCGCCGGGCTCGACCGGCGGCGCGGGCGAGACCGGTGTCGACCAGTCGCTCTTCTCGCTGATCGCGGGCGGCGCGAGCAGCTCGTACGGCGTGTTCGGCCTGCTGGCCGGCGCCTCGCTGGTGTTCTTCGCGTTCATCGGGTTCGACATCGTGGCGACCACCGCCGAGGAGACGAAGAACCCGCAGAAGTCCGTGCCGCGCGGCATCTTCGGCTCGCTGATCATCGTCACCGTGCTCTACGTCGCCGTCTCGCTCGTCGTCGTCGGCATGACGTCCTACAAGGACCTGGCCACCGAGGCCGGCGACGGCAGCCACAAGACCCTCGCCACGGCGTTCTCCGCCAACGGCGTCGACTGGGCCGCCAACCTCATCTCCTTCGGCGCGCTGGCCGGCCTGACCACCGTCGTCATGGTGCTGATGCTGGGCCAGGTCCGGATCATCTACGCGATGTCCCGGGACGGCCTGATGCCGCGCGGCCTGGCGAAGACCGGTGAGCACGGCACGCCGAAGCGCGCGACGATCATCGTCGGCGGCCTGGTCGCCGTCGCGGCGACGTTCTTCCCGGCGGACAAGCTGGAGGAGATGGTCAACGTCGGCACGCTCTTCGCGTTCGTGCTGGTGTCGGCGGGCGTCCTGGTGCTGCGCAAGACGCGGCCGGACCTGCCCCGCGCGTTCAAGGTGCCGCTGGTGCCGCTCATCCCGATCCTGGCCATCCTGGCCTGCCTCTGGCTGATGCTGAACCTGACCGTGCTGACCTGGCTGCGGTTCATCGTGTGGATGGTGATCGGCGTGGTCCTCTACTTCGCCTACAGCCGCCGGCACTCGCTGCTCGGCAAGCGGCAGGCGGACGGCGTCGAAGCGCCCGCCAAGGCGCCGGACGCCTAGCTTCACCCACTCGATCGTGACGGCCCCGCCGACCTGTGTTCACGCAGGTCGGCGGGGCTTTTTGCGGAACCGTACGGACCGGTCAGCAGATGACGATCTTGCTTTTGGTGCCTAAAAGGGGACCCCGTGTAGCGGGGGAAGTGACGTGCGATACCTTTCGATCCTTCGTGTGGCACGGACGGGTGAATTACAGCAGCGTGATTCAACGGTCGGTAGCGACGCGATCACAGATTTCGCAAGTACTCTCTCCCCGCCGGTACAGGAGTTCTGAATGCGCAGTCGTACCTTCCGCGGCGCGATCGCGATCGTCGCGCTGACCACCGCCGCCCTTCTCGGCACCGCCGGCTCCGCGCTGGCCTGCCACAGTGACGACAACCGCCCGCACCCGACGCCCGGCAAGGCGACGCCGTGCGCCGAGGGCACGGACCTCAGCCAGAGCGACGTCGACTTCAAGATCGTCAAGAACCGCCTCAACATCTCCAAGGTGCACGAGGGCGTCACGGTGAAGCGCATCGTCGTCATCGGTGGCGACGACGGCTTCAACGACTACACCCCGGGCGTCAAGGGCCTCGAGAAGGCCGCGCCGTGGAACGACCTGCGTGCGCCGTTCAGCCGCAACGGTCGCCAGGCCGACATCGAGAAGTGGTACCTCTGCGGCACGAAGACCAAGCCGACCGAGACCACCAAGCCGCCGACGACCAAGCCGACCGAGACCACGCGGCCGAGCGCCCCGGCGACCTCGGACACCTCGGTCGCCCCGACCAGCTCCACCGCCCCGGCGGTCGTGCCGGCGGGCAACGAGTCCGGCACCGGCGGTGGCTTGGCCAACACCGGTTTCGACAACATGTGGCTGGTGTGGATCGGCGCACTGCTGCTGCTCGGCGGTGGCGGCCTGCTCGTGCTGCTGAAGTTCCGCCGCAAGGCTTCCGAGTGAAGCTGAGCTAGCTCCGTGAAGGCCCCTCGCTCCGGCGAGGGGCCTTCACTGTTTCGAGGGGAAGTCCCCGAAGAGTGATCCCTGCTCACCCCAGGCCGGCTTGCCGAGGCCCGCGGCCATCGCGACGGCGTGGTCCCATTCGGCGTCGACGACGTAGTCCTGGTGCTTGAGCACCCCCGGCGCCCAGCGGTGCCGCCCGGTCGGGCCGCGCAGCGGGTCCGGCAGCCAGTGGTCACCGCCGAGGATGAGGACGCCGTTCTCGTCGGCCTTCGCCTTCAGCGGGCCGGAGCTGCCTTCGGGCTGGAAGCCGACGCCGTACAGCTGCCGGTCGGAGACTTCGTGCCGCCAGGTCGTCACGCCGCCGCCGAAGATGTCGGTGCCGCGGCACAGGGCGCGCCATCGTCCGTCGAGGTCGGCGAACAGCCGTTCCAGCGCTTCTTGCGGCAGCAACGTGGGGAAGGCGCGCTGGTAACCCCACTGCAGCGGCGAGCCGGCAGTGAGCACGCCGACGCGTTCGAGGTCCGCCGGCGGCAGTTCGGCCGCGAGCCGGGCGGCGGCCATGACCGTGAGCAGGCTGCCGAGGTTGTAACCGGAGAGCACCACGCGCGTCCCCGGTTCGGCGAGGTGCTCGCGCGCCCGCGCCGCCAGTTCCGGGACGACCTTCAGCGCGTAGCACGGCGGCACCGTCGGGTGCGCCGCCCGCGGCCAGAAGCACACGAGGTCGGCCAGCGCACCGAGGTGCCGGCTGCGCTGCGGTGTCCGCGCGGCCGTGTAGACGACGCGCAGCAGACCTGCGGCCAGCGCGCCGAGCGCGAACACGCCGATCGCGGACAGCGGCCCGAACCAGCCGGGCACCAGCCCGAACCCGAAGCGCAGCACCAGCAGCGCGGCGCCGCCCGCGGACATCGCCGACGCCACCGTCAGCGCCAGGTGGTGCAGGTGCCGCCGTTCCCACGCCGATCGCGCCCACGCCGCCGCGGCTTGGCCTTCCTGCCGTTCGTCGTGCTCCATCAGCTCGACGATCGCCGGGACGCCCCGCCGCAGCCGGCGCAGCGGGACGGCGACCGCGAAGCCCAGCACGGCGAGCACCGCGGCCAGCGCCAGCCCGGCGCCCCACGGCACGGTGACCAGCAGGTATGTGTCGGGCACGCGCAGGAGCTCCGCGCCGGAAAGCCGGCGCAGCGCTTCGGCGAGACCGGCGCCGAACCCGCCGCCGAGCAGGCCGGCCAGCGCCAGCACCGGCGCGGCCGCCCAGCCGCCCGCCCACGGCCGCAGCCGGCGCGGCTTGTGCTTCCAGGTGGGCCGCGCCAGCAGCGCGGCCGGCGCCAGGAACAGCGCGAACAGCACCGTGACGGCGACCAGCGCGGCGCCGAGCCCTTCGACGACGCCGTTGGTCCCCGGGAGCGGGCCCGCGCCGGGCCGCAGCCGCACCGCGGCCACGACGACCAGCAGCCCGGCGAGCGTGATCACGCCGGGCCGGGCGAACCGGCCGGTGTCCACGCCGATCGCCGCGGCGACGATCGTGGCGAGCACCAGCGCCAGTGTCACGATCCAGACCACCAGGTCGAAGCCGTTCCCAGGCACGCGAAACGGCCCGCCGAGCAGCAGCAGCGCGACCGAAGCCAGCGCCGCGACGGTGTGCAGGCAGCGCAGCGCGGGCGTTTCCGGGTCGGCGCGCATCCGCAGCGGCCCGGCGGTCAGGTCGCCGTCGGCGTGCACCGCCCAGGTCGCCGACGAAATCCGGTGCAGCACGAAGATGACGAGCAGCAGCGGCAGCACGCCGACCGTGATCCGCGCGGGGACCGAGCGCAGGACGTCCGGGACCACGGGGAAGCAGCCCGAGCCGGGCGCGAGGCACTGCGCGGCGAAGAGGTCGAGCGCGATCGCCGCGAGCTGGCCCATCAGCAGCATGGTCAGCAGCAGGGCGCCGACGCGCAGCAGGCCGCGGCAGACCGCGCCGAGGACACGCGCGAACCGGCGGTCCGGCGGCGCCGGCGGCAGCATCCAGAACGCGACGTTGGCCAGCGAGAACGGGAACAGCAGCGCCCAGGTCGCCTTCGCGGCGCCGCCGGAAGTCATGCCGTGCCACAGGTAACCTTCGAGGGTCCGCGGGATCGACCGGCCCAGCGCCGGCAGCACCGGCCCGGGCGCCGGGCGGCGCAGCCGGTCCGCCGGGCGGATCACCCGGCCCAGCCCGTCGCCGGCGACGTCGACGGTCGCGACCGCGTCGAGCAGCGTCTCCCCGCTGGTGCCCACGAGCCCGGCGACGCGGATTTCGACGACGCGGGTGTCCGGGCCGGGCATGGGCACGGTAAGGGTCTCCTAACCATCTAGGGCGGTCGAGCGGACAACGGTAGTGTTCCGGTGTCGTCGAGTCTTGGAGGAATCGCCACTATGACCCCCGAAAGCGTTGCCAAGCGGCACCAAACCCGCAACGGCATCGAATTCGCCGTCGCCGACCTCGAAGCCGCCGAATTCGGCCGCAAGGAGATCCGCCTCGCCGAGCACGAGATGCCGGGCCTGATGGCGCTGCGGCGCGAATACGCGGAGGTCTACCCCCTGCGAGGCGCGCGCGTCTCCGGGTCGCTGCACATGACCGTGCAGACCGCGGTCCTGATCGAGACGCTGGTCGCGCTGGGCGCCGAGGTGCGCTGGGCGTCCTGCAACATCTTCTCGACGCAGGACCACGCGGCCGCCGCGGTCGTCGTCGGCCCGCACGGGACCACCGAGGAGCCCAAGGGTGTCCCGGTGTTCGCGTGGAAGGGCGAGTCGCTCGAGGAGTACTGGTGGTGCACCGAGCGGATGCTCACCTGGGACGGCGAGGGTCCCAACATGATCCTCGACGACGGTGGTGACGCCACCATGCTGGTGCACAAGGGCACCGAGTTCGAGAAGTCGGGCGTCGTGCCGACCCCGGACGAGAACACCTCGGACGAGTTCCGCGTGTTCCTCGAGCTGCTGCGCGCTTCGGTCGCGGCCGACACCGGCAAGTGGACGAAGATCGGCGAGGGCATCCGCGGGGTCACCGAGGAGACCACCACCGGCGTCCTGCGGCTGTACCAGCTGGCCGCGGCCGGCGAGCTGCTGTTCCCGGCGATCAACGTCAACGACGCGGTGACGAAGTCGAAGTTCGACAACCGCTACGGCATCCGCCACTCCCTGATCGACGGCATCAACCGCGGCACGGACGTGCTGATCGGCGGCAAGGTCGCGGTCGTCTGCGGTTACGGCGACGTCGGCAAGGGCGCGGCGGAGTCCCTCCGCGGCCAGGGCGCGCGCGTGATCGTCACCGAGATCGACCCGATCTGCGCCCTGCAGGCGGCGATGGACGGCTACCAGGTCCGCACGCTGAAGAACGCGCTGCCCGAGGCCGACATCGTCATCACCACGACCGGCAACAAGGACGTCGTGCTGGTCGAGGACATGGCGAAGATGAAGCACCAGGCGATCCTGGGCAACATCGGCCACTTCGACAACGAGCTCGACATGGCGGGGCTGCAGCGGTACCCGGGCATCCGCCGCATCAACATCAAGCCCCAGGTCGACGAGTGGATCTTCCCGAACGGCAACACGATCATCGTGCTGTCCGAAGGGCGCCTGCTGAACCTGGGCAACGCCACCGGGCACCCGTCGTTCGTGATGTCGAACAGTTTCTCCAACCAGGTGATCGCGCAGGTCGAGCTGTTCACCAAGCACGAGGAGTACGACAAGGAGGTCTTCCGCCTCCCGAAGAAGCTCGACGAGAAGGTGGCGAAGATCCACCTGGACGCTCTTGGTGGCGAGCTGACGAAGCTGACCAAGGAGCAGGCCGAGTACATCGACGTCGATGTTGAAGGGCCGTTCAAGCCGGAGCACTACCGGTACTGAGGCGTTTTAGCCGGTCAGGGCCGTCCCGAACGTGTTCGGGGCGGCCCTGTTGTTTCGTCCGTGCGACAGCCGATGAGTGAGGAATGGACGAAATGAACGCCGAAGCTCCTGCGGCCCCGGTGCTCAGCCGCGACGAGCTCGAAGAGCTGTCCCGCGGCTGGGGCACCGCGGTCAGTGAGGCGCTGGACTGGACCCGGGGCGAGTGGTGACGGTAGACAGGCTGGGAGCAGTGAAGGCCAACGGATTCGAGGTGCTGTGACCGTCGAACTCTTCGCCGGCATCGCCGTCCGCGACTTCAAGAGTGCCGTCGCCTGGTACGAACGCCTTTTCGGCTCCCCGCCGACGTTCGTCGTGCACGACACCGAGGTCCTGTGGGAAGTCACCCCGCACGGCTCGGTCTACGTCGTGCAGCGGCCCGAGCGTGCGGGCCTCGCCATGCACACGCTGTTCGTCGAGGACCTGGACGAACGGGTCGCCGGGATCTCCGCGCGCGGCATCGAGCCCGCCGACCGGGAGAGCTACGACAACGGGGTCCGCAAGATCATCTACCGGGACCCTGAAGGCAACGAGCTCGGCATCGGCGGCGGACCGGCCTAGCGCCGCGAGCGGACGATTCCCCAGCCGACGAGCGCCGCGGCGACGGCGGTGAGCGTGACACCCGCGGTCGTGACCGCGTCCCGGAACTCCGCGGTCTGCTGCGTGCTCCAGTGCGCCGTCGCGATGTCGCCGGTGAACAGTGCCGCGAGGATTGTGCCGGTGACGGCGATGCCGGCGCCGGAGGTGACCTCCGTGGCGGTGTCGGTGAGCGCCGCGCCGATCGTCGTGCGGTTCTCCGGCAGGCCGCGGAGCACGTTGACCCCGGCGACCACACCGACCACGCGCATCCCGGCGGCCACCAGCACGAGCGCGACGGCGACCCACACGTAGCCGAACCTGCTGAACAGGCCGTAGAAAGCGAGCCCGGCCACCACCGCCGAGGCGCTGATCCACGCGGCGCGCTCGAGGCCGACGCGCTGGACGAACGGGTTCACAAACGCGCCGCCCGCGACGAGGACGACAACCTGCGGCAGCATCCCGAGGGCGGCGAGCGCGGGCGGCCAGCCCCAGTCGAGCTGCAGCTGCAGCGTCACCAGGTAACCGAGGCCGGCGGTCGCCAGCCCGGCCGCGGCCTTGAACGCCAGGCCGCTGGAAACCAGGGGGTGCGCGACGAGCTTCAGGTCGAGCAGCGGGTAACGGGCCGAGCGTTCGCGAAGGACGAAGAGGACCGCTGCCACGACGGCCGCGGCGGTGGCCGCCCACGGTGTCCACGAGCCGGTGCCTTCGTTGACGAACAGCGTCGGTGCGACTAGCGCGAGCACGATCGTCGCCGTGCCTAGCACCGCGCCCGGGACGTCGACGGGGTCGCGGTGGAGGTCGGCCGGGTCGTCCGGCGTGATGCCGAACCGCACGCCGATGATCGCCAGCGCGGCGACCGGGACGTTCACGAGCAGCAGGACCTGCCACGGCGCGATCGCCAGCACGAACCCGCCCGCGGTCGGGCCGATCGCGAGCCCGACCAGGCCGACGGTCGAGATGAGGGTGGTCGCGCGGACGCGCAGGCCGTCGTCGGCGAACAGCCGGAAGGCCAGCGCCATCGAGCCCGGGGTGGTCATCGCGGCCGCGATCCCCATCGCCACCCGGACGGCGATCAGCTGCTCCGCGGTGACGACGAACGCGGTCGCCAGGCTCGCGCCGCCGAGCAGGACCAGCCCGGCGAGCATGATCCGGCGCCGGCCGAACCGGTCGGCCAGCGCGCCGAACACCAGCATCAGGCCGCCGAACACCACCGCGTAGGCGCCGGTGACCCACTGCAGCGTGGTTGTCGACGCGGAGAGCTCGCGCCCGATCGTGGGCAGCGCGACGTTCAGGATCGAGTTGTCCAGCATCTCGAAGAGGAACACGGCGGAGAGCCCCGCCAGGGCGACCCACGCCTCGCGCAAGGATCGAGGGGCGGGGTCGGTGAGAATGCCGGTGGTCTGTTCGGAGGACATGCCACTAAGTTAACTGACTAAGTTTAGTGACACAAGGGAGTGTGAGCCGATGCCCAGGACCGGCGAGCGGGGCGGGCCGCAGACGCGGGCGAAGATCTCGCAGGTCGCCACCCGGCTGTTCCTCGAGCGCGGGTTCGACGAGGTCACGGTCGCCGAGGTCGCGCGGGAGGCCGGGGTCTCGAGCGTGACGGTCTTCAAGCACTTCCCGCGCAAGGAGGACCTCCTCCTGGACCGCCAGGTCGACGCGGCCGACGTCCTGCGCGCGGCAGTGCGCAACCGCGCTCCGGGCGTCGACGTCGTGGCGTCCCTGCGCGAGGCGACCCTCCGGCTGCTCGACGAACGGCACGGGCTCTCCGGCGTCGCCGACGGGGCGATCCCCTTCTTCCGGACCGTCGCAGCGTCGCCCGCCCTGATCGCGCGCGTGCGGGAGATCGGTTCGGACCTGCAGCGGCTCCTCACCGACGAACTCGCCCGCGACCCGGCCTTCGATCGCGACGGGCCGTTGCTCGCCGCGTTCTTCATCGCCGGTTACGCCACGGTGCTGGTGCAGACCGCGAACTGGCTCATCGAGCGAGGCGACCCGGACGAGGTGGCGGCCGACCACCGCGAGCGCCTGGAAAGCCTGTTCAACGCCCTCCGAAACGGCGTGGCGTGATCAGTTCCACTCGACGGCGACCCCGGCCAGCCCCGGCCCGGCGTCGCTGAAGAACGCGCTGCTCACGCCGCCCATGTCGCACGCCAGCTCCTCCGCCACCACCGGCAGGGCGTCGTCGCGCGCCCGGACCTGACGCGTGCAGCGGGCCGGCAGCGCGTTGCGGTCGAAGCGCAGCTGCACCAGGTAGCTCGCGCACCGGTCGCGCAGCATGCGGTAGTAGCCCGGCGACGCCGAGCCCGAGTCGTCGCGGACCTCGAAGCAGAACACGTGGATGTCGCCCTCGGCGAGCTTGCGGTCGAACAGCAGCTCCGTCGCCATCGTGTCCGCGTCCGGGTTGCGGCGCATGCGCCCGACCCGGCAGCCCTCGTCGGTGATCAGCTCGACGTCGTCGATCCGGCAGCCCGGATCGCCGTTGTACACGGTCAGGTAGCGGTCCGGGCCGTGCCGCCGGGCGCGCGTCACCAGCCGCGTGCGCAGGCTGACCTGACGGTGTTCGGCGTCGAACGTGATCGTGTCGTGGACCGACAGCAGCTCGAGGTCGGCGTTGTAGTGGTTCGACGACGGGTAGGCGCCGAGCTCGGCGAGCAGGTCCTCGACGATCGACCCCATGTCACCGGAACGCAGGTCGTGGAACGACGCCGCCGGCTGGTGTCCACGCCGGACCAGTCGCGGTCCGATGAGCACGACGAGGGCGTCCGCGGGCAGCTGGAGGACCGATTCCAGGGCCCGGACCGCCGGGAGCGCCTTCGGCACTTCGGGCTGGCGGAGGCCGCGTTGCCAGTAACTCAGCGTGGACTGTCCGATTTGGACCCCGCGCAGGGCGAGGTGGGCGCGCAGCCGCGCCAGGGACAGGCCCCGATAGGCGATGGCGAGCCGCAAGGCGTGGTGGAACTCGCCGGTCCGGAGCGCCTCGGTCAGCTCTTTGGGCAGCTCGGCGACCGATGCCCGGGTCGCGCGGGCGCCATCGATGATCAGTGGGAGGTTCCCGTCTTGTGCCACCGCTCGTCCCTTCACCCGACCAGTGTGTGCGCTGGGCGTGAACACCGCGGAACGTTCACGTTAGCAGCGTAGGGTGGCAGTGCCGACCCCCGTTCAGGGTGGTTGGCCACGTGATGGTGACTGTTCCGCGTTCCGGCTGTGCCCCGGAACGGTCCGTTCATCCAGATGGCGTTCTTGCTCCTTGTGACCGCGTTGTTCACCGTTGTGACCACCGCTGGTTCGCCCACGTTCGAGCAGGAGGCCGTCCGTGTTGGTGAAGTCGAGCCGGGTTCACGCCGTACTGGCCGTGAGCCTGATGTTGTGCCTGGTCGCCCCGGTCACCGCCGGCGCCGCGTCCGGAGTGCCGTCGACCTACCGGAACCAGATCGCGCTGCAGACCCAGGAGAAGAACCAGTGGTGCTGGGCGGGTTCGGGCGCCACCATCGCGGCCTTCCACGGCGCCGCCGTCAGCCAGACGCGCTTCTGCCAGCTCGCCCACGGCGAGACCGGGCAGGACTGCGCGAACCTCCCCGGCACCCTGGCCGACCCGCAGCGGGCGTTCGCGAAGCTCGGGTTCACCTCGCCTGGCCGCTACCTCGACCACCGCATCTCCTACGCCGACGTCCGACGGCAGACGTCCGCGAACCGGCCGGTGGAGACCCGGGTCGGGTACCGCTCGGGCGGGGGTCACACGCACGTCCTCTACGGCTACAACACCAGCGGCGACTGGGTGTACTGGGGTGATCCGGGGCCGGCCAAGCGCTACAACTGGTCGACCTACGGGTACTACACGCAGAATTCGTCCTTCACCTGGACGCACACGCTCACCGGGATCGTCCGATGAGCAGGCGGGTGCTGGTGCTCGCCGTGCTGACCGGCGCGGCGCTGCTGATGACGGCACCGGTGTCAGGCGCGGCCCAGGCCGCCGGCATCAGCAGCGCCGACGCCGCGGCCGCGCACACCGCGGCCGCCGCGCCCGGGCTCCAGGACACCCTGCTCCGGTTCTTCGCCCAGGCGCCGGGGGCGCAGGCGCCGGTTTCGGTGCAGATCGCACCGGACGCCTACCCCGTCTACGAGCTCTCGCCGGACTTCGTCCTGGGCGAGCCGGGCGCGGCGCCCGCCGACTTCGCGTACTTCGCGATCCCCGTCCGGGCTTCCGACGGCCGGACCGCGACACTCTGGTCGGTCCGCGACGGTGACAGCGCCTGGCAGATCGGCAACATCGCCTCGGGTGACGTCGAAAGCGCGTACGCGGCGAAGCTGCCGGCCGGCGCCCAGCTGCTGCACGAGCCGCAGGTCGACGCCTGGTTCGCGGTGCGCGACGGCCGCGTGACGCCGCTGTCGGAGAACAAGGCCGCGGTCACCGTGGCCGACTACCAGCGGACGGTTTCGGGGCGCTACGCGGACAAGCTGCCCGGCTCGGCCTACGCCCGCGACGGCGAGGCAGGCGGCTACGACGCCACCTCCCAGGTGATGCCCCGTGGTGACGGCGGCCCGGCGCCGTCGAGCCACGACACCGGCTGGGTGCCGCTGCTGATCCTCGTCGGCGTGCTCGCGGTCAGCGGCGCCGGGTACGTGCTCCACCTGCGGCGGAACCCCGCATGAGACGTACCGGCGGGCCCGGTGTTGATCCCCTTCCACCGGGCCCGTCGGTCCACCACCGATAATGGCTCCCGTGGGTCGACTGGTGGTCATCGAAGGGCTCGACGGCGCGGGCAAGCGGACGCTGGCCGGCGGGCTGACGGCGGAGCTGCACGCCAAGGGCGCGAGCGTGGCGTCGCTGGCGTTCCCGCGCTACGGCAAGAGCGTGCACGCGGACCTCGTCCAAGAGGCGCTGCACCGCGGGCACGGCGACCTCGCCGACTCGGTGTACGGCATGGCGGTGCTCTACGCGCTGGACCGCAGCGGCGCCGCGGACGAAATCCGCGCGCTGCGGGACGCGCACGACGTCGTCCTGCTCGATCGGTATGTCGCGTCCAACGCCGCGTACGCGGCCGCGCGCCTGCAGCAGGGCGCGGCCGGCGAAGTCGTGAAGTGGGTGTGGGAGCTGGAGGTCGGCCGGTTCGGCCTGCCCAAGCCGGACGCGCACCTGCTGCTGCGGGTCGCCCCCGCGGTGGCGGCCGAGCGCGCCGAACGCCGCGCGGAGACCGAGACCGACCGCGAGCGCGACGCCTTCGAAACCGACGACGGCCTCCAGCGCCGGTGCGCGGCGGTCTACGACGAGCTGGCCGCGGCGGGCTGGCTGGCACCGTGGCACGTCCTGGACGGCGTCGCGGGTGTCGACCTCGAAGCGCTCGCGACGTCGTTGCTGAGCTGACCCGGCTCGGGTCAGGCCAGTAGCCGCGCCGGGTCGAACCGGCCGATCGGGTGGGCCGTCGTGCCGTCGACCACCAGGTCCGCGAGGACCTCGCCGATCACCGGCGCGAACTTGAAGCCGTGCCCGGAAAACCCGCAGGCGAGCACCACTCCCTCCGCCGCCGGGTGTGGGGCCACCACGAAGCTTTCGTCGGCCGTGTCGGTGTACATGCACGTCGCCGCGCGAAGGAACGCTCCCGGCAACGTCGGGAGGTGCCGTTTCACGACGGAAGAGATCTCGTGGACTTCGTCGTCGGACACCGTGCGGTTGATGCCGTCCGGTGTGCACGGGCGGCCGCCACTGTGGAACGCGACCTTCACGCCGTCCGCGGGCGCGTTGGGCGCCGGGAAGCCGTAGAACGTGTAACCGTCGCCTTCCCAGATGTACACGGGGTGCCGCTGGAACGGCGAAACCCCGCCGGACGGCGCGAACCAGTACTGCACCTGCCGCCGGACCGTGAACGCCACACCGAAGTCGCGCAGCAGCTCGGCGGCCCACGCGCCGGGAGCCAGCACCAGCCGGTCGGCCGTGTAGTAGTTGTGCGACGTGCCCACGCGCACCCCGCCGGCCATGGTGCTCCAGGTGAACACCTTCTCCTCGTGGTGCAGTTCGGCGCCGCACCGCGCGGCGAGCTGCAGGTGCGCGGCGACGCTCCCCTCCGGCGACACCAGCCCGGCGCCCGGCTCGTACAGCCCGACTTCGTCCGGCGACGGCGCCATGGTCGGGAACCGCCGCCGGATCGCGGGAGCGTCCAGGAGTTCGTGCGGGATGTCGAACGCACGTGCCGAGGCGAGGCTGCCGGTGATCGTCCGCGATTCCGCCGTGCCGACCATGATCCCGCCGCAGCGGGTGAACAGCCGGCGCCCGCTGTCGCGCTCGAGGCCGTCCCACAGTTCGTGGGCCCGCAGCAGGAGCGGGACGTACTCGGGGCCTTCGAGGTACGCCTGGCGCGTGATCCGCGAACCGCCGTGGCTCGACCCGCGGTTGTGCACCGGCGCGAACTGGTCGATGCCGAGCACCCGCTGCCCGCGCTGCGCCAGCCGGTACGCCGCGGCGCTGCCCATTCCGCCGAGGCCGACCACGATCACGTCGTAGTGCGTCATGCGACCCTCCCGGCCACGCGCGTCCCGAAGTGCTCGATCTCCACCGGCGTCCCGGGCCTGCCGTACTCGACCGGGAGCCAGGCGTACACGATGGTTTTTCCCGTGGTGTAACCGAAACCGGCGCTGGTGACGTACCCGGCCGCGCGCCCTTCGACGTACACGGGCTCCTTGCCCAGCACAACGTCGTCGGCCGTCAGGCGGGTAAGCCGGCGGCTCACGGTCGCTTCGGAACGCCCCGCGAGCGCGTCGCGGCCGAGGAAGTAGCCCTTGTCCATGCGGACGGCGAAGCCGAGCCCGGCCTCGTACGGATCGTGTTCCGTGGTGAAGTCGACACCGGCGGTGCGGCCGCCGGCCTCCAGCCGCAGGCTCGTGAACGCCTGGTGGCCCGCGACCGCGATGCCGCGTTCGCGGAGTTCGTCCCACAGGATGCGGCCCAGATCCGCCGTGGTGTGCAGTTCCCAGCCGGGTTCACCCACAGTGGACAGTCGCAGTGCGACGACCGGGACGTCGCCGACGAACGTCTCCTCGGCAGAGCAGTCCGTTGTGGACAGTTCCGGCAGCACCTCGCCGCTCGACGGTCCCCACACGCCGAGGCAGCACGTTCCCGGTGTGGTCTCGTGGATCTGCGCGGTGCCGTCGCCGGGCAGGTGCCGCCGCAGCCAGTCGAGGTCCAGGCGGCCGCCCGCGCCGACGTGGAACCGCTCCCCGAGGCGGGCCACGGTGAGGCAGCCGCGCACCCCGCCGTCTTCGCCGAGCAGCAGCGTTTCCGTCACCGTGCCTGGTGGTTTCGCCAGGTCGCCGGTTGTCATGGCCTGCAGGAACGGCAACGCGCCGGGGCCGGTGACGGCGAGCCGCGGCACGGACGTCAGGTCGAACATCGCGACCCGCTCGCGGGTGACGAGCGCTTCCGCACCGGCGTCGGCCGAGTACCGCTCCGGCCGCGCCCAGCCGTCTGCCGAACCGAAGTGCGCGCCCGCCGCGAGCTGCCGCTCGTGGAACGGGCCGGTCCGCACCGGTCCGGCGGTGGAGCGGGACGACGGCGGGAACCGGGCGAGGTCGCAGCCGTGCAGGGCGAGTGACGGCTGCCCGTCGACGAGCCAGCGCGCCAGTTCGCGCGCGACCCCCGCGGAGTGCTCGACGCGGACCGCCTCGGCGACCCAGAAGCCGTCGAGGTCCGGGTGCTCGCCGAGCAGCGGCCGGCCGTCCGGGGTGCAGGGGAGCACCACCGTCGTGGTGGTCTCGACCTTGGCGTCCCGGAGCGCGGGAATCAGGTCGGCGGTCGCGGCCCCGACGCCGAGCCGGTCGACGTGCTCGCGGACGTACATCCCGGTGTCGAGGTGCCGCAGCACGGGTTTGCCCGCCTGCACGTGCTCGTCGTTGTGCCCGGCCAGTTCCGGCAACGGCGCCGTCAGCGTGTACTCGTGGGTCAGTGGCACCTGCGGCACGCTCAAGCCGGCGAGTCCGCCCGATCCGTCACACGAGATGACAACGTCGGCGCGGAACCGCCCGGTCGTGGTGACCACGCCGGTGACGCGCCCGCCGGCCCGGTCGACCGCCACGACCTCGTCGGTGGTGAAGCGGGCACCTCGGGCCTTCGCCCGCCGGGCCTGGGCTTCGGCCGCGCGCCGCGGGTGCAGCAGGCCGTCACCCGGGACGTGCAGCCCGCCCAGCAGCCGGGACCCGTCGAGCAGCGGGTGCAGGTCGGCGCACTCGCGGGGGGTGCGCAGGTAACCGCGCACACCCCACGACGTCGCCCAGCCGTGCCGCTGCTTCAGCTCCGCGAGCCGTTCGGGAGAGGTCGCGAGCTCCAGGCTGCCGACCGGGTTGAAGCACCACTGGCCGTCGAGGCCGCCGTACTTTTCGGCGGTGTACTTGGCGAACTCGGTGAGCGTGCGGTCCTCGTCGGTCCGGAAGACCAGCCCCGGGTGGGCGCCGGCCTCGCCGCCACCCAGGACGGTGACGTCGGTCCAGCCGCGTTCGGTGAGCTCGTCGGCCAGTGCGCAGCCGACGAGGCCGGCGCCGAGGACGACCACCCGGGGCCGTGCTGCCATCGCGTTCCCTTCCGGGGCGACGAAGTTGCGTCTTCGGCAACAAAGTGCGTCATGCGAGACGCACTGTCAAGCGCCCGAAAAGGTGCCGGCTCAGGCCCGGGTGAACTCCATGACCCAGTTGGATTCCCAGGTCCGCCCGCCGTCGGCGGAGAACTCCTGCTCCCAGCGGGCCGAAGTGTCCGTGATGTCCGACCAGATGTAGTGCGCGCGGATCGGCTTCCCGTCGTGGACGTCGTCGCCGTAGAAGTCACCGCGGCCGCCGGTGAAGGTGCCGACGACCGGCGGCTGGAGCAGCCCGGTGCGGTCGTTGGCCCAGTAGATCGACCACTCCTTCCGCTCGACGTCGAACAACCGCAGCGTGAAGCCGCGGAACCCGCGGGCCGGGAAGAGGATCTCCTCGGTGGTGCCGCCGCCGTCGAAGAGCGGGGTGCAGGTGGTGGTGCCGGGGAAGACGTCCCAGTCGGCACTGCCGGCGAACAGGGTGGTCAGCCGCCGGCTGACGACGGTCCAGGAGCCGTGGAAGAAGGCGAAATCGGTCATGGCGGTGATCCTGGGCCGCCACCACTGACACCTTCTGTCAGTGGTGGCTGGCAGACTTCGCCGGGTGCGTGCGAGCCGGCTGATGTCCCTGCTGCTGTTGCTGCAGAACCGGGGACGGCTGAGCGCTTCGAAGCTGGCCGCCGAGCTGGGCGTGACCGCGCGGACCGTCTACCGCGACGTCGAAGCGCTCGCCGCCGCGGGCGTCCCGATCTACGCCGAGGGCGGCCCGAACGGCGGCTACCAGCTGATGGACGGCTACCGGACGCGCCTGACCGGGCTGACCGCCGGCGAGGCCGGGTCGCTGTTCCTCACCGGCCTGCCACAACCGGCCGCCGAGCTGGGCCTGGGCGCGCAGGTGGCCGCGGCCGAGCTGAAGCTGATGGCGGCGCTGCCGACGCCGTACCGGGACGCCTCGGTGCGGATCCGGCAGCGGTTCCACCTCGACGCGCCCGGCTGGTACCGCGAAGCGGATCCGGTGCCGCAGCTGCTCGCGGCCGCGGAAGCGCTGTGGCAGGACCAGGTCGTCGAGGTCTCCTACCGCCGCTGGTCGCCGGAGCCGGGCGTCGTCACGCGGCGGCTGAACCCGCTCGGCCTGGTCCTCAAGGCGGGCGTCTGGTACCTCGTCGCCGGGCCGCGCGTGCGCACCTACCGCGTCGGGAACATCGAGGAGCTGCGGACGCTCGACGAGCACTTCACCCGGCCGGCCGGCTTCGATCTCGCGGAGTTCTGGCGCGCGAACGTCGAAAGCTACGAGGAGGGCGAAACCGGCGAGACCGCCGTCGTGCGGCTGACCCCGGCGGGAATCGAGGCCCTGCCGGACATCCTGGGCCCGAGAGCCGCCCGGCTCGTCTCCCGCACGCTGGAGCCCGAGGACGACGAAGGCCGGCGCCGCGCCCGCGTGCCCCTGGAGAGCGTGCCCCACGCGGCCGCGGGGCTGCTGCGGCTCGGCACCGACGTGCAGGTGCTGGCGCCCGCGGACCTGGTGGCGCACATGGGAAGCACGATCCGCGCGATGGCGCGGCTGTACCCCTAGTCCCGGAAGTACCCGAGCTGCGCGGAAAGGTCGTCCGCCGCGTCGGTCATCGGCCGCACGATCTGCTTCACGCGCTGCTTCGAAAGCCGGTACGACGGACCGGACGCGCTCATCGCGGCGACGACGTCCCCGCCCGGCCCGTGGATCGGCACGGCGACCGCGTGCATGCCGAGTTCGAGCTCCTCGTAGCAGGCCGCGAAGCCGTCTTCGAGCACCCGTTCCAGCTCGGTCATCAGCTCTTCCGGCTCGACCGTCGTGCGCGGTGTGTACTGCTCCAGCTTCCGCTTGAGCACCCGCTTGCGCTCGGTTTCGGCCATGTACGCCAGCAGGATCTTGCCGCTGGACGTCGCGTGCAGCGGGGTGCGCTGGCCGGTCCAGTTCTGCGTGGTGATCGCCGCCGCGCCGCGGGCCTGGCTGATGTTGATCGCGACGCCGTCGTCGGCGATGGCGATGTTCACCGTCTCGCCGAGCTCTTCGGCGAGTGAGCGGCAGCTGGCGCGGCCGAGCTTCGCCAGGTCCATCCGGCCGGTCGCGGCGCCGGCCAGCCGCACGATGCCGAACCCGATCGCGTACTTCCCGCGTTCGCCGAGCTGCTCGACGAGGCCTCTGGACTCCAGGACGCTGAGCAGCCGCGACGCCGTCGACTTGTGGACGCCCAGCTCGCCCGCGATTTCGGTGATGCCGGTTTCGCCGTTGCGGGCGAGCAGCTCCAGCACGCTGATCGCACGGTCGACCGACTGCACCTGGCTCTGAGTTGCGTTGCCCGAGTCCTGGTTCCGCATAGCGCAACACTATCCGTTTTGAGCACTCCCTATCGGCTGAGTGGGCGAATCTCTTGACGCGGCCGCCACCGTAGCCGGATTGTTGCGCAGGAGGCGCAGTGTCGCGCAATGCGCAACTTTCACGCACCGTCCCGGTTTCCCGTCACCCGTTACCCGGAGGCCCCGATGATCCGAGCCTGCGCCGTCGCCGACCTGCCCGAGGGGGAAGCCGTCCGCCTCGACGGTCCCGTCCCGATCGCGGTGTTCCACACCGAGGACGGCTTCTTCGCCGTCGACGACACCTGCACCCACCAGGACGCTTCGCTCGCCGACGGCTGGCTCGAGGGCTGCTTCGTCGAGTGCCCGCTGCACGCCGCGCGGTTCGACCTGCGCACCGGCGTGCCGACCTGCCTGCCGGCGAAGGCGCCGGTGCGGACGCACCGCGTGGTCGTCACCGACGGCGCCGTGTTCGTCGACGCGCCCGTCCCCGCCATTCCCTGAGCCCTCCTCCGCAGGTCCGTGAAGGCCGCGCGCCGGCCTTCACGGACCGTCCAGGGGCACCCGGATGGAGCAGGGGCACGTCGCGATCTTGATCTTTCTGGTGGTCAAACACGCGGGTCGTGCGTGCGGGCGCCGGAACTAGTGCGAATATGTGGTCATGAAGGCACGTGTTCTCGTGGTCGACGACGACCCTGCACTCGCGGAGATGCTCACCATCGTGCTCCGTGGGGAGGGGTTCGACACGGCGGTGGTCGCCGACGGCTCACGCGCGCTGCCCGCGCTGCGTGAGCTGAAGCCCGACCTGGTCCTGCTCGACCTGATGCTGCCCGGGATGAACGGGATCGACGTCTGCAAGGCGATCCGCGCCGAGTCCGGGGTGCCGATCGTGATGCTCACCGCCAAGAGCGACACCGTCGACATCGTCCTCGGCCTGGAGTCCGGCGCCGACGACTACGTCGTCAAGCCGTTCAAGCCGAAGGAGCTGGTCGCCCGGGTCCGCGCCCGGATGCGCCGCACCGAGGCCGAACCGGCGGAGTCGCTCACGATCGGCGACCTGGCGATCGACGTGCCCGGCCACGAGGTCACGCGCGAGGGCAAGGCCATCCCGCTGACCCCGCTGGAGTTCGACCTGCTGGTGGCGCTGGCCCGCAAGCCGCGTCAGGTGTTCACCCGCGAGGTGCTGCTCGAGCAGGTCTGGGGCTACCGGCACGCGGCCGACACCCGCCTGGTGAACGTGCACGTCCAGCGGCTGCGTTCGAAGGTGGAGAAGGACCCGGAGCACCCCGAGGTGGTGTTGACCGTTCGCGGCGTCGGGTACAAGGCCGGCCCGCCGTGATGGCTCCATGACCACGGAGACCGGCAGACGGCTCCCCGCGTTCGTGCGTTCGACGGCACGCCTGGTGCGGCGTGTCGTCGTTTTCGCGCGCCGCCGCGCGGTCGCGTTCAACGAGCTGTGGAAGCACTCGCTCCAGTTCCGCGTCACCGTGTCGACGCTGGCGCTGTCCTCGGCCGTGGTCTTCGTGCTGGGCATGGTGCTGCAGAACCAGATCACCGAACGGCTGCTGGACACCAAGCGCGAGGCGGCGATCGCCCAGACCCGCGCGGCCGCGGACACGGCGGCCGGTGAGCTCGTCGGCCTCGGCGGCGAGACGCGCGACGCGATGAACAACCGGCTCGAGAACGCGCTGAAGAAGATCGCGATCACCCCGACCAGCCAGGACGCGGCCGGGTCGGCGGCGGGCACGTTCGTCCCGGTGCTCGCCAGCGGCGGCCACGACCAGTCCGGCGCCGAGCCGTCGACCGCGGGCCCGTTCCAGAACGTGCCGCCGCGGCTGCGCCAGTTCGTCGAAGCCGACCAGATGAGCTGGCTCGAGCACACCGTCACCGACAACACCGGCATGCGCACGACGTACCTGATCGTCGGCACGCCGCTCAACACCGTCGCCAGCCCGCTGCAGCTGTACCTGCTGTTCCCGCTGACGACCGAGCAGAACACCGTCGCGACCGTGCAGAACACGCTGCTCGTCGGCGGGCTCGTGCTGCTGCTCCTGCTGGCGGGCATCACGAACCTGGTGACCCGGCAGGTGGTGCGCCCGGTCCGCCAGGCCGCCGCCGCGGCCGAGCAGTTCGCCGGGGGAGATCTCGACCAGCGCCTCGCCGTGCTCGGTGAAGACGACCTGGCGAAGCTCGCGGTGTCCTACAACGAGATGGCCGCCAGCATCCAGCGCCAGATCCGCCAGCTCGAGGAGTTCGGCGGGCTGCAGCGCCGGTTCACCTCCGACGTCTCGCACGAGCTGCGCACCCCGCTGACCACCGTCCGGATGGCCGCGGACGTGTTGCACGCGTCCCGCGAGCAGTTCCCGGCCGGGCTCGCGCGCTCGACCGAGCTGCTGGTCGACGAGCTCGACCGGTTCGAGGCGCTGCTCGGCGACCTGCTGGAGATCAGCCGGCTCGACGCCGGTGTCGAGGAGCTGTCCGCGGAGTTCATCGACGTCCGCCCGATCGCCACCCGCGCCGTCGAGCAGGTGCGGGTGATCGCCGGCAACGCGGGCAGCTCGGTCGAGCTGCTGCTGCCCGACGAGGAGGTCGTCGCCGAGGTCGACGCCCGGCGCGTCGAGCGGATCCTGCGCAACCTGCTCGCGAACGCCGTCGACCACAGCGAGGGCCGGCCGGTGGTGCTCACCGTCGGGGCCAACGAGACCGCCGTCGCCATCACGGTCCGGGACCACGGGGTCGGCCTGCGGCCCGGCGAGGCGGACCTGGTGTTCAACCGGTTCTGGCGGGCCGACCCGTCGCGCAACCGCCGCACCGGCGGCACCGGGCTCGGCCTGGCGATCAGCCAGGAGGACGCGCGCCTGCACGGCGGCGAGCTCGACGCGTGGGGCGAGCCGGGCGGCGGCGCCTGCTTCCGGCTCCTGCTGCCGCGTCAGCAGGACGTGCCGCTCGGGGAACCGCCGCTGGTGCTGCCGCCGCCCGACCGCGTCGCGGCCGAGGTGCCCCTCGGGATCATCGAGGTGACGCCGGCGCCGGAGGCGATCTTCGCCGAACGTGAGGAAATCGGGCAATGAAACGGCTTTTGCTCGCGATCCTGTGCCTGGTGCTCGTCGCCGGCTGCGCCAACGTGCCGCTGGAGTCCCAGCCCGTCGTCGTCCCGGGTGAACGCCAGGGCCAGGGCTCGGGGGACGTCGTGCCCGAACCGGACCCGGGCATCGACGCGCTGACCCTGGTCCGCGGCTTCGTCCGCGCGACGCTCAAGCCGGGGCAGAGCAACGCCGCCGCCCGCGCCTACCTGGACGACGGGGGCCGGGCGAGCTGGCGGCCGAGCCGCAGCCTGACGATCATCCAGGACACCTTCGGCACGGTCTACGACACCAACCCGCAGCCGGACCCGAACACCGTGGTCGTCAACGTGCGCGGGATCGACATCGGCACGCTCGACCAGAACAACGCGTTCGTGCCGGACTACAGCTCGGCGCTGCTCCAGCTGAAGGTGCGCAAGCAGGCGAACGGCCAGTGGCGGATCGTCGACCCGCCGCCGGACCTGTACGCGACCGAGTCCGACTTCTCCGAGAACTACACGGCGGTGCCCGTGAGCTTCTACTCGGATTCGTCGGCGACGTTCGTCCCCGACCGGCGCTACGTCGTCGCGAAGCCGCAGTCGGGGCTGCCGAGCCGGGTGATGGACCTGCTGGTGAACGGGCCGTCGACGAGCCTGGCCGGGTCGGTGCGGAACCTGCTCGGCGAGCCGATCGAGATCGACACGAACGTCAAGAGCCTCGACGACGGGACCCTGGTGGTGCCGCTGACCGGGCTGACGGGCGTGCCGGACGAGGTCCGGAAGCTGATCGCGGCGCAGATCGTCCTGTCGCTCCAGTACGTCACGTCCGCGCGGGTCCGCATCCTCGCCGACGGCGCTCCACTGGTGGCGAACCACCCGGACTGGCGGCCGAACGAGCTGCCCAACTACAGCGCGACGCTGTCGCTCAGCATGGAGCTGCTGGGACTGATGACGGTCGGCGGCCGGGTCCGGTCCCTCGGCGACGGCGCCCCGGTCCCGGGGCCGGCGGGCAACGGCGGTTACGACGTCGTGAGCGCGGCCCAGTCGATCGACGGCAAGCGCCTGGCGGTGGTGGAGCGCGCCGGCGGCCAGGTCCGGCTGCGGATCGGCGATCTCGGCCACGAGCTGGCGGCGGTCAACCTGGGCGGCAGCACGCTGAGCCGGCCGACCTGGCGGGCCGGCACCGGCGAGGTGTGGACGGTGGTCGACCAGTACTCGGTGGGCCGGATGGTGCTGGGCCCGAACGGCCAGTGGACGCCGCTGCAGGTCAACGCCACGGACCTGACCCAGCAGGGTGGCATCACGGCGCTGCGGTTCTCCCGCGACGGCGCCCGGGTGGCGGCGGTCGTCAACGGCCAGCTGTGGGTGGCTTCGGTGGTCGGCAGCGGCGACTCGGTCGCTCTCCGCGAGCCCCGGCACCTCCAGCCGCACGACCTCCAGGACGTCGTCGACGTCGACTGGGTGGCCCAGGATTCGCTGGTGGCGGTCACCAGGTCGAACTCGCAGCCGGTGGTCCGCGTGACGGTGGACGGCCAGCGGCTGGACGCGTTCAACAGCTCGAACCTGACGGTGCCGGTCCACGGCGTGACGGCGGCCCCCAGCCGCCAGATCGTGGTGGCGGACGCGAGTGGCCTGTGGACGGCCATGGTGCTCGGTGAGGTGTGGCGGCCGCAGGCCCACTCGATGAAGGACGCGGACCCGTTCTACCCGGGCTGATCTGGTTTCACCGGTTCGGGTGACGTCCGGACGTTCGAAACTGTCGGTGCCGGTCGTGACACTGTCCGTGTGATTGCCAAGCTGCTCGATCTGCTCATCCCCAGCCGCTGCGCCGCCTGCGGGGCGCGGGGTGCGCCTTGCTGTGCCCGGTGCGAGCGCGTGTGGGGCTCGGTGTCCGAAGTGGTCCGGGTGCCGACAGCGGGGTTGGTGCGGGTGTTCGCGCTAGCTCGGTACCGCGGCGTGGGGCGGCGGCTGCTGATCGCGTACAAGGAGCGAGGGCGGCGCGACCTGGCGTTGTCGCTGGGGCGGGCGCTGGCGGAGGCGCTGGCTGTGCTGCCGTTGAGGGGAACCGGTACCGGAACCGTTTCCGCTCCTGTCCCGCAGCGTGTTGCCACGGTGCCACCGCCGTCCCGCGCCATCTGTCTCGTCCCGGCGCCCAGCCGGCCATCGGCGGCGCGCGTGCGGGGCGGCCCGCACGTCGAGCGCCTGGCGGACGCCGCGGCGAGCGTCCTGGCCGCCCGGGGCTTCGAAGTCGCGGTGGTGCCCGCGCTGGAGCTGGCCGGGGGAGTCCGCGACGCGGTCGGCCTCGACCGCGCGGAACGCGTGGCCAACCTGGCCGGACGGCTCCGGTTCCGCCGGTCCGGCCGGCCGCCGCCGGGGTTCCCGATCGTGATCCTGGACGACGTGGTCACCACGGGAGCGACCGCGGCGGCCTGCGTGAAGGCCTTGGCGGCGGAGGGATTCACGGTGGTGGCCGTCCTGACGCTGCTCGCGGCCGGGTGAGCCGGCGCGTGCCGATCTTTTGTCCCCCTTGACCAAGCGAAAGGCGGATCTCCCTTTCCGTTGCGAAGCGACACCGAACGGCCGGAAGCCGCACGAATTATTCACACGCCCGAGCGGAAAGCTCCGGCGCGCGGCCGGCCCGGCGACTACCCCCAGCCACAGCGGCAAAACTCCGCGTACGAAAGGAACCTGCCCGAAACAAACCTCGCGGCCGGGTGACTCCCGGGTCACCTACACGAGTGACATCTGCCGGGAACGCGAGCGCGCCCGCGCCCGTTGTCCGGGCATGAGGATGTCGATCACGGCCACTCGGCTGCCACACCACTCCACCGGAGTGGCGGCTGTGCGGGACCGTGCCGTCACCCTCGGCGTCCACCAGCCGGCAGCGATGCGCCGTCCGTGTGAAAGCGGGTTTGGCGGACCGCGTCCGACCAGCGGGTGTTTTCTGGTGTTCACTCCCCGCTCACTGCGCGGGGTGACGGAGTCTCATTCCTCGACATCCCCCGGCTCGGGGGCTGTTGCAACGGGCGTGAGGAAGCTAACGTGCTCCGCAATCAGCAATCCCCGCAGGCAGGGAGGTGACGAGCCCATGTCCCTGGCGCCGGAGGTGCGCTGAGTCCGCGCTCGGGCATCCGGCACGAGACGTCGTGAACCGATCCGAGTTCCTTCTCAGCCCGCGATCCGGGCTTCCGTCCCCGCTACACCGGCGCCGTGTGTGAACTCAACAGCTCGCAGTCATCTCAGCGAGGGAGGTCGTGTATGGACATCGTCGTTAAGGGCCGCAACGTAGAGGTGCCCGAGCACTATCGGGCACTCGTCAGCGAAAAGCTGGCCCGCCTCGAGCGCTACGACAGGAAAGTCATCCGGTACGACGTGGAGCTGTTCCACGAACCCAATCGGCGTCAGGCCAAGAGCTGCCAGCGCGTCGAAATCACCGGAAAGGGGCGTGGCCCGGCCGTACGCGCTGAAGCGTGTGCCGCCGACTTCTACGCAGCGCTCGATTCCGCAGTCACGAAGCTGGAGAACCGGCTGCGGAGGACACACGACCGGAGGCGCGTGCACTACGGGCGCAGCCGCCCGGAGTCGGTCGCCGAAGCGACCTCGGTCCTGCCGGGTGGTGGATCCCCGGCCGCAGCCAGTCCCGCCGCGCGTACCGCGGTGTTGGACGCACCCGAAGCCGAACCGCAGACGAACGGCTTCGCGAGTGCCGGAGAGATCCACCTGCCCCAGCAGCAGAGCTGGGCCGACGACGATCTGGGTCACCAGCCCGGTCGCGTCGTTCGCGAGAAACAGCACACCGCGGAACCCATGACGGTGGACCAGGCTCTCTACGAGATGGAGCTGGTCGGCCACGACTTCTACCTCTTCAACGACTCGGATGCGGGCCGGCCCAGCGTGGTCTACCGGCGGAAAGGCTTCGACTACGGCGTGATCCGGCTCGGCTGAGCCGGCTCGAAGGAGGCCTTCGCCGATGGCCCGCACGCGCCCGCGTGCGGGCCATCCGCATGTCAGGACCTACGGCGTGTGCACACGGGCGCCACCGTTCCCTACGATGGGGTGGGACGGTGGCGCCGACCACGGCCGCCGCCGCGGGAGAACCTGCCCGGGACCGGCCTGGGCGCGATCATGATCAGCTAGTGAGGTCGACCGGATGGTGCTGAACCGCCTGCTCCGCGCGGGTGAGGGCAAGATGGTGAAGCGGCTGCGCAACATCGCCGATCACATCAACACCCTCGAAGACGACGTCAAGGACCTGACCGACGCCGAGCTGCGGGCCAAGACCGACGAGTTCCGCAAGCGGAACGGCGACGGCGAATCCCTCGACGAGCTGCTCCCGGAGGCCTTCGCGGTCGTCCGGGAGGCGGCCAAGCGGGTGCTCGGCCAGCGCCACTTCGACGTCCAGCTGATGGGCGGGGCGGCCCTGCACCTCGGTCAGGTCGCCGAGATGAAGACCGGTGAGGGCAAGACCCTGACCTGTGTGCTGCCCGCGTACCTGAACGCGATCCCCGGCAAGGGCGTCCACGTCGTCACGACGAACGACTACCTGGCCAAACGTGACTCGGAGTGGATGGGCCGCATCCACCGCTTCCTCGGTCTCGAGGTCGGCGTCATCCTGTCGGAGCAGCAGCCGGACGTCCGGCGCGCCCAGTACAACGCCGACATCACCTACGGCACGAACAACGAGTTCGGCTTCGACTACCTGCGCGACAACATGGCGTGGAGCCTCGACGACTGCGTGCAGCGCGGGCACCACTTCGCCATCGTCGACGAGGTGGACTCGATCCTGATCGACGAGGCCAGGACGCCGCTGATCATCTCGGGCCCGGCGGACCAGTCGTCGCGCTGGTACGTCGAGTTCGCGCGGCTCGCCCCGCTGATGAACGGCATCGACACCACCACCATGGGCTCGCGGGAGCGCGTCGAGAAGACGAACCTGATCAACTCGAAATACCACTACGAGGTCGACGTCCGGAAGCGCACCGTCGCGGTCACCGAGAAGGGTGTCCGGTTCATCGAGGACCAGCTCGGCATCGACAACCTGTACGAGGCCGCGAACACCCCGCTGGTCGGCTACCTGAACAACGCGCTGAAGGTCCAGGAGCTCTTCCACCGCGACAAGGACTACATCGTCCGCAACGGCGAGGTCGCGATCGTCGACGAGTTCACCGGTCGCGTGCTGCACGGCCGCCGGTACAACGAGGGCATGCACCAGGCGATCGAGGCCAAGGAAAAGGTCGAGATCAAGGCCGAGAACCAGACCCTCGCCACGATCACGCTGCAGAACTACTTCCGCCTCTACGGCAAGCTCTCCGGTATGACCGGTACGGCCGAGACCGAGGCCGCCGAGTTCCACCAGACCTACAAGCTGGGTGTGGTGCCGATCCCGACGAACCGGCCGATGGTGCGCGCCGACCAGCCGGACCTGATCTACAAGACCGAGGAAGCGAAGTACGAGGCGGTCGCCGAGGACATCGCCGAGCGGCACGAGAAGGGCCAGCCGGTCCTGGTCGGCACGACGAGCGTCGAGAAGTCCGAGCGGCTGTCGAAGCTGCTGGTCAAGCTGAGCGTGCCGCACGAGGTGCTGAACGCGAAGCACCACGACCGCGAGGCGCTGATCGTCGCCCGCGCCGGCCAGAAGGGCGCCGTCACGGTCGCCACGAACATGGCGGGCCGCGGCACCGACATCGTGCTCGGCGGCAACCCCGACTTGATCGCCGACCACGTGCTGCGCGAGCAGGGCCTGGACCCGGTCGAGCACTCCGAGGAGTACGAAGCCGCCTGGCCGGCCATCCTCGAGAAGGTCAAGGAAGAGTCGAAGGCCGAGGCCGAAGAGGTCCGCGAGGCCGGCGGCCTGTACGTCCTGGGCACCGAGCGGCACGAGTCGCGCCGCATCGACAACCAGCTCCGCGGCCGGTCGGGCCGTCAGGGTGACCCGGGCGAGTCCCGCTTCTACCTGTCGCTCGGCGACGAGCTCATGCGCCGCTTCAACGCGACGATGGTCGAGCGCGTCATGACGACCATGCGGCTGCCCGACGACGTGCCGATCGAGCACAAGATGGTCTCCAAGGCCATCAAGAGCGCGCAGACCCAGGTCGAGCAGATCAACATGGAGCAGCGCAAGGACGTCCTCAAGTACGACGAGGTCATGAACGAGCAGCGCAAGGTGATCTACGCCGAGCGCCACCGCGTCCTGGCCGGCGAGAGCCTGCGCGACCAGATCGAGGGCATGCTCGTCGACGTCGTCAACGCCTATGTGGACGGTGCGACCGCCAACGGTTACGCCGAAGACTGGGACCACGAGAAGCTCTGGACGGCGCTGAAGACGCTGTACCCGGTCAGCATCGAGTGGGACGACCTCATGGAGGACGGCGACCTCGACGCGAACGGCCTGCGCGAGGCGCTGGTGCAGGACGCCCGCAACGCCTACGACAAGCGTGAGGCGGAGATCAACGCGCTGGTCGGCCCGGACGGCATGCGGACCCTGGAGCACCAGGTGATGCTGACGGTCCTCGACCGCAAGTGGCGCGAGCACCTCTACGAGATGGACTACCTCAAGCAGGGCATCGGCATGCGGGCGCTCGCGCAGCGCGACCCGCTGATCGAGTACCAGCGCGAGGGCTTCGACATGTTCCGCGCGATGCTCGACTCGCTGAAGGAGGAGGCCGTCGGCTTCCTGTTCAACCTGCAGGTCGAGCGGGCCGAGGCACCCCCGGCGGAGGACGCGGCGGCGCTGCCCACCGGCGTCCCGTCGGGCAACGGCCAGGCCGCGGCGGAAGGTCGCCACGCGCGTCCGGCGCCGCCCCAGCCGCCGACGACCGACACCGAGTCCGTCCCGGCCGCGCTGCGCGGCAAGGGCCTCGGCGGCGGTGGCCAGCAGTCGGGCGTGACCCTGTCCGGTCCGGGTGAGGACGGCGAGGTCGAGTCGCACGCCGACGGCGGGGCGCAGGCCGCGGGCGGTGGTGGCGGGGGGACCCGCCGGGACCGCCGCGCCGCACAGCGCGACGCGCAGAAGAAGGGCAAGAAGGGCCCGCGTCGCTGACGTGGGTGTGATCGGGGCGCGCGGCTGGTCCGCGCGCCCCGTTTCCGTGAACGGGGGACGGTCGTGACGGCGGTGTCGGCGGATCCGCAGGAGTTCTTCGCGTTGTTCGGCGCCGAGCGGCGGCCGGACCCGTACCCGCACTACCGGCGGTGGCGTGAGCGCCGGCCGGTCGCGATGCTGGCCGAGGGGATGTACGCCGTCAGTGGCATCGTCGAGGCCACGCAGGTGCTGCGCGACCCGGCGTTCGGGCACCCCGAGCCGGAGTACCTGGACCCGGCGGACCGGCTCCCGGACCAGCCGGTCGACGAGTCGGGACGCGTGGTCCGGGCGTTCCTGTCGTTGAACCCGCCCGACCACACGCGGCTGCGGCGGCTGGTGGCGAAGGCGTTCACGCCGCGGATGGTCGACCAGCTGGCGCCGCGGATCGAGGAGATCACCGCGGAGCTGATCGGCCGCGCGCGGGGCGAGTTCGACCTGATGACGGCGCTCGCGAAGCCGTTGCCGGTCGAGGTGATCGCCGAGCTGCTCGGCGTGCCGCTGGACGACCGCGAGCAGTTCGCGGCGTGGTCGCACGCGATGGCGCGGGCGCTGGACCCGCCCTTCCTGCAGAGCCCGGAGACGGTCGAGCCGGCGGTCCGCGCGCGCCAGTCGTTCGTCGGCTACTTCCGCGAGCTGGCGCAGCGCCGCCGCCGCGAGCCGGGTGACGACCTGCTGTCCGCGCTGGTCGCGGTGTCGGACGCCGGGGACGCGCTCAGCGAGGGCGAGCTCCTGGTCACGTTGACGCTCCTGCTGATCGCGGGCCACGAGACGACGACGAACCTGATCGGCAACGGCGTCCTGGCCCTGTTGCGCCACGGCGGCCTCGGTCCGGCGGCGGCGTCGCCCGACCGGGTCGTCGAGGAGGTGCTGCGCCACGACTCACCGGTCCAGCTGACGGCCAGAACGGCCCTGCGCGACGTGACACTCGGTTCCTTGACGGTGCCGGCGGGCAGCCAGGCGATCGTCCTCATCGGAGCGGCCAACCGCGACCCGGCGACGGGCCCGGATCCGGAGACGTTCGACCCGGCGCGGGCACCGGGCCGTCACTTGGCGTTCGGCCAGGGAATCCACTTCTGCCTCGGCGCACCGTTGGCCAGGCTGGAGGGCCGCATCGTGTTCCGCGAACTGGCCCGGCGAGCCCCGGAGCTGTCCCTGGCGGGCACGCCGACCTGGAACCCGACCACGACCCTGCGCGGCTTGGCGAGCCTGCCGGTCGCGCTCTGAAGGCCACCACGAGGGCAGCTGGCGCTCTCGTGGTGACCCTCAGCGGCTCAGCGCGGCTTCACACCGCGGTCGGCCAGGCGAGCCGTCAGCACGCCTCGCCCGCGCGTGGCCGTCCACCCGGAACAGGGCGGAGCGCGCGCCTGTCCGGCCCGCCTCACGCCGCTGCTCGCTGGGACCGCTGGGCCGGCCTCTGCGGTTTCAGCAGGGCGAACCGCACGCAGCGCCAGCCCGCCGGGGTCCGCGTGAAGCGGGCCGCCAGCGCGAACGAACGGCCGTCCGCCTCCACGCGGGCGCACGCTTCGACCACGTCCGGCACCGCGGTGCACGTGTGGACGGTCTGGGTCCGGTGCCGCGGCTGTTCGAGCCGCGGTCCGCTGAGGCCCCGGTAGACCTCCGGCGCCACCAGCGCGCGGATCTGCGCGGCCGGCCGTCGGCCGTCGTAGGCCTCCAGCAGCATGTTCAGCAGCCGGCCCACCTCGCCCGCTTCGAGCTGCCGGGGCACCGGCCACCGGGTTCCGGCGCGGCGGTGCTCCTCGGGGGTCAGCGCCGCCGGACGTTCGGCCCGGCGAGGCGCTTCGTAGTGGACGAGCGTTCTCAGGCGATGTTCCTCGGTCATTTCCTCCCCTCCCGGACTCGGCATTTCGCCGCCTCCACCGCTTAGAGGGGGGAACGGGCCGGAAAGGAGACCGGAATCGCTCGATTCGGCACAGAACCGCGGAAGACATGGATTCCCGGACAGTGTTGCGCTATGCGAGACACCGGGTACCCACCCCGCTATGGTGTGCCGGGTGCTGAAGGGGTTATTGGTCGATTTTGCCGGAGTTCTCACCGATCCCGACGCCGGCCGCTTCTACGACTACCTGGCGGCCGTACGTGAGCGAGGCGTCCGCACCGCGTTGCTGTCGAACGCCCCGGGGGCGTCGGCCGAGGTCAAGAACACGATGTTCGACTATTTCGACGCACTGGTGTTTTCGGGAGAGGTCGGCGTCGCCAAACCGGATCCGGCGGTCTACCTGATCGCCGCCGATCGGCTCGGGCTGCCCGCCACCCGGTGCGCGTTCGTGGACGACTCCGCGGCGAACATCCGCGGCGCGGTCGAGGCGGGCATGGTCGGGGTGCACCACCGATCGGTCGAGGAGACGCTCGCCGAACTGGATGTGCTGTTCCCGGACGGGTGAGGGGTCAGCGGCCGCGGCGCACCAATTCGAACGACAGGACCGCCGCCGCGGCTGAGACGTTCAACGACTCGACGTCACCCGGCATCGGAATGGACAGCCATTCCGTGACCAGCTCGCCGACTTCCCCGCCGACGCCCGCCGTCTCGCCGCCGAGCACGAACGCCGCGCGCTGCGGCAGGTCCACGTCGAACACTGCCGTCTTCGCCGAGGCGCTCAGCGCGTAGAGGCCGAAGCCGGCTTCGGTCAGCATCTCGGCCGCTTCGCGCGCGGAGCCGCAGCGCAGCACCGGCGCGCGGAACGCGACGCCGGCCGAAGCCTTGACCACCAGCGGGTCGAGCGCCGCGACCCCGCGGCGCGGCACGATCACGCCGTCCAGCCCGGCGGCGGTCGCCGTCCGCAGGATCATCCCGACGTTCGCGGGAGTGGTGATGCCGTCCAGCACCAGCACCCGAGAAGGCGGCCGGCGGTCCGACAGCGCCGCCTCGAGCGCGCGCATCCGTGGCGCGACGACGTCGGCGAGCACCCCCTGGTCCTGCTTGCCGTTGCCGGCGAGCACCTTGACCCGGTGGGCGCTGGCGCGCTGCACCGGCACGCCGGCGGCCTTCGCCGCGCGCTGGATCTCGGTGGCGCCGGGGCCGCGGGCGGTGTCGGCGAGGATCACCTTGTCCACCCGCAGGCCGTCGTCCGCCAGCGCCTCGAGCACCGGCTTCCGGCCGTACACGGTCAGGAAGCGGTCCTTCGGCGAAATCGTCGAGTCATCACCCACACCGGGCAGTCTCGCACTGTGTAAGGATCGGCCCATGCCCGACCGCCTTTCCGCGCTGGACGCCTCGTTCCTCTACCTGGAGGACCACGCGACCCCGATGCACGTCGGCGGCGTGGCGATCTTCGAGCGGCCGCGCTCCGGGTTCAGCTACGCGCAGCTGCTCGACCTCGTCGGGGCGCGGCTGGCGTACCTGCCGCGGTACCGGCAGCGCGTGCAGGACGTGCCGGGCCACCTGGCGCGGCCGGTGTGGGTGGACGACGTCGACTTCGACCTGAACTACCACGTCCGGCGTTCGGCGCTGCCCCAGCCGGGCAGCGACGAGCAGCTGTTCGACCTGGTGGCGCGGCTGATGTCGCGGCGGCTGGCGCCGGAGCGGCCGCTCTGGGAGGCGTACTTCATCGAGGGCCTGTCCGGCGACCGGATCGCGCTGGTGACCAAGACCCACCAGTCCGTTGTGGACGGTGTCGGCACGATCGAGCTGGGCCAGCTCATCCTCGACCCGACGCCGGCCGAGCCGGAGCCGTTCGAGGACATCTGGACCCCGCGCCGCGAGCCGAGCCGCACGCAGCTGGTGCTGGACGCGGTGAGCGAGGGTGTGCAGCGGCCGGGCGAGGTCGTGGAGAACGTCCGGTCGGCGGCGAACGACGCGGTCGCGACGGCGGGCAAGCTCGCCGAGACCGTCGGCGGCGTCGCGTCGGCGTTGCGCACGCTGGTGAGCCCGGCGCCGCCGGGGCCGCTGAACGTCCGGGTGTCCGGCGGCCGCGTGTTCTCCGTGGTGCGCACGCGCCTGGAGGACTTCCGGAAGATCCGCGCGGCGCACGGCGGCACGGTCAACGACGTGGTGCTCGCCGCCATCACGGGCGCGCTGCGCGAGTGGCTGGTCTCGCGTGAGGAGGCGCTGAATCCGAACGCGACGATCCGCGCGCTGGTGCCGCTGGCGGTGCGCGACGCGGAGACGGCGGAGTATTCGACACCCGCGCTGATCGGCAACCAGGTCGCCGCGTACCTGGTCGATCTGCCGGTCGGCGAGCCGAACCCGGTGCTGCGCCTGCAGCACATCGGGCACGCGATGGCCGAGCACCTCGACTCTGGCCGCTCGGTCGCGGCGCGCGGGCTGCTCAAGGTAGGCGGCTTCGCCCCGGCGACCTTGCATTCTCTGGGCGCGCGGGCGGCGGGGTCGCTGTCCGGGCGCATCTTCAACGTCATGGTGACCAACTCGCCGGGCCCGCAGATGCCGATGTACGCGGGAGAGGCCAGACTGGTCGAGATGTTCCCGGTGATGCCGCTCATGCGCACCCAGGCGCTGGCGATCGGGGTGACGTCGTACCACGGCGGCGTCTACTTCGGACTCAACGGCGACCGCAAGGCCGCGTTCGACGTCGACCTCGTGGCCGGGATGATCGAAGAGTCCTTGGAAGAGCTGAAGGGTGCGCACTGGTGAGGGTCTATCTGCCTGCGACCATCGCGATGCTTCGCGACCTCGAAACCTCGGGCGAATTCCGCCCCCGCAGCGGGACGGCGTTCGCGCTGACACCCGCGTTGCGCGAGGCGTACGTGAGCGGGAGCGACGAGGAGCTGGAGTACGCGGCACTGCTGGACGCGGCCCGCGCTTCACTGCGCCTGATCGCGGCGGAGGAGAAGGGCGAGCCACGCCGCGTGGTGATCTCGGCGGACGTCGAGGGCCTGACGTTGCGCCCGGACCTCGACGCCCCGGTGGTCCGCATCGGCGGCCCGATCCCGTTTTCGGCGGTGGCGGCGATCCACGTGGACGCGGCGGAGGCGGCGGACGCGGTGTCCGCGGCGGCAGCGGTGATCGACGCGGCGGATCTGGGCGACCCGGACGCGGAGTTCACGTTGGGCGACGCCGAGGACCATGAGCTGGCTTGGTACGCGCCGCAGGAGCTGCCGTTCCTGCTGGAGCTGCTCTGAGGGATCCGTTCTACCGAGTTGTCCACAGGTGTGAATGCTTGTGGATAACTTGTGGGCCGAGTGGCTGAACTGGGGTTTCGGTCGGGGGTGGCCGATAGACTGGAGCCGGGGACGCCCCCCTGGGACGGGCGGGGGCTGTTCTTGTGGGCTGGTGGCCCCTGGGGTGCCCTCCGGAATGCAGTGAACGACTCATTCACCGCATCGGAGGCGCCCCATCGCAGGCCTGCGGGCCACCTTGCGAGCCCCCGCCATCCGGGAAGATCCCTCACTCCGCCGCGAACCACTCCGGCCCCGGCGCCGGCCGTTCACACCGCCACCCGGTCGCGGCCATCAGCTTCCCCGAGTCCACCCGCTGCGACCGCCCCATCGGCTCGGCCATCGCCAGCCGCGAAACCAGCCACTTCGGCAGCGCCCGCGCCTTCCGAACCCCGGCCGCCGCAGCCATCGCCGCGCCCAAGGTGCCCTTCAACACCGCCGGCGCCCCCACGTTGTAAACCCCCGAAGGCGCGTCCAACGCCGCCACCGCGGCCGCAGCCGCGTCGGATGGGTGGATCGCCGTTGTCCAATCCGACCGCGACCCCATGATCAGCGGAGCTCCACGCCGGGCCGCCGCCAGCAGAGCCGAAGTCATCGCGTCAGAACCCACCAAAGTCCCGATCCGCAGCCGAACCACCGTCCGGTCCTCCAAAGCCGCCACGTTCGCGTGTGCCACGACCGAGGAAGCCGTCACCCCGCGCGGCCGCAGGGGAGCGTCCTCCGTGAGCAACCGATCGCCGCCGTCCGCGTACACGAACGAAATCCCCTCCTGGACCACGATCCGCACCTCGTCGACCTGCCGGACCGCGGCCGCCAGCGCGGCGCTCCCCGCCAGCCGGACGTGGTCGTTCCCGGCCCAGGCGGACTTGCTCGTCACCTTCCGGGGGATGCGCGTCGCGAGGTTCAGCACGGCGTCGTGACCGCGTAAGGCAGCCGCCAGCGAAGTCGGCGAGAACAGGTCGCCCGTCACCGGCTTCGCGCCGGTCGCCTCGATCGCCGGCCCGCGTGAGGCGTCGCGGGCCAGGCCGCTCACCTCGTGCCCCGCCGCCAGCAGCCGCGTCACCGCCGGGCGCCCCAGCACACCCGTCGCCCCGATCACCATCACCCGCATGTCCGTCTCCTTTCGACAGACATCCGGACGAGACGGCGGGCGAAAACGTGACTAGCCCACTTCGCCCGAAGGCGGCGGCTGGATCTCGACCGGCGCTCCCCAGTCCGTGTAGCGGGTCGTGATCCGCGCTTCGCCGCCCTGCAGGATCGGCGAGAGGTCCAGCACGATCTGCAGCGGCCGGTGCGTGTCGTCGAGCCAGAGCTCCACCGGGAACTTGCCGCCGAGCCGCCCGGCTTCGTCGGCTGACAGCCCCGCGGGCAGGTCAGTGCCGAGCCGGGCCAGGTCGAGGTCGACGCGGTAGTGCTCCGCCGCCACGCCGCCGAGGTCGGTGCGCTCGGCCGAGACGATCGTGCCCGCCGTCCGGATCTCGCCCAGCGTGTGCGCCGGGTCGTTCTGCGCAGCCAGCTGCGCGAGGCTGCCGCCGAGCACCTGGGAAAACGGGTCCGTGCCGTCCTGGGCGACGACCACCCACGGCTTGCCGGCGCCGACCTCGTCGCGCGAGCCCTCCGGCACCTTCGCGTACAGCTTCCCGGCCACCAGCCGCAGCTCCATCGGCTCGCCGATGAAGTCGGTCGTCATCACCTGGGACGTCCCGCCGGCGCCGAACCGCGCCTGGCCCTGGCCCTTCGACCGGACGGAGCCGACGGCGACGTCCGTGCCGAACTTCGCCGAGCCGCCGCTCGTGGTGGCCGCCGTGGCCGCGTCGGCCAGTGCCCGTGCGTCGTCGAACGACGGTGGCGGGGAGGCGGGGGAGCACGCACCGGCGAGCAGGGCGAGCAGCAGCACGACGGCGGCTTTGCGCATGGCGACAACAAAAACACAGCGGCTCCCCCGAACCCGTTCGGGGGAGCCGCTGCTACTCACGGTCAGCCGGTCAGCGGCCGCCCTGCTTCATCAGCTCGCCGAGGTCGACAACCTGCTCGGCCGGCGGGGCCGCCACGTCGACCGTGGTGCCCCAGTCGCTGTACTTCATGGTGAACTTCGACTCGCCCGCGCCCGGCACGCCCAGCGCCTGCATCATCGGGCCCTGGTCCATGGTGACCTGCACCGGCAGGTTGTCCTTGTTCAGCCACAGCTCGGCCGGGATCTTGACGTCCTTGCCCTTGAGCATCTCGGTCAGCTTGGCACGCGTGGCTGCCGGCACCTGCTGGGTGAACTGCTCAACCGACTTGGCGACGTCCAGCTCCACCTTGTAGTGGTTGACCTGCTGGCCGTTCAGCTCGGTCTGGTCCGACGAGATGATCCGGCCCGCCTTGGCGACCTGGTCCAGGATCTTGCTCGGGTCGCTCTGCTCAGCCGACTGCGACAGCGCGCTCCCCATCGCCTGCGAGATCGGGTCGGTGCCGTCGGCCGAGATCTTGGCCCACGACTTGTCGGTGCCCATCTGCTTCTGCTGCTCGGCCGGCAGCTTGATGTACATGACCTTGTCGACCATGCGCATCTCGGTGGTCTCGCCGGCCGCGGTGCTGGTCATCGAGAACTTGGTGTTCGCACCGTCGAAGGCCATCGCGCCGGTGGCGGTGAGGGTCTGGCCGGCGACCGAGCCCTCCATGGTGAACTTCGCCGACTTGGACTTCTCGGTGCCCTGCTTGGACGCCGACGCCAGCTGGATCGCGTCGGTGAACGGCGAGGCGAGGCCGCTGCCGCCGTCGGCCTGCGACTGGCTGCCCGCGGCCGCCGGCTCGGCGGTGCCGTTGGCGGAGTTGCCGGAACAAGCCGACAGCGTGAGCGCCAGGACGGCGGCGCTGGCGGCGACCAGGGTGGTCTTGCGCATCGAATTCCCCTCAGGATCGGATCTTCCGCTCGGCATATCGCCCGATCGGACGAATGGTTACCGATGTGACGGTGACGATCCGCAACCGGTTCCCGGTTGCCTCAAGAATCCGTGGCGCGGATTACCTCGTGGCCGCCGCGTGAGGCCAGCAGGCGCCGCAGCGACGCGAGCCGCTCGGGCAGCGCCGTGCCGTCGGTGACGACGTCGTCGAGCGCACAGTCCGGGTCCTCGGGCGGCCCCAGGTGCCCGCAGCCCGAAGGGCACTCTTCGGCGGCCGCGGCGAACTCCTCGAACGCGTCGACGATGTCGTCCGCGGTGACGTGGGCGAGCCCGAACGACCGCACGCCGGGGGTGTCGATCACCCAGCCGCCGTCCGGCAGCGGCAGCGCCACCGCGGCGACGGACGTGTGCCGCCCCTTGCCGACCCCGCTCACCACGCCGACGGCCAGATCGGCGTCCGGGACCAGGCGGTTGACCAGCGTGGACTTGCCGACGCCGGAGTGCCCGACCAGCGCTGTCACCCGGTCCTTCAGCATCTCCGCGAGGCCTTCGGGCTCTTCGTCGTAGCGGGTCACGATCGCCGGGATGTCGAGGCCCGCGTAGCCCGCGAGCAGCTCGTCGGGGCTGGCCAGGTCGGCCTTCGTCAGGCACAGCACCGGCTCGACGCCACCCGCGTAGCAGGCGACCAGGCAGCGGTCGATGAAGCCGGTCCGCGGCGGCGGGTCGGCCAGCGCCGTGACGATCAGGAGGCGCTCGGCGTTGGCGACGACCAGCCGTTCGAACGGGTCGGTGTCGTCCGCGGTGCGCAGCAGGGAGCTGGTGCGCTCGTCGACGCGGATGATGCGCGCGAGGGTGTCCGGCTTGCCCGAGACGTCGCCGACCACGCCGACCCGGTCGCCCACCACCACCGGCGTCCGGCCCATCTCGCGGGCCCGCATCGTGGTGATCACCCGTTCGGGATCGGCGTCGATCGCGCAGGTCCAGCGCCCGCGGTCCTTGCCGATGACCATGGCGTTCACGGCGTCGAGGTGCTCGGGACGGCGCTTGCTGCGGGGCCGGGTGCCCTTGCCGGGACGCACGCGGACGTCGGACTCGTCCAGCTTGCTCCAGTCGTTGCGCGCCAAACCGTCCGCCTCTCGTGCACCGGTGCCCACCCGAATGATCCCATGCCGCTCGCCAGGGCCCTGGCCTGCGTGTAACGATGGCGTTCCGGACGTTTCCCCCGCGAGGAGGTCGGACATGTGCGGCCGCTACGCCGCCACCAAGGACCCGGCGAAGCTGATCGAAGAGTTCGAGGCGATCGACCTCACGGAAGGTCGTGCGCGGGCGGACCACAACGTCGCGCCGACGAAGAACGTGGTCACGGTCGTCCAGCGGCACCCGCGTGACGACGAGGGCCAGGTTCTCGAGGACGAGCCCGCCGAGCGCTCGCTGCGGATGATGAAGTGGGGCCTGGTGCCGTTCTGGGCCAAGGACCCGTCGGTCGGCTCGCGGATGATCAACACGCGGGCCGAGACGGCGGCCGAGAAGCCGGCGTTCAAGCGCGCGCTGACGGCCCGCCGCTGCCTGGTGCCGGCCGACGGCTGGTTCGAGTGGCGCCGCACCGGCAAGGAGAAGGAGCCGTTCTACATGACGGAGCCGGACGGCTCCTCGATCGCGTTCGGCGGGATCTGGGAGACCTGGCGGCCGAAGGACGACGACAACGCTTCGCCGTTGATCACCTTCTCGATCATCACGACTGACGCCGCCGGCCAGCTCACCGACGTCCACCACCGGATGCCGCTGATCGTGCCGAAGTCGCACTGGGACGGCTGGCTGGACCCGGACCGCGACGACGTCACCGACCTGCTGGTGCCCACCCCGGACGACATCGTCGCGTCGCTGGAGCTGCGGCCGATCTCGAGCCTGGTCAACAACGTCCGCAACAACGGGCCCGAGCTGCTGGAGCGCGTCGACCCGCAGCAGCAGCTCGAAGCCGAGGGCGCGTTGTTCGACGTGCCGAAGTCATGACCGCCCTCGCGATCGACACCGCGTACGGCCCGGCCCGGGTCTACCTGCACTGCGCCGAGGAGGGCGTGGCGGTGCTCATGCTCGGCCACGGCGCGGGCGGCAGCCTCATCGCGAAGGACCTGGTCGCGGTGACGCGCGCGGCCCAGGCGGCCGGCGTGCACGTGGCGCTGGTCGAGCAGCCGTACCGGGTGGCGGGCCGCCGCGCCCCGGCCCCGGCGAACCAGCTGGACACGGCGTGGCTGACGATCGCGGACGAGCTCCTGGAGCGCTTCGACTCGCTGCCCCTGGTGTTCGGCGGCCGGTCGTCGGGCGCTCGGGTGGCCTGCCGGACGGCGTCCGCCGGTCAGGCGGTGGCGGTGCTCTGCCTGGCGTTCCCGGAGCACCCGCCGGGCCGCCCGGAGAAGACCCGCCAGCCGGAGTTCGACGCGGTCGACGTCCCCACGCTGGTGATCCAGGGCGAGCACGACCCGTTCGGCCGCCCGAAGCCGGGACCGCACCAGGAGCTGGTCCTGGTGGACGGCGACCACAGCCTGGGCCGCGACCTGGCGACCGTCTCGCGGGCGGCGACGGAGTGGCTTTCGCGGGTGCTGCGCCCGCTCGGCTGAGGCCGGTCCCGAGCGCCCCAATGTGGCCTTCGGTGCGTCTGACGCACCCAAGGCGGCCTTCGGTGCGTCAGACGCAACCAATGTGGCCTTGGGGCGCTCGCGCCGAGTCGGCGAACCCCGGGTCAGGCCGCGATCGGCGCCACCACGGCACCGGTCAGCCGGATCAACTCACCCGGTGCCAGCTCCACCTCGAGCCCCCGCCGTCCCGCCGAGCAGAACACCGTCTCGTACTTCTCCGCCGACGCGTCGATCACCACCGGCAGCCGGCTGCGATGCCCCAGCGGCGAGATCCCGCCCAGCACGTACCCGGTGGCCCGCTGGGCCGCCGCCGGATCGGCCATCTTCGCCTTCTTACCGCCCGCCGCGGCCGCGAGACCCTTCAGGTCCAGCTGCCCCGTGACCGGAACCACTCCCACGACGAGACGGCCGTCGACCTCGGTGACCAGCGTCTTGAACACCCGCGCCCGGTCCAGTCCCAGGGCCTCGACCGCCTCCAGCCCGTACGACTCCGCGCGCGGGTCGTGGTCGTACGCGTGCAGCGTGTGCGCCACCTTCTGCTTGGTCAGAACCGCGGTCGCCGGGGTGCCCTTGCCAGCCATGGGACGGAAGTCTAGGGAATGTCCACTGCACCCGATCGGTTGTACGGGACGTGACCACGACCCTTGCCACCACACGCTCTCGCAGCCGTCGTCGCCCCGAGGCACCGGCGAACCGCGGTGTGCCCGGCCCCCGCGTAAACTCGACGTCGCCGTATGCGCGCACGCGCATCGACGCCGAGCGGGAAGGGAACGGTTTGCCGAGCACGCAGAACTCAGCGCCGGAAGAAGCGACCGAGGCGGAGCGCGCCGAGCGCTTCGAACGCGACGCCATGCCGCTGCTCGACCAGCTGTACTCGGCCGCGATGCGGATGACCCGCAACCCCGCCGACGCCGAGGACCTGGTCCAGGAGACCTACCTGAAGGCGTACGCCGCCTTCGCGTCGTTCAAGGCCGGGACGAACCTGAAGGCCTGGATGTACCGCATCCTGACCAACACCTACATCAACGGCTACCGCAAGCGGCAGCGGCAGCCGGTGCAGCAGCCCACCGAGGAGATCACGGACTGGCAGATCGCCAAGGCCGAGGCCCACACCTCCAGCGGGCTGCGTTCGGCCGAGGTCGAGGCGATGGACAACCTGCCCGACACCGACGTCAAGGCCGCCCTGCAGAAGCTGCCCGAGGAGTTCCGGCTGGCCGTCTACCTGGCCGACGTCGAGGGCTTCGCGTACAAGGAGATCGCCGAGATCATGGACACCCCCATCGGCACCGTGATGTCCCGCCTGCACCGCGGGCGCGCCCAGCTGCGCGACCTGCTCGCCGACGTCGCGCGCGAGCGCGGCTTCGTCCGGGGCACCAAGGAAGAGGTGGCGGGGCGATGAACGACATGTGCGAGGGCGCGTCCGACAAGGTCCGCTGCGAAGAGGCGCTCGCCGACATCTACCTGCTCCTCGACCGCGAGTGCAGTGCCGAGCGGGACGCCGCGTTGCGCGCCCACATCGAGGACTGCCCGCCGTGCCTCGAGGAGTACGGCATCGACGAGCACATCAAGCAGCTCCTGGCCCGCAAGTGCGGCGGTGACCACGCCCCGGCCGAGCTGAAGAGCCGGCTGCGTGCGTCGATCCGCCAGACCGTCGCCACCCGTGGCGGAGTGACGGTCGAACGCACCGAGATCACCCTCGAGCAGCGTTCCGAATAGCGCCTGAGCACGACGAAGGCCCCCGCACCGTGGTGTGGGGGCCTTCGTCATGCCGGACGCCGGGATTCAGGCGTTGGGCTTCTTGCCGTGGTTCGCGCCGTTCTTCTTCCGGTCGCGACGCTTGCGGGCGCGCTTCGACATGTTCACTCCTCGTCGTCAATGGTGGCCACGGCCGCGGCGCTGGCGCCTGCCGGGCTGGGGTCAACCTCTCAAGTGTGTCATGGCGCGCCGTTCTGGTTGGATGGGGTGGTCCGGTTCAGCGCGAGGAGGGTGTTGATGGCCGAGATCAGGGCCGAGATGGTCGGCACCGTGCTCCAGGTCGTCGCCGAGCCGGGCGCCGCGCTGGCCGCGGGGGACACCGTGCTGATCCTGGAGTCGATGAAGATGGAGCTGCCCGCCGTGAGTGCGAAGGCGGGCACGCTGACCAGCCTCGCCGTTGCGAAGGGTGACCGGGTCCAGCAGGGCGACGTCCTCGGGACGGTCGAGTAACCGTGTCGACGCTCGCCGAACTGCTCGCCGACAACACCGGCCTCCCCGGGGAGGCGGCGGACCACCTGCAGACCGTCGTCGCCGAGTGGCAGCTGCTGGCCGACCTGTCCTTCGCGGACTTCCTGCTCTGGGTCCCGGTGACCGAGGACCTGCAGCCGGACGGCGGCGACTTCGTCTGCGTCGCGCACGCGCGGCCGACAACGGCGCCCACCGCGCACCCGGAAGACGTCGTCGGCACCCGGTTCACCGTGGAGGAGCACCCGCAGCTGGCGAAGGCCATGCGCGAGGTGCGGATCTGCCGCGAAGAGGACCCGCACTGGTACCGCGACCTGCCGATGCGGCGCGAGGCCATCCCGGTCCGGTTCCACGACGACGTTGTCGCCGTGATGAGCCGCGAGACCAACCTGGCCGCGCCGCGCGTGCCTTCACCGCTGGAGATCGCGTACCTGGGCAGCGCCGGTGACCTGTGCCAGATGATCGTGGACGGCACGTTCCCGCCGAGCGGCACCAACGCGACCGACACACACACGTCACCGCGGGTCGGAGACGGGCTGATCCGCCTCGACTCCAGCGGCACGGTGGTGTTCGCCAGCCCGAACGGGTTGTCCGCCTACCACCGGATGGGGCACGAGTCCGACCTGGTCGGCACGCGGCTGGCGCCGTTGACGCGGTCGCTGATCCGCGACCCGTTCGACGCGACCGAGGTGTCGCACCGGATCATCGAGGCTCTCGACGGGAAGCCGTCGAGCCGCACCGAAGCCGACTCACGACGCGGCGCCGTGGTGCTGTTCCGCGCGCTGCCGCTGCGCCCGGCCGGGCAGGCGGCGGGCGCGCTGGTGCTGGTCCGCGACGTCACCGAGGTCAAACGCCGTGACCGCGCGCTGCTGTCGAAGGACGCGACGATCCGCGAGATCCACCACCGGGTGAAGAACAACCTGCAGACGGTGGCGGCGCTGCTGCGGCTGCAGTCCCGGCGGACGACGTCGGAGGAGGCGCGGCTCGCGCTGGCCGAGTCGGTGCGCCGGGTGACGTCGATCGCACTGGTGCACGAGGCGCTGTCGATCTCCGTCGACGAGCGCGTCGACCTGGACAAGCTGCTCGACAACGTGCTGCCGATGGTCGGCGAAGTCGCCACGGCGGAGTCGCAGGTGGGGCTGTCACGCAAGGGCTCGTTCGGCGTGGTGGTCGCGGAGATCGCGACACCGCTGGTGATGGTGCTGGCCGAGCTGGTGCAGAACGCCATCGAGCACGCCTTCCCGGCCGGCCGGTCGGGCAAGGTCGAGCTGATCGTGGAGCGCTCGGCTCGCTGGCTGGACGTCGTCATCCGCGACAACGGGCGCGGCCTGCCGTCGGGCTTCTCGCTAGAGCGTTCGGACGGCCTGGGCCTGCAGATCGTGCGGACACTCGTCGAGTCGGAGCTGCGCGGCTCGCTGTCGCTGCGGAAGGTCCGCGTCGAGGGGTCGTCGACCCGGGCGACCGGGACGGAAGCCGCGCTGCGCATCCCTCTTTCGAGGCGGCTCTAGACCGTCGCGTTTGGACTTGATCACCGCCGGGCATCTCGATCCCGGTGGTCGTGATCGAGTGCGGATCGCGGACGGACCCAGGACACGATGAAGGCCCGGCACCTGGTGCAGAGGTGCCGGGCCGTTCAGCGTTTTGCGGGAGGACTTGAAGTCCCGGTGAGGTTTCACCGCACCCGTCGCCGGGTGGTTTCGCCCCACTTGTTAAACTCAGTTCGGGTAGGTATCACCCCAGACGGCGTGGGCACAGGGATGCCCGCCGGGTGAAATTCCTACTCGGCTAGAGGTAAAGCTGGTGCTTCGATTGAACTTCAGGCGTTGGTGCGCGTGCCGATGTGCGTACGGCGGCGCTTGAGAGCGCGTCGCTCGTCTTCGCTCATGCCGCCCCACACGCCCGCGTCCTGGCCGCTGGCCAGAGCCCAGGCCAAGCAGTCGGAAGCGACGGTGCAGCGGTGGCACACGGCCTTCGCCTGAGCTACCTGCGACAGAGCAGGACCGCTGGTTCCCACCGGGAAGAACAGCTCGGGGTCCTCGTCTCGGCAGGCCGCGTCGTGGCGCCAGTCCATGTTCGTGAGCTCCTTCATATGGCGCGGGAGAGAGCCGCGCCACAAGTCGTCAATGGCGGTCGTGTTCTTGGGTGCTTGTGAATGCTTTCACGAAGCACTGCGTTCGACAAGTGTTTCTTGAAGATCGGTGAGTCAGCTCACCCGGCCGAGCGACACGTCTGACCTGCGGTTTCTCTCCGAAACAGCCGCCCGAAGGGAAGGCTGATGCGGTGAGTGGAGCTTCTGCGTCGACGAACGGCAGCTTGCACTTTGCCGCAGGCGATCAGGTGTCCCGTCGTCACACGATTACGCTGAGTGCATTCGGGACGCTGAAGAATTCCACCCTGGTCCGCTGGCCGACGAGGTCGCCGTCCACCTGGAAGTTTACCGGTTCAGCTGCGTCGATGCGGATCATCGGCAGGTCGTCGTGACGCACGAGACGTTTGCCCTTTTGGTTGCTCTTCGTAGCCAAAGCGCGGCGTACATGCTTGAACACCGTGGGCAACCCCAGACCGTTCAACGCGAACAAGCCCAATCCCGTCTCGAACGAGCAACCCGGGTTGAGGTGGATCGGACGCTCGCCCAGGTAGCTCCACGGATCGGTGTTCGACACGAAAGCGGTCAGCGCTTCGGCGGGTTCCTCACCCGGGATGCGGATCGTGAGGGCCGGCCGGCCCAGCGGCGGCCGGAAGTAGGAGCGGACCGCGGCCCTCAGGTAGAGGCCGGCCGTCGTCTGCTTGCCCCGGCGCTTCGCGACGCGGCCGACGACGTCGGCGTCCCAGCCGAGGCCGGAGTTGAAGGTGAACCAGTGGCCGTCGGCCAGGCCGAGCCCGACCCGGTGGGAGCGGTCGTTCTCCAGCGCGTTGAGCAGCTGGTGGGTGGCCTCGACGGGGTCGGCGGAAATGCCGAGGGCGCGAGCGAAGACGTTGGCCGAGCCACCGGGCACAACACCGAGCGCGGGGATGCGCCCGATCTGCGTGGGGTCGCCGTCCGCGTCGGCCAGCAGGCCGTTGACGACCTCGTTGACCGTGCCGTCGCCGCCGTGCGCCACGACCAGGTCGATCCCGTCCCGCGCGGCCGAGCGCGCGACGGCCATCGCGTGGCCGCGGTAGTCCGTCTCGACCACGTCGAGCTTGACCTGGCTGGCGAGGGCGTGCGCCAAGACGTCCCGGCCACCGGCGGTGGTCGAGGTGGCCTGGGGGTTCACGACGAGGATTGCGCGCACCACCGCAGAGTAAGTGACGCCCACCGCCCCGAGAACCTCTCGACGGCGCAAGGTGACCGGAAGCACCGGCCGCGGCGACGCTTTCGAACAGCACCGAACAGCACCTGTGACCCTGTGCCGGGCGGCCCTCCTTCACGTGGCGAGTGTCCGCTCGTCGTGACAAGTGCACCCGGGCCGACCGCCCGCTCATCGACGACACCTGAATTCTCAGCGCCCGGGCGGTCCCGCGAAAACGGCCGACCGGGTGGCATACGATCGAAATGGCTCACGCACGGTGACTCGCCCTGGTCGAGTCCACTGTGCTCCCGCAAACCAAGTCCTCCGGAAGGCCCGCAGTGAAGCTCTCGCCCGCTCCCCGTGAGGTCCGGCTGGCCGGCGTCGTCACCGCGGTGCCCTCGCTCGCCCTGCTGGTATTCGGGGTCGTCGTGCTGGTGAACGGCCTGAGCTCACCGGCGCAGCCGGGCAACAACGTCTTCGTCGAGTCGGGCACGTTCATCGTGGTGGCGCTGGCGTTCCTGGCCGCGTCCGGCGGGCTCGTCCTGGGCCAGACGTGGGCGCGCTCGCCCGGCGTGGTGATCGCGCTGATCGTGGTCGGGCTCGGCTGGTACCTGCTCGGCCCGTCCGGGGTGCCGGTCTGGGGTGTGCCGATCGCCCTGTTCGGCATCGCCGCGCTGGTGCTGCTATTCCGGCGGCCGTCGCGGGCCTGGGCGCTGGGCCTGCGCGAAGGCGAGACGGAGACGGAAGCCGCCGAACGAGGTGGGCTCGCCGGCCGCCGCGCCGAGCGCGAAGGCCACGAAGAGGACTGAAGCTGCGTGATCAGGCCCGTAACCGGCGTGATCGAGGCCGGATCTCGCGTGATCGAGGCCGTAACTCGCGAGTTCCGGCCCTGATCACGCGAGTTCCGGCTCTGGTCACGTGAGTTACGCCTGCTCGGCCAGCGCCCGCAGCGGCTCGTCGGTGAGGCGGTTGACCGTCCACTCGTCCATCGGCACCGCGCCGAGGGCCTTGTAGAACTCGGTCGCCGGGTTCCAGTCCAGCACCGACCACTCGAGCCGCGCGTAACCGTTCGCGACGCACTCGGCCGCCAGTGCCGCCAGGAGCGCCTTGCCCAGCCCGGAGCCGCGGTGGGCCGGGAGGACGAAGAGGTCCTCCAGGTAGATCCCGTGCACTCCGCGCCAGGTCGAGTAGTTGAGGAACCAGACGGCGAAACCGACCACCTCGCCGTCCAGTTCGGCGACATGCCCGAACAGCTTCGGCGCGTCCCCGAAGAGCGCTTCGTGGAGCTGCTCGGCGGTCAGGTGGCAGTCGTCGGGCGCACGCTCATACTCGGCCAGTGCGTACGCCAGGCCGACGGCGGCCTCGACGTCGTCGGGGCGGATCCGGCGGATGCGGTGGTCGGGCACGTCAGTCCTCCAGGGCGGGCGGCAGGTTGAGGTGTTCGATCTGGGGTTCGCCGCGCTCGTCGCCGAGCACCGCGATGCCGGCCGCGTCCAGTCCGAAGTGGACGCCGGCGGTGGCGGGCAGGCCGACCCAGCGGGCCACCAGCACCCGGCTGAAGTGCCCGTGCCCGACCAGGATCACGTCACCGGCTTCGATGTCACGACGAGCACGGTCGAGCACGCGGTCCGCGCGGGCGGAGACCTCCGAAGCGCTTTCGCCGCCGGGGATCGGGTGGGTCCAGACCGTCCAGCCCGGGACGGTCTCCCGGATCTGCGGGGTGGTGATGCCCTCGTACTCGCCGTAGTCCCATTCGGACAGGTCCTCGGTGACGTCGTCGACGCGCAGCCCGGCCAGCGCGGCCGTCCGCAGCGCTCGCGCGCGTGGGCTCGACAGCACCAGCGACGGGCCGCCGAGCAGGCTCCGGAGCGTGCCGCCGGCGGCGAGCGCCTGGCCTTCACCGGCCGGCGTCAGCGGGATGTCGGTGCGGCCGGTGTGCCGTCCGTTCACCGACCATTCGGTCTGGCCGTGCCGGAGGAGGAAGAGACGGTTCGCCACACGGGCGAATATATCCGGCGGTTTGCGCACCGGCCGGGCGTCTGCTTGGCTACTGAGCAGTAGCTTAGCTCAAGGAGACCTGATGGCCGAGACGCCGACGTTCGCGCTGTGGCACAAGCTGGCCGCAAAGCCGGGCGGGAAACAGCTGTTCAGCGCCGCGATGTGCCTGCGCGTGCCGTACTTCCGGACGGTGCTGCCCTCGGTGCGCGAGCTGCGGCCGGGGCACTGCGAGGTGACCGCGCCGAAGTGGTGGGGTGTTTACAACCACATCGGCACGTTCCACGCGATCGCGGCCTGCAACCTCGCCGAGATCGCGATGGGCATGCTCGCCGAGGCGACGGTCCCCGCGACGCACCGCTGGCTGCCGAAGGGCATGAGCGTCGAGTACGTCGCGAAGGCCGAGACGGGCCTGCGTGCGGTGGCGTCGGTGCCGGAGCTGCCCGGGTTCGGCGACGAGGGTTTCGAGCTCCCGGTCCCGGTGACCATTTCGGACGCGCGGGGCAAGCCGGTGGTCACCGGGACGATCACCATCTGGGTGACGCCGAAGAAGCGTTAGAGCGGCTTGTACTGCACGTAGGAGGCTTGGTGGAACGCGTTCTCGCCGGCCGGCGACGGCAGGCCCAGCCGCCGGTCGACGAGCCGGCCGAGGGCGCCGCAGCCGGTCGTCGCGGGCAGGGCGAGGTCCGGGTCGACGGTGCCGGAGAACGCCGTCCGCGGGTTCTCCGAGATGATCCGCGGCGGCACGGCCGGGTCGTCGTGCACCACCGTGTGCAGCGGCTTCGCCTCCGTGCCGATGCTGCAGTCCTTGCGCAGCAACGGGTGCCGCACCACGGCGTAGACGTCGAGCTCGCCGCGGCGCACGTCGTCGCTGTGGAAGTCGGAGTAGCCGCCGTAGCGCAGCTGAAGCGTCGCGCCCGCCAGGCCGGGGACGCGGGCGGGTGCGTGCCGGAGGGCGCCGAACACCTGGGCGTACTGGCCGTTCACCCGGCCTTCGCTGAACGTCAGCCGCATTTCGCCGAGCGGGATCTCGCGGCCGCCGATCGTCAGTTTCCCTTGGGAGACAAAGGCTTCACAGCGCCACGTGCCCGGGTCGGCGTTCGACGGCGGTGCCGGGCAGTCCGAAAAGTCGAACGTCGGCAGCTCGTCGGCGGACGCCGTCCCGGGCGCGACCCCCAGTGCGGCCACGGCGACCGCGGCCGCCCCCAGTGCGAGAAGTTTCATGCCGGTGAGCTTGCTCGCACCCGGTCGTGCGGACATCCGGGATCGCCCCCAGGGGAACACCCGAAATTCCCTCGACCGGGTGAAACACGTTCTGATTAGTTAACACCGTTCACTGAACTGGGTCATGATCGGCCCATGTCTGTCTTCTCCCGCCGCCGGTTCCTCGGCCTCGCCGCTCTGAACTCCGCTGCCGCCCTCGGGCTGACCACGGTCTCGACGCGGCCGGCGAGCGCCACACCGCTGCCGGACTTCGCCCCGGCGGTGGTCGTCGGCACCGGCTACGGCGCCGCCGTCACGGCGTTGCGGCTCGGCGAGGCCGGGGTGCCGACGCTGATGCTCGAAATGGGCCGGCTGTGGACCACCCCGGGCGCCGACGGCAAGGTCTTCCCCTCGATGCTCACCCCGGACGAGCGGTCGATGTGGTTCAAGGACCGCACCGAGGCGCCGCTCGCGTCGTTCCTCTGGCTCGACCTGGCCAACCGGGACATCGGGCGCTACGCCGGTGTGCTCGACCGCGTGAACTACGGCGACATGGCGGTGTACCTCGGCCGCGGCGTCGGCGGCGGTTCCCTGGTCAACGGCGCGATGGCGGTGACGCCGAAGCGCTCCTACTTCGAGGAGATCCTGCCGCGGGTCGACGCCGGCGAGATGTACGGCAAGTACTTCCCGCGGGCGAACGCGGCGCTGGGGGTCAACGTCGTCGACCCGCGGTGGTTCGAGACGTGCAAGTCCTACCAGTACGCCCGCGTCTCCCGGAAGGCCGCGCGCAAGGCCGGGTTCGGCACGGTGTTCGTGCCGAGCGTGTACGACATGGACTACCTGCGGCGGGAGGAGGCGGGCACGGTCCCGCGCTCGGCCGACGCGTCCGAGGTCATCTACGGCAACAACCACGGGAAGCGCTCGCTCGACAAGTCCTACCTCGCCGTCGCGCTCGGCACCGGCCACGTGACCATCAAGACGCTGCACGAGGTCCGCGAGATCATCCACCAGCCCGACGGGACGTACACGCTGGTCGTCCGCGAGATCGACGAGCGCGGCACGGTGCTGGCGACCAAGCACGTCACCACGAAGCACCTGTTCCTCGGCGCGGGCAGCGTCGGCTCGACCGAGCTGCTGGTGCGCGCCCGCGACACCGGCCGGCTGCCGGAGCTGGGTGAGGCCGTCGGGCGGGGCTGGGGCACCAACGGCAACGTCATGCTCGGCCGGGCCAACCACGTCTGGGACACCACCGGTGGCCTGCAGTCCGGCATGCCCGCGCTCGGCATCGACAACTGGGCCGACCCGGTGCACCCGGCGTTCGCCGAGATCGCGCCGGTGCCCGCCGGCCTCGAAACGTGGGTCAGCCTCTACCTGGCCATCACCAAGAACCCCGAACGCGGGCACTTCACCTACGACGCCGCGAGCGACTCGGCGAAACTGCGCTGGACGGCGTCGCAGGGGCAGCCGTCGATCGACGCCGCGAAGGCGCTGTTCGACAAGGTCAACCGGGCGAACAAGACGATCTACCGCTACGACCTGTTCGGCGACACCCGCACGTTCGAAAACCGGTTCACCTACCACCCGCTGGGCGGGCTGGTGCTCGGCGAGGCGACCGACGACTACGGCCGCGTCAAGGGCTACCGCAACCTGTACGTCACGGACGGCTCGCTCATCCCCGGCAGCACCGGCGTCAACCCGTTCGTGACGATCACGGCGCTGGCCGAGCGCAACATCGAGCGGGTGCTGGCCGAAGACCTCAGGGGCTGAGGCGTGCCAGCGACTCGGTGAAGCCGTCGTCGACGTCCGAGAAGAACGACGTGTCGGCGGCCTCGACGTCCTTCAGCGCCTTCGCGACCAGTTCCAGGCCCGGCGCGGTGATCTGGAGCCGCTTCGCGCGGGCGTCGGCCGGGTCGTCCGTACGTTCCAGCAGCCCCCGCTCGGCGAGCTTGCGGACGACCTGGCTGGTCATCATCGTGTCGGTGCCGGCCTGCTCGGCCAGCTGCCGCTGGGTCGGGGGGGGGCCCCCCCGGGGGGGGCCCCCCACCACGTGGTGGTCAGCAGCACGAACTGGACGTGCGTGAGGTCGTGCGGCGCCAGCGCGGCCCGCATCGCCCGCTGCCAGGCCAGCGTCACCCGCCAGAGCAGGAAGCCGGGGCTGCGCTCGGGGCCGGGCAGGCGGGACTCCGGGGCGGTCATACCCGCGAGGATGCCTCAGCCAGCCGGGCCAAGACGCGCATCGCGTCGGGAGTGTCCGAAGTGACCTGCGGGCCGAACCCCTCGGGCCCGTCGATCGTGACGCGGTAGGTGATCCGAGTGCCGCCTTCGACGTCGGCGAGGACGTGCTCGAACCGCAGGTGGGCGTCCGGCAGCCGGGTCTCGTCGGTGAAGCTCCGGCCCTCGGTGACTTCGGTGAGGGTGAACGGGATCGGCGGCATGTCATCCATCGTCATGGTGCCGCTCGTGCCGGCGGCGAAGGGGCCGTCGAGGACAACCGAGCGGACTCCCGCGTCCCACTCCGGCCAGCGGGCGGTGTCGGCCCAGAGCGGCCAGATCGTGTCCGCGGGCGCGGTGGACGTCTCGCTGTGCTCGTATTTGTAAAGTGCCATGCGAGCAGACTATATGCGCGCTTACTAAATCGGCAAGAGGCAGGTTTTCTCAGGCCGGGCGATGATCAGTTCGCCGAGCGCAGCTTGTCGTAGTAGGCGACGCAGTCGTCGTACATCGGCAGCAGGCCCTGGTCACGGGCTTCGGCCAGCGTGGGCGCGGTGCGGTCCTTGGCCGACAGGACCGGCTCGATGTCCGTGGGCCACGGCAGGTCCAGGGCCGGGTCGAGCGGGGTGATCCCGTGCTCGCCCGTCGGGTTGTACGGCTCGCTGCAGAGGTACGCCATCACGGTGTCGTCTTCGAGGGTGAAGATGCCGTGGCCGAGGCCCTCGGCGAGGTAGACGGCGCGGTGCTCGCGGGAGTCGATGAGGACGCTGTCCCAGGTGCCGAAGGCCGGCGAGCCGACCCGGAGGTCGACGATGACGTCGAGGAACGACCCGCGCGCGCAGTAGATGTACTTGCCCTGGCCGGGTGGTGTGTCGGCGAAGTGGACACCGCGGATGGTGCCGCGCCGCGACACGCTCTGGTTGGACTGGCCGAGCCGCAGCGGGTGGCCGACGGCCTCGCGGAAGACCTCCTCCTGGAAGGGGGCGAGGAACAGGCCGCGGTCGTCGGGGAAGACCCGGGGGGTGAACTCGTAGGCGTCCGGGATGTTCAGCCGGCGGAATTGCATGCCCCCAGCTTATCGGGTGCCAAAAAAACCGGACAGACGTCTTGGGAATTGCCGCAAATCAGCGACGGTGTGACATCAACCGCACCGAGGGGTCCCTTGCGCGGGCGGACCTGTCACAATGATTGGACCGCCGCGTCCGCGGCCATCGCCAGACCCACGGCACCGATGGCCGACGTGACGCCTCGCCGACAGGCCGGCGCTACCGCGCTGGGCTGCCGTGCCGGAGGACAAACCCGCGTACGGGGTGTGCCTTCATCCCCGCAAACGTGGTCCCCCGCTCGCAGGCCCAGGAGTATTTCCAGTGACCCACGTCCGAACCGCGAGTTCCGTCATTCCTACTGGAGGAATCACGGAAACGACGACAGGAAACCCCATGAGCGACCCCACCGGCGCCGTCGCGCCGGTCACCGACGAAGAGATCTTCACCGGGCACGAGGGCGGCAAGCTCTCGGTGGCGGCGACCCGCCCCATCTCCAGCCCGCGTGACCTTTCGATCGCCTACACCCCGGGTGTGGCGAAGGTGAGCCGTGCGATCGCCGAGGACGCGGCCAAGGCCAAGCGGTACACGTGGGCCGACCGGCTCGTCGTCGTGGTGAGCGACGGGACGGCGGTGCTCGGCCTCGGTGACATCGGCGCGAGCGCGTCGCTGCCGGTCATGGAGGGCAAGTCGGTGCTCTTCAAGACCTTCGGCGGGCTCGACTCGATCCCGCTGGTGCTGGACACCACCGACGTCGACGAGATCGTCGAGACGCTGGTGCGGCTGCGGCCGTCCTACGGCGCGGTCAACCTCGAGGACGTCTCCGCGCCGCGCTGCTTCGAGCTGGAGGACAAGCTCAAGGAGGCGCTCGACTGCCCGGTCATGCACGACGACCAGCACGGCACGGCGATCGTCACGCTGGCCGCGCTGCGCGGCGCCAACCTGGTCCTCGACCGGGCGATCGCCGACCAGCGCGTGGTCGTCTCCGGGGCCGGCGCGGCGGGGGTCGCCTGCGCCCGGATCCTGCAGGAGGCCGGCATCGGCGACGTCACCGTGCTCGACTCGCGCGGCATCATCCACACCGACCGGGACGGCCTGAACCCGATCAAGCAGCGGCTGGCCGCGACGACCAACAAGGCGGGCCTGCGCGGTGGCCTGGCCGAGGCGCTCGAGGGCGCCGACGTGTTCCTCGGCCTGTCCGGCGCGACGATCGACGAGACGCTGCTCGGCCGGATGGCGGGCGGCGGCATCGTGTTCGCGCTGTCCAACCCGGACCCGGAGGTGCACCCGGCGGTGGCCTCGCGCTACGCGTCGATCGTGGCCACCGGGCGCAGCGACTTCCCGAACCAGATCAACAACGTGCTGGCGTTCCCCGGCGTCTTCCGCGGCGCGCTGGACTCCGGCGCGCGGGCGATCACGGAGAACATGAAGCTGGCGGCCGCCGAAGCGATCGTGTCGGTGGCGACCGACGACCTGGGCCCGGACCGCATCGTCCCGAGCCCGCTCGACCCGCGGGTCGCCCCCGAGGTGGCCGCCGCGGTGGCGAAAGCGGCGGAAGCCGACGGCGTCACGGCCTGACCCGAGCGCCCCAAGGCGGCCTTGGTTGCGTCTGACGCACCGAAGGCCGCCTTGGGTGCGTCAGACGCACCGAAGGCCACATTGGGGCGCTTCAGCCCAGCAGGTCGGGGAGGCGGTGGCGGGGGACGTCGACCAGGCGCAGGTCGCGCAGGTCTTCGGGGACGTCGAGGGAGACGTTCGCCAGCCGGGCGTGGGCGCGGGTCAGCACCTCGTCCTGGTGCTCGACGGCGTCCGCGACCACCACCGCGTGCCGGTTGTCCGGGGTGCTCCGCAGGTAGCGCAGCGCGTACTTGCCCTGGACCAGCGCCGAAAGCGCGGTCTGGGACCGTTCGTCCGCGAGGTCCGGGTGCGCGTTCGGCAGCAGCAGCGCGAGCCGCCGGGCGTTCGTGCCCAGCAGCGTCCGCAGCAGCCACGGGCCCGGGTCGGCGGTGAGGTCCATCGCGATCGCGTCCCCTTCGGGGCCGGAGATCGCCCAGTCCACCGGCCGCGACTCCAGTGAAAGCCCGCCGGCCACGGCGATCTCCCTCAGCTTCTCCAGCAGCGCCGGTTTGGTCCCGGCGGCTTCCACCGACTGCGGCCCGTGGGTGTAGATCGCGGACTTTCCCTTGCCGCCGCGCATCTTCTTGGCCTTCGCCGTCGGCTGGCAGACGTAGAGGTCCGCCGCACTGCCGATCGCCTGTGCCCCGAAGTAGCGGTTGAAGCCGGGCAGGATCGCCTCGAACGTCAGCCCGAGCGTGGCCAGCGACCGCTGCACCTGCGCGCCTAGTGCCGGGTGGCGCGGGCTGTAGCCGTAGGCGAACAGCAGCCGTCCCTCACTCGGCTCCCGCAGTGCCTGCACCCCGCGCGCGGCGAACAGGCCCATGCCCTCCGGCGTGTACGGCGGATCGCTGAACACCAGGTCGAAGCCGCTGCCGAGGGCCGGCGGCAGGCCGACACGGAGGTCCGTGTGCACGGTCCGGATCTCGCGCCCGCCACGTTCGTCCAGGTAGGCGAGGACCCGCTCGTCGAGGTCGACGACGGTCAGCTCGGCCGACGGGCAGACCGCCCGCACCGCCAGCGACGTCAGGTCGTGGTCACCGAGGAACAGCAGCCGCGCCGACGCGAGGTCGTACCGCGCGTCCAGCCACAACGCGCGGCGCAGCACCGTCTCCGGGGTGGCTTGCACATGGTCGAGCGCGGCCAGCGGCGACGGCACCTCGGCCACCCACTCGGCGACCTTCGGCAGCAGCTCGTGCGTTGCGACGGCTTCGTCGAGCGGGTCGGCGTAGCGGGGCGCGCTGTACTGCAGGTACGACGCGGCGACGCCGGGGGAGATCCGCAGCCGGTCGCCGCTGCGGTCGAGGTCGTCGCCCAGGGCCGCGAGGACGTCCTCCACGCTGCGCCGTGGCGCCGTGCTCAGCCGGACCAGCTCGCCGAGGTCGTGGTCGCCCGTCCGCAGCAGGTCGATGACGCGGTACAACGGGCGGACGCCGACACCGTGTTTGGCGAGGACGTCGTCGAGTGCGTTCACGGGCTCCGAGCCTAGTCACCACCTGCCGGAACAGCGTGCCAACCACCGCCGACTCGGCTACGGTCGTTTGGACCTGACACGGGGAGTGGGCAAGTGACGATCGAATTCCGCGACGTGACCAAGCAGTATCCCGATGGGACGGTCGCCGTCGACAAGCTGAACCTGACGGTCGAGGACGGCACGATCACCGTGTTCGTCGGCCCGTCCGGCTGCGGCAAGACGACGTCGCTGCGGATGATCAACCGGATGATCGAGCCCACCTCCGGCCAGGTGCTGCTCGACGGCAAGGACGTCGCCGAGGGCGACCCGGCGCTGCTGCGCCGCGGCATCGGCTACGTCATCCAGCACGCCGGCCTCTTTCCACATAGGACGGTCCTGGACAACATCGCCACCGTGCCCCTGCTGTCCGGCTGGGACAAGGCGAAGGCGCGCAAGCGGGCGGCCGAGCTGCTCGAGACCATCGGCCTGCCGGTCGAGGTCGGCAAGCGGTACCCGGCGCAGCTCTCGGGCGGCCAGCAGCAGCGCGTCGGCGTCGCCCGCGCGCTCGCCGCGGACTCGCCGGTGCTGCTGATGGACGAGCCGTTCTCCGCGGTCGACCCGGTGGTGCGCGAAGGCCTGCAGGACGAGCTGCTGCGGCTGCAGTCGCAGCTGGGCAAGACCATCGTGTTCGTCACGCACGACATCGACGAGGCCGTCCGGCTCGGTGACAAGGTCGCGGTGCTGCGGGTCGGCGGTGTGCTCGCCCAGTACGGCACCCCCGCCGACGTGCTGCGCCACCCGGTGGACGACTTCGTCGCTTCGTTCGTCGGCCGCGACCGCGGTTACCGCGGTCTCTCGTTCCTCTCCGCCGACGGCGTCGAGATCAAGGACCTCGAGCTGGTCGAGATCGGCTCGACGGTGCCGGCGAGCGACACCTGGCGGCTCGTGGTCAACGCCGACAAGCAGCCGCGCGGGTGGCTGCCGCCGAATTCCACAGTGGACGGCCCGCTCGCCGAAGACGGACTCGTCGCGGGTGGCTCGCTCTGGATCCACGGCACCCCGATCCGCGGCGCGCTCGACGCCGCGCTGTCGTCGCCGGCCAGCCTCGGCGTGGTCGTCGACGAGGACCACCGCGTGCTCGGCGGGGTGGTCGCCCGGCAAGTGCTCGACGTGATCGAGGCGACCCCGCAGGCGTCATGAGCTTCTTCGACGAGCTCGGGCGGTACCTGGGCAGCGCGAACAACCGCGCCGGGATCCTGAGCGACCTGGGTGACCACGTTTACCTCGCGCTGCTGCCGCTGGTGCTGGGCATCGTGCTGGCGATCGCGGCCGGCTGGTTCGGGCACCGCTGGCAGCCCGCGCGGTCGGTGCTCATGGTGCTGGCCAACCTGCTCTACACGATTCCGTCGCTCGCGCTGTTCGTAGTCATCCCCGGCCTGATCGGGTCGAAGATCCTGGACAGCATCAACGTCGTCGTGGCGCTGACGATCTACACCACCGCGCTGCTGGTCCGCCCGGTGCTCGACGCGCTGGACGCGGTGCCGCCGTCGGTGATCGCCGCGGCCACCGCGGTCGGCTACAAGCCGGTGCGCAAGTTCTTCGCCGTCGAGCTCCCGCTGTCCGTGCCGGTGCTCGCGGCCGGCGTGCGGGTCGCGTCGGTGAGCAACATCAGCCTGGTCAGCGTGGGCGCGCTGATCGGCACCGGCGGCCTCGGTGTGCTGTTCACCGACGGCTTCCAGCGTGAGTACTTCTCGCCGATCGTCGCCGGCATCGTGCTGACACTGGTGCTGGCCCTGGTCGTCGACCTGATCCTGGTGGGGATCCGGAACCTGCTGACCCCCTGGGAACGCGCCGGGAACACGGGGGTGGCCGTCGCATGATCACCGACCTCTTCGACTGGTTCGGCGACCCGGCGCACTGGTCCGGCCCGGACGGCGTCCCGCAGCGGCTGCTGGAACACCTGGGCTACACCGCTTTGTCGCTGGTGATCGCCCTGGTCATCGCTGTCCCGTTGGGACTGTTCGTCGGCCACACGGGACGCGGTGGTGTCGCTTTGGTGAGTGCCGGCAACGCGATCCGCGCGCTGCCGACGCTGGGCCTCGTCACGTTCTTGTTCCTGCTCTTCACCGAAAGCGTCACCTCGACGATCATCGGGCTCGTCGTGCTGGCCGTGCCGCCGATCCTGGCCGGGACCTACGCCGGGCTGCAGGCGACCGACCACGGTGTGGTCGACGCCGCCCAGGGCATCGGGATGACCGGCTGGCAGCGGCTCTGGAAGGTCGAGGTGCCGATCTCGCTGCCGCTCGTGCTCGGCGGCATCCGCAACGCCGTGCTGCAGCTGGTGGCGACCGCCGCGGTGGCCGCGTACGTCGGACTCGGTGGCCTGGGTCGGTTCCTGCTCGATGGACTGGCCATTTTGGACTACGCGCAGGTGATCGCGGGCGCGCTGCTCACGACATTGCTGGCGATCGTCCTCGACGTCCTGTTCGCACTGCTGAACCGCGCGCTGGTCCCCAAGGGTGTCCGGCTCGCGACCGCGGCGGCGACCGGCAAGAAGGTGGCGGCATGAAGCGCCTGGCTGTTGTCCTCGCCGCCTTGGTCCTGGTGGCCGGCTGCGGAAACCCGCTGGCGGGCGGTGGTGAGGGCGGCTCGAACGGCGACATCATCATCGGCGCGTCCGACGTCGGGGAAAGCCTGCTGCTGGCACAGATCTACGCCGGCGCGCTGAAGAACGCGGGGGCGACGAACGTGACCGTGCGGCCGCCGGTCGGCAGCCGCGAGGTCGTGGTCAAGGCGCTGCAGGACAAGTCGCTGTCGGTGGTACCGGACTACAGCGGGAACCTGTTGCGGTACTTCGACAAGGACACGCAGGCGACCACGCCGCAGGACGTCTACACGCAGCTGCGGCAGAAGATCCCGGCCGGGTTCGAGGTGCTGGACCAGGCGCCGGCCGAGGACAAGGACCTGCTCGTCGTCGGGAAGCAGCTGGCGGATTCGGGGGTCAAGACGTTCTCCGACCTGGGGAAGCGGTGCGGCGAGCTGGTGTTCGGCGGGCCGGGCCAGTGGAGCAGCCGCTGGAAGGACAAGATCAAGACGCTCTACGGCTGCGAGTTCAAGGAGATCCGGACCACCGACACCGGCGGGCCGGTGACGGTGGCGGCGCTGAAGTCCGGTGACGTCCAGGTGGCGGACCTGTTCAGCACATCGTCGACGATCGCGGCGAACGGGTTCGTGCCGCTCACCGACGACAAGAACATGTTCCCGGCGCAGAACATCGTGCCGCTGGTGGCGAAGGGCACGTTGTCGGCGCAGGAAGCCGCGGCGCTGAACCGGGTGTCGGCGGCGCTGACCACCGACCAGCTCACCCAGCTGAACGTCGAGTTCACCGAGGAGAAGCGCAACCCGCTCGACATCGCCGAAGACTTCCTGGCCCGCAACAACCTCAAGTCCTAGGCGGTCTTCTCTGCCTCGCGGACGTCGTGAAGGTGGATGAGCAGGTCGTAGGACCGCGCGAGCGCGATGTCCGCCGGGTCGACGGGGAACGCCGTCCCGATGTCGTAGGTCGGGCGGGGGACGTCCAGCCACGCGCGCGCCGCGGCCGGGGCGGTCCGCATGTCGAGGTAGTAGTCCTGGTACCGGACCTGGTCGAGGGTGTGCTCGTTCGACCCGGGGCCCGCGGCGCCGACTGTGAACTTCTGCCAGGTGCCGGCTTCGTCCTGCGACAGGAACGAACCGCGGTCGAAGGTGAAGCCCGTGGCGACGTAGTTCGCGCCCAGCGTGTCGCGCAGGAACGAGCCCTGCGTCTTGGGGTACCGCCCGGGATCACCGGAGAGGTAACCGACGTGGCCGTTGTGGGCCGACAGCAGGACCTTGGCGCCGGTGTGGCGTTGCCACCAGACGACGTTCTGCGCCATGACCTCGTCGCGGAAGCGCTGGGAGTTCGCCACCGAGGCCGGGTCGGCGAGGTCGATCGTGAGGAACTTCGCGGTCTGGGCGATGGACCGGGCGTCCTGCGCCACCCAGTCGTCGCCGAGGCTTTGCACCAGCTCGAGAGCCTGCTGGGCCTGGGCCGCGAGCCGTTGCCGCTCCGCGAGCGGTTTGGCCACGTAGGCGAAGACGTCGTCGATCGGCCGCAGGCCGGTGTAGAGCTCGTTCAGCCGGGTCAGCGACTCTGGATGGGTCCGCTCGACGTAGCCGGTCACCCGGCCGAAGAACTCGTCGTCCAGCGTCGGGGCGCCGAGGTCGTCGCCGACGAAGTGGACGGGGCGGCCGGGGTGGTGGCAGTTGTAGTCGCGCATCCAGGTGATGAGGTGGACGAACTCCTCGCGGTCCCACGGCGAGCCGGCGAGCGTTTCCTTCGCGATCGTGCGCGCGTCACCGACGCCGGTCTGGAGGAACTCGTCGATCTTGAGCCCTGCCGACCAGCTCACTTCGAGGGCGAAGGTGGTGAAGCCCTTCTGCTCGACGAGGTAGCGGAAGAGTCGTTCCTTCATGGCGAAGAACTCGTGGGAGCCGTGCGTCGCCTCGCCGAGGCCGGCCACCGGGGCGTCGCCGATCATCGCGCCCAGCGCACGCAGGTCGGCGGTGTCCCGGCCGGGTTCGGTGGTGCGCAGCGGATGCGCCGCCTGCGTCAGCGCGCGGACGGGGTCCGGCTGGGCCGCTTCGGCGGTCACCGGGGCGAAGAGCGTGCCGGTCGCGATCGCCGCGACGGCAAGGGCGGCGGTGGTTTTCCGTTTCCTGGTCATGGAAGCGATCCTGGCCCGGCCGCGGGCTCCCCACCCTGGGGCCGGCCGCCGACTCGGTGGTAGCGCAGGCGCTACCACCGGCTTTCGGTCGCCAGGTTTCCTGCACCGCTACCGTGCGACCACGCCCCCTTGAACGCACATCGGCCCCCCTCGACCCGGCCTCAGCCGCGCAGGGCTGCCGCCACCCGGCCCGCGTCCTCGATGCCCCGCTCCGGCGGCTCCTCCGGCAGCGGCAGCAGCACCACCGACCCGCTCCCCGCGTCGTGAAGGGCGCGGACCGAAGCCACACACTGATCCAGGTCACCACAGATCGCCAAGCGTTCGACCCACTCCGGCCGCAGCCCCGCCGCCAGTTCGTCCACTGTGGACGCGGAGTCCACCAGCGCCAGCAGCTCGGAAGCGAACGGCAGGCCCTCCACCTGCACCCGCGCCCCCGGCGTCAACGACTCCGCCACCGTCAGACGGGCCCGCGCGGGATCGCCCAGAGCCAGCCAGTTGTACGTCACCAGCGCGTGGTGCGGCGGCGCACCCTCCGACGCACGCCCGACAGCGATGCCGGCCAACGCCGTCCGCACGAACTCCGGTGGGGACGGTTCCGCCAGGATCGTCCCGTCGGCGGAAGAGCCCGCCACCGCCAGGGACTTCGGGCGGCGGACGCCGGCCAGGACCGGGGGTGCGGACGCGGGCGGGAACACCAGCTCGACCTCGTCCAGGTCGACGTGCCGGCCGGTCACCGAGACGCGGTCGCCCGCCAGCAGGCGGCGGACCGCCACCAGCGTCTCCTCCAGTGCCGCCAGTGGTGACGCCGGGTAGGCCCCGATCTGCCGCATCCACGACGCCACCCCGTGCCCGAGCCCGCCGATCAGCCGGCCCGGATGCAGCTCGGCCAGCGCGGCGAGCTCCATCGCCGCGATCGCCGGGTTGCGGGCGACCGCCGGCAGCACGCCGATGCCGACCTTGATCGTCGACGTCACCGCGAGCGCCGTCGCCACCGTGGCGATGCCGGCCGCCCAGAAGCAGTCCTCGACCAGCCAGACCTCGTCGAGACCCGCGTCCTCGGCCTGCCGCGCCAGCTCGACCAGCCGGGCCGGCGGCTGCTCGCGGTTGATCCGGACACCGACCGACGACCGGGGGTTGTACATGCGGGGCTCCTGTTCAGATCCGGGAGAACGCCGGCGCGTACTCGAACGCGCCCGCCTGCGTAGGTTTGTACCCGGTCAGCGTCCGTGCCTGGAAGTGCTTGCCCCAGGCCGGGTCCGGCGCCGTGATCAAGAGTGTCGACGCTGTCACGAAGCCGAAGCGCGCGTAGTAGTCCGGCGAGCCGAGCAGGACGACCAGGCCGTACCCCAGCGCGTCCGCGGCGCCGAGCACCGCGTGCACCAGCGCCGAGCCGACCCCGGCAGCCTGGTGCGCGGGCAGCACGCCGAGCGGGCCGAGCCCGACGGCCGACGTCGTGTCGTCGCCGACGCGGGCGCGGCTGCAGCACACGTGCCCGGCGATCTCACCGTCGCGCACGGCCACCAGCGACAGCGCGTCGACCAGGTCGCCGTCGGCGCGCAGCTCGTCCACGAGCGGGGCTTCGACCGGCGTCACGCCGGGTTCGCGCCGGAAGGCCGCACTGTGCACCGAGTGGATCACGGCCTGGTCGGCGGGCGTTTCGCGGCGGATCAGCATGCCGTCACCTTGCCGCGAACCGGCCCCGGAAGGAAATCGTTTTCGCAGTCAGCCGCGAGGCAGACTTTGGTAGGGGACCGTTCGAGTGGTTCTCGAATCGGTCAAACCAGACGATCTACCGATCTGACCAGGTCGCGACCTACAGTTCCGCTCACGTTCCACATGAACGCGCTTCACGTCTCACCCCACTGGCGATCCGGCGGCACGAGCCGCCCGGTCGACCCTGCCCAGAAGGGACGAACACGTGCGCCTGGTGAACAGATTCGGTGTCCTGGCAGCCATCTCCGCGTTGACCGTGCTGAGCGGCAACGCCGTCGCGACCGCGAGTGAAGGCACGATCGTCGGCGCCGGGAGCGCCGACACGATCAAGGACAGCTACATCGTCGTGTTCAAGGACGGCACGGCGGTGGAGAGCGCGGCGAAGAACGTCACGAGCCGCCACGGCGGCACGGTCGCGAGAACGTTCACCGCCGCCCTGCGCGGCTTCACCGGCACGATGTCCGAGACGCAGGCGAAGCGCATCGCCGCCGACGCCGCGGTGTCCTATGTGGAGCAGAACAAGGTCGTGCGGGCGAGCGCCGACCAGCTGAACCCGCCGTCGTGGGGCCTGGACCGGGTCGACCAGCGGAACCTGCCGCTCGACCAGAAGTACAGCTACAGCACCACGGCGGCGAACGTGCACGCGTACGTGATCGACACCGGCATCAACCTCACGCACAGCACCTTCGGCGGCCGGGCGACGTCGGGGTACGACTTCGTCGACAACGACAGCAACGCCACCGACTGCCAGGGCCACGGCACGCACGTCGCCGGCACCATCGGCGGCTCGCAGTACGGCCTGGCCAAGGAGGTCAAGCTGGTCGGCGTCCGGGTGCTCAACTGCAGCGGCTCCGGCACCACGGCGGGTGTCATCTCCGGCGTCGACTGGGTGACGGCGAACGCGATCAAGCCGGCCGTCGCGAACATGAGCCTCGGCGGCGGCGCGTCGAGCACGCTGGACGCCGCCGTGCAGCGCTCGATCACCGCGGGCATCACCTACGGCCTGGCCGCGGGCAACGACAACGGCGCCAACGCCTGCAACGGCTCACCGGGCCGGGTCGCGGCGGGCATCACGGTCGGCGCGACGACGTCCACCGACGCCCGCGCCAGCTACTCCAACATCGGCTCCTGCGTCGACATCTTCGCGCCGGGCAGCAGCATCACCTCGTCGTGGATCGGCAGCACGAGCGCGACGAACACGATCAGCGGCACGTCGATGGCGACCCCGCACGTCGTCGGCGCGGCGGCGCTGTACCTGGCCGCCAACCCGAACGCGACACCGCAGCAGGTCCGCGACGCGCTCGTCACGAACGGCACCACCGGCAAGGTGACCAATCCCGGGACCGGCTCGCCGAACGTCCTGCTCTACACCGGCACCGGCACCACCCCGCCGCCGCCGACCTGCGGCACGGTCACCAACGGCACCGACGTCGCCATCCCCGACCGCGGCGCCGCGGTGACCAGCACGGTGAGCGTCTCGGGCTGCAGCCGCAACGCCTCGGCGACCACGGCCGTGGAGGTCCACATCGTCCACACCTACGTCGGTGACCTGGTGATCGACCTGGTCGCGCCGGACGGCTCGGCGTACCGCCTGAAGGGCTCCAACAACGACTCGAGCAACGACATCAACACGACCTACAGCACGAACGTTTCGGGTGAAGCCGCGAACGGCACCTGGACGCTGCGGGTCCAGGACGTCGCGTCGGCCGACACCGGGCGCATCGACACCTGGTCGTTGACCGTCTGAGTGGATTGCCGCAAACCGCCCGCCCCGGCACCGCGGATGGCCTAGTGTCCGATTCGTGCAGCAGGGACCGCAGTACCCGTACCAGCAGTATCAGCACCATCAGCAATATCCCGGCTACCCGCCGCCGAAACCCGGCGGCGGGAAGACGGCGCTGATCGTCGTGCTGGTCGTGGCCGGGGTCCTGGTGCTGGCCGGGGCGGGCGTCGGCGCGTTCTTCCTGCTGACGTCCGGGGACGACAAGCGGTCCACGGCCGCGCCGACCACCTCGGCGTCCCCGGCGGGCGAGCCGGACAAGTACACGTCGCTGCCGCGGTGCCCGGAGGTCGCCAGCCGGATGCAGGGCCTGCCGCCCCTGATGCGTGACGACCCGCCGAAGCCGGCCACCACGTCGGACGACGAGCTCACGATGACCCAGCTGAGCTGCTCCTGGATGAAGTCCGGGTCCTCGTCCGGGCAGGTGACGATGTACCTGTCGAAGTCGAACGTGCCCGGTTCGGGCGCGGGCACGAGGTACGCCGCGGCGGGTTACAACAACGCGGTGAAGGACGGCGCCAAGCCGATCACTGCGGGGATCGGGAAGGCGACGAAGGCCGCGGACACCGATCCGCACGGCAGCAGCAGCCTGCAGTGCGGGGTGCAGTTCTACCAGGGCAACGTCGACGTCATCGTGATCGTCCAGGCGGCCGACGAACAGGACCGGAACGTGGACCGCTGCCGCCGCAACGCGCACAAGCTGGCGGAATCGGCGTCGCAGTCACTTAGTTAAGTCAGTTAAGACGGCGAAGGCCCCGCACCACCGTGGTGCGGGGCCTTCGCCGTGTTTCAAGCGATCAGTCGAACGCCTTCGAGATCAGCGCCTTCTGCTCGACCTCGTGCACCTTCGACGAGCCGGCCGACGGCGCCGCCATCGGGCGGCGCGACACGACCTGCAGGCCCGAGAGCAGCTCCGGGAACTTCCGCGGCAGGTTGAGGCCGAAGAACGGCCACGCGCCCTGGTTCTCCGGCTCCTCCTGGACCCACGCAACCTCGGTCGCGTTCGTGTAGCGCTCCAGCGCCGCCGCGAGCTTCTTCTTCGGCAGCGGGTAGTACTGCTCGACCCGCACGATCGCGACGTCGTGCGCCTCGCGCTTGGTCCGCTCCGCGACCAGCTCCCAGTACAGCTTCCCGGAGGTCAGCAGCACCTTGCGGATGTTCGCCGGGTCCGGCGTGACGTCGTCGATGACCGACATGAACCGGCTCTGGCCGGTGAAGTCGCCGGTCGGCGACGTCGCGGCCTTGTTGCGCAGCATCGACTTCGGCGTGAAGACGACCAGCGGACGCTGGATGCCGTCGAGGGCGTGCCGGCGCAGCAGGTGGAAGTAGTTCGCCGGGGTGGACGGCACCGCCACCGTCATCGAGCCCTCCGCGCACAGCGAGAGGAACCGCTCGATGCGTCCCGACGTGTGGTCCGGGCCCTGGCCCTCGTGGCCGTGCGGCAGCAGCAGCACGACGTCCGAGCGCTGGCCCCACTTGGCCTCGCCCGAGGAGATGTACTCGTCGATGACGGTCTGCGCGCCGTTGACGAAGTCACCGAACTGCGCTTCCCACATGACCAGCGCCTCGGAGTTCGCCACCGAGTAGCCGTACTCGAAGCCGACGGCCGCGTACTCCGACAGCGCCGAGTCGTAGATCATCACGCGGCCCTGGCCGTCGGCCAGGTTCTGCAGCGGCGAGTACTCCTGGCCGGTCTTGCGGTCGATGAACACCGAGTGCCGCTGGGTGAACGTGCCGCGGCGCGAGTCCTGGCCGGACAGCCGGACCAGCCGGCCCTCCATCGCCAGCGACCCGAACGCGAGCAGCTCGCCGAACGCCCAGTCGATGTCGCCTTCGCGGGACATCTTGTGGCGGCGCTCCATGACCGGCTTGACGCGCGGGTGCGGGGTGAAGCCCTCGGGCACGTTCACGAACGCGTCGCCGATGTGCTCCAGCGCCTCGGTGGTGATCGCCGTCGCCACCTTGGCCGGCACCTGCTGCTCCTCCTCGACCGAGGGGCTCGCCTTCGCCGGGTGCTTCTCCAGCTCCCGGACCTCGTTGAAGACGTGCTCCAGCTGGCTCGAGAAGTCGCGCAGCGCGGCTTCGGCCTCTTCGACGGAGATGTCACCACGGCCGATCAGCGACTCGGTGTAGGTCTTCCGCACCGAACGCTTCGTGTCGATGATGTCGTACATCGCCGGCTGCGTCATCGAGGGGTCGTCACCCTCGTTGTGGCCGCGGCGGCGGTAGCAGATCAGGTCGATGACGACGTCCTTGTGGAACGCCTGCCGGTACTCGACGGCCAGCTTGGCCACCCAGTGCGCGGCTTCCGGGTCGTCGCCGTTCACGTGGAAGATCGGCGAGCCGATCATCTTCGCGACGTCGGTGGCGTACTGCGACGAACGCGAGTGCTCCGGCGCGGTCGTGAAGCCGACCTGGTTGTTGACGATCACGTGCACGGTGCCGCCGGTGCGGTACCCGCGCAGAAGCGACAGGTTCAGCGTCTCGGCGACGACACCCTGGCCCGCGAAGGCCGCGTCGCCGTGCATCAGGACCGGCAGCACGGTGTACCCCTCGCCGCCCTTGTCCAGGAGGTCCTGCTTCGCGCGGACGATGCCCTCGAGCACCGGGTCCACGGTCTCCAGGTGCGACGGGTTCGCCGTCAGGGAGACCTTCGTCTCGCCGTCGCCGAACATCCGGAAGTACTTGCCCTCGGCGCCCAGGTGGTACTTCACGTCACCGGAGCCGTGCGCCTGGCCCGGGTCGAGGTTGCCCTCGAACTCCTGGAAGATCTGCGAGATCGGCTTGCCGACGATGTTGGCCAGCACGTTCAGCCGGCCGCGGTGCGGCATGCCGATGACGACCTCGTCGAGCTCGTGCTCGGCGGCCTTGTCCAGCAGCGTGTCGAGCAGCGGGATCGCCGACTCGCCGCCCTCGAGCGAGAAGCGCTTCTGGCCGACGTACTTGGTCTGCAGGAACGTCTCGAACGCCTCGGCGGCGTTCAGCTTCGAGAGCACGTACTTCTGGACGGCGGGGTCCGGCTTCTCGTGCGGGATCTCGACGCGGTCCTGGATCCAGCGCCGCTCCTCGGGGTCGAGGATGTGCGTGTACTCGATGCCGACCGTGCGGCAGTACGAGTTGCGCAGCACGCCCAGGATGTCGCGCAGCTTCATCCGCTCCTGGCCGGCGAAGCCGCCGACCGGGAACTCGCGGTCGAGGTCCCACAGGGTGAGGCCGTGGCTCAGCACGTCGAGGTCGGCGTGGCTGCGCTGGCGGTAGTTCAGCGGGTCGGTGTCGGCCATCAGGTGGCCGCGCATCCGGAACGCGTCGATGAGCTCGATCACGCGGGCGGTCTTGTCGACCGGGCCTTCGGGGATGTCGGCGACCCAGCGGATCGGCTCGTACGGCAGGCGCAGGCTGGTGAAGACGTCGTCGTAGAAGCCGTCTTCGCCGAGCAGCAGCTGGTGGATGCGCTTGAGGAACTCGCCGGACTCCGCGCCCTGGATGATGCGGTGGTCATACGTCGAGGTCAGCGTCATGATCTTGCTGATGCCGAGGTCGACCAGCGTTTTCTCGCTGGTGCCCTCGAACGCCGCCGGGTACTGCATGGCGCCGACGCCGATGATCGCGCCCTGGCCGGCCTGCAGGCGGGGCACCGAGTGGTTGGTGCCGATGCCGCCCGGGTTGGTCAGCGAGATGGTGGTGCCGGCGAAGTCGTCCGCGGTGAGCTTGTTGTTGCGGGCCTTCTTGACGATGTCCTCGTAGGCCTGCCAGAACTGCAGGAAGGACATGTCTTCGCAGCCCTTGACCGAAGCCACGACGAGCGTGCGGGAGTTGTCCTTGCCCTTCATGTCGATCGCGAGCCCGAAGTTGACGTGCTCCGGCGTGATCGCGAACGGCTTCCCGTCGATCAGCTGGTAGTGCCGGTTCATGTTCGGGTAGTTCTTCAGCGCCCGCACCATGGCGTAGCCGATGAGGTGCGTGAAGGAGATCTTGCCGCCGCGGGTGCGCTTCAGGTGGTTGTTGATGACGATGCGGTTGTCCGCCATCAGCTTCGCCGGGACCGCGCGCACGCTGGTCGCGGTCGGGACGCTCAGCGAGGCGTCCATGTTCTTCGCGATGGCCGCCGCGGCGCCGCGCAGCTGCTTCGACTCCGGCTCTTCCTTGGCCTGCGGCTTGGCGTCGGCCTTGGGCTCGGCCTTCGCCGCCGGCTTCGCGGGCGCCGCCTTCGCGGGGGCCGCCTTGGCGGCCGGCGCCGGGGACGACTGCTTGGCCGCCGACTCCGCGTTCTGCTTCACCCTCGGCGACGGCTGGGCCGCCTGGCCGTTCGAGGCGGGCTTGACGTCGGCTTGCTGCTGCCGGGCGGTGTCCGCCTTGGCCTGAGCGTTCTGCGTCGGCTTGAAGTCCGCGAAGAAGTCGTGCCATGCGGCATCGACTGAGGAAGGGTCGGCGAGGAACTGGTCGTACATCTCTTCGACCAGCCACTCGTTGGGGCCGAACTGTGACGCAGGGCTGCTGCTGGACACGGCTTGGGCTCGCCTCTATCCGTCTCGATCTCGATCATGAATCCGCTGATGCGCCTACCAGGCTAACCCCCTCGCCGACGCCGTTGTGATGGAACCGGCCTGTGTGAGGCGTGGCGCACTAGGGGATCGGTCACTGACTCGATCAAGATGTGCTAAGGGAACCTTAAGCCCTGTACCCGGTACAGGGTTCTCAGGGGTTTCGGCCGGGGTTCGCGCCGGCGCCCGCGGGTGTTCACCGGCGCGGGTTCTCCTGGACGGATGTGGCTGGTCGAATGTCCTTCGTTCTGGGACCAGGGCCTGGTGCGGCCGCTGGTCACCGAGTCCGGCGCGGTCGTGCTGATGTGCGACTCGTGCGAAGCGGTCTGGCCGACACCGGCCGACTTCGAGTCGTTCGAGCACGTCGAGCCGGAGGAGCCGGACTGGCTGGTCGGGGCCGGGGTGCACGTTCGCCCGGGCACCGTCCGGTGGGCGGCGCGGCCCGACGTCGAGGCGGCCGGCCTGGGTTCGCTGAAGTGGCGGGCGCTGCCTTAAGCCGTCGCTTCGACGGCCTTCGCGAGGCTCGCCGACAGCGGGTACGGCGGTTCGTGGGGGACCAGCTTGACGGCCTTGTGCAGCTGGTCGGTGGCCAGCAGCCCGGAGATGTCCCGCAGCACCGGCGTGACGTCGGTGATGGCGGTGATCCACTCGTTCACGTAGTCGTCGACGACTTCGCCGGTCAGGCCGATCCGGATCGCCTCGAAGTTCAGGGCGGTGTGGTCGAGGTCTCGCTCCGCGTCCCACCGGACGAGCACCGGACCGCCGCCGGCCGACCGGGCGAGCGCCTCCTCGAAACCGTCCCGGGTGAGGTCGACGGCCAGGATGCGCTCCTGGCCGGGCTTGCTCCCGTACCCGCTGCCGTAGGCCGCCCAGCGGAAGGACGGCACGAGCCACGTCGTGCCGCTCAGCTCTGCGAACGTCTGCTTCTCGAGCGCGGCGTCGGCGACCGCGGGTGAGCAGGCCTGGTAGACCCGGACGGTCGTCCCGGTCTGCGCCGCGCGAACCTGCCGGTCGGGGACCCGCTTCTCTTCGAACATGCCTGCCATGCTCCCAGCAGGCCGTGACCACGGCCACGGACTTTCGCCTGGACCCTCCGGGCACGTCGTCAGCCGAGGGCCCAGAGGCGGGCGTAGAAGCCGTTCGCGGCCAGGAGCTCTTCGTGGGTTCCGGTCTCCACGATCCGGCCGTGGTCCAGGACCACGATCCGGTCCGCGCGGGACGCCGTCGCGAGGCGGTGGGCGACCACGAACGTCGTGCGGCGGCGGGCCAGGTGCTCGGTCGCGCGCAGGACCGCCGCTTCCGTCGACGGGTCCAGGGCCGCCGTCGCCTCGTCGAGCAGCAGGACGTCCGGGTCGACCAGCTCGGCCCGCGCCAGCGCGACCAGCTGGCGCTGCCCGGCCGACAGCGACCGCCCGCGTTCACCCACCGGCTGCAGGAACCCGGCCGAGAGGGCCGCGACACCGTCGAACGCGCCCACGGCCCGGACCGCGGCCTCGACCTCGGCGTCCGTCGCCGACGGGCGACCGTAGCGGACGTTGTCGGCCACCGTGCCCGAGAACAGGTGCGCCTCCTGCGGCACCACGCCCATCCGGCGCCGCAGCCCGGCCAGCTCGTACTCGCGGACGTCCGTGCCGTCGATCCGGACCTCGCCGCCGGTGGCGTCGTAGAAGCGCGCGACCAGCTTCACCGCGGTCGACTTCCCGGCGCCGGTCGCGCCGACCAGCGCGATCGTCTCGCCGGCCGCGACGTCCAGCGAGAACTCCGCCAGCGCCTTGCTCTCCGCGCCGGTGTAGGAGAACTCGACCTCCTTGAACGAAACCTCGCCGCGCAGCCGCTCCGGCACCGCCACGGCGTTCGCCGCCGCCGGCACCGACGTCGGCGTCCGCAGCAGGTCGCCGATCCGGTCCAGGCCGACCCGCGCCTGCTGGTAACCGTCGAACACCGACGACAGCTGCTGGATCGGCGAGAAGAACTGCTGCAGGTACAGCAGGAACCCGAGCAGCACGCCGGCCGACAGCGTGCCCGCCGACACGCGGCTCGCGCCCACCACCAGCACCGTCGTGGTCGCCAGGTCGGACAGCAGCGCCACCAGCGGGAAGTAGGTCGCCACGTACCGCTGCGCCCGCAGCCGCGAACGCCGGTAGTCGTCACTGCGCGAAGCGAACGCTTCCGCCGAGCGGTCTTCGCGGGTGAACGCCTGCGCGACCCGCAGGCCGCTCATGTTCTCCTGCATGTCCGCGTTGACGAGGCTGACCCGCTCGCGCGCCTCGTTGTACGCCTTCGACGCCGCCCGCCGGAAGATCACCGTCGCGACCGCCAGCACCGGCACCATCGCCAGCGCGAACAGCGCCAGCCCGGCGTCGGTGACCAGCAGCGCCGCCGTGATCCCGGCCAGCGTCAGCGCGCTGACCACCGCGGTGGCCAGCCCGGTCTGCAGGAACGTCGAGAGCGCGTCGACGTCCGTCGTCATCCGGGTCATGATCTTCCCGGACAGCTCCCGCTCGTAGTAGTCGAGCCCGAGCCGCTGCAGGTGCGCGTAGCTGCGGACGCGCAGCGCGTACAGCACCGTCTCGCCGACCCGGGACGTCAGGCGCGTCTGCGCGAACACCACCAGCCAGTCGGCCGCGATCACCGCCGCGCCGATGCCGGCGGCCAGCCAGATCATCCATTCGACGCCCGGCCGGACGCCGTGGTCGACGCCGAACTGGTACAGCGCCGGCAGCGCGATCGACGCCAGCGCGTCCGCCGCCACCAGCCCGATCACCACCGCCAGCGGCCGGCGGACCGGCCGCAGCAGCCGGGCCAGCCGGAACCCCGGGTCGGGCGCGGTGACGTCCACATCGGACATCCCGGGTTCGTCGGTGACGGGCGGGAGCTTGCGCACCCCTTCGATCAGCTCCGGCGTCGGCGGCACGTCGAGGCCCCCGCCGCCGCCCCCGCCGACGAACCCGCTGCTGTTCGGGTTGCCGCTGCGCCGGCTGGCCGCTTCGGCCAGCTCCTCGACCTCGTCGCGCTCGGCGCGCGGCCAGAGTGACGGCGTGACCCCGGCCGGGCCGCACTCGAGGCCCTCGCAGCGGTGTTTCTCCTCGACGTCGTCACCCGGGCCCGCGATCAGCTCGCGGAACAGCGGGCAGCGCGCCATCAGCTCGGCTTCGGTGCCGACGTCGACAACGCGGCCTTCGTCCAGCACCGCGATCCGGTCCGCCAGCGCGAGGGTGGAGCGCCGGTGTGCGATCAGCAGGGTCGTCCGGCTCGCGGTGACCGAGCGCAGGGTGTCGTGGATCGCCGCCTCGGTGACGGTGTCGATCGCCGACGTCGCGTCGTCGAGGAGCAGGATCCGCGGGTCGGTGATCAGGGCTCTGGCCAGCCCGAGCCGCTGCCGCTGCCCGCCCGAGAGCGTCAGCCCGCGTTCGCCGACCAGGGTGTCGTAGCCCTCCGGCAGCGCGCGGATGAACTCGTCCGCCTCCGCGGCCCTGGCCGCCGCGACGATCTCCTCGTCACTCGCGTCCGGGCGGCCGTAGGCGATGTTGTCCCGGATCGACGAGGAGAACAGGAACGCCTCCTCGAACACCACGCCGATCGCCTGCCGGAGCTGCCGCAGCGGCACGTCCCGGACGTCGAGGCCGCCGACCCGCACCGCACCGGCGTGGACGTCGTAGAACCGGGGCAGCAGCAACGAGATCGTCGATTTTCCGGAGCCGGCGGTGCCGACCAGCGCGAGGGTCTCGCCCGGGTTCGCGGTGACCGAAAGGCCGTCCAGCACCGGTTCGCTGCGGGTGTAGCCGAAGCGGACTCCGTCGAGCTCGACACCCAGCGGCCCGCTCGGCAGCGGACGCGCGTCGGGGGCGTCGACGACCTCGGGCTGCGCGTCGATGAGCTCGTACACGCGCTCGGCGCCGGCGCGGGTCAGCTGGGCCTGCACGACCAGGCCGGACAGCATCCGGGCCGGGCCGATCAGCGTCGCGAGGTAGGTCGCGAAGGCCAGGAAGGTGCCGAGGGTGATCGAGCCGTTCAGCGCGAGGACACCGCCGATGCCGAGCACCGCGACCTGGCCGGCGGCGGGCAGGGCCGCGGTGGTCGCCGTCGGCACCGCGGCCAGCTTTGCTGCGCGGAGCCGCTCGCCGAAGAGCTTGCGCGCCGTCCGCTCCAGCCGGCCGACCTCCCGCGACTCCTGGCCGAAGCCCTTCACCACGCGGACGCCGGTGACGGTCTCCTCGACCTGCTGCGCGACGTCCGCCGCGCGCTGCTGCGCCGACCACGTCGCCGGGAACAGGCGCTTGCGGCTGCGGGCGATGACGATGCCGACCGCGGGCGTGACGACCAGCGCGATCAGCGTCAGCACCGGCGACATCCACAACATCGCCGCGAACGACAGCAGCGCGAAGATCACCGAACCGAACGAAAGCGGGACCTGCATCAGGATCCCGGTCACCAGCTGCAGGTCGGAGATGGCCCGCGAGACGACCTGGCCGGTGCGCAGCGCGTCCTGCTTGCCGCCGTCGAGGCGCGAGACCGCGTTGAAGACACGCTGCCGCAGGTCGTGCTGGACGTCGAGGGCGAGCTTGCCGCCGAAGTACCGGCGCAGGAACGCCGTGGCGAACGCGACCAGCTGCAACGCCACCAGGAAGACGGCGATCCCGGGCAGCGCGCCGGTCTGCCCCGCGACCGCGTCGTCGACCGCGGTGCGCACCAGCAGCGGGCTCGCGGCCTGTACACCGACGCTGAAGACGGCGGCGACCAGCGACAGCACGACCGTGGCGCGGTGCTCCCAGGCCGCGGCGGACAGCCGGCGGACCCAGCCGACGGTTTCAGCGGGTGGGAGCTCTTGACGAGAGCGGGGAGGAGCGGTGGTCACGTTGTCACACTAAGCGCCGCCACCGACAAAATATTTCCCCGAAAGCCGCGAAGGCCGGGTTGAGAGACTTAACTAAGTCCCTCAACCCGGCCTTCGCGGAACACAAGAACTATGTGATGTCGCGCTTCTGGTTGCCCGCCCAGCCGAGGCCGAAGAACAGCATCGTCCACGCGAAGAAGATCAGCGCCGAAGCCCACCACGAGAACACACCCGGTGCGCCCGCGCCGAGCTGCAGGCCCAGCTGCGACCAGTGGTCGACACCGCCCGGCAGGTTCAACGTGTTGATCCCGAACGCGTCCGCCGCGATGCCGCCGACGATCCCGTTCGCCGTGCCGTTCGGCAGGATGCCGCCCAGCACGTCCGTGACGCCCCACATGGCGATCACCAGGACGTTCTCCACGATCAGGAACCACACCAGCAGGAGCACCACCGCCAGCGGCACGCTGCGCAGCACCGCGCCGAACCCGATGCCGAACAACGTCACCAGCACCGACGCGAGGATCGTCCCGCCGAGCGCGGCCAGCCACTGGCCGGTGCTGGGCCAGCGGCCCGAGTCGACGGACACCATCACCGCGACCGCCGAGACGCCGAAGCTCACCAGCCCGTAGATCGCGCCCCACGCGACGTAGGTGAGCATCTTCGCGGTCAGCGCCGAGATCCGGTTCGGGGCGGTGAGGAACGTCGTCGTGATCGTCTTGCTGCGGTACTCGCCGGCCAGCGCGAACACGCCGAACAGCGCCGGGACGAGCTGCGCGATGTTCACGCCGTGCGCGAACGCCAGCAGCCCGACCGGCAGCTTGCTCGCGTCCAGGCCGACCGCGCCCGCGACCTCACGGGCGTCGCTCGAGCCGATGAAGTCGGCGAAGTCGTTGGTGATCTTGCCCCAGACGAACGTCAGCCAGAACGCCACCAGCACCAGCGGGATGAGCAGCACCCACCACGTGTTCAGCGACAGCGTCTTGCGGAACTCCGCCTTGATCAGGTTGCCCATCACTGCTGCGGACCTCCCCAGTACTGCTGCTGCTGCTGCGGACCCGAGGGTGGGCCCTGCTGGTACTGCCCGCCGGTGGGCGGGTCCTGCTGGTACTGCTGCTGCTGCTGAGGACCGGACGGCGGCCCCTGGTACCCGGGCGGCGGGCCCTGGTACTGCGGCTGCTGCGGCGGGAAGCCCGGCCCGCCGGCGTATTGGCCCTGTGTCAGCTGGAAGAACATCCGCTCGAGGTCGGCGTGCTCCTCCTGCATCCCGTACACCGCGATCCCGGCCTTCGCGGCCAGGTCGCCGATCTGCTGGACGCTCGACCCGGCGACGGCGACCCGGCCGTCCGGCGTCGGCGAAACCTGCTGGATGCCGTTCTCCTGCAACGCCTTCACCAGCGCGGCCGCGTCCGCCGGCTGCACCAGCACCCGCGACTGCTGGCCCTTGCGCAGCTGGTCGAGCGAGCCGTAGTAGCGCGTGACACCCTGGCTGATGATCACGACCTGGTCGATCAGCTGCTCGACCTCGTTGAGCAGGTGGCTCGACACCAGCACCGTCCGCCGCTGCTCCCGCGCGTAGGACCGCAGGAAGTTGCGCAGCCACAGGATGCCCTCGGGGTCGAGGCCGTTCGTCGGCTCGTCCAGCACCAGCACCTGCGGGTCACCCAGCAGCGCCGTCGCCAGCGCCAGCCGCTGCCGCATGCCGAGCGAGAAGCCGCCGGCCTTCCGGTCCGCGGCGCTGCCCAGGCCCACCAGGCCGAGCACCTCGTCCGCGCGCTGGTCCGGCACGCCGATCGCCGCCGCGTACACCCGGAGGTGGTTGCGCGCGGTCCGGCTCGGGTGGAAGCCCTCGTTCTCCAGCACCGAGCCCACCACCCGCGCCGGGTTCCCGAGCTGCGAGTGCGGCCGCCCGTTGATCGTCGCCGTCCCCGCCGTCGGCGTCACCAACCCGAGCAGCATTCGCAACGTAGTCGTCTTCCCGGCGCCGTTCGGGCCCAGGAAGCCCGTCACCGAACCCGGTTCGACCGTGAAGCTGAGGTTCTGCACCGCGTTCACCGCGCCGAACTGCTTGCTCAGGTTCTGCACCACAATCCGGCCACTGCCGTCGTGCATACCGTCCCCTAACGTTCCCGCTGATGCGGCGTCATCCTGCCCTACCCGCGCCGCTCGCGCGCACGGAACGCCCGAACCGGCGAAGAGCGACTTTCGTCACGTTCTGCGATCGGCCGGCGCCGGCCTTCGCGCTGCCCTCAGTGCGCTGACCAGAGGATTCGGGGGTGTGCGCCAGCCTGGGGTCAGATCAACTCGGTAAAGAATTCGCTCGACTTGCCGACCCGGTGGCGCAAAGTCGGCCGAAGCCCTCTAAGCTAGGACTCGGCGGCCCGCTCCCAATGACCCCCAGGTTGGTTGAGCGGGTCGCCGCTTACGTTCCGGGCTTCCCCGCGCACCGCACGTCGCTGTGGCATCGTGGCGCGATGCGGATCTTGCTCGTCGAGGATGAGCGGCGGCTTGCCGAAGCCCTGCGGGCCGGGCTCAGCGCCGAGGGATATGCCGTCGACGTCGCGCACAACGGGCGGGATGCGCTGTGGCACGCCACCGAACACCCCTACTCCGCGATCATCCTCGACATCATGCTGCCCGGCCTGAACGGCTACCGCGTCTGCCGGCGGCTGCGGGACCAGGGTGACTCGACCCCCATCCTCATGCTCACCGCCAAGGACGGCGAGGACGACGAGATCGAGGCCCTCGACACCGGCGCCGACGACTTCCTCCCCAAGCCCTTCTCCTACGCCGTCCTCCTCTCGCGCCTGCGTGCCCTCATCCGCCGCGGCGGCGCCACCCGGCCGGGGGTCCTCAAACTGGGGGATCTCGAGCTCGACCCGGCTGACCGGACCTGCCGGCGCGGCGCCGCCGACATCACCCTCACCGGCAAGGAGTTCGCCCTCCTCGCCTACCTCATGCAACGGCCGGGGCAGGTCGTCACCAAGGCCGAGCTGCTCGACAACCTCTGGGACTTCGCCGCCTCCGCGACCGCCAACCTGGTGGAGGTGCACGTCAGCGCGCTGCGGCGCAAGATCGACGTGCCGTTCGGCGTCGAGACCATCCGGACCGTCCGCGGCGCCGGCTACCACGTGGTGACGGCGGGTGCGTAGCTTCCTGCGCTCCACCCGCTTCCGCGTCGCGGTGACAGCGTTCGCCGCCTCGGGCGTCGCGCTCGGGGCCATGTCGGTGTGGTTCGTGCTCCAGGCGCAGGACCGCCTCGAAAACGCGGCCACGCAGATCGCCTTTTCCCGCGCCGAAGCGATCGTGCAGCTGCTGAACACCGGCGCCCGGCCCGCCGACCTGCCGCTGCTCGTACGCGATTCGATCTACGAGATCACCGACCGGTCGGGGAACCGGGTGGCGTCCTGCCCGGCACTGCGCGGAGCCACGTTGGCCGGGTACGACGCCGACATGACGCTGCCGCCGTACGTGATCGACCGGGCCGATCCCGCGTCCGTCGGCTGCGCCCCCGAGCTGGGCGGAGCCGACGACCCCCTGACCTTGCACGTCATCCACGAGGTCAGCGGGGACAGCAAGTACAACGTCTTCGCCGGCGTCCAGATCGATCCCGAGGGTCAGGCGGCCGTCGACTCGGTCCGCACCGTTCTCACCTTCGGTGTCCCCGCGGTCGCACTGCTGATCGGCGTGATCGCGTGGCTCGCCGTCCGCCGCTCGCTGCGCCCGGTCGAGGCCATCCGCGGCGAGGTCGCCGAGATCGGCGCGCACGACCTGAGCCGCCGGGTGCCCGCCCCGCGCACCGGCGACGAGATCGCGCGCCTCGCGGGGACGATGAACACCATGCTCGCCCGGCTCGACGAGGCCGTCACCCGCCAGAGCCGGTTCACCTCCGACGCGTCGCACGAGCTGCGCACGCCGCTCGCGTCGCTGCGGACGCAGCTGGAGGTGCTGCTGGCCCACCCCGACCGGCTCGACTGGCGCCACGCCTGCGAGAACGCGCTGCTCGACGTCACCCGGCTGCAGGACCTCGTCGCCGACCTCGTGCTGCTCGGCAAGCTGGACCACGCCGGCCCGGACCGGCTCGAGCCGGTGGCACTGTCCGAAGTGGTCGAGGCAGTCGCGGCCGGCCGGGCGGAGATCGAGGTCAGCGGGGCGCCGGTGGTGCACGGCCACCGGTCGCGGCTGGAACGGCTGGTCCGCAACCTCGTCGACAACGCGGAGCGGCACGCGACCTCCCGTGTGGTCGTCACGGCGTCCGTTGTGGACGGACAGGCGGTGCTGACGGTCACCGACGACGGCCCGGGCATCCCCGAAGCCGACCGCGAGCGGGTCTTCGACCGCTTCGTTCGCCTGGACGACGCCCGTGCCCGCGACGAGGGCGGTTCCGGGCTGGGCCTGGCGATCGTCGCCGACATCGCCCGCGCCCACGGCGGCACGGCCGAGGTCGAAGCCGGGAGCCGGTTCGTCGTCCGGCTGCCGAAGCTGAAGACGTCTTAAGCCCGCTTCAGGCTGGGTTCAGCGGCCAAGATCGACGCTGCCGCCATGATCATCTCTTGGCGGCCCCTCGACCACGCCGAATACCGGTCGTCGTCGTGGTTCCCCGGCCTCACCGGCCTGCGTGCGCTCGCCGCGCTGGCCGTCGTGTTCTTCCACTACGGCGGCCCGGTCGTCGACCGGCTGCAGGGCTGGATCGCCGTCCAGCTGTTCTTCGTGCTGTCCGGCTTCCTCATCACCACGCTGGCGCTGCGGGAAGAGGACCGGGGCCGGATCTCGTTGCGCGACTTCTACGTCCGCCGCGTCTTCCGGATCATGCCGGTGTACCTGCTGCTGCTCGGCTTGACGGCGCTGGCGGTGACGCTCGCCGGGGCGTACCACAGCAGCAGGCTCGCCGACGCGATGCCGTTCTACCTGACCTTCTTCAACGAGGTCGTCGACTACAACACGCCGTACCCGACGTCGTGGTCGCTGGGCGTGGAGGAGAAGTTCTACCTCGTCTGGCCCGCGCTGCTCGTGCTGACGTCGTTCGCGAGGACGGGAAAAACCGCGCTGCGCCTGCTGATCGGCGCGGGCGTGGTGTCCTTCGTCGTTCTCGTGGCGCTGCCGCTGGCGCCTTCGCAGCAGTGGGCGAGCCTGTCGGTGCACTACTGCTCACTGGTCGTGGGCTGCCTGCTCGGGCTGATGCTGCACCACCCGCGCGGGTTCGCCGTGTTCCGGCCGCTGACCAGCCCGGCGGCGGCGGTGCTGGTCGCGCTGGGGTTCTGCGTGCTGCAGCTGTCGGTCAAGCCGCTGGGACAGGCGCTCGGCGGGTACTGGCAGTTCGTCGTCCCGATCTACGCCGTCGGGTCGGCTTTGCTGCTGGTCGCGGCGGTTTCGCAGGGTCCGGTCCGGCGGTTGCTGGCGAGCCGTCCGCTGAAGTTCATCGGCGATCGGTCGTACGCGCTGTACCTGGCGCAGACCGGCGCGGCGGGCGTGACCGGCCTTCTGTTGCCGAGCGGTATCGCGAAGGCCGTCGCGACGTCCGCCGTCGCGCTGCTCTTCGCTTGCGGGTTGCGGCGATGGGTCGAGCTGCCCGCGATCGACTTCGGCCGTCGCCTGCTGACAAGACGGGCCCCTGCCGAAGTACGACAGGGGCCCGTCCGGGTGCGGTGACGCTCAGGCGAGGACGGTGGCCAGCGCCGTGTGCGGCAGGTCGTGAGCCACCGCGACCGGGGCGTTCGTCAGCGCGCCCGCGTGCGTGTTGAGGCCCTTCGCCAGCGCGGCGTCGGCCTGCAGGGCGGCCTTCCAGCCGTGCTCGGCCAGCTGGACTGCGTAGGGCAGCGTGACGTTCGTGAGGCCGTAGGTCGACGTCCGGGGCACCGCGCCCGGCATGTTCGCGACGCAGTAGAAGACGGACTCGTGCACGGTGTAGGTCGGGTCGTCGTGCGTGGTCGGACGCGAGTCGGCGAAGCAGCCGCCCTGGTCGATCGCGATGTCGACGAGCACGCTGCCCGCCTTCATCCGCGAGACGAGCTCGTTCGAGACCAGCTTCGGCGCCTTCGCACCCGGGACCAGCACGGCGCCGATGACCAGGTCGGCCTGCAGCACGGACTCCTCGACCGACAGGCGGTTCGACGTCACCGTGCGGATGCGGCCGCCGAAGTCGTTGTCGATCTGGCGGAGGCGGTCGACGTTGGTGTCGAGGATCTCGACGTCCGAGCCGAGGCCCAGCGCGACGCGGGCCGCGTTGATGCCCGCGACACCGCCGCCGATCACGACAACGCGCGCCGGGTGCACACCGGGGATGCCGCCGGGCAGGACACCGCGCCCGCCGCTCGGCTTCATCAGCGAGAACGCGCCGACCTGCGGGGCCAGCCGGCCCGCGACCTCGGACATCGGGGCGAGCAGCGGCAGTGCGCCGGAAGCGGTCTGCACGGTCTCGTAGGCGATCGCGGTGGTGCCGGCGGCCAGCAGCGCGTCGGTCAGCGGCCGGTCGGCGGCGATGTGCAGGTAGGTGAACAGCACCTGGTCGGCACGCAGCCGCGGGTACTCCTCGGCGATCGGTTCCTTGACCTTGAGGACCAGCTCACCCTCGGCCCAGGTCTCGTCCGCGGTGGCGAGGATCTTCGCGCCGGCGGCGACGTACTCGTCGTCGGTGATCGAGGAACCCACACCGGCACCGGTCTCGACGAACACGTCGTGCCCGCGGCCGACCAGCTCGTGCACACCGGCCGGGGTCAGCGCGACCCGGTACTCGTGCTTCTTGATCTCACGGGGAACGGCGATACGCACGGTCGGCCTCCTGGGTCGGTCTGCGTCCGGATTTGGTGCGGTGGTGCCACTCACGGTGAACCACCCGGACGGCGGTGTCATCGTTCTGGCCGGACAGTTCTTCGGGGGATTCGTAGTGCTGCTCGGACAAGACCGTTGACCTCGACCGCGCTGGAGGTTGCAGCGTGAAGGCATGAGAGCTGTGTGGTTGCGGGAGTTCGGCGGGCCCGACGTGCTGGTCCCGGGGGACGCGCCCGACCCGGTTGCGGGGCCCGGCCAGGTGCTGGTCGAGGTGGCGTTCGCGAACATCACGTTTGTCGAGACCCAGGTGCGGGCCGGGACGGGACCGTTCCGTCCGATGCTGCCGATCGTCCCCGGCAACGGTGTCGGCGGCGTGATCAGCGCGGTCGGCCCGGGCGCGGACCCGGGGCTCGCCGGCCAGCGGGTGGTCACCTCGACCGGCGGTTCCGGCGGGTACGCCCAGCGCGTCGCGGTCGACGCGGCCGCGGTGTTCCCGGTCCCGGACGCGCTGGCGCTCGACGCGGCGGTGGCGGTGCTCGCGGACGGCCGCACCGCGACCGGCTTGGTGCATGCCACCAGGGTGGGCCCGGGTGATCGAGTCCTGATCGAAGCGGCGGCAGGGGGCGTCGGCAGCCTGCTGGTGCAGCTGGCGAAGACGGCGGGCGCTTCGGTGGTCGGCGCGGCGGGCGGGCCGGCGAAGCTGGCCCAGGTCCGCGAGCTGGGGGCGGACTCGGCGGTCGACTACCGCACGCCGGACTGGACGTCGGGGATCGGCGAGTTCGACGTCGTCTTCGACGGCGTGGGCGGCCCGATCGGCACGGCGGCGTTCGGCCTGCTGCGCAGTGGCGGCCGGATGGCGGTGTACGGCCTTGCGGGCGGAGCGTGGGCCGAAGTGTCCGAAGAGGACGCTGCGGCGCGCGGGGTGTCGCTGGTGCGGTCGATCGGCGGCCCGGAGGAGATGCGGGCGTTCACGGAGTCCGCGCTGGCGGAGGCGGCGGCCGGCCGGCTGGTGCCGGTGATCGGGCAGCGGTACCCGCTGGAGAAGGCGTCCGACGCGCACGCGGCGATCGAATCCCGGGCCACGGTGGGAAAGACGCTGCTGGTCGCATGAGCGAGTTCGACGTCGACGAGTTCCTCGCGCGCCCGCTCACCGCCCGGGTCGCGACGGCCGGGCCGACCGGGCGGCCCACCTGGTACCTCTGGGAAGACGGCGCGTTCTGGATCCTCAGCGGCCCGTGGTCACGCCTGCCCGGGCGCGTCCGGGCGCGGCCGCGGCTCGCGCTCGTCGTGGACGTGTGCGAGCTGGACACCGGGGTGGTCCGCCAGGTCGTGGCGAGCGGCGACGCGGCGCTGCGCCCGTTCGACGTCGCCCGCGGGCGGCGGAAGCTGGTGCGCTACCTCGGGCCGGACGAAAGCCGCTGGGACCCGCGGTTCCGCGCCTACCTGCACGACGACGATCTCGGCACCGTCTGGGTACACCTGCGGCCGTCGCGGCTGGTCGCCAAGGACCTCAGCTACCAGGTGTCGTGAAGGGCACTTGAGGGACTCCGGATCGGCTCAGCTCCAGCGCAGCGCCACCAGCTGCGTGATCAGCGCCAGCCGGACGTCGGGGTCGTTTAGGTCCAGCGGCACCAGCTCGAGCAGCTTCCGCATCCGGTAGCGCAGTGTGTTGGGGTGGATCCGCAGCTCCCGCGCCGCCGCGCGCGGGTCGCCGGGGTGGCGAAGCCACTCGTACAGCGTCTCGACGTAGCCGGCCTTGCTCGTTTCGTCGTGCGCGCGCAGAGCGCTCAGCGGGCCGAGCTCCGCGACCTTCGCCGCGGCCGCCGCCGTTGCGCCGCGGTGCAGCGTCAGCACCGTCCAGGCTTCGTCGAAGGTGATGACACGCGAGTCGAGGATTTCGGCGCGCAGCAGGCCGAGGGCTTCGTCGGCCTGGGCGCGTGACGCCGAGAGGTCGCCGATCTCGCCGGGGGCGCCTGCCGCGGCGCGCGGGGCACCGCTGCGACGAGACGGTCCCGTCGCGACGAGCGCCTCGCGCAGTTCGGCCCAGCCGCCGGGGCCGGGACGGTCCGGGACCACCGCGTAGAGCAGCCCGCCCAGCTCGGTCGCCACCGGCCGGCTGCCGATGCCCTGGGAGATCCGCTCGAGCAACGCCAGCCGCAGGCCCTCGGCATCACGTCCGTCGCCGCCGGTGACCTCGATGACGACCACGCGGTGCGGCTCGTCGGACAGGTCCAGCTCGGCCATCGCCTTCCGCGGGTTCGCGCGGCCTTCGAGCACCCCGCGCAGCAGCTCGGCCGACGCGCGGCGCTGCGCGTCGGTGTGCGCGCGGCGGCGCAGCAGGTGCAGTGCGACGACCGGGGCGGCGTCGGCGAAGGCGGCCGCGCGCTCGTCGGACACCGGCCCGGCGACCACCGCCCACATCGACCCGAGCAGCTCACCGCCCATCCGGATCGGCACGATCAGCCGCGGCAGCGTGCCGTCGCGCTGGGCGGGCACGAAGATCGTCTGGCGGCCGCGCGACAGCTCGCGGAACACCCCGCGCGACCGGAACCGCGCGAGCACGTCGTCCGGGATGCGGCGGCCCATGATCGTGGCGACGCGCGCGGGGTCGGTGAGGTCCTGGCGCGCGGAGTAGGCGAGCACGCGCGAGTTGGTGTCCTCGATGGTCACCGGCGCGTCGACGACGCTCGCAACCGCGTCGGCCAGCCGGAACAGGTCACCCGAACCCGGATCGAGGTCTTCGGACTCGTCGGCGAGGGCGTCGAGGACGGTCCGCAGCAGCCACACGAGCTGCGCCCACGACGTCGCCGCGTGCACCTGGATGAGTGCGATCCCGCTCGCCTTCGCGGCGCGCTTCACGGCCGGCTTCCCGGCGACCGGCGGCTTGAGCAGCACGGCGGCGGCACCCTGCCCGGCACTTTGTTTCACCAGCTCGGCGGCGTCTTCGGGCCCGGTGGTGGCGACGCCGAGCACGAGGTCCCCGGCGGCGAGAGTGACGGCCCCGCCGGGCTCGGCGATGACCACGTCGGCCACCGCGGGCGAGTCGTCGGGCAGCAGCAGCGCGTGGAGCAGCGTCGGCCCCACCCGGTCGACCACACTGCGCACCGACACCACGGGGTCATTCTCGCGGAGCCTCGCCGGGAAAGCTCGTTAAGGTCGCGGGGGTGACCGATGCCCGGCGGATCGTCGAATCCGGCTACGACCGCTCGGCCGAGCGCTACCTCGAGTGGAGCGCGCGGATCGAGGACGACCCGCGGCTGCGCTTCCTGGCCGAGCTGACGGACCGGCGCGGCGACGGCGCCGCGGTGCTCGACCTCGGCTGCGGCGCGGGTGTGCCGTGCACGGCGCTGCTCGCCGAGCGGCACGACGTCCTCGGTGTCGACTTGTCGGCAACGCAGCTCGGCCTCGCGCGGCGGAACGTTCCCCGGGCGCGGTTCGAGCAGGGCGACATGACCGGGGTGTCCTTTCCGGACGCGAGCTTCGACGCCGTCACGGCGTTCTACTCCGTGCTGCACGTGCCGCGGGAAGAACAGGGCGCCCTGTTCACGCGCATCGCACGCTGGCTCCGGCCCGGCGGCTGGTTCCTCGCCGCCCTGGGGTGCAGCGAGGCGAACGGCGTCGAGGCCGACTGGCTCGGCACGCCGATGTTCTTCAGCAGCTACGCGCCGGACGTTAACCGGCGTTCACTCGCGGCAGCGGGCTTCACTTTGGTCGTCGACGAAGTCGTGACCATGCACGAGCCGGAAGGCGAAGCGACGTTCCACTGGGTGCTCGGGCGCCGCTAGACGTCGTGCGGCTTGCGCGCGTCGATGTCCTCCGGCGTGTACTGCTCCCGTTTGGTCGTCAGCGCCCACCGGTGCCCGTCCGGGTCGACCACTCGCCCGTAGCGCTCGCCGAAGAACATCTCTGTCACCGGCGCCTCGACCGTCGCCCCGGCGAAGACCGCGCGGCGGGCCAGGTCGTCCGGGTCTGCCGTCTCGAGCGTGAGCAGCATCGGGGTGCCGCCGATCGTCGACGGCGCCAGCGCGTCCAGGGCGGCGATCTCCTGGCTGACCAGCAGCCGCGCGTCGCCGACGGCCAGCTCCACGAACAGCACCGTGCCGTCCGGCAGCACCGTGCGGAACAGCTCCACCGCGCCGAACGCCTTGGTGTAGAAGGAAAGCGCGCGGTCGACGTCGCGGACGAACAGGTGCGGCACCAGGCCGAGCGGTCGGCTCACGCCGACTCCCGGCCGGCCAGCAGGCCCGCGTCGCCGGCCGCGGCCACGAGGCGACGCAGCAGCGAAGCTTCGTGCGATGCGGCCTCGCGGCCCGCAGGCGTGATCCGGTAGTAGCGGCGGCGGGAGTCTTCGCCGGGGAGCTCCTCGGCCAGGCCGTCGGCGGCCAGCCGGGTCAGCGTCCGGTAGAGCGTGCCGGGCCCGAGCTGGACGGCGCCGTCGGTCACTTCGGCGACGAAGCCCATGATCCCGTAACCGTGCGCGCGCCCGCCCGGCCCGGCGGCGAGGGCCAGGAGCACCTGGAACGCCGCGGGGGTCAGCGGGTTGCCGTCGGCCATGGGGGCAGCCTACACTCCGCTCTGGTTATATCCACGGTGGATATAGAGAGGCGGGGTCATGCCCATCCAGGGAGTCAGCAAGGTTGTGGTCGGTGTCGAAGACCAGGCGCGCGCCAAGGAGTTCTGGTCCGAGGTGGTCGGTTTTGCGATCACGACCGACGTGCCCTACGACGACGAGGGCCGGCGCTGGGTCGAGGTGACCGCGCCGAACGGGACTATCCTCGTGCTCAGCGAGAACCCCGAGGACCGCCCCCGGAGTGGCAGCGACCAGCTGCCGACGTCGAACTTCTTCTTCCACGCCGACGACGTCGAGAAGACGTACGAAGAGCTTTCGGCGAAGGGTGTGGAGTTCCCCGCGAAGCCGGAGAAGCAGCCGTGGGGCTGGTGGTCGATGTTCACCGACTCCGAGGGGAACCGCTTCGCGCTGCAGCAGGCCTAACGCGACAGGACCGCCTTCAGGACCCGCCACAGCTCGCCCGCCGGGTCGTCGGACGGCGCCGGTGAACGCCAGGCGACCACACCGTCCGGACGCACCAGCGACGCGCCGCCGGCGGAAAGGCCGTACCGCGAAGCGAAGACGTCGTCGGTGATGACGTGGCAGTCGAGGCGGATGCCGGTTTCCGCCGCGACGTCGGCCGCGGCGTGCCGCCAATCGTCGCCGGTGCACAGCAGTACCCACGAGTGCCCGAGAAGATCCACAGTGGACGCCAGGCCCGGCGCCCGGAAGCCGGGCCGGCCGGTCGGCGCGAGCACGTCCTCGACCCGCTCGCCGTCGTCCGGCTCCTCCGATAGCACCGCCGTCGAGCGGTAGCGAAACGCCAGGATCGCGGCGAGCGGGTCCTCCGCCTTGGTGAGTCCCGAGACGTCGAGATCGGGGTGCATCCGCTGCTTCATGTTGTGCAGCGACGTGTCGATGATCATCCGGGCGATCGGCTTCCGCTCGGCTTCGTAGGTGTCGAGCAGCGCCGGACCCGCTTCGCCGCGCAGCACCGCGGCGAGCTTCCACGCGATGTCCGCGCCGTCGCCGACCGCCGTGTTGCCGCCTTGCCCGCCGGTCGGCGGGGTCACCTTCGCCGCGTCGCCGATGAGGAAGACCCGCCCGGACCGGAACCGGTCGGCCAGGCGTGCGGCGATCTCCCAGGAACCGACCCAGACGATCTCCGGTTCGAGGTCCGGCAGGTCGGTGGCGGCCCGGATCATCGCGACCAGCCGGTCGTGGGGGAAGTCCGCCGGGGTCTCCCCGCGAGCCGGGAAGTAGTCCGGCGCGAAGACGTACCGGTTCGGCACGTCGGTGTTGACCAGTCCGGCGGTGAAGTCCCCGTGCTGCAGGTAGAACAGGTCGGTCACGCCGGCCTGCACGCGGTCGCCGAGGTCGGCGTCGAACACGACGCCGAGGCAGTGGCTCAGCGCGTCGAGGCCGGTGGTCCCGATGCCCAGCCGCTGCCGGATGCCGCTGCGGCCGCCGTCGGCCGCGACGACGTAGTCCGCGCGCACGACTGTCTCCTCGCCGGAGTCCCGGTGCCGCAGCGTCGCGGTGACGCCGTCGTCGTCCTGGGCCAGCTCGACCAGTTCGGTCCGGAACCGGACCCGCGCGCCGGCCTTCTCGGCGTGCGCCAGCAAGATCGGCTCGACGACGTCCTGGCCGGCCATGCCGGCGGGCATCGTCGTCGCGGCCGAGACGTCGAACTCGCTGCCGTCCTCCACGAGCCGGTGCAGCACGCGCCCGGCCAGGCTGGTCGCGACGGTGATCCGCAGCCCCTGCGACGCCCGTGGGCTCGCCGCCAGCACGTCCCGGTCGATTCCTGCCCAGTGGAACAGCTCCATCGTGCGCCAGTTCTGCCCGGCGGCCCGCGAGTGGACCGACGTTCCGGCGTGCCGCTCGACGGCCAGCACGTCCACTCCCTGCTGCGCCAGGAACAACGACGCCGACAGCCCACCCAGTCCGGCCCCCACGACCAGCACCTGTACCCGCTCCGCCACGACTACCTCCATGTCCGTGAATCTCCCTTGAAAAGTATCTTAGACACAAAGATATGTGGTCGGCAAGCAGGGTAGGCTCTCAGGACGTGGGAACGGTTGGGTACTCCGTTCGGCCGAAGTAGCTTCGGGCCAGCAGTCGCCAGATGAACCCCTTGAGCCGCAAGGAGAACCGATGAGCGCGGACGACACCTCGGCGTGGTCCTTCGAGACCAAGCAGATCCACGCGGGCGCCGCGCCGGACCCGGCCACGGGCGCGCGGGCCACGCCGATCTACCAGACGACGTCGTACGTCTTCCGCGACAGCCAGCACGGCGCCGACCTGTTCAGCCTCGCCGAGCCCGGCAACATCTACACGCGGATCATGAACCCGACCCAGGACGTGCTGGAGCAGCGGCTCGCGGCGCTCGAAGGCGGTGTCGCGGCGCTGGCGTTCGCGTCCGGCTCGGCCGCCACCACGGCGGCGATCCTGAACCTCGCGGGCGCGGGTGACCACTTCGTCTCGAGCCCGTCGCTCTACGGCGGCACCTACAACCTCTTCCACTACACACTGCCGAAGCTCGGTGTCGAGGTCACGTTCATCGACGACCAGGACGACCTGGAGCAGTGGCGGGCCGCGGTCCGGCCGAACACGAAGCTGTTCTTCGCCGAGACGCTGGCCAACCCGGGCAGCAACGTGCTCGACATCCGCGGGGTCGCCGACGTCGCGCACGAGGCCGGCGTCCCGCTCGTCGTCGACAACACCGTGCCGACGCCGTACCTGGTGCGCCCGATCGAGCACGGCGCCGACATCGTCGTCCACTCCGCGACGAAGTACCTCGGCGGCCACGGCACCACGGTGGCCGGCGTGCTGGTCGACGGCGGCACGTTCGACTTCGGCAAGGACCCGGCGAAGTTCCCGGGCTTCAACGAGCCGGACCCGAGCTACCACGGCCTCAAGTACTGGGAGGCGCTCGGCCCCGGCGCGTACGCGGCGAAGGCACGTGTCCAGATCCTGCGCGACACCGGCGCGGCGATCGCGCCGCTCAACAGCTTCCTGATCCTGCAGGGCATCGAGACGTTGTCGCTGCGCCTCGAGCGGCACGTCTCGAACGCGCAGGCGTTGGCCGAGTGGCTGGAGCAGCGCGACGAGGTCGAGAAGGTCTACTACGCCGGCCTGCCGTCGAGCCCGTTCTACTCCGCGGCGCAGAAGTACCTGCCGCGCGGCGCGGGCGCGGTCCTGTCGTTCGACCTGCGAGGCGGGGTCGAGGCGGGCCGGAAGTTCGTCGACGGCACCGAGCTGCACAGCCAGCTGGTGAACATCGGCGACGTCCGCAGCCTGATCGTGCACCCGGCGTCGACCACGCACAGCCAGCTCAACCCGGCGGAGCAGCTGACCAGCGGCGTGACGCCGGGCCTGGTCCGGCTCGCCGTCGGGCTGGAAGGGCTCGAGGACCTCAAGGCCGACCTGGAGGCGGGATTCCGGGCGGCGAAGGCTGAACTGTGACGGCTGAGCCCGTCACCGGCGCCTGGCGGATCGGTGATCCGCCGGGCCGCCGGCAGTTCGTCACCGGCCCCGGGCTCACGCTCGAGGCCGGTGGTGTGCTGCCTGCTTTTTCGCTCGCGTACGAGACGTGGGGGACGCTGAACTCCGACGCGTCCAACGCGGTCCTCGTCGAGCACGCGCTGACCGGCGACAGCCACGCGGCCGGGCCCCTCGTGCCCGGGCACCCCAACGCGGGGTGGTGGGACGGGCTGATCGGGCCCGGAAAGGCGTTGGACACCACCGAGTTCTTCGTCGTGGTCCCGAACGTGCTCGGCGGGTGCCAAGGGTCGACCGGGCCGTCGTCGCCGGACCCCGACGGGCAGCCGTGGGGCAGCCGGTTCCCCGTGGTGACCGTGCGGGACCAGGTGGCTTCGGAGGCGGTCCTGGCCGACCACCTGGGCATCACGCAGTGGGCAGCGGTGGTCGGCGGATCCATGGGCGGGATGCGCGCGCTGGAGTGGGCGGTGACGCTGCCCTCACGGGTGGCGTCGGTGCTGGTCCTGGCGTCGACGGCGCAGGCGTCGGCCGAACAGATCGCCTGGGCGGCACCGCAGCTGCACGCGATCCGCAGCGACCCGTTCTTCCACGGTGGTGACTACTACTCGGCGGCTTCGGGGCCCCAGCTCGGCTTGGGGATCGCGCGGCGGATCGCGCACGTCACCTACCGCAGCGAGCCGGAGCTGGCCCGGCGGTTCGGCCGGACCCACCAGGGATCCGAGGATCCGTTGCGGGGCGGGCGGTTCGCCGTCGAGTCCTATTTGGACCACCACGCCGGCAAACTGGCCCGCCGGTTCGACGCGAACAGCTACCTGGTGCTCACGGAGTCGATGAACACCCACGACGTCGGCCGCGACCGCGGCGGCGTGGCGGCGGCGCTGAGCCGCGTGACGGCTCGCGCGGTGATCGGCGGGGTCGACAGCGACCGGCTCTACCCGCTGTACCAGTCCGCGGAGATCGCGGCGGGGATCGACGGGGTGGCGGAAGCCGCGGTGGTGTCGTCGCCGTACGGCCACGACTCGTTCCTCATCGAGACGGAGCAGATCGCGGCGCTGGTGAAGGCCCTGCTGGGTTAGCGGCCGGCGACACGTTCGCCGAGGCGCACCAAGCGGTTCGCGACCTTCCGCGACGCGCCGGCGGCGTAGTCCCCGAGCCGTTCCGCGGCCTTGTCGGACAGCTTCGCCACCCGCCAGGCGACGTCGTCCGCGCGGTCGCCGGCTTCGTCGCCGACGGTGGTGATCCGGTCGGCGAGCCGTCCGGTGCCGGCGGCGAGCAGATCCTTGAACACCATGACTTTCCCCTTTGCCTAGAGCATCCCGGCGCGGCGCCACAGCACCGCGCTCGGGCCGCCGATCAGGTTGTTGTCGCGCAGGAAGCCCACCAGCTTCCGAGCCCCGAAGGCCAGCGTCTCCCGCCGGTGCGCGCTGGTCCGCGCCGCCTCGACCGCGACGCCGGGATCGATCCCCGCGCGCAGGTACTGCCGCGGCCGCGACAGCAGGCGGGACATCAGCAGCGCCCCGACGGCGACCACGATCCGCGCGAACTCCCTGCGCCACCAAGGCGCGTCCGCGAGCTCGCGGACGAGGTCGTCCCGCGCGTAGCGGACGTGCCGGGCCTCCTCGGTCACGTGGATCCGCATCACCGCGCGCACCACCGGCTGCACCGACTCGTCGTCGAGGTGCTCGCGCTGCAGCGCGTCGAAGATCTCCTCGCCGATGAGCGTCGCCACCCACATCGCCGGCCCGTGCAGGATCGCCGGGAGCGCCTGCGCCGAAAGCTGCAGCCAGCGGTTGTTGCGGTACGGCCGCCCGCCGACCCGCTCGATCAGCGTCGCGAACATCGTGGAGTGCCGGCATTCGTCGGCGACCTCGGTCAGCGCGTAGTGCACGTGCCGGGTCGTCGGGTCCTGCCGGTAGGACGCGCGCAGCAGCATCTGCATCAGGATCAGCTCGAACCAGATCCCGACGCTGACGGTGTTCACCAGCTCCTGCCGCGACAGCTCGATCCGCTGCTCGCGGCTGAGCGTGTCCCACAACGGCGTGCCGTACAGCGAAACCAGCCGTTCGGGGATGAAGAACTGGTCTTCGTTCAACGGCGCGGCCCAGTGGACGTCGACGTCCGGGTCGTAGGAGAGCCGGGCGCTCGACTTGAGCAGCCGTTCGGCCGTGGCTTCACGATCACCCATCCGCGCCTCCTGTGTCCTGAAACACTAGAACGCATGAAACAAGTTCCGTCAAGTTGTAAAGTCGCCTAGGGTTGGGGTCATGCGCGACCTCCTGAAACACGCGCTCGAAGCCGAACTGCCCGGCGACGAGACCGCGGAACGGATCATGGGCGCGGCGCTCACCCAGGCCGAGGACTTCGGGCTGCGCCGGTTCACCGTCGACGACGTCGCGCGCCGGGTCGGCCTGTCGCGGGTGACGATCTACCGCTACTTCCCCAAGAAGGACCAGCTGCTCAGCGCGTTGATCCTGCGGGAGATGAAGCGGTTCCTGACGAAGGTCGACGCCGTGGTCGAGGCGCAGGGGACACCGGAGGAGAAGCTCATCGAGGGGTTGAGCTTCTCCCTGGGGTACCTGCGCGGGCACCGGCTGCTCAACCGGCTGCTGCGCACCGAGCCGGAGCTGATCCTGCCGCACCTGACCGTCCAGGCCGGCGGCCTGTTCGCGGCGGCGCGCGCCCGGATCGCGGCGCACTTCCACGCGGAGATCGCGGCCGGCCGGCTCGGCCTGCCCGCCGAGGACATCGACGGCATGGCCGAGCTGCTGATCCGCATCGTCGTTTCGCTGGTGCTGACCCCGGACACGGTGCTCCCGGTGGACGACGACGTCCAGCGTCGCCGGCTCGCCGAGCTCTACCTGGCCCCGATCGTGCGGTCCCTGCGCCCGGCCTAGTCCGAGACGGCTTCCGAGATCCAGGGCGCCACCGGCAGGTCGCGGTCGATGCACTCCACCGACAGCCGGATCGTCCAGCGCAACGCCTGCAGCACCAGGCTGTCCACTTCGTCCGGAGCTGCGTTGGCGAGGGCGATTTCGACCTGCTCCTGCGCCGCCTCGGTGTTGCCGTGCACCTCGGCGAGCAGCGTCCGGACCGCGGTCCGCACCGGCGGGTCGGCCTGGTCGATCGAGACCTCTTCGCCGTCTTCGTCGAAGACCTGGACCTTGACCGGCGCGCTGCCGCCGTCGCCGAGGGTGGACACCATCGCGCTGCACTCGCCGAACAGCAGCAGCATCAGCGCCTTGGTCTCGTCCGCCCGGGCCTGCGGTTCGACGGCCGTCGGGGCGACCTCGACGAGGGCCTCGGCGTCGTCGCCGACGCTCAGCGCGGTCAGCGCGCGCTGGGCCTTCTCGACGAGCCGCTCGTTCCAGTCCGGATCCACGTGCCCCATCAAACACCAGCGACGGCACTCGTGGGGATACCTTGATCCGGGTCGGTCACCCGGCCGCGCGGAGGGCACCCAGCGCGAGCCGGCAAAGCAGTTCGGCGAGTTCTGCGTCACCGAGATGGCGGTTGTACGGTGTCGAGTTGATCAATCCGAACACGGCGTGTGCCGCCGACCGCGCCTGCCGTTCTCCCAGTTCCGGCACCGCTTCGCGGATCGCGCGGACCCACACCTCGACGTACTGGCGCTGCAGCGCGCGCACCTGCTTGCGGTCGGCGTCGGCGAGGTTCGCGAGGTTGCGCTCCTGGACGGTGATCAGCGCGGGGTGCGCGAGCGCGAAGCCGACGTGGAACGCCACGAGCCCGGTCAGCGTGTCGTCCGAGGAGCCGGGCCGGTTCGCCCACGCCGTGCCGCCGTCGAGCAGGTAGTGGCTGATCGAGTTCAGCATCTCGCCGAGGATCGCGTCCTTGCTCCGGAAGTGCCGGTAGAGCGCCGGGCCGGAGATGCCGACCGCGGCGCCGATGTCGTCGATCCCGACACCGTGGAAGCCGTGGTGGGCGAACAGCTCGGCGGCCGCGGAGAGGATCTGCTCGCGTCTGCTCGCCTTCTCACCGTTCACGAGTGGCGTGGGGTTGGCCGGCATCTGAACATAGTAGAGCCGCAGGTTAGCGAGCGCTAACGTCGGATTTCCCCTGGTCGCGGTCTATGACGCTGGTCACACGTCGAGGCGTGGCCGCGCGCACGCAGGATGAGCGTCCGCTTGCCGGCCCTCGGCGTTCGCCGATGTAACGCTGGTGGATCGCCGGTGGACCCGGCCGTTCCAAGCTGTCCGGCAGCCGAACGGAGGGGTGGGCATGACCGAATCGAAGATCAAGGACTGCGCGGAGGTGGCCGGCCAGGTCGCGGTCGGCGCGGCGGCGTTGGCCGCGCTCTTCGCGGTGTGGGGCGCGGGCACCGCCGAAGCGCGACCGATTCCGGTGGACGCGGTCGACGGAAGCCCGGCGCCCGCCGCGCCCAAGCCGGCCCCGAAGGCGCCGGTGAAGGCCGAGACGCCGAAGGAATCGGCCGATCGCGAGACGCGGAAGTTCGAGAACGACATTTCGCGTGACCAGAAGCAGCAGCAGGAGAAGAAGTCGGACGACGACCGCGAGACGCGGAAGTTCGAGAACGACATTTCGCGTGACCAGAAGCAGCAGAAGAAGGAGTCGGACGAACGCAAGTCCGACGAAGACCGCGAGAACCGGAAGTTCCGCAACGACGTCGACCGTGATGAGAAGCACCAGCAGAAGGAAAAGGAGAAGGAAAAGGAAGACAACGAGGACGCCGACCGCGAGAACCGCAAGTTCCGGAACGACATCGACCGTGACGCCCGGCAACAGGAGAAGGAGAAGGAAGCCGAGCGGAAGTCCGACGACGAACGGGAGAACCGGAAGTTCCGGAACCAGATCGTTCAGGACCGCGAGGCGGATGCTCGGCGCAAGGACGCCGACCGGGAGAACGACCGCTTCCTCGCCCAGGTCGAGCGGGACCGGCCGAAGGACACCACGCCCAACGGCACCACGCGTTCGGTGAAAGCCTGGGAAACCGCCCAGCAGGTGGCCAAGGACGCCGGCGCCGCGCGGGCCACCGCCTACGACCTCGCCGCCACCCGCAACAAGGGCGCGACCGGCTCCGTGCGGGCCTGGGAGACCACCGCGCAGCTCGCCGACGAGGCCGAGCTCGCCGCGCAGAAGCTGGAGTACGTCCGCGACGTCGGCCTGCCCCAGACCCCGCTGCCGCCCGCGTCGTTCAAGTACAACCGGAACGTCACCTCGCCCAACTACGGCGGTGACGCCGCCGAGACCATCGAAGGTGTCGACTGGCAGCGGTTCCCGGGGGCGCCCGGCGGCATCCCGGTCGGCTTCACCAAGGACGGCTCGAAGGTCGTCGTGGTGAAGGACCCGATCACGCCCGAAGCGCCGCTCTCGCCCGAAATGATGAAGTACCTCGGGGCCGGCAACTTCGTCGAGCGGGGCGTGACCGCGGACGGCAGCACCGTGCTCGTCCTGCACCCCCGCACGCACATCGACGACAGCGCCGACGACCTCGCGGCGCAGTGGGACAACGTCGTCAACGGGCGGATCGAAGGGCCGGACGACGTCGGCCGGGCCGTCGGCGGCACCATCGCCCTGACGCTCGACCGGACCATCGGCCTCGGCCAGGGCGACCTCTACGGCGCCGGCAAGAAGTGCCAGGACACCGGCGACTGCGGCGACTCCGTCAAGGAGGGCGGGCTCGCCGCATTGTCGGTCGTGCCGGTCGGGCGGGCCGCCGGCCTCGTCGGCAAGGGCGCCGCCGCGACGGGCCGGCTCGCCGACCGGGTCCTGCCCCCGGCGATCACCGCGATTCCCGGGCGGGCCGTCGACGGGGCGAGCACGGCGTTCGCCGCCGCCAAGGCCAGTCCGATCGCCACCTACGTGCCCGACGTCGCCCGGGCCGGCGCGGCCAAGGTGAAGGACGCGGCCGCGCGGGTGCCCCTGGTCCAGACCGGTGCCGCGCTGGTGCGCCCGGTCGCGGCGAGCGTGCTGCCCAAGGCCCAGCGCGCCTTCGACGTCGCCAACAAGGTGCCGCCGATCCGGTACGCGCTCTACCAGCACAACGTCGACAACACGATCGACGAGTTCGGGCGGGTCAAGGACTGCGTCGAGGGAGACGGCTGCGGTCCCGCCGCGACCGGCGCCGGGCTGCTCGCCTTCGACCTGGCCAAGGGACGCGGGCTGACCGACGCCTACCGCGACGCACCCGGCTGCGCGGACGGCCACACCTACGCGTGCGTGATGACGGGGCTGGACGCGTTGGCTGCCCCGTCGGTCAACCGGCCGGCGAAGACGTCGGCGAACGGGGCCGAAGATCTCCAGTTGCCCGGTGCCGTCAATGACGTCCGTGGTAAGAAAAACTGCGTCTCCTGCGCGATCGCGGGTGACTCGACCTTGGCCGGCCACCCCGCGTCCGCGATCAAGCTCGACCCGGACGAACCGATCCCGGACGGCCTGAGGCTGATCCAGCAGTACGCGGGCTCGACCTGGTACGCGGTCAGCGGACGTGCGTCGATCGAAAGGCGGCTCCTCACCGCCGGTGAAGGCGCCCGGGCGATCGTCTACGGCGGCAATGGCAGGAAGGCGCACGTGTGGAACGCGATCGTGCAGGGAGGCAGGGTAAACTTCGTCGACTTCCAAGGCGTGGGCCGGAACGGCCCCGCCGCATTCGATCCGTGGAAAACCTTCTACTTCGTGAGGACGAACTGACGTGGTACTGCAAGATGCCTTCGATGCGGCTCAGCGATTTCTCGACGGTGGGATCCGAGTCCGGCATGCCGTCGAGATCGTCATCAACGACTGCGAAAAAGTTCCCGAGGGCTGGGCGTTCTACTACGACAGCCGAGCATTCCTCGAGGAGGGCGATATTCTGTCGGCGCTTGCCGGAAACGCACCGGTGATCGTTCCGGAGTCCGGGGAGCCTTATCTCGGCTCGATGTTCGAGACCGAGTGACAACTGATGTTGCCCGGCGGCCCGGTGCTGCGGGTGACGACCGACCACGGCCGCGGTGCGGGGTGCGAAACTGGTGGCCGAGGACCCGCCACCAGACAGGACCGCGCCCCGATGACGATCGACCACCCGCTGGATGACCTCGTTCCCCTCGGGGACGGGCCCGTGGCCACCGTGCTCGCCGGGGTCGCCGAAGACGGGCAGAGCGCGTTTGCGCTCAAGGTCTTCCCGGGGCCGTTGCCGCGGCGGGTGCGCGGTGAGCTCGACCGGGAGCTGGCCCGGTTGCGCCCGCTGGCCGGCCGGGCGCCGCTGCTGGTGCCCGATGCCGTCGACGCTTTACCCGACGGGCGGGCGGTGCTCCGGATGGCGCTCTGCACGCAGTCGCTGACCGAGCTCGTCGGCAGTGCCGGGCCGCTCGACGGCGGTGACGTGCTGGCCCTCGGCGAGGCCGTGGCGGTCGCGCTGGCCGCGCTGCACGGCGCCGGGGTCGTGCACGGCGGGGTGTCCCCGGGCAATGTCCTGTTCGGAGCGGAGGGTGAGCCACTGCTCGCCGACGCCGGGACGGTGCTGCGCGAGGCGTTCGCCGGCGACGCCGGGCCGCCGGGGTACCGCGCGCCGGAAACCCTGCGCGAGGCGGTCGTCGACGAGCGGACCGACCTGTACGGCCTCGGTGCGATGCTCCACTTCGCCCTGACCGGCCACCCGCCGCACGGGGAGCAGCCGTCCGGCGACCCCGCCGGGTACGTGCTGCGGATCCTCAACGAGCCGGTCCCGCGGCCCGCCCGCCCCGACGTCCCGCCGGAGCTGCTCGACCTGGTCGGGGCGCTGCTGTCGGCCGACCCGGCGGGCCGGCCGATCGACGCCGCCTACGTCGCGGATCGCCTGGCCACCGCCGGGACGGCCCCGGTTCCGGCGGCCGCGCCGCCGTCCGAGCGCGCGCTCGTCGCCGTCGCCGGCGCCCCGGCGCGGCCGAAGTCCTCCGGACGCATCGGGCTGCTGATCGCCGTGCCGGTGATGATCGCCGTGGTCGTCGCGGTCGCCGTGATCCTCCTGCGTGACGAGCCGGCGCCGCTCGTGCCGCCGGCCGGGCCGCCGCCCGCCCCGGTCCCCACGGCCGCGCCGCCCGCCGCGCTCGTCCTGGACGCTCCGGCGGACCAGGGGGCCACCGTCGAGCTGACCTGGCACGCGGACGGCGCGCAGCTCCAGTTCGCCGTGGTCGTGGCGGCCGAGGGCGCGCCGTCGGTGACCCGCTTCACCGGCCAGGAGCGGACCCTGCGGGAGCCGGTGACCCCGGGGCTCAAGTACTGCTTCCTCGTCCAGGCGACCGACGGTGTCCACACGTTCCAAAGCGCGTCGCGGCCGATCCGCGGCGCGACCTGCAACCGGTGATCAGCGCCGGCTGAGCAGGGTGCGGGGATCCAGCGCCGCCCGGACCCGCGAGGCCACGCTCCCGCCCAGTCCGGCGCGGACGTCGGCGACCGCGCGCCACGCCGCCGCGGGCTCCTCGCCGACCGGCCGACCTGTCCACAGTGCACTGTCCACAAGGGATGCCAAGGTGCGGAGCGGGGCCGGATCCGGCACTAGCCTGGCGTAGTCCCGCACGGTCATCCCGTCGGTGACCTGGATCCGGTGGTCGCGCAGCCGGTCGCGAACTTCTTCGTACGCGCCGAGCACGCTCGCGGCGCCGGGCCGGCGCCGCCGCCGGCGTGACCGCACGGCCTTGGCGCCGGGCACCCCGGCGAGCACGACCGCGGCCACCGCACCCAGCACGATCAGCACCGTCCCGACCGGGAACCGGAACGACGACGAGCCGGCTGCGGGCTGCCCGGCGCCACCCGGTTCCGGGGGCGCGACCGGAGGATCCCGCAGCTGCTCGGACGGCGGGAGGGACGCCCGCGCCTTCGCGGCGAGGGCGGAGGCACCCGAGGCCGGGCCCGCGCCGGTCGCGGCCGCACCGCCCCCGGGGTCGAGCGGCACCCAGCCGGCGCCCTTCACCGCGACCTCCGGCCAGGCGAAGACGTCACCGTTGCGGACCGTGTAGCCGCCGTCGGCGTTGCGGCCCGCCGGGAGCCGGTAACCCACGACCACGCGGGCCGGGATGCCGACGCTGCGGGCGAGGACGACGTAGGCGGTGGCGAACTGCTCGCTCGTGCCGCGCTTGCTCTCCAGCAGGAACTCGCGCAGCTGCGGCCAGCCGTGGCCGGTGGGCAGCTCCGGGCCGACCGCGCGGCGGTAGTTCTCGCGGAAGAACCGTTCGAGCACGAGCGCGCTCTCCAGCGTCGGGCGCAGGCCGCGCATCGCGCCGGCGGCCAGTTCGCTGATGCCGGGCGGGATCGTGCCGATCCCGCCGAGGCCGCCGTCGGCGGCCGGGTCCACGCGGGAGCCGGTCGCGCCGGCGTCCGGGGCCCACCAGCTCAGCGTGTAGTCGACGGCTCGTCCGGGTGCTTCGGCGAGGAGGGAGCCTTGGCGCTCTTCGACCAGTGGCGCGGTCCCGGAGACCGCGGCCGGCGCGGACTGGCTGGGCAGCCACGGGCCCTGGCCGGGGCGCACCGAGATCGTGGCGGTCTCCCGGTGCACCGGCACCGTGAGCGCCCGGGGCGGCGCCAGCTCCCGGCCGAGGCCGCGGTAGTCGTCGCCGGACCGCCACTCGACGCCGTCGAAGTCGTCGAGGACGGCCAGCGGCCACCGGTCCGCGTTCGCCGGGCCCCGGACGTCGAAGACCGGCTCGGCCGGCTTGGCCAGCCGCGCGGCGATCCCGTCGAGCGGGCTGGCGGTCCGGACGTCGACCGCGGCCGGCTGCCGGTCCTGCAACGAGGGAGCCGCCTGCGACGGCAGGAGTCCGGCGAGCGCCGCGGCCACCAGCGCCGTCACGCCGAGCGGCACGGCGGTGGCCAGCGTGCGCCCGGCGAGCCGCCCGGCCGGAAGCAGGGCGGCCACCACGCAGGCGCCGTAGGCGAGCGCCGCGAGCAGTGCCGTCCAGCCTGTCGCGGCCGAGAACAGCTGGCTGACCACAACAACGACGGCACTCGGCGCGAGCGCGAGCAGCGGACGGCGCAGCCGGGTCAGCAGCTCCAGCCCGGCCGTGCCGGCGAGCACGACGAGCAGGGGCACGAACAACAGCAGTTCCGGTTCGGCACGTGCCGGCCAGGTCGACCGCAGTGCCGCCCGCCACGACCCGGTCGCGCCGGTGAAGAGCGCGCGCAAGGTGTCCACAGTGGGCAGTCCGGCGAGCGTGGTCGGGAAGAGCACGGTCTCGCTCACGGCCAGCAGACCCGCGACGGCGAGCAGCACCGCCTGCCAGGTGCGCAGCCCCGGGCGCCGGTGGCACACCTCGGCCACCACCGCCAAGACGGCGATGGGCACCAGGACCGGCGCAAGGAGTTCCGGCAGTCCGAACACGGGCTGGAACAGCAGGCCCGCAACCGCGGCCGCGGCGAGGACGGCGAGCCGGGGGATCACGTGGCCTCGTTCCGGCGCGCGACCGACTGGGCGTGCCGTCCCGGAACGGGTCGGGCCGCAGCACCGCTCGCCTCGCGGGCGAGCAATGCGGCGAACGTCGTCCGGAGGCCGAACAGGGCGCCGAGGTCTGCGGCGGTGACCGCGATTCCGGCAGCCGCAGCCAACCCCGGCATCACGCGGCCTCGTTCCAGCGCGCGACCGCTTCGGCGGCGGTTCCGGCACGCAGCACGAGCAGCCCCGGGACCGATCGCGCCGCACTCCGGCCGGCCGGATCGAGCTCGAGCACGAACATCGCGGCGAACCCCGGCCGGAGCCCGGCCAGCGCACCGGGCTCCGCGGCCGCGGTCACGACGGCGAGGCAGCCGCCCCGAGCGTCTCCCCGCAGCAGCGACGCCGGCACCGGGCTCGCGTCCGCCGCGGACTGCCGGACTTCGCTCAGCTCGTCCAGCAGGACCCGCTGGGCCTCGCTGCCCCCGGCGAAGGTCCGGTCGACACCGCCCGTGGTGACCAGCCGGTTGTGCCGGCCGGCCCGGCCGGCCGCGACCAGCAGCGAAGCCGTGAGATCCACGGCTTCTTCGAACACCGCCGGCGGGAACACCCCGTGCCTCGTGTCGAGCAGCAGCGTGAACCGGGGCTGTTCGGGGTCGGCGTAGTCGCGCACCATCAGCCGGCCGGTCCGCGCGGTGGCCTTCCAGTGGAGGTGCCGGACCTCGTCGCCGGGTTGGTAGGGGCGGACCTCGAGCAGGTCGGTCGACCCGCGCAGCGCCTGGTCGGACACAACGCCTTCGTGGTGGTGACGGGGATACCCCGCCGCGGGCGCCTTGGCCGGGTAGCGGCGCGGGTGCACCCACAGCGTCGCCGTGTCCCCGGCGGGCAGCGCGTTGACGGCCAGCCCCAGCGGGTCGGCGCGGTGCAGCCGCAACGGGCCGACCTCCTGCCGGCCGCGGACCGACGTCGGCAGCTCGTACCGCAGGGTCCGGCTCACCCCGGGCAGCGACGGCGGGATCCGGACGGTGCGGGTGAAGCGGCCGGCGCGGTCGGTGGCGAAGAAGCCCGGTTGCCGGCGGCCGCGGGCGGTCGCGGTCAGCCGGGCGAGCGCCGGTTCGCCGCGTGTCACGCGGTCCGGGTGGACCGACCTGGTCACTTCGACCCGCACCCGCCGGACCGTGAGGACCGCGGCGGCCAGCAGGGTGCCGAGGCCCGCGGCCCCGAGCGCGCGCAGCAGGTCGAAACCGAACCATTCCCCGGCGGAGAAGGCGAGGACGGACAGGAGCAGGACGGCCCACCCGCGCGGGGTCGGTCGTGCGTTCACCGCGCTGTGGTCAGCGGTCCGGGCGCCGGGACCGAGTCCAGCACTTCGCGGACGACGTCGGCGTCCGCCCGGCCGCCGAGCTCGGCCTCGGCGGTGAGGACGAGGCGGTGGGCGAGCACCGGCACCGCGACGTCCTTGATGTCGTCGGGGGTGACGTACGCGCGGCCGTCGGTGGCGGCGTAACCCTGCGCCGCCCGCACGAGCGCGATGCTGCCGCGCGGGCTGGCCCCGAACCGGACGGCGCCGTGCTCGCGCGTGGCCGCGGCGAGCCGGGCGGCGTATTCGCAGATCCCGCGGTCCACGTGCACCGTGCGGACTTCGGCGATCGCCGCGGCCACCGCCGCCACGTCCACGACCGCCGGGAGATCGGCCGGGCTCACGCCCGCGGTGCTGCTCATGATCACCAGGACCTCGGTGGCGAGGTCCGGGTAGCCGACGGTCAGCCGCATCAGGAACCGGTCGAGCTGGGCTTCGGGCAGCCGGTAGGTGCCCGCCATCTCGATCGGGTTCTGCGTGGCCACGACCAGGAACGGCCGGGGCACCTCGTGGCTCACCGCGTCGACGGTGACCCGCTGCTCGGCCATCACCTCGAGCAGCGCCGACTGGGTCTTCGGTGTGCCGCGGTTGATTTCGTCCGCCACGACGATGTTCGCGAACACCCCGCCCGGGTGGAAGACGAAGTCCTCGTCCCGCTGCCGGTACACGGTCACCCCGGTGATGTCGCCGGGGAGCAGGTCGGGGGTGAACTGGATGCGGTGCCACGAGCCGCCGATGCTCCGCGCCAGGCAGTGCGCGAGGGTCGTCTTGCCGACGCCGGGGACGTCCTCCAGGAGGAGGTGGCCTTCGGCGAAGAGGGCGGCGACGGTGAGGCGGATGATTTCGGGTTTCCCGCGCACGACCCGGCCGATGTTCTCGGCGAGCGCGCGGTGGACCTCGGCTGCGGAGGTGGTCACGAAGCTGCTTTCCAGGTGATCGTGGTGGACTTGACGTCGTCGACCGTGACCCACACCTGGCGGCCGACGCCGTAGTAGTAGAAGGCGTCGGCGGTGAGGGCACCGCTCGCGTCGGTCTTGCGCCGGACACCTTTGTTGGAGTACCCGGGGTCGCTGGAGTGCGGCATCAGCAGGTAGGTCGTGTTCGGTGCGAAGCCGGTCATCCTGATGTGCATCCACCCGCAGTCCGGGATGTCCCGGTCCTCGCCGCAGTTGCGGTTCTCGTCCTCGGTCGGACGGGCGCCCTGGGACAGCGCGATCGCCGGCTTCGGCGCCGCGCGGGTGACCGTGGTCGACGCCGCTGCTCCGCGCCCCGCGCCGTTCTCCGCCACCACTCGCACGGTGTAGGTGGCCCCGGCGGTCAGCGTGGGGATCGTGGCCGTGCGCGCGGTGCCGGCGGCGTCGAGCGAACCGGCTCCCGAGCCGTTCGCGAGCGACCACGACACGTGGTAGGCGGTCACCGCGGCGCCGTTGGCCGCGGCGGCCGACCACTGGACGCGGGCCCCGGAACCGGAGACCGTCGCCCGGAGACCGGGTGGCACGCCGGGCGGGGTCGCCGGCTGGGCGGTGACCGGGGGCGGCGCCGGGCGCCGGGTGGGGGTCGGCGGCGGGACCGCGGTCTTCGGAGGACTAGCCGGGTCCGGCCGGCCTGCCGATGGCTTCGGGTCCTGCGACGGCGGCGGGGTGACCGGCGGCGGCACCGGCGCGACCGGCCGGTCCGCACCTGGGTCGTCGCCGACCGCGACGTCACCGACCGAGCCGTCGGGGTCGACCACGACGACGTGCTTCCCGCTGTCGCCGTCGACGTAGAGCCGGTCGTCCTGACCGCGGCTGATGCGCGCCTCACCCGGCTCCGGCGGGATCGCCCGGACGCTGCGGCCGCTGCCGTCCGCGCCGTAGGTGCGAAGCGTGCGGCTGTGCCGGTCGAGCAGAGCGACCGAGTCGCCGGTCGTGGCCGGCGTCGCGTAGTCGCCCGGCGGGACGGCGACGGTCACCGGCGGCGCGGCCGGGCGGTCGCGGGTCAGGCCCGCGGTGTCGACGAGGTGCAGGCGGCTGGTCACGGGATCGAAGACGGCGATGCGGCCCGCGGTGTCCGAGCCGGCGACCCGGGCCGAGGGTGAGACGTCGATCCCCAGGTCGACCGGCTGCTCCAGGCCGACCAGACCGACCAGGCTGAAGGTGCGCGCGGTGGTGTCGACGTAGATCGGTTTTTCCCCCAGCAGGGTGAGCCCACCGGAGTGACCGGCCGGCGTGGCCGCCGGGCAGGCGAGCCGGTCGGCGCCCTTGCCCAGGTCGCAGATCGCGCCGTCGCCCGTCCGGTGCACCCACACCCGGCCGTCGCGGGCGGCGACCGGTTCGCCCAGCGGGCCGCCGGCTGGCACGACCGTCATCGTCGGGCCGAGGCGGACGACAGTGCCGGCGTCCCGGTAGACGAGGTAGGGGCCACCGTCCACTTCGAACACGACCGGGCGCTCGCCGGTGACGGGCGCCGGGATCCCGCCGGTCACCGCGAGATCGGACTTGCCGAACTCCGTGATCCGCGACGGCCCCACGACGTAGGCGCTGGAATCCCCTTGGGCCACCGGAGAACCCGGCGACAGGTCCGGCACGGCGGCCGTTGCGTCGACCGTCCGGCCCGCGCCGTTGACGTGCACGACTTCACCCGCGGCCGCGTTCGCGACCCAGTGCCCCGCCGGTGAGAACGACAGCCCGGCGCCCGGGCTGCCCGCCCCGGTCAGCGCGAGCGTGACGACGACGGCGCCGCCGACCGCGACCAGCGCGGCGGGCAGCCGCGACCGCAGACGTCGGCCGGCTCCCCGCGCAGTGTCTCCCTCACCCACCCGGGCAGATTAGTCGATGGCGGTACTCCGGTGGTCCATCCGGAGTACATCGGGATCAGGCTTCCGGCCCGCCGGCCGGCAGCACGAGCTCGAAGATCGCGCCGCCCTCCTGCGCGTTGTAGACGCGGAGCTCACCCCCGTGGGCCTGGGCGACCCAGCGGACGATCGACAGGCCCAGCCCGCTCGAGGAGCCTTCGCCGGTGAACTGGTCGAACGCGGCCTGCGCGCGTGCGGCGTCAACACCGGGGCCGTGGTCGGCGACCGTGACGCGGCCGCCGGCGACGGTGATGTGCACGATCGCCAGCGTCCCGGGTTCGTGGCCGTAGCGCAGGGCGTTGTCGAGCAGGTTGGCCACCGCCCGCTGCACGAGCACCGGATCGGCGTCGACCTCGGTGGGCGCGGCCGTGAGCGTGACCTGGGCGTCGCCGGCCGGGGTCTCCCGCACCACGGCCGAGACCAGTTCGTCGAGCCGGATGCGCCGGACGGCGAGCTGGTCCGCGCCCGCGGAAAGCCGCGCGCGGACGAGCAGGCCGTCGATGATCTCGCCCATCCGCCCGGCCAGCCGCACCGTGCGCGGCAGCAAGTCGGTGCTGCGGGCGGGATTGCGCAGCGCGGTCTCGGCCAGCGCCCGCAGCGCGGCGACGGGGGTACGGAGATCGTGCGCGGTCTCGGCGATCAGGATCTCTTGCTGGCGCAAGGCGTTCCCGGCCGGCCGCAGGGCCCGGCCGGCCACCACGTACCCGGCCGCGCCGGCCACGCCGACGAGGACCACGCAGCCGCCGGCGAGCAGCAGCGTGCGCTGGTCGTGGGCGGCGTCCGACGGACCGGCGTCGACGGCGGCGACCACCGCGCCGGCGAAGCGGCCGCCCGGCTCGCGGAACGGCTGGGCGCACAGGCGAACCGGCCCGTCGTCACCGTCGATCGTCGCGGTCAGCAGGGTGCCGGACGCGGCGGCCTGCCGCGCCAGCGCCGTCAGCGCCGGTTCTCCGACGGTCACGCAGGTCCGGGTGGACCGGAAGGGCGCGAAGCCGCCGTCCGCGGCGGGCAGGACCGCGAACTGGGGGCACTCGCCGGTCAGCGGGTCGCGCGCCGCGTCGACGGTCACGGTCGCGCTGTCGTAGTGGACCAGCCGCGTCACGGTGGAGGTGACCCGCTGCAGCTGCGCGTCGAGGGCGAGGTCCCGCTGGCGCCCGTCGTCGCGGACCAGCAGCCAGCAGAAGAGGATCAGGCCGACGGCGTTGAACCCCGCGAACACCCAGACCAGCAGCCACCGCACCCGGCCCAGCCGGCTCGCCGAAGACGCGCTCATGCGGGCAGTCCGAGCCGGTAGCCGCGGCCACGGACGGCGTGCACCAGATCGGGCTCGCCGAGCTTGCGCCGGATCCGGCGGACCACGACGTCGACGACGTTGGACATCGGATCGGTGCTGCTGTCCCAGCAGTGCTCGATCAGGTCCGTGCGGCTGACCGCGGCGCCGGGGTGCGACATCAGGAACTCCAGGACCGAGAACTCGCGGGCGCCCAGCGCGAGCGGTGTCCCGCCGCGGCTGGCTTCGTGCCGGACGGTGTCGAGCGTGAGGTCGCCGACGCGCAGCACGGCGGGGCGCGGGGCCGGCCGGCGGCACAGCACCGAGACGCGGGCGCACAGCTCGGCGACGGCGAACGGCTTGCCGAGGTAGTCGTCGGCGCCGTGTTCGAACCCCGCCACCCGGTCGGCGACGTCGGCGCGGCCGGTCAGGAAGAGCACGGGGACCGTCCAGCCGGCTTCACGCCGCTGCCGCACGTACCCGATCGAATCCCCGTCCGGCAGCATGCGGTCGAACACCACGCACGCGTAGGCGGGTCCGGCGAGGGCCGCGGCCGCGGTGGTGATGTCCGGGGCCTCGTCGACCTCGAAGCCGGCCGCGCCCAGGTCGGTCACGACCGCCGTGCGCAGGTCGTCGTCGTCCTCCACCACCAGCACCCGGGTCATCGGGTCCCCCACCCCCTTCGCGTCCCGGCCGATCATGTCATCGAAACGTCATGGAGGGCGGAGCAAGGTGGGCGCCGGTGGTCGCGAGGGGCGGCCGGGGGCGAGGAGAAGAAGGTGCTCTTCCAGGTGCTGGGCCCGGTGGCGGCCCGCGACGCGGACGGCCGGGCGATCGAGCTGGGCCCCGGCAAGCCCGTGCTCGTGCTGGCGAGCCTGCTGCTGCACGCGGGGGACTGGGTGTCGGTGGACGAGCTGATCGACACGACCTGGGCCGGGCGCCGTCCGCCACCGTCCGCGGAGGCCAACCTGAAGACCTACATCTGGCGGCTGCGCCGGGTGCTTCCGGCTCCCGCGGCGGGGAGCCGCATCGAGCACCGGCCGGGCGCGTACCGGATCCGCGTCGAGGATTCGGAGCTGGACGCCGGGCTCGCCGCGGACCTGGCCACCCGCGCGGAAGACGCGCTGGCCGCGGGAAACCACGGGGAGGCCGCCGTGCTGGCCGCCCGGGGGCTCGGGCTGTGGCGCGGGCGGCCGTTCGAAGGGGTGCCGGGAAAGGCCGCGGCGGCCGCGCGGCTGGCCGAGCTCGGCTGGTCGCTGCGGGAGACCCTGGCCCGGGCGCGGCTGGCCGGCGGCCGCTACTCCGACGCCGTCTCGGCCCTTCGCGCGCTGACGGCGGAAGACCCGCTGCGGGAGGGGACCTGGGCCCTGCTGGTCGAAGCGCTCGCGGCGGCCGGACGGCGTGGTGAGGCGCTGGCGGCGTACAGCGACGCTCGCCGCGTGCTCGTCGCGGAGCTCGGGGTCGACCCGGGACCGGCGCTGGTCGCGGCGCACGAGCGGGCGCTGACCGGCCCGGCGCCGTCGCTCCCCTTCGGCCCGCGACGCGAGCTGCCCCGGGACGTGCCCGGGTTCGCCGGCCGCGAGGCGGGGCTGGCGGACCTGGGCGAGGTGGTGTCCGCGCCGGTGCGGGTCGCCCTGGTCGAAGGCATGCCCCGGGTCGGGAAGTCCGCCCTGGTGGTGCACCTGGCCCACCGGCTCGCCGGGGAGTTCCCGGACGGGCAGTTCCACGTCGACCTGCGGCACGGCGCCGCGTCCCCGGCGGAGGTGCTGGACCGGCTGCTGCGGGCGACCGGCGTCGACACCCCGGCCGTGCCCGCCGACCCGGGCGAGCGTGCCGCGCTCTGGCGGTCCCGGATCGCCGGGCGCCGGATCCTGCTGGTGCTCGACGACGCCGCGGACGAAGCGCAGATCGCCCCGCTGCTGCCCGCCGGCGACACCGCGCTGACCCTGATCACGACCCGGACCGGTGACTGGCACGTCCCCGGCGCCCGGCGCCTGCGGCTGGCGCCATTGCCCGACGCGGCGGCCGAGGACCTGCTGCGCGCCGGCGTCGCGGACGACCGTCCCGGCACCGATCCCGTGGCTCTGCGCGCCCTGCTCGACCTGTGCGCCGGCCTGCCCGGACTGGTGCGGGCCGCCGCCGACCGGCTAGCCGCGAGACCCCATTGGCAGCTGCCGGACGTCGTCGCGTGGCTCGACGGCGAGATCGGGCAGGGCAGCGGGTGCGCGGCGGCGCTCGCCTCGAGCGTGCGGCGCCTGCCGGTCGCGGAACGGAAGGTGTTCGCGCTCTGCTCGAAGGGGCAGGTCGATCCGCTGCGCGTCTCGCGCCGGTTGCGGATCGGCGCACCCGAGGCGCGGCGGCTGCTGGAACGGCTCGTCGACCACAACCTGATCACCGTGCGCGTCGCCGGCCGGTACACCGTCCACCCGGTGCTGCGCCGGCTGGCGGCCGGTCCGCCGGGCGGTCGCGGCGTGCACGTCGCGTGACCGAGCAGCCGGGGGCGCGGCTACTGTCTGTCCCTGTGCGGATACTGGTCATCGAGGACGACGAGGACATCCGCGTCGCCGTCGAGTCGGCCCTGCGCGACGCGGGGTTCGCGGTGGACGCGGCGGCCGATCTCGCGTCCGGCGGCGAGCTGCTCTTCGTCAACTCCTACGACTGCGCCGTGGTCGACCGGAAGCTCCCCGACGGCGACTCCCTGCCGTTCGTGCGCGAGCGCCGGGCCGGCGGCTGGACCGTCCCGGTGCTGTTCCTCACCGGGCACGACAGCGTCGCCGACCGGCTCGCCGGACTGACCGAAGGCGACGACTACCTCGGAAAGCCGTTCGCCGTGGTGGAACTGATCGCGCGGGTGCGGAACCTCTGCCGCCGATCCGGCGCGGAAACCGCGCGTCCGCTGCGGCACGGCGACATCGAACTGGACCCCGGCCGTCATGAGGCACGCCGTGGTGATCACCTGCTTTCCTTGACGGCCAAGGAGTTCGCCGTGCTGCACCGGCTGCTGGCCGCCGACGGCGCGGTGGTGTCGCGGCGCGAGCTCGTGGCCGTCGCGTGGGACGAACTGGTCGAGCCGTCGTCCAATGTGGTCGACGTGGTGATCGCCCGGCTGCGCCGGAAACTGGGGCCGCCGCCGGTCCTGCACGCCCGCCGCGGCGCCGGGTTCCTGCTCGTCTTTCCCTGATGTACCAACGCTGTACCGGCCATGGACGGCCGCGGCGCACGATCAACCGGAAGCAACGGCTCGATTTCCGGGAGCAGAAGATGAGCAAAGCCAACAGGGTGGGCCGGGCCGCGGTGTACGGCGTCGCGGGACTGGCCACCGCGGCGATCGGGGCCACCACGGCCAACGCGTTTGCCACCGACAGCGGTCCGGCGCCGGTTCCGGCCGCCGCACCGGCCGCGCAGCCCGCCGCCGCGCCGGCCGCCAAGACCGCCCCCGCGCCGGCGGTGAAGCCGTCGACCGGGAAGCCCGCGACAGCGCCGAAGGTCGCTACGCCGCAGAAGATTGCTACGCCGCCGAAGGTTGCTACGCCGGTGAAGGTCGCTACGCCGGTGAAGAAGGTGACGCCCGCGAAGAAGGTCGGCGTGGCACCCGCCGCGGCGCACCGGCACTCGGCCACACCGCGCCGGGTCGTGCAGGCCGCCGCGGCCCACGCGAAGCCCGAGCGCAAGCGGTTTGTGGTCCAGGCGGCGGCCGCGCCGGTCGTCAAGGCCGCCGTGCCCGGCTCCGTGGGAAAGGTCCTGGCGCACGCCGAGCAGCGCGTCACGGCGGCCGAGCAGGAACTGACGAAGATCAAGACCGACCTGGCGCAGTTGCGCAAGAGCCTGCAATCGGACATTCACCGGAAGCACGACGCCAAGCCGTCCCGGGACCAGGCCGGGCGCAAGAAGGCCGCGGGCCACGAGAAGGCTGCCGGCCGCGAGAAGGCCGCGCCGATCCGCAAGCAGGTCGTCCCGCCGAAGCGGCCGGTGCGCGACGCCGGCCCGTGCAAGACGGTCCGGACGTCGTCGAACGGCACGGGCACTTCGAGCTCCTCGACGGCCACGGTGTGCGGCAGCGGCTCGGTCCGGGTGGGCTGACGGATGGGTGTCAGCGTCGCCGAGCGGCCCCGGTTGTCGCTCCGCACCGCCCGGGTGCGAACCGGTTTGTACTGGCAACCGCGGCTGCCGCGCTACATCGTCGTGCCCGAACACGTCTGGCTCGGGCAGCCTGCGGTCCCGGAGGACGACGAGGAGCGGAGCGAGACCGGGCCGGTGGAGGAGTACTACTACCGGCACCCGGAGCGGCCGCCGATGAGCCAGGCCGCGGCGAGCACGCTCGGCGGCGTCACGGCCGCGGTCGTGGCCGGGCTGGCGCCGGGGATGCTGATCGCCGGGCCCGCCGGTCTGGTCGCGGGGGTCGCGGCCGGGCTGTTCGGCGGCCTGATGGGGCGCGAACTGGCGGGGGAGCTGCACGAGCGCCGCAACGACGGCTGACCGGTCCCGGAGCCGCCGGGTCCTGTTCGGGCCCGGCGGCGCCCGCTGTGGGGAGAACTGCCGCCAACACTCACTTAAGTCGTGAGCCAAGAGAGCTACTTGCAGGTAATCGTGCTTCCTCGTGAGGGGTTCACCTGCTGTGCTATTTCGGTCGGCTCTGTCACAGAGGAGTGACCATGGCTGTTCCCACCCGTAAGTTCCTGCGTCCACTACTGCGGTTGAGCACGGCCCTGGGGGCCGTCATCCTGTCCACCCTCGGCGTCACCGGCATCGCCAATGCCGCGGGCACCGTCTACGCCGCGCTCGGCGACTCCTATTCCTCCGGGACCGGAGCCGGCAGCTATGGCAGTTCCGGGAGCTGTTATCGCAGCTCCAACGCCTACGCGCAGCTGTGGACCAACGCCCACAGCGGCACGTCGCTGTCGTTCCTCGCCTGCTCGGGGGCGAAGACGGGCGACGTGATCAACCAGGCCAACTCGATCCCGGCCGGCACCACGCTGGTCACCGTGACGGTCGGCGGCAACGACGCCGGGTTCACCGACGTCATCACCACCTGCACCCTGGGCAGCGACTCGGACTGCGTCAACCGGGTCAACACGGCGAAGACGTACGTGACCAACACCCTGCCGGGGCTGCTGAACAACACGTACAACGCGATCAAGGCCAAGGCGCCGGGCGCGCGTCTCGTCGTCCTTTCCTACCCGCGCTTCTACACCGTGCCCGGCTCCTGCTGGGTCGGGCTCAGCGACACCAAGCGCTCGGCGATCAACTCCGGCGCCGACACCCTGGCGTCGGTGATCCAGCAGCGCGCGTCGGCGGCCGGGGCGACCTTCGTCGACGTCCGGCCGTCGTTCACCGGGCACAACATCTGCTCGTCCGCGGACGACTACCTGCACAGCCTGACCTGGCCGGTGGTCGAGTCCTACCACCCGACGCCGGCGGGGCAGTCGGGCGGCTACTACGCCCCGCTGCGGGCAGCGATCGGCTGACCCTCGTGCCGTGAAGGGCACCCTCGGGGACATCACGTCCCGAGGGTGCCCTTTTTCGCAATCCGGCGACTGGACACCCACGTTAGCGGTCGCTAACATCAGAGCGGAGGTTAACGACCGCTAACTTCGAGGGAGCCCATGGACACGCCGGCACTGGGGACTACGGCTGCCCCGGACAGCGAGGCCTACACCCGCAACGCGACGTCGCACGCGGAGCTGGTCGAGGACCTCCGCAAACGTTTGGCCGCCGCCCGCCTCGGCGGGCCCGAGAAGTCGCGCACCCGGCACGTCGAACGCGGCAAGCTGCTCCCGCGCGACCGCGTCGACACGCTGCTGGACCCGGGTTCGCCGTTCCTCGAGCTGTCCCCGCTGGCGGCGAACGGACTGTACGACGACGAAGCGCCGTCCGCCGGGATCATCACCGGGGTCGGGCGCGTCTCCGGCCGCGAGTGCGTGGTCGTCGCCAACGACGCCACCGTCAAGGGCGGCACGTACTACCCGATGACGGTGAAGAAGCACCTGCGCGCCCAGGAGGTCGCGCTCCACAACAACCTGCCGTGCGTCTACCTGGTGGACTCCGGCGGCGCGTTCCTGCCCCGGCAGGACGAGGTCTTCCCGGATCGTGAGCACTTCGGCCGGATCTTCTACAACCAGGCGACGATGTCCGCGCGCGGCATCCCGCAGATCGCCGCGGTGCTCGGCTCGTGCACCGCCGGCGGCGCGTACGTCCCGGCGATGAGCGACGAAGCCGTGATCGTCCGGAACCAGGGCACGATCTTCCTCGGCGGCCCGCCGCTGGTGAAGGCCGCGACCGGCGAGGTCGTCACGGCCGAAGAGCTCGGCGGTGGTGACGTCCACTCGCGCCAGTCCGGCGTCACCGACCACCTGGCCGACGACGACGCGCACGCGCTGCGGATCGTCCGCCAGATCGTCTCGACACTCGGGCCGCGCACGCCGCGCCCGTGGGACGTCCTGCCGACGGAGGTGCCGGCCGTCGACCCCGCCGAGCTGTACGGCGTTGTCCCGACCGACCCGCGCACGCCGTACGACGTGCGCGAAGTGATCGCGCGGATCGTCGACGGCAGCCGGTTCGGCGAATTCAAGAAGGAGTACGGCTCGACGCTGGTCACCGGGTTCGCCCGGATCCACGGCCACCCGGTGGGCATCGTCGCGAACAACGGCGTGCTCTTCGCCGAGTCCGCGATGAAGGGCGCGCACTTCATCGAGCTGTGCGACAAGCGCTCGATCCCGCTGCTGTTCCTGCAGAACATCACCGGCTTCATGGTCGGCAAGGCGTACGAGGCGGGCGGCATCGCCAAGCACGGCGCGAAGATGGTCACCGCCGTGGCCTGCGCGCGGGTGCCGAAGTTAACGGTCGTCATCGGCGGCTCGTTCGGCGCCGGCAACTACTCGATGTGCGGCCGGGCGTACTCGCCGCGGTTCCTCTGGATGTGGCCGAACGCGCGGATCTCGGTGATGGGCGGCGAGCAGGCGGCGTCGGTGCTCTCGACGGTCCGCCGCGACTCGATCGAGGGGCGCGGCGGTGAGTGGTCCACCGAGGACGAAGAGGCGTTCAAGGACCCGATCCGCGAGCAGTACGAGGCGCAGGGCAGCCCGTACTACTCCACCGCGCGGCTGTGGGACGACGGTGTGATCGACCCGGCCGACACCCGCACGGTGCTCGGCCTCGCGCTCTCGACCGCGGCCAATGCGACCTTGTCCGATGTCAACTACGGCGTCTTCCGGATGTGATGATGTTCGACTCAGTGTTGGTCGCGAACCGCGGCGAGATCGCGGTGCGGGTCATTCGCACGCTGCGTGACCTCGGCATCCGCGCGGTCGCCGTCTACAGCGACGCCGACGCCGATGCGCGGCACGTCCGGGAGGCGCACACCGCCGTCCGGATCGGACCCGCCGAGGCTTCGAAGAGCTACCTCTCTATTCCGGCCATCGTGGACGCCGCGGTGTCCTCGGGCGCGCAGGCGGTGCACCCGGGTTACGGCTTCCTGGCGGAGAACGCCGAGTTCGCGCGGGCCTGCGAGGCCGCCGGGCTGGTGTTCATCGGCCCGCCGGTCGCCGCGATCGACGCCATGGGGGACAAGATCCGCGCCAAGGCGACCGTGTCGAAGGCCGGCGTCCCGGTGGTGCCCGGTGCGTCCGATGTGGACATCCCGGCCGGCGGGTTCGCCGCCGCCGCGGCGAAGGTCGGTTATCCGCTGCTGCTCAAGCCGTCCGCCGGTGGTGGGGGCAAGGGCATGCGGCTGGTCCACGAAGAGTCCGAACTGGACGCCGCGATCGAGTCGGCGCGGCGTGAGGCCAAGGGGTCCTTCGGCGACGACACGCTGCTGATGGAACGGTTCGTGACCACACCGCGGCACATCGAGATCCAGGTGCTGGCCGACACCCACGGCCACGTCATCCACCTCGGTGAGCGCGAGTGCAGCCTGCAGCGGCGGCACCAGAAGATCATCGAGGAAGCGCCGTCGGTGCTGCTCGACGAGACCACCCGCGCGAAGATGGGTTCGGCGGCGGTCGAAGCCGCGCGCTCGGTCGGTTACGTCGGCGCGGGCACCGTCGAGTTCATCCTGTCGGCGCACGACCCGGACGAGTTCTTCTTCATGGAGATGAACACCCGGCTGCAGGTCGAGCACCCGGTCACCGAGCTGGTCACCGGCCTCGACCTGGTCGAGTGGCAGGTCCGCGTCGCGGCGGGTGAGCACCTTTCCGTCGCGCAATCGGACGTCGTCCTGAACGGGCACGCCGTCGAGGCGCGGGTGTACGCCGAAGACCCGGCGCGTGGTTTCATCCCGACCGGCGGCACGGTGCTGGCGGTGCACGAGCCGTCCGGTGACGGTGTGCGGGTCGACTCGTGGATGACACCGGGCGCGGTGATCGGCTCGAACTACGACCCGATGCTGGCCAAGGTCATCGCCTGGGGCCCGGACCGCGCGGCCGCGTTGCACCGGCTGGACCTGGCGCTGGCGGACACGGCACTGCTGGGCGTCGGCACCAACACCGCGTTCCTGCGCGGCCTGCTGGCCGATGACGACGTCCGAGCCGGCCGTCTCGACACCGAGCTGGTCGACCGTCGGCTGTCCACTTTGGTCTCTTCGGACGTGCCCGCGGAGTTCTTCGTCGCGGCCGCGCTGGACCGGCTGCTGGAGCTGCAGCCGTCCGGGTCCGTGGTGGACCCGTGGGACGTGCCGGACGGCTGGCGGATGGGCGGGTCCGGCGGGGTGACGTTCCGGCTGAAGTCGGGGCAGGCCAAGGCCGTCGTCCGGGTGCAGGGCACGCCGTCCGCCGCGACGGTCTTCGTTGATGACGCGTCACCGGTCCAGGTTTCGGCCCGGCGCGAAGGTTCCGTGCTGGAGATCCGGCACGCCGGCGGGTTCCACCGCTACCGCCAGGCCTGCGGTCCCGATCGGACGGTCTGGCTGGCCCGCGACGGACTGAGCTTTCCCTTCGGGGAGCAGGAGTTCGTGCTTTCGTCCCGCGGGGAGGCCGCGGGAGCCGGGCCGGTCACCAGCCCGATGCCGGGCACGGTGCTCGTGGTGAAGGTCGCCGCGGGTGACGTGGTCCGCGCCGGGACGCCGTTGCTCGTGGTCGAAGCGATGAAGATGGAGCACACGGTCACCGCGCCGATCGACGGTGTGGTCAGCGAACTTCCCGTCCGGGCCGGCCAACAGGTCGCGCTGGACGAAACCCTAGCCGTAGTAAGCCCCCAAGAGGAGCAGCCGTGATCGACTTCCGCCTGGACGAGGAGTACGAGTCCCTCCGCAAGACGGTCGAGGACTTCGCGCACGCCGAAGTAGCGCCGGTGATCGGCGAACTGTACGAGAAGGAAGAGTTCCCGTACGAGATCGTCGCGAAAATGGGCGAGATGGGCCTGTTCGGCCTGCCGTTCCCCGAGGAGTTCGGCGGCATGGGCGGCGACTACTTCGCGCTTTGCCTGGCCCTCGAGGAGCTTGCCCGCGTCGACTCGTCGGTGGCGATCACCCTGGAGGCCGGGGTTTCGCTCGGCGCGATGCCGATCTTCCGTTTCGGGACGCAGGAGCAGAAGGAGAAGTGGCTGCCTGACCTGTGCGCGGGCACGGCGCTGGGCGGCTTCGGCCTGACCGAACCGGGCGGCGGCTCGGACGCGGGCGCGACCCGCACCCGCGCGCGTCAGGACGGTGACGACTGGGTCATCAACGGCAGCAAGGCGTTCATCACCAACTCGGGCACGGACATCACCCGCCTGGTCACGGTCACCGCCGTGACGGACGTGATGGAGAACGGCCGCAAGGAGATCTCGGCGATCCTCGTGCCGTCCGCCACCCCGGGCTTCGAGGTGGCGCCGAAGTACTCCAAGGTCGGCTGGAACTGCTCGGACACCCACGAGCTGTCCTTTTCGGACGTCCACGTCCCGGTCGAGAACCTGGTCGGCACCCGAGGTCGCGGTTACGCGCAGTTCTTGTCCATTTTGGACGAAGGCCGCGTCGCGATCGCCGCGCTGTCAGTGGGTCTGGCCCAGGGGTGCGTCGACGAGTGCCTCGGTTACGTGAAGGACCGCGTCGCGTTCGGCAAGCGGATCGGCGAGTACCAGGCGATCCAGTTCAAGATCGCCGACATGGAGGTCCGGACGCACACCGCCCGCCTGGCCTACTACCAGGCGGCGTCGAAGATGCTGCGCGGCGAGCCGTTCAAGAAGGAAGCGTCGATCGCGAAGCTGGTGGCTTCGAACGCGGCGATGGACAACGCCCGCGACGCAACGCAGATCTTCGGCGGCTACGGCTTCATGAACGAGTACCCGGTGAGCCGCTTCTACCGCGACGCGAAGATCCTGGAGATCGGCGAGGGCACGAGCGAGGTCCAGAAGATGCTGATCTCGCGCCACCTCGGGGTCGCCTGAAAGCCGTGAAGGGCACCTTCAGGGCTCATATGTCCCTGAAGGTCCCCCTCACGACTAGTGGGGCTGTTGCTGCTCCTGCTGTTTCTTGTCTTCCTCGGCCCAGGCGGCTTCCGCCTGCATCTGGATGTCGGTGAGGCCGCGGTCGACCTGCACGATGTCCTTGCCCGCCCAGCCGACGAAGTTCTTCGAGCTCTTGGCGTCGGAGAGCGCCTTCAGCATCGGGTAGTAGTCCGGAGCCTTGGCCTTCAGCCAGTCGTCGACGAACTTCGTCTTCTGGTAGCTGTCGCCGAACTTGGTCTTCAGCCAGTCCTCGTGCTTCTTGATCGTCGAGATGTCGTGGTCGCTCAGGTGCGACTTCGGCGGCGCCGGCTTGGGCGGAGCCGCGGGCGGTGGCAGCGGCCGTGAGAAGTTCGGCGTGGTGCCGTCACCCGGCGGCCGGGTGCTGGGCGTGGCGCCACCACCAGGGCCGTCGTGAGTCACCGCGGTGCCCGGCGGCGGCAGCGGCCGTGAGAAGTTCGGGGTCGTGCCGTCACCCGGGGGCCGGGTGCTGGGCGTGGCGCCACCACCAGGGCCGTCGTGGGTGACGGCCGTGCCCGGCGGTTTCGGCAGGGGGCGCGAGAAGTTCGGCACACCGCCGCCGGTGGGCGGCAGGTTGCTCAGCTCGTGCCCCGCACCCGAGGCGCCCGGCTTCGGCTTGACCAGCTTCGACAGCTGGGTGAGCCGGGCCAGCGTGCGGCCGGCGTAGGCGACGACCTTGGCGAGCTTCGCCGCCATCGCCGCGACCTGCACCGAGACCTGCACGACGACCTTGCTCACCCCGACGGCGATCGACGCGCCGAAGGTGGGGATGGCGAGCGCGAGCGCGATCAGCATCGTGGAGATGATGTCGCCGAGGACCGTCGTGATGATGTCGCGGATCAGCGAGCGGACCGCGCCGATCAGGGCCCCGGTGGTCTCGACCATGTAACCGGCGACGTCGGACGCCTTGGCGTTGGCGTCGATCCAGCCCTTCCGGTCGTTGATCGACTTCAGGAAGCTGTCGTACCCCTTGCCCTCCCACTGCGTGATCGTCGACTTGAGGGTGTCGTCCAGCTCGGTGCCGGTGTTGCGCAGCGACTCGCCGATCTTGTGCAGCTCGTTGGCGATCTTCGTGACCTCCGCGGGGTTGCCCGCGACCTGGTCCAGCGGCCACTTCAGGAACGAGACGTGCTCGATCAGCCAGCCCAGGCCCGCCGCGATCAGCTTCGACAGCGGGTCCATGACAAACGCGACCGTGTCGAGCGCGGCGCTGATGATGTTGATGCCCAGCTCGACGCTGACGGCCGCGAGGTCGCCGCCGTGTTCGGTCTGGACCTTGCCGATCGAGTCGCCGACCTGCTTCCAGCTGTCGAAGACGCCGGCGCCGGTCGTGGAGTTCGACGCGGTGATGGGAACGGTCACTTGCCCAGCTCCGTTTCGAAGGTGCTCAAACCCTGGGCCGTGTTCGAGTCGTGGGTCGAGTACACGTCGGCGGCCTTCTTCACGTCGTCGGCGGACTTGGCGATGTCACCGACGAGCTTGGTGATCTCGCCGGTGATCACCCCCATCGTGATCCGTGACGGCACGGCCAGCACCTGCGCGAGCAGGATGCCGAACGCGGCGTTGTCGAACCCGTTGGCGGCCTGCATCCGGTTCGCGGCGTCCTGCACCGCCGGCTGCGTCGTGCCCGACAGGAACTGGCTGAACTTCTGCAACTCGGCCGGGTCGACCGAGAAACCTGCTCCGGAAACCACTGGTTCTCCTCCCTGCTACCAGGGGTTGCTCTCGCCGTCGTCCTCTTCCGGCGCGGGCCGGGGACGACGCTGCGGCGGACCGTGCGGCGGTTGCTGCGGGCTCGGCGGCGGGCGGTGCGGGGGCGCCGGCGGCCGCGTCGGACGCTCCTCGGCCCCCTGCGGCGGCGCGAACGGGTCGCCGTCAGCCGGCGGTGTTCCGTCACCCGGGTCGGGGGCCGGCAGGAACTCGTCCAGCAGCTCGCGGGCGGCCGAGTTCTCGCCGACCATGCCGCCGAACACGTCGGCGACCTCGGCCGAGACCTTCTGCTGTGCCCGGCCGATCAGCTGCATCACCAGGCCGGACAGGGCTTGCGGCGGGCGTTCGTACGCGCGGGGGCCGAACCGGAGGTCCTGCAGCACTCCGCTCGGGCCGATGGTCACCGAGACCGCACCGTCCGGCGACTGCACGGTGGCGACGGCGGATCGGAGCTTTTCCTGCGCTTCCGCGGCTTTTGCCCGGATTTCCTCGAGTTCGACGGTGAACGCGGCCAGCGGATCGGGGGGACCTGACTGTGTCAATTTGTCCTCGTCGCGAGAGAGGTCGTGAACGGACGAAGTCAATCAGCGGTCTTTGAAGCTCCGATGACACGAACGGAGCCACCGGCTGAACGCGACGTGGATCGCCGAAGTCGGCACGCGGGTACTCTTGGTGCGGTAAACAAGGGCATGGACAACACCGTCATCCGATCGGGTGATTCCGGGGACGTCGACACGCTGCTGCGCTTCTTCGACGAGGCCGTCGAATGGTTGGTCGCCCGCGGCAGTTCGGGACAGTGGGGGACCGAGCCGTGGAGCGGGGTCCCGAAGCGCGTCGAGCGGGTCAAGGGCATGGCCGCCGACCCCGGCCTGCGGATCGCGATGGTCGGCGGGGAACCCGCGGGCGCGCTGATCGTCTCCGAGGAGCACGACCCGCACGTGCCGCCGGTTGACGAGCGTGAACTGTACGTCCGATTGCTGATCACGTCCCGGCGGTTCACTGGACGGCGCGTCGGCGGGCGGCTCATCGAGTACGCGCTCGACGAGGCGCGGCGGCGCGGCATCGACCTCGTGCGCGTCGACTGCTGGGCCGGCGGCGACGGCGAGCTCCAGCGCTACTACGAGAGCCAGGGCTTCAAGCCGACCGTGCAATTTCACGTCGAGGACTGGGTCGGGCAGGTGCTGGAGCAACGCGTGGGGTAGCGCGATGACGGCCGGCGAGCGACACTGTTGACGCGGTGCCAACAGACGAAGGAGTCGCCATGGCCGAGGAGCTCGCGGGCAAGGTCGTCGTCATCACCGGCGGCGGGCAGGGGATCGGCGCGGCGACCGCGTCGGCGCTGTCCCGGCTGGGCGCGCAGGTGGTGATCGGCGACCTCGACCAGGTCAGGGCCGAAAAAACGGCCGGGGAGCTGGACGCCGAGGCGCTGCCGCTGGACGTCACCGACATCCGCGGCTTCACCGAGTTCCTCGACGAGGTCGAGCGCCGCCACGGCCGGATCGACGTCCTGATCAACAACGCCGGGATCATGCCGCTCGCCGCCCTCGAGGAGGAAAGCGACGCGACGACCCGGCGTCAGCTCGAGATCAACCTGCACGCCGTCATCCACGGAACCCGCGAGGCGATGAAGCGGATGCGGCCGCGGCGCAGCGGGCACATCGTCAACGTCGCTTCCTTCGCGGGCAAGGCCGGTTTCCCCGGCGCCGCGACGTACTGCGCGACCAAGCACGCCGTGGTCGGGCTGTCCGAAGCGGTGCACCTGGAGCTGCACGGGTCCGGGGTGCACGTTTCGTGCGTGATGCCCGCGATCGTCCGCACGGAGCTGGCGAGCGGCCTCGGTGAAGCGAAGCTGTTCAAGTCCTCGCGCCCGGAAGACGTGGCCGACGCCATCGTGGCCACGCTGCGCAAGCCTCGCTTCGAGGTCTTCGTGCCCCGATCCGTGGGAACTATGGGCAAGCTCACCCGGCTGCTCCCGCGGCGGGCCGGCGAAGCGCTTGCCCGCGCGCTGAAAGCGGACCAGCTTTTGGCTTCAGCGGCCCATTCCCCGGCTCGCGCGGACTACGAGGCGCGCGCCGCCGAGAGCGCACCCGGGGCGGGCACGGAGTAACTCGGACGGCCTAGCGACTGTCCGATTTGGACCTGGCCGGTGTTGAGTCCACCGGCCTGACCGGGCAAGATTGACCGGAAGTGCCCGGGGACGTCGCAGGAGGCTCGAGGAAATGGTTTCACCGCCCGCACGGCTGGCCGCCGCGGCGTCGAACGTGGTCGGCAAGGTGCTGCACGGCGGGGTCGCCGACCTGCGCCCGATGCCGCGGGTGCTGATCGACCAGGGGCCCAACCGGTCGGTGTACCGGATGACGCACAGCAGCCGCCCGGTGTCCGGGCCGCCGATCCTGCTGGTGCCGCCGCTGGCCGCACCGGCGATCTGCTTCGACCTGCGCCGCGGCTGCAGCCTCATCGAGCACTTGGTCGAGGGCGGCCGCAACGCCTACCTCGTCGACTACGGCATGGTCGCGTTCTCCGATCGGCGCCTGGGCATCGAGCACTGGATCGACGAGGTGCTGCCGCGGGCGATCCGCAAGGTGAGCGCGGACGCGGGCGGCCAGGACGTGCACCTGGTGTCGTGGTCGCTGGGCGGCATCTTCTCGCTGCTGGTGAACGCCGACCAGCCGGACCTCCCGATCGGGTCGATCACCGCGATCGGCTCGCCGGTGGACTTCACGGCGATCCCGATCGTGGCGCCGTTCCGCCCGCTGGTGGACCTGACGAACGGCCACCTCCTGACGCCGATCTACCGCGCGTTCGGCGGGGCACCGTCCTATTTGGTCAGTCGGGTGTTCCGTGCAACGGGCATCAGCAAGGAAATCACGAAGCCGATCGCGATCCTGTCGCACCTGGACGACCGGGACTACCTCGCGCAGATCGAGGCCGTCGACCACTTCATGAGCAACATGTACGCCTACCCCGGGCGCACGTTCGGCCAGCTGTACCACCGGTTGTTCCGCACGAACGACCTCGCCGAGGGCAAGGTGGACCTCAACGGCCGCATCATCTCACTGTCGTCGGTGCGCGTCCCGACGCTGGTGGTGGCGGGCGAAAACGACACGATCGCACCGCGGCCGTCGGTCGAGCGCGTGGTGGAGCTGCTGGACAAGGCACCGGAGGTCCGGTTCAAGACGGCTCCGGGTGGCCACCTCGGCGTCCTGACCGGCCGCAAGGCGCGCGGCACGACGTGGCACTACCTGGACGAGTTCCTCGACGACCGGATCGCCGCCACGGCCTGATCGTGAAACCGGTCCCTGCCGATGCAAAAGCCGCCCGGCCGCTTCCCCTTCTCAGGGCTCAGCGACCGGGCGGCTTTCCGTTGTGTCACAACTACTTCAACTCCGCGGACGACTTCCCGAGCACGCGGCGAGCCACGATGAGCTGCTGAATCTGCTGCGTGCCTTCGAAAATGTCGAGGATCTTCGCGTCCCGAGCCCACTTCTCAAGAAGCGACTCCTCGCCGTAAGCCCCGGTCAGCTCGACGCACTTCAGTGCGATCTCCACCACCGAACGCCCCGCCTTGGCCTTCGCCATCGACGCCTGCAGCGAGTTCGGCTTGCGGTTGTCCGCCATCCACGCCGATTCCAGCGTCAGCAGGTACGCCGATTCGTAATCCGCCTCCAGGCGAAGGAACTCGGCCGCCGCCGCGTGCTGGGAGTTCGCCGGGCGGTCGTAGTCGATCTCCACACCCGCCTCGGTGAGAATCCGGCGAGTCTCCTCCAGTGCCGCCCGGGCCACACCGATCGCCATCGCCGCCACCAGCGGACGGGTGTTGTCGAACGTCTGCATCACGCCCGCGAACCCCTTCGCGGTGTCGATCTCCGGCGTGCCCAGCAGGTTCTCTGCCGGGACGCGACAGTTCTCGAAGCGCAGCACCGCCGTGTCCGAAGCGCGGATGCCGAGCTTGTGCTCGACCCGCACCACCTCGAAGCCCGGTGTGCCCTTTTCCACCACGAACGACTTGATCGCCGCGCGGCCCTTGGACTTGTCCAGCGTCGCCCACACGACCACCGCGTCGGCGCGCTCGCCGGACGTCACGAAGATCTTCTCGCCGTTCAGGACGTAGTGGTCACCGTCGAGGCGCGCGGTCGCCGTGATCGCCGCGGAGTCCGAACCGCACGACGGCTCGGTGATCGCCATCGCCGCCCACATGCCGGAGAAGCGTTCCAGCTGCTCGTCCGTCGCGACCGAGCCGATCGCCGCGTTGCCGAGACCCTGGCGCGGCATCGACAGCAGCAGGCCGACGTCACCCCAGCACATCTCGATCGTGCCGAGGACGACGTTCAGGTTGGCGCCGTTGCGGTTGCCCTTTTCCTTCTCGTCCTTGGACCGGCGGACGCCCGCCGCGCCCGCGCCGCCTTCGCCGGAGGAGTTGAGGCCGTCCAGCAGCGCCGCGAACATGTCCAGCTCGCTCGGGTACGTGTGCTCCGCGCGGTCGTACTTGCGCGAGATCGGCCGGAACACCTCGGCCGCGGCCTGGTACGCCTGGTTGATCAGCGCGCCGGCCTTCTTGGGAGCTTCCAGGTTAATCATCGTTAACGCCTTTCGCGAAAGCCTTAGAGGAGGACGGCGCCTTCCATGACGCCGATGGCGCGCAGGTCGCGGTACCAGCGCTCGACCGGGTGCTCCTTGACGAAGCCGTGCCCGCCGAGCAGCTGCACGCCCGCGCTGCCGATCTGCATGCCCTTGTCCACGGCCAGCTTCCGGGCCAGGGCGACCTCGCGGGCGTAGGGCTTGCCCTGCTCGGCCCGCGCCGCGGCGCGCAGCGTGACCAGCCGCAGGCCCTCCAGCTCGATCGCGATGTCGGCGACGGAGAAGGCGACCGCCTGCCGGTGGCTGATCGGCTCGCCGAACGCCGTCCGGTCGTTGACGTAGGGGACGACGTAGTCGAGAACGGCTTTCGCGGTGCCGGCGGCCAGCGCCGCCCAGCCCAGCCGCGAGAGCCGGACGAGGTCGGTGAAGACGTCCAGCTTGCCGCCGCCGAGCAGCGCGCCCGCGGGCAGTGACACCTTCTCGAGGTGCAGCTTGCCGGTCGCGGCGCCCCGCAGGCCCATCGCCGGTTCGGCTTCGATGGTGACGCCGGCGTTCGACGATTCGACGAGGAACAGTGCCGGGCCGCGGCCTTCGAGGTCGGCCGACACGATGAACAGCTCGGCCTGCGCCGCGCGCGGGACCAGCGACTTCACGCCGTCGAGCTGGTAGCCCTTCGGCGTGCGACGCGCCTTCGTCGCGGGCTTGAAGGGGTCGTACAGCGCCTTCTGCTCCTGCAGCGCGAGCGCCGCGGCGGGCACGTTCTCGCCGACGAACGCGGGCAGGTAGTCGGCCTGCTGCTGCTCGTCACCCCAGCTGACCAGCGCGGTGCTCACCGCGGACGGCGCGAGCACGGCCACGGCCAGGCCGAGGTCCCCGTGCGCAAGCGCTTCCGCGACGAGCGCGTTGGTGACGACCGAGCGTTCGGTGCCGACCCCGCCGAGCTCCTCGGGGATGCCGACCAGGCTGATGCCCAGCTCGGCGGCCCGGCTGAGCAGGCCTTCCGGGGCTTCGAGCTTGGCATCGGCGTCCGCGGCGGCCGGGCGCAGCTGCTCGGCGGCGAACTCCGTCACCGTCTCGACGATGAGCTGCTGGTCCTCGCTCGGCGTGAGGTCGAACAGCCCGGTGTCGCCGGCCGGCGCGAGCCGGGCGGGCTTGCCCAGCTTCTGCACCGACTTGAACGACCGGGTCGCCGCGCCCGCGGCGCGGAAGCCGGTGCGCGTCCCCGCGGTGACCAGGCCTTCGATGGGCTTGCGCAGCCCGGCCCGATCGACGACCTTGCTCCCGGCCAGCCGGGTCAGCGCGGAAAGGCCCCAGCCCATCGCGTCCCGTTTCCTTGGCGCAGCCATGTGGCCCTCCATCCGTTACCTACTCGCGAGTAGGTTAACGCGGTATCGGGCTCGGCGCCAGTGTGGGGTCTCTTACGAGTGATCGGTGTGCACCTGCCGCCGCCATTCCGCGAACTGAAGCCGTTCGAAGGTGATCAACCCGAGCACCACCCCGGCGACGACCACCAGCAGCACGGCGGCGGGCACGTGCTCCAGCAGCGGCGTCGCCGCGACGAGCAGTACGCCGACGACCAGCCGCTGGTGGTTCCAACTGCCGAGGTTGCGCTTGCGCAGCGCGCTCAGCGCGATCAGGTACAGCGCGAGCCCGCCGGTGAGCGTCCAGATCGGCACACCGTGGAGCGCTTCGCCGGGGCTGTGGTGCTCGGTGTCGGCGATGTAGAGGAAGGACTTCTTCAGCCCGAGGGCAACGAGCACGATCCCGGCGATCAGCGGCAGGTGCAGGAAGGTGTAGGAGTCGGTGGCGAGCTTGGTGCGCTCGGTCCCGGTGGCCCGCGACAGCCGGTGTTCGGACACCCGCGCGACAACGTCGAAGTAGGTCCACCACATCCCCGCGGCCAGCCCCAGCCCGCACACGGCGGCCCCCACGACCAGCCACGACATCGGCAGCGCCCCGATCCCGATGCCGATCGCCACGATCGACTCCCCGAGCGCGATGATCACGATCAACCCGAACCGCTCGGCGAAGTGCGCCGGCGAGTTCAGCCGCCAGCCGTCAGGCCCGGCGAAGTAGACGTTGAGGTAGTCGGCCAGCAGCGCGACGACCCACAGCCCCAGCTGCCACGGCCCGCTCAGGAGCGCGGCCACCCCGAGCAGCACCACGCTCGGCAGCAGCCCGACGAACATCCGCAGCAGCACCCGCCGCAGGGCCGGATCGTGTTTTGCCGCGCCCAGGTAGGCGACCAGGTGCAACAGCCGCACGAGCGCGTAACAGACGACGAACAGCGCCGGTGCGTACAGCCCGCCGGGGAAGTCGACAAAGGCTTCAGGGATGGTCAAGGAGACGAGGAACATCACGGCCATCGCCCCGAACATCGCCAGCCGAGCAATGCCGTGGTCAACGTGGATGGTGGTCCCGAGCCAGGCATAGGAGCACCAGCACCACCACAGGACGGCAAGCATGGCTATGCCCTGCCCGACACCCAGCAGGCTCAGGTGGTCGGCCATCAGCTGCGTGGTCTGCGTGATGGCGTAGACGAAGACCAGGTCGAAGAAGAGCTCGATGGTCGAGACGCGGTGGTCCTCATCCGCGCTCACCAGGTGCAGTCGTCTCGTGGGCACGCCGAATTATGGACGAAACAAGGCCAGAAGCAGCGCGTTTCGCCATAACGCCCTGCGCGAACATGGCCGAGCGTGCATGGGTCTGGGACAATGAGCGAGGGACGTGGGGAGGTGTTGTGCTTTCGCATCCAGCTGCGCTGCACCGGACGATCTTGGCGGTCGACATCGCCGGCTACAACGACCCGGGCCGCACCCTGGCCGACCTGCGGGAAGTGCACGAGGGACTCTGGGCGGTCCTGAAGGGCACGTTCGCGGAGACCGGCATCCCGTGGGACGTCTGCTTCGTGGAGAACACCGGCGACGGCGCGATGATCCTGTTGCCGCCGGAGATCGCCAAGGTGGACCTGGTCGCGCAGCTGCCCGAGCGCATGCACGCCGAACTGCGCCGCTACAACGTGGTGCACTCCGAGACGTCGCGCATGCACTTCCGGCTCGCGCTGAACGCCGGCGAGGTGCAACAAGGTGGCCACGGCTCGGTCAGTAAAGCCGTCAGCTTCACGTTCCGGCTCCTCGACGCGCCTGAAGCCAAGGCCGCCCAGAAGGCCACGGGTGCGGAACTCGCCCTGGTGGCTTCGGACACCTTCTACCACGACGTCGTGGCGGAGGACCCGGCCGCGGCTCCCGGTGACTATCGGCGGATTCCGGTGGTGGTCAAGGAAACCACCACCACCGCGTGGCTCCGGTTGCTGGGCGGCAGGACGACCGGCCCGCTCGTGGTCGAGCCGGTATCCGTGCCGGAGAAGGCGGACTTCCCGGCGCTGGTCTCCGCTCTGCTCGCCGTGCCGTGCGTGCGGAACGGCGAAAGCCGCCGGTTGGTGCTGGAGATGCTTCCCAGGCGGGAAATCGCCGACCTCGTTCCCCACCACCCCGAAGACCGGTTCCACGTGATCGCGCTGGCGCGGACCTGCCAGCGGTTCGACGGCGGACTGGCGGATCTGCTGACCGCCATCCGCGCGCTCGAACCGGAATCGCCGCAGGTGACTGCCCTGGCCGTGATCATCGAGCGCCTGTCCGGGGAGGAGCGGTGAGTCTTGTCCACGATTTGCCCTTTCGCGGGTCCGCCGAATAGGTAAACTCACGATCTTCGGGGCGGCTCCGCGGGGGCGGGAGGTGGTTCGGCAGGTGTCGGCACGGCGAGGGCGCGCCAATCTAGCGGTCCGAAAGGCGCTGGTGGACGTGCTGGCCGACGCGGGGTTCGGCTACGACAAGGCCCGCCGGATGCTCCTGGTTCACGAAATCGAGACCGTATTGGGGTGCCGTTTCACCTTTTCCGACCAGCTTTCCCCGCGGGACGAACTGCTCGAACTGGTCAATGCCTGCGTTCAGGCGGAGGACGGGCTCAGCGCTCTCGCCGACGTGTTCGAGTTGTTGCGCCCCGGCACTCCGGAATGCGCCGAAATCCGCCGTCTGGTGTCGACGGCGTGGTTGCACGACGTCATCCCGGAGGCGGAGCAGGATCGGATCCGGCCGTTGCTCACCGGATTGGCGCCACCGGGACTGGCGGTGGCCGTACGACGGGCCGGTCGTGACAGCGCGTTGCCGCTACCGCGTTATGAGGATGCCTGGACCGCTTTTGCCGATCTGACCGATATGAACTCGGCGCCCGCGGAACTTCCGCCTGCTCTCGTCTTCGTCGAGCTCGTCGGTGCCGGCTGCGGCGGCCGGCTGGGAGACACGCTCACCGAGTGGGCGGAGCGCCAGGCGCGCCGGTTACGGCTGCTCGACGCGCTCCGCCAGCTCCGTGAAGGGAGTGGTGCGCACGCACCACCCGGCCGGCTCCACCTGGTCATCGTGATCGAGCCGGATGGCATCGAAGCCGGTCGCTACCAGCTTTCGCCCTGGCGGCAGGACGAACCGGGGGAGTGGCCCCCGCCGCGCGGCAATGCGCGCCTGGCCTGGGCGGACGAGCTCGAGGACCAGGTCAGCGCGCTCATCGGCGAGGCCGAGGAGTACTGGGCGGGACTGGCCACGGATGTGGCGCTCGAGTTCGTCCTCCCGCGGACGTTGCTGAATCTTCCGGTGCATTCCTGGTCGACTGACCGCCGTTCGGGTGATCCCAGCCCGTTGTTCATCTCGTACCCCATCGTGATTCGTTCACTGGAACGGCTCGAGACACGTCAATGGCATCGCCGATGGCGATTGCGGTGGCAGGTGCTGAAGACGGATCCTTCCGTCGATCGGGTGTATTTCTGTCATGACAAGGACACCGAAGAGCCGCATCGCCTGGACGCCATCCTGAGCGACGAACAGTGGGTCATGATGGTGCTGACGGAGTCTCCGCCGGTCAACCCGGTACCCGGTCAAGATCAGCTTTTCGCGGCATTGCGAGCCGGGTTGCCGATTCTTGTGTGGCACCCGACTGCCGGTGTGGACGCCTTGCGCGAGGTGGTATCGTGGCTTGCCGGTGCCAATGGGCTGGGGGATTTGCCGTCCCGCACCCAGTGGTCCCGGCAAGCGCTTTTCTCCGATCGGGAAGTGCCGTTCAGTACTGACATTCTTCGTGATCTGGTGGTGTTGTGGGACGATCCGGGTCGGCTGGTCGGCGATGCGCCGAATGGCCCTGCGCGGACGTGAGCCGCCGATGACGTCGACGCAGAATTCCGAGACCACGCCAGCCTGGTGCATCTATCGCGGCACGGGACACCCGCTGGACGACATCGGACTGGCGGACCTGTTGCCGTCGGCGCCACCGTGGCGCACCTTCGACGGCGGTCCGCTCCCCGAGGTCGAGGTCGTTCCCGAGGACGACGGCGAAACCGATCGGCGACTCGGCCGCAAGCACCGGTCCGCGCTGCACGTCGATCCGCACGAGATCGAAATGGTCAACGCGGCGATCTACCTCCGCCGGCCGTTGCTCGTCACCGGCCGTCCGGGCAGCGGGAAGTCGAGCCTCGCCTACCGGATCAGCCGGGAGCTGCGGCTCGGCCGGGTGCTGCGGTGGCCGATCACCTCCAACACGGACCTGCGATCCGGGCTTTACGACTACGACGCGATCGGCCGGGCGCAGGCGGCGGCCACGGGTCCGGCCGGCGCCGCGCCGGGCGGGACGGAGGAGGAGCTCCCGATCGGGGACTTCCTCCGGCTCGGCATGCTGGGCACCGCGTTCCTGCCCCGGCGGCTGCCACGCGTGCTGCTCATCGACGAGCTGGACAAGTCCGATTCCGACCTCCCGCACGATCTGCTCAGCCTGTTCGAAGACGGGGAGTTCGCCATCCCTGAACTGACCCGGGCCGCGCGACGTGCTCCGGAGGTGGAAGTCTTCACCGCGGACCAGGACCAGCGGGCCCGGATCGACGGCGGCCGGGTGCGCTGTGCCGCGTTCCCGATCATCGTGATCACGAGCAACGGCGAGCGCGAATTCCCGCCGGCTTTCCTGCGCCGGTGTCTCCAGTACCGGACGAAGACGCCGAGCGCCGATCAGCTCGCGGCCATGGTGACCGCGCACGCCCTCGACCCGGACAACGAGCACCGGTCCCGGTTGATCGAGGAGTTCGTGGAGCGGAGCAGGGCCAAGGGGGCTCCGCCGGCCGACAAACTGCTGGACGCGCTGTACCTCGCGACCTCGGGCGCTTATCAGGAGGATGGTGAATCGTGGCCGCGGCTGGTGGACGCGCTCTGGCAGCACCTGAACTCGCCGGGGGCCTGAATGGCCGGAGTGCCGGACGCCCATGACCTGACGTGGCACGAAGTGGCCGACGCCCTATGGCTCGCCGCTGCGATGCAGGGGCGAACCCCGCACCTCGAGCACAGGGAAGCGCCGGTGTCCTCCGAACCCGACCAGTCCGAAACCGAACCCGTTCCCGAAAGACGGGAGCAGCCGGACGATGGCCCCCCGGCGTCGTGGCCCCACGAGTCCGGCGCCGGAACCGAGAGCCCGTCCGGTCATCGGCCGTTGCCCGGTGTGGTGATCGAACAGATCGACGGCGAAGTGCGGTCGAATGAGGAGCGTGGAGTGCCCGCGAGCATGTGGGAGCCGGTTTCGCCGGTGCCCGGCGGGCAGCACGACGAGCCGGTGTCCGGTGCCGCCGGCTCCGTACTGCCCGACAGCGCCGACATCGTCCGGGCGCTCCGCCCGTTCAAACGGAAAGTACGGTCCCGGAAGCCGGGTGACATCGAGCTCGACGAGGAACGCACGGCGGAGAATGCCGCGGAAAGCGGACGCTGGTGGCCGATCACCCGCCGGCGGCGGACCAAGTGGCTGGACCTGACTCTGGTGATCGACGCAGCGCCGTCCTTGGCGCTGTGGAAGCCGACGGTCACGGCTTTCGTCGGACTGGTGGAACGGCTCGGTGCGTTCCGATCGATCCAGCTCCGGCTCCTCGACACGGCCAAGGCCGGACAGGTTCAGGACGGCACGGTCATCGAGCCGGAGTTGCACGGCGGCACTCTGGAGACGCCTGTGCGGGGGCCGGCCGAAGTGCTCGACCCGTCCGGCCGCAGGCTGGTCCTGGTACTGACGGACGGGATGGACGACGCCTGGCGCCGTGATCTCGTGTCGCCGCTCCTGGCCGAATGGGCCCGGGCGATGCCAGTGGCAATCCTGAATCTGCTGCCGCAACGCCTCTGGCCGCGCGGCGGGCTCGACGTGCATCGCGCCGTGCTCACGACCTCCGGCCCCTTGCGCGCCAACCGGCAATACGGGCTCGAACTGCCGGACAGCTGGGTCGATCCGGAGCGAACCGCTGGGCTGGTCGCGGGTGCGGTGCCGGTACCGGTGCTGGAGCTCAAGCCGCGGTGGCTGCGCTGGTGGGCCGGGCTGGTCACCAGCGGCGGCGAAGAAACACGACCGGCCAAGGTGCTGCTGGCCCGGGACCGATCGCAGCCGCCGCGCGTGTACGAGCCGGCCCCCCGCTTCGACGAATTTTCGGCCCGCGATCAAGTAAAGAACTTTCGGGGTCAGGCGTCGCCGTCGGCTTATCGGCTGGCAACCCTGCTCGCCGCGGTTCCGGTGACGGTCGGCGTCGCCCGGGCACTCCAGGCCGAATTGATGCCCGGCTCGGAACCCGCTCACCTGGCCGAGGTGTTCACCAGCGGTTTGCTGGAACGCACGACCGGGGTCGCGTGGGATACCGCGAACTGGGACTACCCCCACCAGGTGCGGGAACTGCTGCTGAGCGGCGCTCGCCGATCGGAAACCGTGCAGGCGGTATTGGCGGCGCAGCGACTCGGCGATTCCGCGGGTGGATTTCTCACCCGTTTGCGGGACGCACTCGAGGAGCCGGACAGTACTCCCGACCCTGAACCCACGCCGGGAACCGCGCGGGAAGTAGCCCACGAGCGTGCCTTGATGGCTGCGTTGTCCGGCCCATACCTTTCGCGCGCAGGACGCCTTGACGCTATCGAAGCAGAGGCAGGCGCAGAACAGCAAGGCCCTACTCGGGTATCCACTTTAGACTCTAGACTCGAACCGGTGAGTGACACCATGTCCCAGGCGCCCGACCGGATTGCCGGTCTCCCGAGCGACCATGCCGCCCCTGTTTCCACCAGTCCCGGTGCCTCGGTGACGCGTCCGGCGTCCGGCGATGGCGGTGTCGAGCCCCGGGCGCGTGCCGCGTCGGGCGTGGCTTCACTGCAGCGGCAGGAACGGCAGGCGGCCGACGACACCCCACCGGTGTGGGGACGAGTACCGGCCAAGAACCCGAACTTCACCGGCCGGGACGAATTGCTCGGCCTGCTCGGGGCCCGCCTGGGTGCGGGGACCACCGCGGTGCTGCCCGCCGCTCTGCACGGCATGGGCGGTATCGGCAAGACCCAGATGGCCGTCGAATTCATCTACCGGCATCTGCAGGACTACGACCTGGTGTGGTGGATCCAGGCGACGGAGGAGACGCAGATCCGGTCGTCCCTGACCGAGCTCGCGCAGCACCTCAGGCTGCCCGGGAGCGAAGAGGCGATCACCGCGGTCCCGGCGGTGAGCGAAGCACTTCGGCGGGGGCGCCCGTACCGCCGGTGGTTGCTGGTGTTCGACTCGGCGGAGGATCCGGAAATGGTTCGCCGGTTCTTCCCCGTCAACGGACCCGGGGAAATCCTGGTCACGTCGCGCAACCCGGATTGGGTCGACATCGCCCGCCCGCTCGAGGTCGCCGTGTTCGACCGGCCGGAGAGCATCGACCTCCTGCGTCGTCGGGGGCCGGAGATCTCCGATGCCGAAGCCGACCAACTCGCCGACAAGCTGGGCGACCTCCCCCTGGCGATCGCGCAAGCCGCCGCGTGGCGGGCGGAGACCGGGATGCCGGTGCGCGAATACCTGCGCCTTTTCGACGAAAAGGTGACCGAGGTGCTGGCGACATCGGCGCCGACCGACTACGAAGCGTCCGTCGCCGCGGCCTGGAACGTTTCCTTCGACGAGCTGAGCCGGCGCAACCCCGCTGCACACCAGCTCCTGCAGGTGTGCGCGTTCTTCGCGCCGGAACCGATTTCCCGCAGCCTGTTCACCGGTGTCCGCGGGGTCGAAATTTCCACGGAGCTGGACGAAGCTCTGCGTGACCCGATGGAGCTCGGCCGCGCGATCCGCGACATCAACCGGTTCGGCCTGGCGAAGATCGACCACAGCAATGACACGCTCGTACTGCACCGGCTCGTCCAGGTGGTCCTGCGGAACCGGCTGAGCCGCCAAGACCGTTTCCACATGCGGCACGGCGCGCACATGCTGATCGCCAACCTCGATCCGCGCGACCCGGCCTCCCCGAAGCACTGGCCGCGTTACCAGATCCTGCTGCCCCACGTCTATTCCGCCGAGCTGGTCGAATGCAACGACCGCTGGGTGCGCCTGCTGGTGATCAACCTGATGCGGTTCCTCTACCACTGGGGTGACCACGACGGCGCGCTCGTGCTGGCGGAACGCGCCGTGCGGGCGTGGACGACCCAAGACGCCGACGCCGAGCACGGTGACCCGGCGAACCGCCCCGAAGCGAACCCGCAGGTGCTGCAGGCTTCCGAGCGGCTCGGGTTCTACTACTGGGTGGTCGGCCGGTACACCGAGGCGGCCGAGGTCACCCAACGCACCCTGGACCTCTATCAGGAGACCATGGGGGCGAACGCCGAGCAGACGATCAACGCGGAGCTGTCGGTCGCCGTCGTGCTGAAGGCGAAGGGTGAATTCGCCGAGGCGCGGGCGCTCGGTGACCGGACCTTCGTCAAGACGCGTGGTCTCTTCGGTGACGACGACCCGATGACGCTCAACGCGGCGCACGACTTCGTCGTCGCCCTGCTGCTGACCGGTGAGTACGAAGAAGCCCGCCGGCTGGCAGAGGAAACCTACGAGCGTCGTTCGCAGATCCTCGGCTACGACAACGACGCCACGATCTCGACGCAGGTGCTGCTCGTGATCGCCCGTCGTGAGCTCGGCGAGTACCCCTGGGCCCGGATCGAGCAGGAGCGGATCGCCGAACGAGCGGTGAAGCTCTACGGCGAAGAGAGTGTCGGCACCCTGCGCCGGCGGTACCACCAGGCTGTCGCGGCCCGCAAGGACGGCGACCACCCCGCGGCGCTGGAGCTTTCGCGAGCCGCCCTCGACCTGTTCAAGGTCCGCTACGGTGACAAGCACCCGAATGCACTGGCGTGTGCGCTCGGGCACTCGATCGACCTCCGGCACGCGAAGCAGTTCACGGAAGCGCGGACGCTCGGCGAGGAGGTTTTCGACCTCTACCGGGAAAGCCTGGGCGAGCAGCACCCGCACACGTTGTCCGCCGCGCTGGACCTCGGCGTCACGATGCGCCTGAGCGGGGACCCGGCCAGCGCGCAGGTGCTCGACCAGCGTTCGCTCGAGCAGATGCGCACGCTGCTCGGTCCGGACCACCCGCACTCGATCGTCTGCGCGATCGACGTGGCGAGTGACCTTTCCGCCTTGGGGCGGATCGAAGAGGCCGCAGCGATCGACGAGGAGATGCTGGCCCGGTCACGGCGAATCCTGGGCAAGGACCACCCGACAACACTGGCCGCGCAGCTGAACCGTTCCCTCGACCTCGGCGCGCTCGGCGAAGATCGTGAAGCGGACGAGCTCTACCGAGACGTGATGGAGCGCTACCGTCTCGTACTGGGCGATTCTCACCCGGGAACGATCAACGCGTCCAACAAGGTCCGCGCGGACTGTGACATCGACCCGATGCCGCTGTAGGTGACGTCGCCGAAGCCCCGGATCGTCGGGGCTTCGGCTGCCGGCACCTTTGTGCTGCAGGTTTCCATGAACTGCTCGGACGCGCGCCGGGTCAGTGGGTGAACCGGCCGATCCAGGCGGCGACCGCTTCCGGTGTCGGGGCGTCGCCTGGACCGCGAAGTTCGCGGTGCACCGCACGGACCAGTTCCGGGCGGTGCAGCAGTGCCCGGGCCGCCGGGCTCGTGCCGCGGGCCGAAAGGGCCAGGCCGAGGCCGACCAGCGCGGCGGGACTGTCCGGTGCGGACACCAGTTGCTCGCGGTAACCCGCGGCAGCGGATTCGGGACGTCCGTCCGTCAGGTCGTAGTCGGCGGCCGTCGCGCCGCGTACCGAGCGCCAGTTCTCGGCCAAGAGGCGCTTCCCGCCGGGCCCGAGACTGAGCCGGGTCAGGTCGGCGCGTGCGTCGTGCCAGGTGCCGTCCGGGACCGGGGTCGGGCCCGACGGCTCCAGGAGCCGCATCACCTGGGGCCGTGACCGTTCCGCGCGCCAGCACCTGGTCAGTTCGGCGACGGCCGCCGGATGCGGACGCAGGTGCCGGACCCGCCAGCCCGCGTAGTGGTCGGCGGCGGTGGTCGCCGCCATGGTCGCGGCCGGCGGCGCTACCGGTTCTTGCTGCCACGGTTTCAACCGCTCCGCGACCATGTCCAGGAAGCGCCGCCCCGGGTCGGTGAGCGCTTCGTCCGGCCGCACGATCTGCAAGGTGCGCCACGTTTGCCCGCGCCACAGGGCGAATTCGAAGGCCGCCAGGTCGTTTTCCGGTTCGTGCGCCGCGAGCCGCCGCCAAAAACCGGTCACGCCGAAGAACGCGTAGATTCCGTGGAGCACACCGCTGATCGGACGGGGATCATCCCGCCACGGCGCGTAAAGCCGTTCCCTATGGTCGTTTTCCGTGAACCGGGCCAGGTGTTGCATCCCGCCGAGCCGAATGTGGTGGAACTCGTGCACCAGTGCGGCGGCCAGGGATGCCGGGTCCGGCGAATACGCGATGACGGCGCTGCCGAAGGCCTCCCCGGTCGACGCGCTCGGCTGGCGGAACGGCACGGCGGGTTCCGGCACCAGGGAGTCCAGGCCGTCCGGGAGCGCATCGGCGACCTCGGGCAGGTGCCGCACGAGCAGCCCCCACGCGTCGCCGAGCACTGTGCGCCACGAGCCGACCTCGGTCTGGGAGAGTCGGCGAGGGGGGATGGGTTCGTAGAGCCCGCGATACGGATCGAGGTCGTCGAGCCGGACCGACAGCCGGCGACCCGCGGTCGACACATCCGCACGACGGATGCCCGACCAGCCCGGCGCGTCGGTCGCCGGATCCGCGGGCACGAGCACCCGGGAGTACCAGTTTTCGACCACGGTCTCGCCGGCCCGGCTGTGGATCTCGGCGACCGAGAACGGCTCGTCCGTGGTCAGGTGCGCGATGCCGAGCGTCGGGAGTGGGACGCGCCCCTGCCAGACGGGTAGGTCGATGTCGAAGTCGAGCCCGCCGTGCACCGCGGCCGCGGCCGCCAGGCAGTGCACGTGCCCGGTGTGCACCCACATCGGGCACACGCCGGTTATCTGCTGGTGGAACAAACGTGTCGTGTAGCCCGCCCAAGTGCCCGTGTACGGATGAGCGAGAATCCGTTCGACGGATTCGGGAGCGGTGCGCTGCACCCACTCCAGCAGTTCCCAGGCCGATTCCGGGGCGGACAACGGGCCGAACCGGTCGTGGGACTTGTTCGCCAGATCAACGAGGCCGCGCAGGAGGAGCAATCTTCTGCTGCGCTCGGCCGCACGAAGCCGACGCACCGGTTCAGGCCCGCCCTCGCCTCGCGCGAGGGAGTCGAAATCGTCCCATGGCAGGCGATGTGGCGGCAGTATCACAGGTTTCCGGTCAGCTCCGGGGTTTTTTCCGAGCACGGCGCACTCCGTCGTCAGTCGACCCGTTTGGCTCCGCCACTAGAGCTCGCGGTGACCTGGACGTAGGCCACCCGTTCCATCGTGTGGCGCAGTGCATGCCGCAGTTGGCTGCCGTCGAGCGTGCGCAACCGGGCCAGTGATACCTCGCTGAGGTCGAGCAGTTCGGATTCGATTCCCGCTTCGCCGCCGGAGCGCGGTACCTGCGTCACGATTTCCCCTCTCGAAGGGAGAACGGACCCCGTCGGCCCGATTTCATTGTCCCGCATTTCGTGCGGTTGCGACAGGGACGGACGCACTGGGCCGTTCAGGCGATGCCCAGCACCGTGTGCAGCAAGGTCGTCAGTTCCGCCGCGAAGTGCGGCCGCCCGGCAACCCGGCGGGTGCGGGCCAGGTCGTTCGCAATGGTCAGCGCCGCGTGCACCGTGATTTTCGCTTCGCGCGGCGGTAGTGAAGGACGCACCGACGACAGCAGCACGACCCACTGCGCCACATAATCCCGCTGCACGCGCAACAGATCCGCCTTGTCGCGGTCCGGCATCGTGACGCGGTCCGCCGAGAACGACACCAGCAGTTCCGGCGTGTGCAGAATCGTGTGCACGTACGACGCCGCCAGTTGGTGCAGTGCTGTGCGCTCGTCCGGGGCCTGTAGTGCTCGCTCGGCTGCCAAGGCGAGCCGGTCCGCTGCGCGGTGGCCGATGGCCACCATCAGGGCCGCTTTGCTCGGGAAGTGGCGGTAGACGCTGGGGCCGGCTATGCCTGCCGCCGCGCCGATGTCTTCCATGCTCACGTCGTGGAAGCCCCGGTGGGCGAACAGCGCCGTTGCCTCCGCCAGCACCTGCTCGCGGCGGGATGGGGTGCCCAGGCTGAGCGCCGGAGAAGACGGCGGTGAAGACGGCGTGGGGAGTGTGGCGTTGAGCACACCGAGGGCCAGTTCGACCAGTAACTGAGCGAAGCGGCGGCGGGCCACCGACGTGTGGTGCACCGACACACTGCCGAACACCGACAGCGCCGCCCAGCAGAGCAGCTCCGCGTCTTCGCCGGGCAGATCCGGGCGCCGGACCTGGAGCGCCTTCGACCACGCCGTCAACGCCAGCGTTGAACGGCGGGCGATCTCCCGCTGGTCCTCCTTGGGGAGGTGACGGCCTTCCCAGCGCCACAGCGCGGCGATTTCCCGGCGTTCGACGGCCTGGGTGGCGAGCCGGCCCAGCAGGTCTTCCAGCTGGTCAGCGGGCGAAACGGAGTCGGACAGCGCCTCCGCCGTCGCCGCCTCCAGGTCCTCGAAGCCGCTCAGGACGACGTACGCCAGGATCGCCTGCTTGTCCGCGAAGTGGCGGTACAGCGCCGGCCCGGTGACGCCTGCCGCGTCCGCTATGTCCTTGATGCCGACTCCGGGGAAACCGCGCGCGCGGAACAGCTCCGCCGCCACCGCAGCCAGCTGGGCTTTGCGGTCGCGGGGTCGCGCAGCACGTACGGAGTCGGTCATCGTGAGTGAACGATAGCGGCTAACGGCACACCTGCAACCCATTGACACCATGGGGTTATCCAGCGATATGTTAATGGCCATTAGCCCTACTGGCCGGTATCATCGGCCACGGTACGAAGACGTCCCACCCGCTCGCGAGGAGTTGTTCTGTGAGTAGCGAGGCCTACATCTACGAGGCGATCCGCACGCCTCGCGGCAAGAACAAGGGCGGTGCCCTGCACGGCACCAAGCCGGTCGACCTGGTGGTCGGCCTGATCAACGAACTCAAGGTCCGCCACCCGAACCTCGACCCCGCCGTGATCGACGACGTTGTACTCGGCGTCGTCTCGCCGGTCGGCGAGCAGGGTGCGGTCATCGCGCGCACCGCCGCGCTGAACGCCGGTCTCCCCGAGACCGTCGCGGGCGTGCAGCTCAACCGCTTCTGCGCCTCCGGCCTGGAGGCCACCAACACTGCCGCGCAGAAGGTCCGCTCCGGCTGGGACAACCTGATCATCGCCGGTGGTGTCGAGTCGATGTCGCGCGTGCCGATGGGCTCCGACGGCGGCGCGCTGTTCATGGACCCGGCCACCGCGTACGACAACTACATCGTCCCGCAGGGCACCGGCGCCGACCTGATCGCGACCATCGAGGGCTTCTCCCGCGAGGACGTCGACGCGTGGGCCGTGCGCTCGCAGGAGAAGGCCGAGGCGGCCTGGTCCGGCGGCTACTTCGCCAAGTCCGTCGTCCCGGTCAAGGACATCAACGGCGTCACGGTCCTCGACCACGACGAGCACCGCCGTCCCGGCTCCACCGTCGAGGGCCTCGGCAAGCTCAAGCCCGCCTTCGCCGGCATCGGCGAGCTGGGCGGCTTCGACGCCGTGGCGCTGCAGAAGTACCACTCGGTCGAGAAGATCAACCACGTCCACACCGGCGGCAACTCCTCGGGCATCGTCGACGGCGCCGCCCTGGTGCTCGTCGGTTCCGAGCAGATCGGCAAGACCTTCGGGCTCACGCCGCGCGCCCGGATCGTGGCGACCGCGTCGATCGGCTCCGAGCCGACGATCATGCTCACCGGCCCGACCCCGGCCACCGAGAAGGTCCTGAAGACCGCGGGCCTCAAGCCCGAGGACATCGACCTGTGGGAGCTCAACGAGGCGTTCGCGTCCGTCGTGCTCAAGTGGATCAAGGACCTGCACCTCGACGAGGAGAAGGTCAACGTCAACGGCGGCGCGATCGCCATGGGCCACCCGCTCGGCGCCACCGGCGCGATGCTGGTCGGCACCGTGGTCGACGAGCTCGAACGCCGCCAGGCGCGCCGCGCCCTGGTGACCCTGTGCATCGGCGGCGGCATGGGCGTCGCCACCATCATCGAGCGGGTGTGAGGACGGAAATGGCCGAGAGCAAGACCATCCGCTGGGAGCAGGACGAAGACGGCATCGTCACCCTGACCCTCGACGACCCGAAGCAGTCGGCGAACACGATGAACGCCGACTTCCGCGAGTCGCTCGGCGTGACCGTGGACCGCCTGGAGGCCGAGAAGGACTCCATCACCGGCGTCGTCATCACGTCCGCCAAGAAGACCTTCTTCGCCGGTGGCGACCTGAACGACCTCATCCAGGCCAAGCCCGAGAACGCGGTCGAGTTCACCGAGTCGTCCGGCCTGATGAAGGGCCAGATGCGGCGGATCGAGCAGCTCGGCAAGCCGGTCGTCGCGGCGATCAACGGCGCCGCGCTCGGCGGAGGCCTCGAGATCGCGCTGGCGACGCACCACCGCATCGCCGCCGACGCCAAGGGCAGCCAGATCGGCCTGCCCGAGGTGACGCTCGGCCTGCTGCCCGGCGGCGGCGGTGTTGTGCGCACTGTCCGATTGCTGGGTATCCAGAGCGCGCTGCTGAACGTCCTGCTGCAGGGCCAGCGCCACCGTCCGCGCAAGGCGCTGGAGCTGGGCCTGGTGCACGAGGTCGTCGACACCGTCGAGGAGCTCGTCCCCGCCGCGAAGGCGTGGATCAAGGCCAACCCCGAAGGCGGCGTCCAGCCCTGGGACGTCAAGGGATACAAGATCCCCGGCGGCACGCCGTCGAACCCGAGCTTCGCGGCGAACCTCCCCGCGTTCCCGGCGAACCTGCGCAAGCAGATCAAGGGCGCGAACATGCCGGCGCCGCGGGCGATCCTGGCTGCCGCGATCGAGGGTGCGCAGGTCGACTTCGACACCGCGATCCTGATCGAGACGCGCTACTTCATCAGCCTCGCCACCGGCCAGGTCTCGAAGAACATGACGAAGGCGTTCTTCTTCGACCTGCAGACCATCAACTCCGGCGGCTCGCGGCCGGACGGCTTCGAGAAGTACACGGCCAAGAAGGTCGGCGTGCTCGGCGCCGGGATGATGGGCGCCGCGATCGCGTACGTGTCCGCGAAGGCGGGCATCGACGTCGTCCTCAAGGACGTCTCGCAGGAGGCGGCCGAGAAGGGCAAGGGCTACGCGGCCAAGCTCGAGCAGAAGGCCCTCTCGCGCGGCAAGACCACGCAGGAGAAGTCGGACGCGCTGCTGGCGAAGATCAAGCCGACCGGTGACCCGGCCGACTTCGCAGGTGTCGACTTCGTCATCGAGGCCGTGTTCGAGAGCGTCGAGCTGAAGCACAAGGTGTTCGGCGAGATCGAGAGCGTCGTCAACGCCGACGCGGTCCTGGGTTCCAACACCTCGACGCTGCCGATCACCACGCTCGCCGAGGGCGTGCAGCGGACCGAGGACTTCATCGGGATCCACTTCTTCTCGCCGGTGGACAAGATGCCACTGGTCGAGATCATCTGCGGAGAGAAGACGTCGCCGGCGACGCTGGCGAAGGTCTTCGACTACACGCTGCAGATCAAGAAGACCCCGATCGTCGTCAACGACAGCCGAGGCTTCTTCACCTCGCGCGTCATCGGCACGTTCATCAACGAGGCCGTCGCCGCGCTGGGCGAGGGTGTCGAGCCGGCGTCGATCGAGCAGGCGGGTTCGCAGGCCGGCTACCCGGCGCCGCCGCTGCAGCTGATGGACGAGCTGACGCTGACCCTGCCGCGCAAGATCCGCAAGGAGACCCGCGAGGCGATCGAGGCGGCCGGTGGCACCTGGAACGCGCACGCGTCCGAGGGCGTCATCGACCGCATGGTGGAGGAGTTCGACCGCAAGGGCCGCTCGACGGGCGCGGGCTTCTACGAGTACGGCGAGGACGGGAAGCGCACCGGGCTGTGGCCGGGGCTGCGTGACGCGTTCAAGTCCGGCTCGGCCGAGGTCCCGTTCGAGGACCTCAAGGAGCGGATGCTGTTCGCCGAGGCCCTCGAGACGGTGAAGTGCTTCGACGAGGGTGTGCTGACGTCGGTGGCCGACGCCAACATCGGCTCGATCTTCGGCATCGGCTTCCCGGCGTGGACCGGCGGTGTCATCCAGTACATCAACCAGTACGAGGGTGGTCTGCAGGGCTTCGTCGACCGGTCGCGTGAGCTGGCCGCCCGCTACGGCGACCACTTCGAGCCGCCGCAGTCGCTGGTGGACAAGGCCGCCAAGGGCGAGATCTACGAATAAGGACTGAACGTCGAGGGCCGTCACTTCGGTGGCGGCCTTCGTCGTGTCCGCCTGTTTGTCCGCTGCCGTTCGCCCGAAAGCCACCGGACGCGGGTTAATCTCCGCCCATGCGCCGTCCCGTCACGGTGGCACTGGCCGCCGCTCTGCTCGCCTCGACGTTGACAACGATGTCAGCAGCCGCTGACCTGAGCCCTGCCGACTTCGTCGACCCGCTGATCGGCTCCGCCGGGGACGGCAACACCTACCCCGGAGCCACCGCGCCGTTCGGGATGCTCGCCTGGAGCCCCACCAGCACGCGCGGGGACCAGACCAGCACCGGCGCCGCCAACGGCTACCAGTACGACACCACCCGGCTCCGCGGCTTCAGCCTCACCCACGTCAACGGCGCGGGCTGCAACCCCGGCGCCGCCGGCGACGTGCCGATCCTGCCGTTCGCCGGCGACGTCACCTCCTCGCCGACCGCCGACACCACCGACGCGGTCTACGCGAGCAACTTCAGCCACGCCGACGAAGCGGCAACGACGGGACGGTACCGTCTCGGCCTGCAGAACGGCGTCACCACCGACGTCGCCGCCACCGAACGCACCGCGATCGGCACCATGCAATACCCGGCCGGCAAGCCTGCCAGCCTGCTCTTCCGGACGTCGAACTCCCTCAACGGCAGCGAAGACGCCGAGACCCACATCGACGCGGCGAACCGCAAGGTCACCGGGTCCGTGCTCACCGGCGCGTTCTGCGGCCGCCGCGCGAACGGCGGGGTCAACAACCGCAAGTCCTACTACCGTCTGTACTTCACCGCGCAGTTCGACCAGCCCGTCACCGGCACCGGGACGTGGAAGGACAAGACGCTGCAGCCGGGCGGCGCCGACCAGACCGGCGGCGAGGGGTACGCAACCGGCGCGGACCGGGCCGGACGCGGCTCCGGCGGATACGTCACCTTCGCGCCCGGTAGCCGCGTCACCATGCGGATCGCCGTCTCGTACGTCTCCCTCGAAGGCGCCGAACGCAACCTGCGTGCCGAGCAGCCGAACAGGTCAACCGTGGACAGCGTCGCGGAGAAGACCAAGAAAGCCTGGAATGCCGAGCTGAGCCGGGTGGATGTCAGCGGCGGCACGGCCGGCCAGCGCATCGCGTTCACCACCGCGCTCTACCACGGCCTGCAGCAGCCGAACATGGTCAGCGACGTCGACGGCCGGTACCTGGGGATGGATCAAAAAGTCCACCGCGTCGAACGAGGGCAGGACGCGCAGTACTCCAACTTCTCCGGCTGGGACCAGTACCGCGCGCAGATCCAGCTGCTCGCCCTGCTCGAACCGCGCGTCGCCGGGAACTTCGCGCAGTCGCTCTACAACTACGCGAAGCAGAACGACGGCGTCTGGGACCGCTGGGTGCACGTCAACGGCGCGACGCACGTGATGACCGGCGACCCGTCGGCGGCGACGATCGCGACCTTCTACGCGATGGGCGTCCGCAACTTCGACTACCGCGGCGCGTTCGATTCGCTGTACAAGCAGGCGACGGTCCCGCGGCCCGAAGGTCTGCAGGACGGCGGCTGCCCGGGCCAGTGCGTCGGCCAGCGCCCGAACCTCGCGCAGTACCTGACGTCGCACTACGCGCCCAACGACGTCTGCCACTGCTGGGGCGGCGCCGCCGAGACACTGGAAGACGCGGTCGCCGACTCGGCAATCGGACATTTCGCAGAGCAGCTCGGCCGCACTCGCGAGGCTGCAGAGCTGCGCGCCCGGGGGGCTTACTGGCTAAATGTATTCAATAAAGAGACCGGCTATACGCAGGCCCGCAACGTCGACGGCAGCTGGGTGACGCCGTTCGACCCGGCGAGCGACCGCGGCTTCGCGCAAGGCAGTGCGGCGGCCTACACCTGGATGGTCCCGCAGGACGTCTCCGGCCTCGCCGACGCGATGGGCGGCAAGACCACCGCCGTCACCCGGCTCGACGGCTTCTTCCACGACGCGAACGGGAACTGGCAGCTCAAGGGCGGCGGCCCGCTCAAGTACGACCCGACCAACGAGCCCGACATCCACGCGCCCTGGCTGTACAACGAGCTCGGGCAGCCGTGGAAGACGCAGGAGACCGTGCGGCAGCTGGTGAACTCGGTGTACGGCACCGGGCCGTCCGGCCTGCCCGGCAACGACGACCTCGGCACGATGTCCGCCTGGTACGTCTTCGCCGCGCTCGGCCTCTACCCGCGGACGCCGGGCTCGGCGGAGCTGCTGCTCTCGAGCCCGCTCTTCCCGAGCGCGGTGATCCGGCCGGCGGGCGCCGCGCCGATCCGGATCACGACGTCCGGCAGCGGGAAGTACGTCCAGGACGTCCGCCGCGGGGGACGGCCGCAGCGCGACTGGAAGCTCGACGCGTCCTTCCTGCGCACCGGCGGCACCCTGGACTTCCGGCTGTCCGAGACGCCGACGACCTGGGGGAGCTGATCACCCGATCGTGGTGACCGGGCGGCGAGTACCGTCGCCGCGTGGCAGCGCCGGTCCATCGGACGATCTTCGTGGTCGACGTCGAAGGGTTCGGCGCCGCGGACCGGACGACGCCGGATCGTGTGGCCATGCGGCGGGGCTTGCTCCACGCAGTGAAGACCGCGTTCCGCGAGGCCGGCGTCCGGTGGCGCGGGCTGCACGTCGAGGACGGCGGCGACGAGTTGCTCGTCCTCGTCCCGGCGAAGGTCGCCAAGGCGGTCTTCGTGGAACGGGTGCCCCAGGTCCTGGCCGACCGGCTCCGCGCGTACAACGCCCGGCATCGCAGGCAGGCGCGGATGCGGCTCCGGGCGGCGGTCCACGCCGGCGAAGTCCTCTTCCACGACGGCAAGGCGACCGCACCGGCGATCATCAAGGCGCGCCGTCTGCTCGACGCCGCCGAGCTGAAGTCGGCCCTGGCCGAGTCCGACCGGATGCTGGCGCTGGTCTCCTCGGAGTGGATCTACGACGAAGTGGTCCGCCACGGCGACCACGCGGACGACTACCGGCCGATCCAGGTCGAGGTGAAGGAGACGTCGGAGCGGGCCTGGATCACGCTGCCGGTGCCCGCTGCACCGGCGAAGCGGAGCTGGGTGGTGAGGCGGCGGACGCCCTTGTTGTGCGCGGTGGCGGTGATGGTGGTGCTCGCGGCGGCGGTGCCGGTCGTGCTGAAGCTCGTCAGCGCCCCCGGCGCCGCGCCCGCGCAGTCGCTGCTGGGCGACCCTCGGACCGCGGACCCCTGCGCACTGACCTACGCCGACGCGCTGAGCGCTTACGGCCTGGTGGAGACGTCGGACCACTACGGCAACTTCGACCGCTGCGACGCCATGGTCTACCTGACGAAGGACCGTGAGCAGTTCGTCGACGTCCGGGTCGACTTCGCGCAGGGCGAGGAAGACTCCAGCGTCCCGGTGCACCGGGAGGGCGCGATCGGCATCCAGCGCCCACCCGCCGGGCCGGACAGCTGCACCCGGCTCCTGGTCCTGCCGGACGACGAGCAGGTGGTCGTCCAGGCCGACGAGCAGGGTGACGAGAAGGTCGACCTGTGCGGGATGGCCGAGGCCGTCACCTCGAGCGCGCTGGTGACGTTGCGGAAGGGCCAGGTCGACCGCCGCACGCTGGACGCCGGGTCGCTGGCGAGCGAGGACGCTTGCGCCCTGCTGGACTCGGCGGCCGTGACGGCGGCGGTCGGCCCCGGCCCGATCGAGCTGAACCCGTCCTTCGCGCACTGGGGCTGCGCGTGGGAGTACACGGACCGGCCCGGGGTCGCGAAGGTGATCTTCGACCGGACGGCCGCCGACCAGGTGGACGGCGCTGCGGTCCCGCTGCCCGGTTTCGCGGCGCGCGTGCAGGCCGCACAGCGCAGCGACACCAGTTGCACCGTCTCGATCATCTACCGTACCTACGTCGACAAGAAGCACGAGCAGACGGACGAACTCGTGCTCGTCGACGTAGAGAAGCGGGACGAGCCGCCGGACCGGTTGTGCGAACCGGCCCGGCGCCTGGCCGCCACGGTGGCGCAGCGGCTGTCCCGCTGAGTCACGGCTCCAGGGCGACGTGCGGCAGGCGGTGGTCCAGCCACCGCGGCAGCCACCACGCACGTTCCCCGAGCAGCCGCATGATCGCCGGGACGACCAGGCAGCGGATCACCAGCGCGTCCAGCAGCACCGCGACCGCCAGGCCGAGGCCGAACTGTGCGAGCATCCGTGACGGATCGAGCAGGAACGCGCCGAACACCAGCACCATGATCGCGCCGGCCGCGGTGATCACACCGCCGGTCGAGGCGAGTCCTTCGCGCACGGCCAGCCGCGCGTCGCCGGTGCGCCGCCACTCCTCGTGCATCCGCGACACGAGGAACACCTCGTAGTCCATCGACAGCCCGAACACGATCGCGAAGATCATCACCGGCACGAACGCCTCGATCGGGCCGGCCTGCGCGCCGAACCAGCCGTCGCCGAACACGAGCGTCATGACGCCGAGCGAGGCGCCGATGCTCAGCAGGTTCAGCAACGCCGCCTTCAGCGGGATGAGGATCGACCGGAACACGACCATCAGCAGCAGTGCCGACAGCCCGACGACAACCAGTACGAACAGCGGCAGCCGATCGGCGACAGCGCTCGCGAAGTCCGTTGCGGCCGCCACCGAGCCGCCGACGAGGTAGTGGCCGGGCAGCGTCGGCAGGACGTCGGTCCGCAGCCGCGTCACCAGCTCGGCCGTCGCCTCGTCCTGGGGTGACGTCGTCGGGAAGACGAGCACCGTCATGCCCATCGGCGGCAGCGCGCGGGCGATCCCCGGCGTCGACGCGAGCCGCTGCTGCAGCGCGGCGGTGTCGCCGTCTTCGGTGACGATCGCGAGTGGTCCGCTGAAGCCCGGCCCAAAGCCTTCGGCCAGGAGGTCGTACGCCTGGCGCGTGGTCGATCCGGCCGGATCGGTGCCCGAGTCGGCGAAGCCGAGCCGCATCCCGGCGGCCGGAACGGACAGCCCGATGAGGACGGCCAGGCCGACCGCGAGCGGGGCCAGCGGACGCCGCTGGACGCCGTCCGCGAGCCGTCGCCACATCCTGCCGTGGTCACGTTTCGCGGCGTGGCGGTGGATCCCGCGTTCGAGCCGGTTCCCGAACAGTGACAGCAGCGCGGGCAGCAGCGTCACCGACGCGAGCATCGTCATCAGCACGGTGAGCGCGACGGCCACGGCCACTCCACGCAGCCCGCCGAGCCCGAGCGCGAGCAGGCCGAGCAGCGCGATGATGACCGTCGTCCCGGCGAACAGCACCGAGCGGCCGGCGGTGTCGAGCGCGCGCCGGGCGGCCGAGTCCCGGTCGTGGCCGGCGAGGATCTCGCTGCGGTAGCGGGAGAAGATGAGCAGCGCGTAGTCGACGCCGACGCCGAACCCGACCAGCATCATCAGCGGCGCGGTGTAGCTCGCGATGTCGACGTAGTGCGAGACGACCGTGATCACACCCAGCGTGCTGCCGACCGCGAACACCGCGGTGATGACCGGCAGGCCGGCCGCGAGCAGCGAGCGGAACAGGAACACGAGGATGACCAGCGCCGCGAGCAGCCCGACACCCTCAGCGGGTCCGCCGCCTTCGGAGACCCGCTTCACCGGATCACCGGCGAGGGCGACCTGGAGAGGACCGGGTTGTTTCGCGGTGTCGACGAACTTGACGATGTCGTCGTACGGGAGGTCGGTCGACGCGGCGTCGAAGGCCACGGTGGCGTAGCCGATCCGGCCGTCTTCCGACAGCGTCGCCGGGCTGTCGAACGGCCCGGTCACCGACCGCACGTGCGGCTGCAATCGGACATTTCCCAGAATGTTTTCGACCGTGGCACTCTGCGCGGCGAGCCCGCTGTCGGACTTGAAGACGATCTGCGCGCTCGCGCCCGATTGCGCGGTGTTCTGCAGCAGGTCGACGACCTGCTGGGATTCGGTGCCGGGCAGCGAGTTGTCGTCGTGGTACGCGCTGCCGGCCAGGCGGGAGGTGAACGTGACGCCGATGAGGACCAGCGCCCAGAGTGCGACGGCGAGCCACCGGTGACGCTGCGCCCAGCCGGCCAGGCGCGCCAGCCGTCCCCCGGTGGTGCGAGTGATGGCGTCCATGGTGGACAAGGATTCGCGAGAGCGCCCCTACTCCGCGTCGAGCACGGGAGGACACTTCCGGTGCTCCCGGCGGTGTCCCCTAAGGCCTTTCCCGTACTCCTGCGGGAGTACAGCTCAGGGCGTCAGCCAGCGCGGCGTCACCGCGCCGGACTCGTAGGCGAGGACGACGAGCTGGGCGCGGTCGCGCATGCCGGTCTTGGTCATGATGCGGCTGACGTGCGTCTTCGCCGTCGCCGGGCTGAGCGTGAGCTCACGCGCGATCTCGTCGTTGGACAGTCCCGCCGCGACCAGGGACAGCACCTCGCGCTCGCGGTCGGTGAGCCGGTCCAGCGCCGGCGGCGGTCCCGGGCGCGTGACCCGCGCGGCGAACTCGGAGATCAGCCGCCGGGTGATCGACGGCGCCAGCAGCGCGTCGCCGCGGGACACCACGCGCACGGCGTGGATCAGCTCTTCGGGTTCGGTGTCCTTGACCAGGAACCCGCTCGCGCCCGCGCGCAATGCTCCGTAGACGTCTTCGTCGAGGTCGAACGTCGTGAGGATGACGACCTTGGTGCCTTCCATCGCCGGGTCCTCGAGCAGGTGGCGGGTGGCGGCGAGGCCGTCGAGCACCGGCATCCGGATGTCCATCAGCACGACGTCCGGGCGGTGGTCGTGTGCGGCCTGCAGCGCTTCGCGGCCGTCAGCGGCTTCGGCCACGACGTCGATGTCGGCTTCGCCGTCCAAAATGGACCGGAAGCCGGCGCGGACGAGCCGCTGGTCGTCGACGAGCAGCACCCGGATCATCGGCTCATCATCGCACCGGCAGCCGGGCGTGGACCCGGTAACCGCCGCTTTCGAGCGGCGCCGCGGTCACCTCGCCGCCGAGGGTGCGAGCGCGTTCGGTCATGCCGCGGATCCCGTTGCCCGGGGCGGTGTCACCGCCGTGGCCGTCGTCGTCGACCTGCACGGACAGCTCGTCGGCGCCATAACCGAGCCGGACGACGACGGTCTTCGCAGCGGCGTGCTTCGCGACGTTCGTCAGCGCTTCCTGGACGACCCGGAACGCGGCGTGCTCGACGTCCGGCGGCAGCTCCCGGGCGACACCGTCGATCTCGGTGCGCACGGTCAGCCCGGACGCGCCGACCGACTCGGCCAGCTCCGCGACCCGCGAGAGTGACGGCTGGTCGGCCTGGCGCAGCATGCCGAGCGTCGCGCGCAGCTCCTGGAGCGCGGTCTTGCTCGCGTCCTTGATCGTGCCGAGCGCTTCTTCGGCCTGACCGGGGTCACGCCGGTGCAGCGCGGCGCCGGCCTGGACGTTGATCAGCGCGAGGTGGTGGCCCAGGACGTCGTGCAGCTCGCGGGCGATGCGCAGACGTTCCTCGGTGGCCCGCGCCCGGGCTTCGGCTTCTTTCGTGCGCTCGGCCTCGGCCCGGTAGTGCGCGACGGCGCCGCCGGCGACCAGGGCCACGAACCAGCCGGTCATCAGGAAGAACGCGAAGTTGTCGACGTGCCGCCCGGTCCGCGAGCTGATCTCGCCGGCCGCGACGCCGGCCATCGCGGCGACGACGAGCAGCGCGGCGCCGCGGATCCGCCCGGCTGCGGCGGCCGCATACAGCGCGTACGCGAAGGCGAGCAGCACGAGGCCGTCCGGATCGGTCAGCGGGTAGTAGAGGGCGCAGCAGGCGAGCGCGAACCCGGCGACGGCCAGCGGGTGGCGGCGCCGGAAGAAGAGGGCGGCGCAGCAGGCGATCGTCAGCACCCAGCCGAGTGCGGCGTGGTGCGGAACGTCGTCGTGGTCGCTGAGCACGGCGAAGAGCGTGCCGGCGAGCACAGCGACGGTCACCGCGAGCTCCGCCGCGAACTGCCGCAACCAGGACATGCGGCGAGTCTAAGCGGCCGCGCGGAGTTTCTTCCCGGCGTCGACCGGAATTTGCCCACAGCGTGATCGCCGCTCGCGAACAGGATTTTCGTTTGTAACAAAGGGTTTCCGCGCACCGACTAGGCGGCATTGATTCGCGTTGCTAAGGAGTGCTCGTGAGCAAGAAACTGGGGTGGGTCCTGGTCGCAGGCCTGCTGGTGGCGGGCTGTGGCGTCGGTACGGTGCCGCCGAAGAACGTCGGGAACGTGGGCGTGATCGAGACGCCGACTTCGACGTATTCGACGCCGACGTATTCCGTTCCGGTCACGACCGAAGCGCCTGCCACCACTTCCGCAGCGCCGGTCGCGACCACACCGCAGGCCGTCGTGCCGCCGCCGAAGACGACCGTGCCCAAGCCGAAGGCCCCGAAGACCACGGTGCAGGCCGCCCCGAAGCCGGCCGAGTGCGGAGCCGACTACTACCGCAACTCCGACGGCAACTGCGTCCACCGGCCCAGCGACAACCCGGCCGGCGCGACGGCCCTCTGCAAGGACGGCAGTTACAGCTACAGCCAGCACCGCTCGGGCACCTGCTCCGGTCACGGAGGCGTGCGCACCTGGTTGTGACAAGAGCACTATTCGAGCGGAAACCAGCCATCCCGTAGGTACAGTGCATGAAGTTGCATGATGTGTACTAACTACACACCGGGGGTGTGCTGGTGTCCCGTCCCGGACGGTCCGGTCGCGCGATCATCGTCGTGCTCGCTTCGTGCGGGCTGGTCGCGTCGTTCATGCAGACGCTGGTGGTGCCGCTGATCCCGGTGTTCCCGCGGCTGCTGAACGCCTCCGCCGCCGACGCGTCCTGGGTGGTCACCGTGACGCTGCTGGCGGCGTCGGTCATCACCCCGGTCAGCGGGCGGCTCGGCGACCTCTACGGCAAACGGCGGATGATCCTCGTCAGCCTCGCGCTGCTCATCGCCGGTTCGGTCGTGTCCGCGACGACCAGCGCGCTCGCGTTCCAGATCCTCGGCCGCGGGCTGCAGGGCTGCGCGATGGGCGTGATCCCGCTCGGCATCAGCATCATGCGCGACGAGCTCCCGCCGGAACGGATCGGCGGCGCGATCTCGCTGATGAGCGCGACGCTCGGCGTCGGCGGCGCGATCGGGCTGCCGGTCGCGGCGATCGTCGCCGAGAACGCCGACTGGCACGTGCTCTTCTGGACCGCCGCCGGACTCGGGCTGGCCTGCGCGCTGCTGATCTTCACCGTGGTGCCCGAGTCGCCGGTGCGCACGCCCGCGCCGTTCGACTACTTCGGCGCGTTCGGGCTGGCCGCCGGGCTGCTGTGCCTGCTGCTGCCCGTGGTGAAGGGCGCGACGTGGGGCTGGACCAGCGCGCCGACGTTGGGGCTGGCCGTGCTGGCCATCGTCATCCTGCTCGGCTGGGGCGCCTACCAGCTGCGCCGCCGCGACCCGCTGGTCGACCTCCGGGTGTCCGCCCGCCGTCCGGTGCTGTTCACGAACCTGGCGTCGATCATGGTCGGCTTCGCGCTGTACGCCATGGCGTTGTCGTTCCCGCAGCTGTTGCAGGCGCCCGCGTCGACCGGCTACGGGCTGGGCCAGACGATGGTCGAATCCGGCCTCACCCTGGCCCCGAACGGCCTGGTGATGATGCTGCTGTCCCCGGTTTCGGCGCGGCTCATCACCCGGTTCGGCCCACGCCCGACGCTCATGAGCGGCGCCCTGGTGATCGCCGTCGGGTACGCGTTCGCGATCGTGCTGATGGACAACGCGCTGGAGCTCATCACGGCGTCGGTGATCATCGGCGCCGGCGTGGGGATCGCGTACGCGGCGATGCCCGCGCTGATCATGGGTTCGGTGCCGGTCACCGAAACGGCGTCGGCCAACGGCCTGAACTCCCTGATGCGCTCGGTCGGCACCGCGATCTCCAGTGCGGTGATGGCCGCGATGCTCGCCCAGCTGACGATCAGTGTCGGCGGCCTGGCGGTGCCGTCCCTGTTCGGCTTCCGCGCGACGTTCGCGGTGGCGGCGTTCGCGGCGCTGGCCGGCGTGCTGCTGGCGGCCCTGGTGCCGAAGACGCGGGTGGCGCCGGTGCTGGTGGGCGTCGGTTAGGACTGGGCCGTCAGGTGGCTCGTGTCGCCAAGCGTGTGCAGTGTCCGATTGTGGAAGTAGCCGTCCTCTTCGAGCACCGTGATGCCGCCGGGACGGGACCGGAACGACACGTGCGCGCAGGCGGAGACCGGCAGGCCGAGCCACGCCGCGATCACCCAGCTCAGCGAGCCGCCGTGGGTGACGATCACCTGGTGCTCGCTGCCGCTCTCCGCGACCTGCGCCATGGCGCCGTACACCCGCTCGACCCACTGCCGCTTGGTTTCGGCTCCCTCGATGCCCTCGTCGTGGTCGAGCCGTTCGCCGATCGCCGGCGGCGGGACGAAACGCGCGTCGAGCCAGGACTGCGGCCGTCCGCCGGCAACACCGTAGGACTTCTCGCGCAGGCCGGGGAGGAACACGGGCTCGACGGCGAACACGTTCGCAATCGGCTCGGCCGTCTCGGCCGTGCGTAGCAGGTCGGAGCTGTAGAGCTCGATCCGCGACGTCCGGGGGATCAGCTCGCGCAGCCGCTTCGCGATCGCCGTCGCGTCGGCACGACCGCGTGAGGTGAGGGCCGAGTCGAACCAGCCGCCGACCCGGCCCTCCACGTGGTGCGTGGCTTCGGGGTGCGTGACCGCGTAAAGCACGCAGTCAGTCCTTGCGCGCCACCAGCGCCAGGCCGCCGCACTCCGCCGGGTCGTCGGGCACATCCGAAGCCGCGTCCGGCCGCCACTCGGGGATGAACACGATCCCCGGGTCGACGATCTCGAAGCCGTCGACCAGCTTCCGCAGTTCGTCGGCCGAGCGGGGGACGACCGGGTTCGAGCTCTTCTGGTACATCGCCACGGCGCGCGCGGTGCCGTCACTCTGGTGCTCGTGCGTGGCGGACGACAGCGCCAGGTAGCTGCCGGGCGCGAGCGCGTCGCGGTAGCTGGCGAGCAGGCGGGCCGGGTCGCGCTCGTCCGGGATGAAGTGCACGAACAAGGCCATCACGACCATCACCGGCTGGTCCAGGTCCAGCATCATCTCGGTGGTTTCGTGCTCGAGGACGTCGTCCGGGAACTCGGCGTCGGCGAACACCATCGCCGCGTTCTCGTTGTCCTCCAGCACGATCTCGCTGTGCGCGACCGCGACCGGCTCGTTGTCGACGTACACGACCCGCGACCTCGGGTCGATGGCCTGCGCCACCTCGTGCACGTGCCCGACGGTCGGCATGCCCGAGCCGATGTCGAGGAACTGCCGGATGCCGTTGTCCATCCCGAACCGGATCGCGCGGCGCAGCCACTGCCGGTTGAGCTGCGCACGCTCGCGCGCGTTCGGCTGGGCGCTCAGCACCTGCTCGGCGAACATCCGGTCGACGGCGTAGTTCAGCTCGCCCCCGAGGATGTAGTCGTACACGCGCGCGGCGTTGGGCTTGTCGAGGTCGATGCCGCGCCTCGCGAGTTCGTCTTCGGTCATCCGCCGCTCCAGGGCTCAGGTGTGAAGCGAGAATAGCCGGACACGCACCGCAGCCGCCTCGTTGCTAGTTCTTGCGCGCCACCAGGGCCAGCTGGCTGGCCAGCTCCGGGTTTTCGCCGACCTCGGACGGGTCGTCCGGCCGCCACTCGGGTGTGAACACGATCCCCGGCGGCAGGATCTCGAAGCCGTCCAACAGTGCGCGCAGCTCGTCACGCGACCGCGCGAAGACGTTGGTGCCGCTCTTCTGGTAGAGCTCGGCCGCCCGGCGGACCTCCTCACCCTGGCCCTCGAACGTGCCCGACGACAGCGCCAGGTAGCTGCCCGGGACGAGCGCGTCGCGGTAGGCCGCGATCAGCCCGGCGGGGTTGCGCTCGTCCGGGATGAAGTGCACGAACGCGGCCATGACCACCATGACCGGCCGGCTGAAGTCCAGCAGCCGCTCCGTGGTCTCGTGCTCGAGGACGTCGGCCGGGAACTCGGCGTCGGCTTGCACCATCTCCGCGTTGTCGTTGCCCTTCAGCACGATCTCGCTGTGCGCGACGGCAACCGGCTCGTTGTCCACGTAGACGACCCGCGACTCGGGGTCGATCGCCTGGACGACCTCGTGCACGTGCCCCACGGTCGGCATGCCCGAGCCGATGTCGAGGAACTGCCGGATCCCCTGCTCGGCGCCGAAGCGGACGGCCCGGCGCAGCCAGCGCCGGTTCAGCAGGGCCAGGTCCCGGGCCTCGGGCCGCACTGCGAGGAGTTGCTCGGCGAACATCCGGTCGATGGCGTAGTTGAGCTTGCCGCCGATCAGGTAGTCGTACACGCGCGCGGCGTTCGGCTTGTCGAAGTCGATTCCGCGTTTCGCGTGTTCGTCGGTCATCGCCGCTCCTCGCCGTAGGTGTGACGGGGAGAATAGTCCGCTTCAGAGCAGCGGCGGCACCACGGCGTCGATGAGGTGCGGACCCGGCTCGGCGAAGGCGCGCTGCAACTGCTCGGCGAGCTCCTCGGCGGTGGTCGCCCGCGTCGCGGGCACGCCCATGCCCTCCGCGATCTTCACGAAGTCCATGTCCGGCCGCGACAGGTCGAGCAGGTCGTTGGCCTTCGGCCCGCCCGAAGCCGCGCCGACGCGCTGCAGTTCCATCCGCAGGATCGCGTACGCGCGGTTGTTGAGCAGCACCGTCGTGACGTTCAGGTTCTCCCGCGCCTGCGTCCACAGCGCCGAGATCGTGTAGAGCGCGCTGCCGTCCGATTGCAGGTTCAGGACGGGACGGTCCCGTCCCGCCACTGCCGCGCCGGTGGCCACCGGCATGCCGTAGCCGATCGCGCCGCCGGTGAGTGTCAGCACGTCGTGCCGCGGCGCGCCGGCCGTCGCCGTCGGGAGCAGCAGGCCGGACGTGTTCGCTTCGTCGGCGATGATCGCGTTCTCCGGCAGCAGCGCGCCGATGACGTCGACCCAGTTCTGCGGGGTCAGCGGCCCGCTGGGCAGCGCGGGCCGGGACGCCTGCTGCAGCACCGGCTCGGTGTCCGCGGCGACGAGGTCCGCGACCTCGTTCAGCGCGCGCGTGACGTCCTGGCCGACCGACGCGAGCACGTGCACCTGCGCGCCTTCGGGCACCAGGTCGCTCGGCTTGCCCGGGTAGGCGAAGAACGACACGGGCGCCTTCGTGCCCGCGACGACGACGTGCTTGATGCCGTCGAGCTGGTACGCGACCTGCTCGGCGAGGTACCCGAGCCGCTCGATCGTCGGCAGCCCCTCGCCGCGCTCCAGTCGAGACGGGAACGTCTCGACGAACGCCTTGGCGCCGGTCGCGGCGGCGATCCGGCTGGCCGCGCGCAGGCCTTCTTCGCGGCATGCGCTGCCGCCGATGAGCAGCGCCACCGGCTCCCCGGTGCCGAACACCGCGGCGACGTCCTTGACGGTTGTCGCGTCCGCGGCCTGCGGCACGCGCGGCGGGATCGGCGCGCACGTCTCGCCGCCCTCGCCCCAGGAGGCGTCGGCGGGCAGGATCAGCGTGGCGACGCGGCCAGGCGCGTCCTGCGCGGCGGCGACCGCGGCGGCGGCGTCCGCCCCGACGTCCTTGGTGTGCTCCGAGCGGCGCACCCAGCCTTCGAGCGAGCCCGCGATGGCGTCGATGTCCGACTCCAACGGCGCGTCGTACTGCTTGTGGTAGGTCGCGTGGTCGCCGACGACGTTGACGATCGGCGTGTGCGCGCGCCGCGCGTTGTGCAGGTTCGCCAGGCCGTTGCCCAGGCCGGGGCCGAGGTGCAGCAGTGTCGCGGCGGGCTTGTCCGCGATGCGCGCGTACCCGTCGGCGGCACCGGTGACAACGCCTTCGAACAGCGCGAGCACGCCTCGCATCTCCGGGACGGTGTCGAGCGCGGCGACGAAGTGCATCTCTGACGTGCCGGGGTTGGCGAAGCACACGTCGACGCCGGCGTCGACCAGCGTGCGGATCAGGGACTGGGCGCCGTTCATCTCGCTCATGCGGTTCCTTCGGGGAAGAGAACGCCGGGGTTGAGGATCCCGGCGGGGTCGAAGCTCTGCTTGATCCGGCGCATCAGCTCGATCTTCGCCGGGTCTTCGAGTTCCTGGTGGTAGCCCGCCTTGGTGCGGCCGAGGCCATGCTCGCCGGAGATCGCGCCGCCGAGCTCCATGGCGTACGCGAAGATATCGGTGAGCAGCTGTTTCCGCTTGTCGGCGTCCTTGCAGAAGATCCCGAGGTGGACGTTGCCGTCACCGGCGTGCCCGCAACCGAGCGCGCCACCGCCCGCGGCCATCGCGAGCTCCCGCGACTTCGAGATGAACTGCGGCATGGCGGTCCGCGGCACGACGACGTCGATCACGTCGTCGGCGCCGACGGCCTTTGCGGTCCAGAAGGCCTTCTCGCGGGCTTCGATGAGCTTGCGCGCGGCGCCGCCGTCGAGGACGTAGACGTCGACCGCGCCGAGTTCGCCGAGCAGCTCGCCGACTGTCTCGACGTCCTCCTCCAGGCGTCCGCTCTCGCGGTTCTCCAGCGCCACCACCAGGTACGCCTCGCACGTCTCGCGGATCTTGTCCGGGACGCCGAGCTCGAGCTTCTCGTTGTAGACGATGGCGGCCATCGTCATGTTGTCGATGTACTCGAGGATGTGCGGCGCGAGCCCGCTGGAGAGGATCGCCGGCACGGCGGCCATGACCTGGGCGAAGTCGCCGAACGGGGCGAGCACGGTGGCGCCGTGCGTGAGCCGCGGGTGCAGCTTGACGGTGACCTCGGTGGCCAGCGCGAGGGTGCCCTCGGAGCCGATGATCAGCTGCGTGAGGTCGTAGCCGGTGGAGATCTTCGACGTCTTGCCGCCGGTCCGGATGATCTCGCCGGTCGGCAGCACCGCCTGCAGGCCGAGCACGTTGTTGCGGGTGACGCCGTACTTCACCGCGCGCATCCCGCCCGCGTTGGTGCCCACGTTCCCGCCGACGCTCGCGCTCAGCTCGCCGGGATAGACGGTGTAGCTGAGTCCGGCTTCGGCGGTCTTGTTGTCCAGTTCGGCGAGCGTGACGCCGGGCTGCACGACGGCGACGTGGTTCCCGGTGTCGACTTCGAGCACCGCGTTCATGCGCTCGAAGGAGATCACCAGCCCGTCCTCGCGCGGCCGCGCGGCACCGGACAACCCGCTCCCGGACCCTCGCGCGGTCACCGGCACGTTGTGTTCCGAAGCGGCTTTAAGCAGCTCCGCAACTTCTTCGGCGGTTGCCGGCTTCGCGACGTACGCGGGCTTCTGCGGCTCCGCCGTCAGTGCTTCGTCGTGCGAGTAGTCCTCGGAGATCGCGTCGCCGGTCAGCAGGTTCTTGTCCCCGACGATCTCGGCCAGCCGTGCCGCCACGTCGCCCATCGACAGTCTCTCCTCCGCGCCGTTGCTGTGGTTACCGCAGCGTAGTACGTACCGCCGGTACGCCGCTATGAAGGTTTTTCACGTTAGCGCGGACGAGCCCGGGCGGGCGCCTGACAGGCGCCCGCCCGGAGAAGGAAGCTCAGCCGATCGGCCACGGCGGACGGCAGTCCTGCCGGGGCAGCTCGATCGAAGAGTTCGTGTAGACCCCGTCGGCGAGGGTGTCGGCCATGATCGGGCGTTCGACGTAGCACCAGTGCTGGGCGAAGTAGCCGCCCGGCGCCTCGGGTGTGTTGAAGTGGCAGACGCCGTCGGTCTGGATGCAGTAGCGGATGTACGGAATGCCACCGAAGTCCGTGCGGCCCGGGCCGAAGGAGACATAGCCGCCGAACGGCGACGGCGCGCCCGCGCCCGCCGGGATCACCGCGCTGATGCCGAGCCCGGGCGGGCCGACCGGCTGCATCGGGTCGGCGTACAGCTTCGCGTTGAAGTGGCTCCGGTCGACGTTCACGACGCCGTCCGCGATGTCGTTCAGCACGAAGTTGGCCACGATCGCGCCCTGCGAGTACCCGACGACGGTGAACTCGCCGCCCGGGTCCTCGTTGAACGAATCCTGGACGACGCGCTTCGCCTCTTCGCGGCCTATCGCGACGCTCTGGTCCATGGGGGTCGCGCCGCACGGCCCGGGCAGCCCGGACGCGCCGGCCGGGTAGTTCACGACCTTGCGGATCCCGCCGCTCAGCCACGGTTCCTGATACTGGTCCGCGTTCCCGTTGCAGGTTCCGCCGAGCAGGATGTAGTAGTGCGCGCCTTCGGCATGCGCGGCCGGTGTGGTGACGAATCCGGTGACGAGCGCCGCCACCGCCGCGCCGATCGGCAAGAGCCGTTTCAAACTTTTCACTTCGCAGTCCCCTCCGTCAGTTGATCACTGCGTCGGCGACGTTAGGGAGGGTTGATGAAATCCGGATGAAACCGGTGATGACCCGGTTACGGAACGAGATTTAGCTCAGGCTAAATCTCTGGTGGGTGACGTGCGACGCGGCGAAGCTTCCGGGTATGACATCGACGCACACCTTCGAAGACGGCTTTTCCGTGCGGCGGCTGGGTTTCGGCGCCATGCGGCTCACCGAGTGGGACTACGTGCCCGACGGTGCCGCCGCCGTCGCCCGCCGCGCGGCCGAGCTCGGCGTGACGTTCTTCGACACCGCTGACGCCTATGACCTGGGGCTGAACGAGGAACTGCTCGCCGACGCGCTGCACCCGTACGACGGGCTGCTCATCGCGACGAAGTGCGGCCACGCGCGCCCGAGCCGGGGCGAGTGGGTGCCGCTCGGCCGGCCCGAATACCTGCGTCAGCAGGCGGAACTCTCGTTGCGGCGCCTGCGCGTCGAGCGCCTCGACCTGCTGCAGCTACACCGCCTCGACCCGCAGGTGCCGCTCGCCGACCAGGTCGGCGCGCTCGCCCGGCTGCGCGACGAAGGCAAGGTCGCCCGGATCGGGTTGTCCGAGGTCAGCGTGGCGCAGCTGGCCGAAGCACGCGCCATCGCGCCGATCGCGAGCGTGCAGAACCGCTACAACCTGACGGACCGCGCGTCGGACGACGTTCTCGGCTACTGCGAGCGTGAGGGGATCGCGTTCGTCCCGTGGCTGCCGATCGCGCGGGGTGACCACGCGACGGCGGGCGGGGTGCTTGGAAAGGTCGCGGCCGGCCTCGGCGCGACACCCGCTCAGGTGTCCCTCGCCTGGCTGTTGCGCCGTTCGCCGGTCGTGGTCCCGATTCCCGGAACGTCTTCCCTCGTGCACCTCGAAGAAAACTGCGGCGCTGCCGAAACAGTGCTTTCCGATGACGATTTCGAGCAGCTGAACGCGCTGGCGTAAAAACGGCCCGGCCGCGGTTTCCCGCGGCCGGGCGTCCGGTTCCTGCCTGGATCAGACGAGCCAGCCCAGAACGTGCGCCAGGTGCGCCAGCGCGCCGGTGATGATGTCGTGGCAGTAGTGGGCGTGCTGGGCGAACATCTGCATGGAAAGGCTCCTTGTCGAATAACTCATGGATTCCCTGGAGTGCTCCCCGCGGGGAGCGGAATCAGGTTTTCACCGTGCTGTCGAGGTGTCAAAGAGCCATTCTCGGGCGACTGTGGTGGCGCGGAATCTTCCCATGCTAAACACGTAATCCCTTCGTGTTTCGCGCCGGGTGCCCGCTTTGGCGGTCAACCACTCTGGGTAGTCGTCAGGCGGAATATCACTGTCGGTAATTTCGACCTTGATCCGGCATCCTGGGCACTCGCGTAGCTCGATCTGGTGATCACCGGCCACGAAAGGTGAATTTCCGGCGATCACCCTTTCGGGTGGCGCACAACGCGAAAAAGGGGACGCCGGGTGCGGACTCCGCACCCGGCGTCCCCTTGCCGGGTAAGGGATTCAGGCTCGCGCGAACGAGAGCGTCTCGCCCTCGACACCCCGTAGCCAGAGGTCCTGCGCGGCCGCCGCCATCTCGGCCAGGCCTTCCTCGATCGTGGCGAACACGTTGCCGGGCACCCAGCCCGCATCGCCGTTGATCAGCAGGTTGTTTCGGCCGTAGAAGATCGCGAGGTCGGTCGCGCCCTGGTCGCTGTGCGCTTCGCTGTCGTCGTCGTAGCCGTACGCCGGGTTGCCGATCTCCCACGCCTCGAACCCGAAGTAGACGACGTCGCCGGGGATCGGCGTGATCGTCGGGTTCTCCCGCCCGGGCTTCGGCTCCACGAACGGCGGCACGAGCGTGTAGACCTCGTTGCGCGCGTACTTCGCGTGGTAGGCGGAACCGCTCTGCGGCAACGCGTCCCACACCGCCTTGCAGGTACGCGGCGCCTCGTCGTCGAGCAGCCGCGCCCGGCAGGACACCCCGCGCTTGTCCAGGGTGATCGTGATGTACCGGGCCATGCTCAGCTCCCCGTGACGGACGCGACGACCTCGCCCCAGATGCGCAGTGCGTCGTCGACCTGCTCGGCGTTGACGATCAGCGGCGGCACCATGCGGACGACGTTCATGTACGGCCCGCAGGTGAGCAGCAGCAGGCCGCTCTTCGACGCCGTCTGCTGCGCGGCTGCCGCGGTGGCGGCGTCGGGCTCGCCGTCGGCGGTGGTGAACTCCGAGCCGACCAGCAGACCGAGCCCGCGCACCTCGCCGATCGCCGGCGTCTTGTCCGCGATCAGCCGCGCGCCGTCGAGCAACTGGCGGCCGCGTTCGGCGGCGTTCTCCACCAGGTTTTCCTGCTGGATGACCTCGAGCGTCGCGATCGCCGCCGCGCACGAGACGGCGTTGCCGCCGTAAGTGCCACCCTGCGAACCCGGGAGCGCCTTCGCCATCAACTCCTGCGAGGCGGCGATGCCCGACAGCGGGAAGCCGCTGGCCAGGCCCTTCGCAATGAGGACGATGTCGGGCGAGACGTCGAAGTGGTCGTGCCCCCAGAACTTGCCGGTGCGGCCGAAGCCGGTCTGGATTTCGTCGAGGACGAGCAGGATGCCGTGCCGGTCCGCGCGCTCGCGCAGGCCCGCCATGAACTCTGTGTTCGCCGGGACGTAGCCGCCCTCACCGAGCACGGGCTCGACGAAGATCGCGGCGGTCTCGTTCGGGGCACTGACCGTCTGGAACAGGTAGTCCAGCTCCCGCAGCGCGAACTTCGTCGCGGTCTGCTCGTCCCAGCCGTAGTGGTAGGCATAGGGGAACGGCGCGACGTGCACGCCGGACATGAGCGGGCCGATGCCGGCGCTGAACCGCGTCCCGGACGTCGTCATGCTCGCCGCGGCGACGGTCCGGCCGTGGAAGCCGCCCTGCATGACGATGACGTTCGGGCGCTTCGTCGCCTGCCGTGCGAGCCGCAACGCCGCTTCGACGGCTTCACTGCCCGAGTTCGCGTAGAAGAGCGAGTCGAGCCCGCTGGGCAAGACGTCGCCGAGGCGCTTGGTCAGCTCGAGCAGAGGCTGGTGCATCACCGTCGTGTACTGCCCGTGGACGAGCTTGCCGATCTGCTCCTGCGCCGCGCGCACGACGTGCGGGTGGCAGTGCCCGGTGCTCGTGACGCCGATGCCGGCGGTGAAGTCGAGGTGGCGTTTGCCGTCGACGTCGTAGAGGTAAACCCCTTCACCGTGGTCGACCACGACGGGCGTTGCCTGCTTGAGCAGCGGAGATAGCTGGGCCATGGCAGCGTGCTCCTTGGTCGGTTGAGCGGGTTGTCGATTGTTGACAATATCCATAGCATGGCCCTCGGGACAACACGTGAGGAGCAGTCGGGATGAGCGCGAGCACCGAGTCCGGCGTCGTCGACGCGGTCGGCAAGGAACTGTTCATCGGCGGCAAGTGGGTCGCCGCCGCGTCCGGGAAGACGTTCCCGGTGGTCGACCCGGCCACCGGCAAGGAGCTGTGCCAGGTCGCCGACGCCTCGCCGGCGGACGGCGTCGCGGCACTGGACGCTGCGGTCGCCGCGCAATCGGACTTCGCGAAGATGGCGCCGAGGGAGCGCGGGGAGATCCTGCGCCGGGCGTACGACCTGCTGATGGCCCGCCAGGACGAGCTCGGCCTGCTCATGACCCTGGAGATGGGCAAGCCGCTCGCCGAGTCGAAGGGTGAGATCGCCTACGCCGCGGAGTTCTTCCGCTGGTTCGCCGAGGAGGCCGTCCGGATCGACGGCGGCTTCGCGACCGCCCCCAACGGCTCGGGCCGATTCCTCATCACGAAGCAGCCGGTCGGCCCGACGCTGCTGATCACACCGTGGAACTTCCCCATGGCGATGGGCACCCGCAAGATCGGCCCGGCCATCGCCGCGGGCTGCACGTCGGTGATCAAGCCGGCCGCGCAGACGCCGCTCTCGATGCTCGCGCTGGCCGGCATCCTCGCCGAGGCGGGGCTGCCCGAGGGTGTGCTCAACGTCGTCACCACCAGCGACTCCGGCGGCGTGATGGAGCCGCTGATCCGCGACGGCCGCGCCCGCAAGCTCTCCTTCACCGGCTCCACCGGAGTCGGCCGGAAGCTCCTGGAGCAGTGCGCCGACAAGGTGCTGCGGACGTCGATGGAGCTGGGCGGCAACGCGCCGTTCCTGGTCTTCGAGGACGCCGACATGGACGCGGCCATCGACGGCGCGATGCAGGCGAAGATGCGCAACATCGGCGAGGCCTGCACCGCGGCCAACCGCTTCTACGTGCAGCGCAGCGTCGTCGAGGAGTTCTCGCGGCGGCTGACCGAGCGCATGCAGGCCCTGCCGATGGGCCGCGGCACCGAGAAGGACGTCGTGGTCGGCCCGCTGATCGACGAGAAGGCCGTCGACAAGGTGACGGAGCTGGTCAAGGACGCGACGGACCGTGGAGCGCGAGTGCTCACCGGCGGCTCCGGCGTCGACGGGCCGGGCCACTTCTACCAGGCCACCGTGCTCACCGACGTCCCGCAGGAAGCGCGGCTGACGCACGAGGAGATCTTCGGGCCGGTCGCCCCGATCACCGCGTTCGACACCGAGGAAGAGGCGGTGACGAAGGCGAACGACACCGAGTTCGGCCTGGTCTCCTACGTCTACACCAGCGACCTCAAGCGGGCGCTGCGCGTTTCCGAGGCGCTCGAAGCCGGCATGATCGGGCTCAACCAGGGCATCGTGTCGAACCCGGCGGCGCCGTTCGGCGGCATCAAGCAGTCCGGGCTCGGCCGTGAAGGCGGCACGGTCGGCATCGAGGAGTTCCTCGAGACCAAGTACATCGCGGTGGCCCTGTGAGCTCCTACCGCATCGCGAGCATCCCCGGCGACGGGATCGGCGTGGACGTCACGGTCGAGGCCCGCAAGGTCCTCGACCGGGCCTCCGCTCTTTTCGGCTTCTCGTTGGAGTGGACGGAGTTCGACTGGAGCTGTGAGCGGTACGCGCAGGCCGGGTCGATGATGCCCGACGACGGCGTTTCGCAGCTCTCGGCGCTCGACGGGATCCTGCTCGGCGCGGTCGGCTTCCCCGGCGTCCCGGACCACGTTTCGCTGTGGGGCCTGCTGATCCCGCTGCGGCGCGCGTTCCAGCAGTACGTCAACCTGCGCCCGGTGCGGCTGCTGCCGGGCACGACGTCCGTGCTGGCTGGGCGGAAGGCCGAGGAGCTGGAGCTGGTCATCGTCCGTGAGAACTCCGAAGGCGAGTACTCGGCGATCGGCGGGCGGCACAACGCCGGCCGGCCGGACGAGTTCGTGCTGCAGGAGTCGGTCTTCACGCGCGTCGGCGTCGAACGGATCATCCGCTACGCCTTCGAACTGGCGCGGACGCGGTCTTCGCGCGTCTGCTCGGCGACGAAGTCCAACGGGCTCATCCACTCGATGCCGTTCTGGGACGAGATCTTCGCCGAGGTCGCGACGGATTATCCCGATGTCCACAGTGAACAGATGCACGTGGATGCCTTGGCGGCGCGGATGGTCCAGGCGCCGGACCGGCTCGACGTCATCGTGGGGTCGAACCTCTTCGGCGACATCCTCAGCGACCTCGCGGCCGCGATCACCGGCGGGCTCGGCATGGCGCCGTCCGGCAACATCAACCCATCGGGTGAATATCCGTCGATGTTCGAAGCGGTTCACGGGAGCGCTCCGGACATCGCCGGGCAGGGGATCGCCAACCCCGTGGCGCAGATCCTGGCGGCCGCGATGCTGGTCGAACACCTGGGCGAAACCGTTGCCGCGCAAGCGATCCGCACCGCCGTGGACCGGGTGCTCGACGAGGGCCGCGTGCGCACCCCGGACCTCGGCGGCACGGATACCACAGAACGGCTCGGCACGGCAGTGACCGAAGCGCTGGGCTGAGTTTTTGTCGGTGCCCTCCGGCACGGTGGTCGCAAGTCCACCGAGGGGGAGGAGAACCGATGTGCCGGCAGTGCGACGACCCGGACAGACCCGGGTACCTGGAACGGCTTCGCGATGGCGTGGCCGACCAGGGCTGGCTCGTGCAAGGGATCGAGGGCAGCGAGCTGTACCCGCCGTGGGCCTACACGATAGGCCTCAGCGGGTACGGCCTGCCCGAGCTGGTCATGACCGGCCTGCCACTGGTGAAGGCCGCGGAACTGCTCAACGGCGTGGCTTCGCACGCGCTGCACGCGTCGCCACCCTCGCCGGGGGAACGCATCCCGTTGCGGGGCGGCCCGCTGATCGAGGTCGTCCCGCTCGCGGAGCCGTCGGCGCACCTGGTGTTCGCGGCGGCGCTGTACGGCCCGGAAATCCGTGCGCTGCAACTGGTGCACGCGGACTCGCGCGGCCGCTTCCCGTGGTCACCCGACTTCCGCGCCGGCCGCGGTGGCCAGCCGGTCCTGGGAGTCCGCCATGCCCTCTGACTGCAGGTGCGCTCTGCCGGTGAACTGCTTCCCGGAACCCTCGCGAGCCGTCCACGCACGCGTTACGCCCCTCCGGGTCCGCGAGCCGGCCGTCCGGGTGCACGTGTCGACCCGCCGATCACGCGTGCCGATTCTCCGATCACGCGTGGCGGCTTTCAGATCCCGGCTGCCGGCGCTTCGCTCACCCATTTCCCGGCACCGGCGGGGCGTGCCCCTCGATGAGGCTCGTCCCTGGCGCAAGCCGCTGCACCGCGTCCTCCATGTGCGAGTCGAGCAGGGCCAGCGCCGTCTCCTCGTCGCCGTCGCGCAGGGCCTGGATGAGCTTGGTGTGCTCGTCCACGCGTTCCTCGACCCGCTGGTACGTGCTCTGCAGCGCGGTCAGGCACATCCGCGTCTCGATGAGCAAGGTCCGGGCCATCCGCACGAGCCGCTTGCTGCCGGAAGCGTTGATGAGAGCCTCGTGGAACTTCAGGTCCGCGGTGGAGAGCGCGCTCGGGTCGTCTTCGCTCGCGGCGGTCGCCATCTCGGTGACGGTGTGTTCGAGGATGTCCGCGATCCGGTCGCGTTCCCCGCCGCGCAGGGCGCGGATCATCGCGGCGCGTTCGATCGCCGAGCGAGCTGCATAGATGTCGTAGACGTCGCCGGGCTCGAGATCGATCACGAACAGCCCGCGGTGCCGTTCGCTGCGCAGGAGCCCTTCGGAAACCAGATGCTGCATGGCTTCCCGGAGCGGCCCCCGTGACACCTGGAACCGGGACGCCAGCTCGGTCTCGCCGAGCTGGGTCCCGGGCGGCAGCGCGCCGGTCATGATCGCGTCGCGTAGCTGGCGCGCGATGACCGCAGCTGTCGACTCGCGGCTGACCGGTTCGATTTCGGGCAGCATGCCCGGTGGCAGGGCCATGTCAGGCTTCCCCGTCCGGGAGATGTCGGAAGAGCGCGCCGAGCGAGCGGACGAGGCGATGCTGCCCGGTCAGGCGCAGGCCCTCCCAGACGGTGACCTGGTTCGCGGTCAGCACCGGCTTCTTCAGCGCGGCTTCGACGGCGTTGATCTCCTGGAGCGTCCGCATCGCGGTGTCCGGCACCAGGACGGCGTCGGCGTCCGGGTGGTCGTGGCCGACGGCAAGCGCGACGACGGCCTCCGGCGTCATCGCGCCGACCTCGGCGGCCGTGATGATGTCGGCGCTGGCCATCGAGACGACCTCGACACCGCCGGCCTTGAGGAAGTCCACGAACAGCTGCGCGATGTCGTCCGGGTAGCTGGCGGCGACGGCGACCCGCTTGATGCCCAGGGCGCGCGCGGCGTGCACGAACGCGAAGGAGGTGCTGGAGGCCGGGACCCCGGCGACGGCGGCGAGGCGGTCGGCCTGGTCGCGGGCGCCCTCCCAGCCATAAACGAAGCTGCCGCTGGTGCACGCCCAGACGACCGCGTCCGGCTCGTGCTTCCCGAGCAGGGCGGCACCGTCGGCGAGCCGGCCTTCGCTGCCGAGGTCGAGCAGTTCGGCGACCGCGTGCTTGTCGGTGCCGTAGATGTGCTCGACCGGGAGCCGGATGTCGCCCTCGTCGGCAGCCGCGCCGCCGAGCAGCTGCTCGGCCAGCGGGTAGTCGTCTTCGGCCGCATGGTCGGGGTAGATGAAACCGATGGTGGTCACGAAACCTCCGGAGGGACGCAAATTGTCGACAATCCTAGAGGGAGTGGTCAAGGAAAACCTTCACGACACGTCACGAAGCCACTTCCCGGGTCCGACGATGGGCAGGTTCATCCGGCGCAGGCACGCCCACATGGTCAGCTGGTTGGCCGTGAGCACCGGTTTGCCGAGCGCGGCTTCCAGGGGCTCGATCAGGTCGTAGGTGGGCAGGTTGGTGCAGCTGACAAAGATAGCTTCGGCGTCACCGTGGTCCGCTGCCAGGATGCGCTCGGCGATGGTCCGGTAGCTGACCTTCCAGATCCCGCCGCCGAGTCCGAGGTGGTCACTGGCAACGGTCTCGACATTCAGTTCGCCGAGGAAGTCGTGCAATGCGCCGGTCAGGTCGGCGTCGTATGGCGTCAGCACGGAGACGCGGTGCAGGTCTAGCTGGTGCAGCACCTCGGCCAGCGCGCCCGAGGTGGTGACGGCGTCCGGTGCGCCGGCGTCGCAGATCGCCTTGGTCAGGGACCGCTCGTAGTCGACGCCGTTGACGAAGCTGCCCGACGTGCAGAGGTACGCGACGACCTCGGGCTCTACGTGCAGCACGTCGCGGGTGGCGCTGGCCAGGTGGTGGCTGTCGCTGACGAGGCGCGCCATCTCCATGCTGACCGGCACGGGCTCGTAGGGCGTGCGGGCGAGGTGGAGGGACACCTCCATCGGCACCCAGCGCCAGAGCTCGCGCTCGAGGGCGAGGTCGAAGGGGGCGATCACCCCGATACCGCGCTGGGCCAGCGGGCCTTCGAACGCCAAGAAGTCAAGATCCAAGGCTCAGCCTCCGGAATACGTCTGTGTTGTGACACGTCCGGTGCTCCGGGGGTCGTTCCTCGGATTGTTGACAATCATACGAGTGACTTTTACCGTGTCAACGTGATCGCCTCGGAAGTCCGGGAAACTCCCGTCCTGGCAGTGCTCTGCGGCGAGTCCCGCCCACCGGACATGCGTGCTGTCGAATCCGGGGCGGTCGTGCGTTACACGGACGCCGCGGGCCTGGCCGAAGCGCTGTCCGGAGCGGACGCGCTCTTCGTCTACGACTTCCTCTCCACGGCTGTGCCGGGCGCCTGGCACGCGGCCGATCGGCTGCGCTGGCTGCACATCGCGAGTGCGGGCGTCGACCCGGTGCTGTTCCCCGGGCTGGTGGAGAGCGACGTCGTCCTGACCAATTCGCGGGGTGTCTTCGACGACGCCATCGCGGAGTACGTGCTGGGCGTCGTGCTCGCGTTCGCGAAGGACTTCGCGCGCTCGCACGACCTGCAGCGCGAGGGTCGCTGGCAGCACCGCGAGAGTGAGCGGATCGCCGGGCGCGAGGTGGTGGTCGTCGGTACCGGGCCGATCGGCCGGGCCATCGCGCGGCTGCTGCGTGCGGCCGGGATGCGGGTGAGCGGCGCCGGGCGCCGGGCCCGCACGGGTGACCCTGACTTCGGGGTGGTGCACGAGTCATCGCAGCTCGGCGAGTTTCTTCCGCACGCCGACTACGTCGTTGCGGTCGCGCCGCTGACCGAACACACCAAGGGCATGTTCGATGCCCGCGCGTTCGCCGCGATGAAGCCGTCGGCGCGCTTCGTGAACGTGGGCCGCGGCGAGCTGGTGGTCACCTCTGACCTGGTCGAGGCGCTGGCTCAGAAGACCATCGCCGGCGCCGCGCTCGACGTGTTCGACACCGAGCCGCTGCCGGCAGAGAGCCCGCTGTGGGGCATGCCGGACGTGCTGGTCTCGCCGCACATGTCCGGCGACTTCATCGGCTGGCGGAACACGCTGGTCGAAGTCTTCGCCGAAAACTTCCGCCGGTGGCGCGCTGGGGAGCCGCTGCGCAATGTCGTCGACAAGTCGCTCGGCTACGTGCCGTCGGGGAACCAGGGAGCCGGATGAACGACAGGATGCTGACCGCCAGCGAGCTCGTCGCCGCCTACGCGACCGGTGAGCTTTCACCGATCGAGGCGACGCAGAACGCGCTGCAGGCCATCGAAGCCCGTGACGGCGACTGCAATGCCTACTGCCTCGTCGACGCCGACCGGGCGCTGGAGCAGGCCAAGGCGTCCGAGATCCGCTGGCGGGACGGCAACCCGATCGGCTGGCTCGACGGTGTGCCGTCCTCGATCAAGGACATGTTCCTCACCCAGGGTTGGCCGACCGTCCGGGGCTCGAAGAGCATCGACCCGGACCAGCCGTGGGACGTCGACAGCCCGGTCGCCGCGCGGATGCGCGAGGCCGGTCTGGTGCTGCTGGGCAAGACGACCACACCCGAGATCGCGTGGAAGGGCGTCACCGACAGCCCGCTGCAGGGCATCACGCGCAACCCGGCCGACCCGTCGAAGACGGCGGGCGGGTCGAGCGGCGGCAGCGCCGCGGCCGTCGCGGCCGGGATGGGCGAGCTGTCGGTCGGCACCGACGGCGGCGGCTCGGTGCGGATCCCGGCGTCGTTCTGCGGCATCGTCGGACTCAAGCCGACCCACGGCCGGATCCCGCTGTACCCGGCGAGCCCCTTCGGCCCGCTCTCGCACGCCGGCCCGATGGCGCGATCGGTGGACGACACCGCGCTGCTGCTGGACGTCCTGTCGATCCCCGACCACCGCGACCCGGCCGCGCTGGCGCCGCCAGTGGGGTCGTTCCGCGAGGCCGTCCGCCGGGACGTGCGCGGCCTGATCGCCGCGTACTCGCCGACGCTCGGCTACGTCGACGTCGACCCGGAGATCGCCGAGATCGTCGCGGCCGCGGTGCGCGCGCTGAGCGACGCGGGGCTGCACATCGAGCAGACCGATCCCGGCTTCGCCGATCCGAAGCCGGCGTTCGACATCCTGTGGTCGTCGGGGGCCGCGAAGCTGCTCGACTCGTTCCCGGCGGGCTCCGAGGAGCGGACCGACCCGGGCCTGCGCAAGGTCTGGGAGCTGGGCAAGACGTGGTCGGCGAGCGACTACCTCGACGCGACTGCTGAGCGCGCCGCGCTGGGCATCCTGATGGGCGAGTTCCACACGCGCTACGACGTGCTGATCACCCCGACCGTCCCGATCGCCGCGTTCGAGGCCGGGCACAACGTGCCGCCGGGCAGCGGGCTGAGCGAGTGGCCGGAGTGGACGCCGTTCACGTACCCGTTCAACATGACCCAGCAGCCGGCGATCAGCGTCCCGGCCGGCCACACGTCGGCGGGGCTGCCGGTGGGCCTGCAGATCGTCGGGCCGCGCCACTCGGACGACCTGGTGCTGGCCGTCGCGAAGCTGCTGGAGGAAGTGCGGCCCTGGGCGCCCGCCTGACCACACTTGAGGGTGAAACCCGGGCCGGAGCGGGGAAAGCTGTGCCACTGTCGGCCGGGTGAACGCTCCAGGCTGGCGGTACGAACGAGCCATTTCCACGGTAGACGCGGCCGGACAGCCAACCCGGGTGGTGGTCGGCCTGATCGAGCAGGGCGACCGCCTGGCAGCGGCGGTCCGGGTGGACGACGGCAAAGCCGCGCTGGTCCCGCTGGAAACGGGCGGCGAGCTCCTGAAGGCGTTGCGCGAGACGCTGGAGAGCTGGTGGCGCCTAGACGGGCACCGTGACCTGACCCCGGAACCTCGCGCAGGCCGCTAGCGGAGCAGGTACGCCCTGCGGCAGATCGTCCCCGGCCAGGGCCCGCCCTATCCCGGGGGTGCCCCCTTGGCCAGTCTATCGGCTGGTGCAGGCAGTCCTGGTTTTTCGAAGGTTCGGCGCCGGAGTTGTCCACATTCAGCTGTGGGTGGGGACAACGGCGGACGGAGGCGGTCTGGCCTGCTGGATCATGGGGGATCTGCGGCTGTCGTCAGGTGTCGGCTGATCCGAGTTTGCCCGAGCCTGAGCCGACCAGCTGCAGGGAATCGGCGGTATGTACCTGCGGCGCTGCGAGCCCTCAACCGACCCGAAGGTCGCCGGGCTCGGTGGGGCGTCGGCAGTATGTAGTTGCGGAGGTTGCAAGTACCGGCCGAGTCGAAGCTGTCCCGCTGCGCTCGTCGGGAAAGTGCCCTTCCCGCGGCTGCGAACCGTCAGCCGATCCCGAGCTCGCCGAGCCGTACTCGGCCCGTTTCCGTCACCCGCAATGCCCGGCCGCCCGGGCGGCGGCGTACCCAGCCCGCGTCGAGCAGGGCCGTGAGCAGTGCCGTCCCCAGCGCGCCCGCGAGGTGGGCCGTGCCGTGGGACCAGTCGAGGCACGCTCGGACCGCAGGCCCCGAACCCGGCAGCTCGGTAACACCGAGCGTCGTCAGCAGTGGGTGGTCGAAGGTGCGCACCACGCCGGTCTCGCCCGGGGCCAGCTCGTCGACCACGCCGTCCTTGCGCAGCACCGCTGCCAGGTCGATGCCGAGCTGGCCGGCCAGGTGTCCGTAACACGCTCGCGCCTGCAGCAATGGGCCCGCCGGTGGTGAAGGCTGGAGCCGGTCGGGCAGGCGCGGTGGGGCGAGCGCCGCCAATGCCTCCACCAGCTGCGCCACTTCCGGGCCGGCGAGCCGGTGCAGGCGCCGGCGGCCCGCGTCGGTGGCGATCACCAGGCCCGCGTCTCGCAGGCGGCGTAGGTGGGAGCTTGCCGTGGACGGGGCGACTCCGGCGACCGTCGCCAACGCTCGAGCGGAGTGAGCTTCGCCGTCCATCAGCTGCAGCAGCATCGCCGCCCGCGCCGGCTCGCCGATAGCCTGGGCGACCGCGGCGATGTCGGGCTCTCCGGGCACGTCGCGAGCGTTACCGTTCGCTCCGGGTCGAAGGGTTTCTGTGGCACGCTGCGGCCATGACGAGCGACCGCTACTTCGAGGACTACGTCCCGGGCGCGACCTACGACTGCGGCAGCGTCGAGGTCACCGAGACCGAGATCCTCGAGTTCGCCCGGCGCTACGACCCGCAGAGCTTCCACGTCGACACGGCCGCGGCGGCGGCCGGGCCGTTCGGTGGGCTGATCGCCAGTGGCTGGCACACCGCGAGCCTGATGATGCGGCTCTACGCCGACAACTATCTGTCCGCTGTCTCCAGCCTCGGCAGCCCGGGCGTCGACGAGCTGCGACTGCGCGCCACCGTGACCGAAGCCCGGCTCTCGCGGTCGAAGCCGGACCGGGGGCTGGTGCGCACGCGTGTCGAGTTCGTCGACGTCGAGGACGAAGTCGTCTTCAGTGCGAGCCTGCTGAACCTCCTGCTGGTTCGTCCGAGCTGACCGGCGGACGGCGGACCAGGCCGCGCACCTGCGGGTTGACCAGCACGAGCGCCGTCGCGCCGACGACCAGGGCCGCGCCGCCGAGCAGCGTTGCCTCGCGGCCGGCGTGCTCGGCCAGGGGGCCGGCGCTGATCTGGCCGAGCGGCATCGCGACGAACGAGCCGAGCATGTCGTAGGAGTAGACGCGGGCGAGCTTCTCGGGTGGGACGTTCTCCTGCAGCGACACGTCCCACGCGACGGAGAACTGCTCGATCGCGACCCCGGACAGGAACATCGCGAACAGCAGCGGCAGCAGGAACGGCGTCTCGCCGAGAGCGAGCATCGGCAGCGCGTCGACCATGACCAATGCGACGCCGATCAGGAGCATCCGTCGCGGTTGCCAGCGCGCGGCGACGACGCCGCCGAGCAGCGCGCCGGCGGTCTGCGCGGCCAGTGCGAGACCCCAGCCGGTGCGGCCGAACGTGTTGTCTGCGACGAGCGGGCCGATCACCAGCAGCGCGCCCGCGTTCACCGCGTTGACCACCATGAACTGCAGCACCACGAGCCACACCCACGACCGGGCACGGAACTCGTGCCAGCCTTCGGCGAGTTCGGCGAGGGGGCGGCTGCCCGGGATCCGTTCGCCGCGCGGCAGCCGGATCCGGCGGTACGACAGCGCGGCCGCGAGGAACAGCGCGGCGTTCCCGGCGAGCGCCCAGCCGGAGCCGGCGAAGGCGACGAGGATCCCGGCGAGCCCGGCGCCGGCGATGCGGCCGCCGTTGGACAGCAGCCGGACCAGCGCGTTCGCCTGGGCGAGCAGCGGGGCGGGCACGGTCAACGGCGTGAGCGAGGCGGCCGCGGGCAGCGAGATGGCCGAGACAGCGCCGTTGACCAGGCTGAGCCCGACCAGCAGCGGGATCGAGGCGAATCCGCAGAGGACACTCGCGGCGATGGCGGCTTGCGTGAGCGCGGCGGCGGTCTCGGTGCCTTGCAGGATCACCGACCGCGGCAGCCGGTCGGCCAGCATCCCGCCGAACAGCACCAGCAGCACATTGGCGATCGACCGCGCGCCGACGACGATCCCGAGGTCGACGGCGGACCCCGTCAAGTCGACGACGGCAAAGGCCAGCGCAAACGGCGCGACGGCGTTGGCGAAGTCGGCGAACGTCCGGCCGGTGACGAGGGCGCGGAAGCGGTTTTCGCGCAGCGGCGCGAGCATCGAGGTCATGGGAGGGGCTCCGGTGTGACGGCGTGGGTGGCAGCCGGGGTGGCGCGACGGTGGTGGCGCCCCGGGGGTGGCGGAGGCGCGGAATTCGGGCGGATCCGATGAGTGGGCGCTTGGTCGGCCTGGCTGGGTGACGAGGTTCGCGCGGTGGTCGGGCGCGGCGGGTGCGCGGAGTCCCCGGGCGGCCGCGCGTGGCCGGTCCGGTGGAGGCGCGGCGCGGGAGGGTGGTCGCGTGGTCGGCCCGGCAGGGACCGAAGGTTCGCGCACTCGGCCCGGCTCGCCGCCTCCCCCAGGGGCGGGCTCACCGCGGCTCGCCAGGTTCGGCCGTCAGCTCGAAGAGCGCCAAGCTCGCGCTGACCCGCACCGTCCCCGGGGTCCGCGGCGGCTGTGCCGCGTCGTGCAGCTCCTGGCTCAGCGCCGAAGCCTGCTTCAGCACCCGGGCCCACAGCTCCGGGTCCACCCACAGCTCCGCGTCCGTCAACGACGCCGGGCGCGCCGGAGCCCGCAGCTCTGCGCGCCGGAGCAGCTCTCCGGCGATCGCCTTTGTCAGCAGCTGCTCCTCGCCGGGGTCGCGGCTCGTGAGGCGGCGGCCCGAGTCCGGGTGGTGGCGGTAGCGCTTCGCGCGGCCGCCGCGGATCTGGACCTCTTCGGCGACGTCCACCAGGCTCGCCTCGTGCAGGCGGCGGAGGTGGTAACTGATGTTGGCCTGCGTGTCGCCCAGTTCACGCGCCGCCTCGGCTGCGCTCATCGCCGTGCCCGTCAGCAAGGACAGGATGCGCATGCGGAGCGGGTGGGCGAGCACGCGCAGGTGGTCGTGGGGCATGAGCCGAGTCTGCCACAACCATCAAAGAGTTATTTGGGGGTATCGTTCCGGGTGGCTGCTCCCGAGGGCATCGCCTAGAGCGAAAACTCCGTGCCGTCCGGAGGCAGCGAAGCGCCCCCGGCGAGCACGGCGGCGTGCTCGGCCGACGCCGGGTCCAGCACCGGGTTCGTGTTGTTGAGGTGCGTGAACGCCCAGCGCGGCCCCGGCCGCTCGGCGATGTGGGCCAGGCTCGCGGTGATCGGCAAGTGTCCCATCGCGAGCTGGTCCGGTCCGCCGACTCCGGCCATCTCGTCCGGCGCGTAGAAGGTTCCGTCCAGCAGTACCAGCGAAGCACCCTCCACGAAGGAATCGAAGCCGGGCGGCCAGCTCTTCAAGCACGGCGCGTACACCAGCACTCCGCCGGTTGAGAGATCCTCGATCCGGTAGGCGACCACCCACGGACCATCCTGGACGGACGCGTATTTCGGCCGCTTGTCGCTCACCGGCAGGAAGGTCACGCGCAACCCGGGAAGGTCGCCAGGCGACCGCCAGTCCCAGCCGCCGTAACCGTCGATGATCTGGCGGAAGGGAGAGATCGCTTGCAGCACCGCGTCCGGCGCCCACACCGGGAGCCCGCCCGACTCGCGCAGCATCAGCAGGCCCAGCGAGTGGTCGAGTTCGGCGTCGGTGAGCAGCACTCCGCGCACCGGGATCTCACGTGGGCCGGGCCCGGCGCGCAACGCCGGCGTGGAGAGGATCTGGGCGCGGATGTCGGGTGAACAGTTGAGCAGGTACCAGCCGGCGCCGTCCGCGCTCACCGCGACGCAGTCCTGGGTGCGCGGCGGGAGCCCGGCCTTGCACAGGGGGCAGGCGCAGTTCCACTGTGGACATCCGCCGCCCGCGGCGGTGCCGAGCAGGATGACCTTCATCGGCGCATCACCAGGTCGGAAGCCGGAGGCCGGGCGAGGATCAGGTCGACGACGTCGCGCTGCGGCGACCGCGAGCACACCGGGTCGGTCGCCGCGGCGTCGCCGGTGAGCAGGAACGCCTGACAGCGGCAGCCGCCGAAGTCGAGACCGCGGCGGTCGCACGTTCGGCACGGCTCGGCCATCCAGTCCTCGCCGCGGTAGGCGTTGAACGACTCGGAGCGGTGCCAGATCTCGGCGAGCGGCGCGTCGCGGACATTGGCCAGCGAAAGGGTCGAAATCGCCGACGCCGCCGGGCACGGCAGCACGGTGCCGTCCGGCGCCACGGTCAGCTGCCGCGCGCCCCACCCGTACATGCACGGTTTCGGGTACGGCTCGTGGTAGTCGGCGACGACGTAGACGATCTCCATGCTGCCGCGCAGGCGCGCGACGGCCGCGCGCACGATCGGCTCGGCCGCCGCGAGCTGCGCCGGAGTCGGCATCAGCGCGTCACGGTTGCGCAGTGCCCAGCCGTAGTACTGGGTGTTCGCCAGCTCGAGGCGGTCCGCGCCCATCCGCTCGGCCAGCTCGATGATCCCGGCCAGCTGGTCGTGGTTCTGCCGGTGCAGCACGACGTTCAGCGACAGCGGCAACCCGGCCGCCTTGACCAGCGCCGCCGCGGCGAGCTTCCGGTCGTGCGCCTTTGCGCCGGCCAGCAGGTTCGCGCGCTCCCGCGTCGCACCCTGTGCCGACAGCTGGACGTGCGCGAGTCCCCGTTCGACGAGGTCGTCGAGCCGGGCCGCGGTCAGGCCGAGCCCGGAGGTGACGAGGTTGACGTAACAGCCGAGACCGTTCGCGTGGGCCACGAGTTCCGGCAGGTCCGGGCGCGCCAGTGGTTCACCGCCGGACATGTGCACCTGCAGGACACCCAGCTCGCGCGCCTGCGAGAGCACCGAGATCCAGTCCGCCGTGGACAGCTCGGCGTCGCGTGACACGAGTTCGAGCGGGTTGGAGCAATAAGGACAGTGCAGCGGGCACCGGTGGGTCAGCTCGGCGAGCATGCCGAGCGGCGGGGTCACGTCCATGCGACCACCCGCCGTTCGCCCAGCCTCGACAGCACGTCGAGGACGTCGTCCGCCCGGACACCGGAGAAGCGCTTCTCCAGCACGGCCGTGATCGCCGAAACCGGGCGCACGCCGTCGCAGAGTTCGAGCACCGCGGCCGCGGTCGTGTTCGACACCAGGACTCCTTCGGGGAACAGCAGGACGTGCGTTTCCCGGACGTGGTCGAAGGACAACCGCACACCCCGGCGCAGCTGCGGGACGGACTCCGCGGTGATCATCCCGCCGCCCGTTCGACCGCGTCGAGCATCGACCACAGGACGTCGCACTTGAACGACAACGCGGCGATCGCGCGATCCTGCTGTTCGCGCGTGACGCAGTGGCGGACCACGATGTCGAGGGTGTCCTTGCCTTCGCCGGAAACCTTGTCGATCCGGTTGGTGAAGTAGGCGAGGTCGTCGCGGGCGATCCAGGAGTAGTTCGCCAGCATGTCGGCGACGCGCTGCTGCATCAGGTGCCCGGCGAACATCTCGGTGAGGCCGGACGCGACGGCCTCCCACCACGGTTTTGTCCGCGCAAACGTCACATAGGCATCAACGGCGAACCGGACACCGGGCGCGACGTGCCGCTCGTCGAGAACCTCTTCCCGGTCCAGCCCGACCGCGGTGCAGAGCCGCAGCCAGCGTTCGATGCCACCCGAGCCGGCACTTGCGCCGTCGTGGTAGACGATCCGGTCGAGCCACTGCCGCCGGATCTCCGGCAGCGGGCAGTTGCTGATGATCGCGGCGTCCTTCTGCGGCAGCACGCACTGGTAGTACCAGCGGTTCGCGGCCCAGATCCGGAGTCCACGCTCGTCGAGCTCACCCGCGTGCAGCCGGCGGTGGAACGGGTGCGTGCCCCAGTACCGGCCGGAAAGGCCCCGCAGCGCGGTGATGAATGCGCTTTCCGACAGTGGCTCGCCGGTCATCCGTCAGTCCGCCATGCGGGCCGCGTAGGCGGTCACCTCCATGGGAGTTTCGTACTCGACGAAGTCGGGTGTCGTCCACACCTCGGTGGATTCGGTCATTTCCTGCTCCTCTCCCGGGGACTGATCATCGTCACGGTAGAAGCGTTGCGGGCGGGTGACCAGTCCTGTGCCGAGCAGTTCGGAAACTTTCCTTCCGATGGCCGAGTGCGGTGTCGCTCAGCGGTGCTACTTGACCGCGGCTTCCAGCTCCACCAGCGCCGTGTCGAGGTGCGTCAGGATCCGCTGCAGGTGCGGCACGCTGCGGCGGCAGCCGGTGACGCCGAAGTCGAGGTTGTCGCCGTTGCTGGTCAGCGTGATGTTGACGGCCTGGCCGTCGAGCAGCACCGACGCCGGGTAGATGCCGTCGAGCTGCGCGCCGTTCCAGTACATCTGCTTGCGCGGGCCGGGCACGTTCGAGATCACCAGGTTGAACGGCGGCCGCGTGTTGTTGACGACGCCCGGGATCGGCGAGATGCCGAGCTGCGCGACGTTAACGGCCGATAACAACAGCGTCTGCAACGGCGTCAGCTCCGAGAACAGCCGCTTGCCGTTGCGCATGGACTGGTGGATCGTGACGAGCCGCTTGCCCGCGTCCGGCAGGTCGGTGGCCAGGTTGCAGAGCAGCGCGCCGATGTTGTTGCCGGCCGCCTCGCCGGGGTCGTTCTGGCGTCGCAGCGACACCGGCACCATCGCGACGAGCGGCGCGTCCGGCAGCGCGCGCTGCTCGATGAGGTAGTCCCGCAGCGCGCCCGAGCACATCGCGAGCACCACGTCGTTGCGCGACACCCCGCCCGCGGTGGCCACCTTCCGGACGCGCTCGAGCGACCACGACTGCGCCGCGAACCGCCGCGCGCCGCCGATCGGCACGTTGAACATCGTCCTCGGCGCCTGGCCCGGCAGGGTCACCGTGTGCTCGCCGAACGCCTCCCGCGCGACCTTCATCGCGGCGGGCGCCAGCCCGGCGAGCTGGTTGACGGTCTTGCCGGCGGTCTCCAGCAACGACCGCGAGCTCTTGACGCGGCCTTCGCCGGGCTTGCGCCGGCTGCCCCACCACGGCGGGCAGTCCAGGTCCGCGGGGTCGTCCGACAGCGTGCCCTGCAGCTGCCGCAGCGCCGAGACGCCGTCCATCAGCGCGTGGTGGACCTTCGTGTAAACGGCGAACCGGCCGTCGGCGAGCCCCTCGACGAGGTGGGTCTCCCACAGCGGCCGGTGCCGGTCGAGCAGGGTGCTGTGCCAGCGGGACGTCAGCTCCAGCAGCTCGCGGATGCGCCCCGGCTGCGGCAGCGCCGAGTGCCGGAAGTGGTAGTCGAGCTCGAGATCGGTTTCGGCGCGCCAGGCCACGTGTCCCATCGTGTTCACGGGCCGGGCCGGGCGACGGCGGAACACCGAGCGCATGTTGTCCGATTCGAGCAGCGAACGGCGGACGTCGCGCAGGTAGTCCGGGCCGGCGCCGTCGGGTTTCTTGAACAGCTGGAGACCGCCCACGTGCATCGGATGCTCGCGCGTTTCGACCAGGAGGAACATCGAGTCGGTCACGGGCATCATCGCCATGGGACATCACCTTCCGCACTCGGCACGCCGACTCTACGCGCTCGGCGGCCGTGGGTGGATCACGTTCTACATTGGCGAGTATGACCGTCCGCGGCGCTCGGGAAACGTCCTTGCCACCGATGGCCGAGTGTGTCGTGATCGGCGGCGGTGTGATCGGTGTGAGCTGCGCGTTCCGGTTGGCCGAGGCCGGTGTCGACGTCCTGCTGCTGGAGCGCGACGGGCTCGGCGAAGGCTCGACGGCGAAGGCCGCGGGCGGCATCCGGTCGTCGTTCACCAGCCGCGTGAACGTCGAGCTCGGCCTGCGCGGGCTCGCCGCGTACAGCGCTTTCTCGCGCGACTTCGGGGTCGAGATCGACTTCAGGCGCGACGGCTACCTCTACCTGCTCACCGACCCGGCGGACGTGTCCGCAATCGGACATTGCGCGGAGCTGCAGCACGAGTACGGCGTCCGCAGCCACCTCCTGGACCCGGCCGAAGTGCGGGGTGTCCTCCCGCTGCTCGAGACGGACGGGATCATCGCCGCGCTCTGGTCGCCGGACGACGCGAAGGCGACGCCCGACGCCGTTGTGCAGGGCTACGCGAAGTCGGCACGCGCGTGCGGCGCGAAGCTGCGGACCGGCGTCGAGGTCACCGGGATCGAGCGTGACGGCGACACGTTAACCGGCGTTAACACGGCCGCCGGGTTCGTCCGGACCGGTGCGGTGGTGTGTGCGGCGGGCGCGTGGTCGGGCCGGGTCGGCGAGCTGGCCGGGCTTGCTCTCCCGGTGCGCCCGTACCGCCGTCAGGTGGTGTTCACCGGGCCGGTGCCGGACCTGCCGGAGTCCGTGCCGCTCACGATCGAGATGCCGTCGGCGTTCTACTGCCACCGCGAGGGTGCAGGTCTGGCGATGTCCGTTTGTGAAGACGACGGCTTCCCAGGCTTCGACACCCACTACGAGGCGGGCGAGTGGCTGCCGCGGCTGGCCGAGGTCGCCGGTCGCCGGATCCCGGCCGTGCTCGACGCCGGCATCCGGACGGCGTGGGCCGGGTTGTACGAAATGACGCCGGACCGCAACCAGATCATCGGGGAAAGCGTCCTGCTGTCGCGGTTCTTCTACGCGACCGGTTTCTCCGGGCATGGCTTCCAGATGGGCCCGGCCGCCGGGGAGCTGATCCGGGACCTCTACCTGGGGCGACCGCCGGCCGTGGACATCGCCGCGCTGGACGTCCGGCGGTTCGAAGGCGCCGATACCGCACCGGCCGAGCACAACATCGTCTAGGGGTTGATTGCCAGATCGTTCAACGATCTGGCAGTATCCGCGCCGTGGCTGTGAGTGGTGCTCGGGAGCTGGTGGACGCGCTGAAATCGCTCGGGACCGAGATCGTCTTCGGGCTCCCGGGGGTGCACAACCTGCCGTTGTGGGAGGCGCTCGCCGAGACCGACATCAAGCTCGTCGGGGTCCGGCACGAGCAGACCGCGGGGTACGCGGCCGACGGTTACGCCCGTGCCACCGGCAAGCTCGGCGTCGCCATGGTCACCACCGGGCCCGGTGCGGCGAACACTCTCGGCGCGGTCGGCGAGGCCATGGCGTCCGCGGCTCCGGTGCTGGTCATCGCCACCGACATCCCGTCGACACTGCGGCGTCCCGGCGTTGTCCGCGGCGTGCTGCACGAGACGTCCGACCAGCAGGCGATGTTCGCGCCGGTGACCAAAGGCGGCTTCACCGTGCGGGCCGCCGACCAGATCGGCACCACCGTGCACCGCGCGGCGCGGCTCGCGCTGCAGCCGCAGAGCGGCCCGGTCTACCTCGGGGTGCCCACCGACTACCTGCGCGAGACGGTGCCGCACCGGCGGCCGCCCGCGCCGCACCGCAAGCCCGAGAGTGACGTCCCCGACCTCGCCCGGGCCGAAGCGATGCTCTCCGACGCGCAGCACCCGCTGATCTGGGCCGGCGGCGGCGCGCTGCGGTCGGGGGCCGGAGACGCGATCGGCGCGCTCGCCGAGAAGATCGCCGCGCCGGTGATCACCACGTTCGGCGCGCGCGGCCTGCTCCCGCTCGACCACCCGTGCCTGGCCCCGAACCCGGTGCACACGCCGGAGGTCGGCGAGCTGTGGGACGAGGCCGACGTCGTGCTCGCCATCGGCACCGACTTCGACGGCCTGATGACGCAGAACTGGCTGATGCCCAAGCCGCCCCAGCTGATCGCGGTCAACGTCGACGCCGACGACGCCGCCAAGAACTACCCGCCGGACCTGACCCTGGTCGGGGACGCGCGCGCGATCGTCGAGCGGCTGCTGCCGAAGCAGCGGTCAGGGCTGGACGACATCACGTTGCGGCTGGCCGGGATCGGCCGCCGCGTGCGCCAGCGGATCCGTGAAGAGGAGCCGCAGGCCTACGACCTGCTGTCCACTTTGGACGAAGTGCTGCCGTCGGACGCGGTGCTCGTGTCCGACATGTGCGTCGCCGGGTACTGGGTCGGCGGCTTCCACCGGGTGCGGGCGCCGCGCAAGCTCGCCTACCCGATGGGCTGGGGCACCCTCGGGTACGGCTTCCCGGCGTCGCTCGGCGCCGCCGCGGCCGGGGTCGGCCGGGCCATCTGCATCACCGGCGACGGCGGATTCCTCTACGCCTGCGGTGATCTGGCGACACTCGCGCAGGAACAGCTGCCGGTCACGGTGGTCCTGGTCGACGACGGCGGTTACGGCATGCTGCGGTACGACCAGGAGCGCGAAGGCCTGCCGCGTCGCGGGGTCGACTGGGACAGCCCGGACTTCGTCGGTCTGGCCCGCTCGTTCGGGGTGCACGCGGATCGCGTCTCCGGCTTCGGGCGGGCGTTCCGGCGGCTGCTCGGGGAGTTCGTCGAGTCGGACGAGCCGAACGTGCTGGTCGTGAAGGCCAAGCTGAAGCCGCCGCTGAACACTTCGCCGCGGTGGTACCGCAAATGAGGATCGGCGTCGACATCGGTGGCACGTTCACCGACCTCTGCGCGGTGGACGGCACCGGGATCACCGCCGTCGGCAAGGTCCTGACCACACACGACGAGCCGGCCCGCGCGGTCGAGGCGGGCCTGGCCGCGCTGCTCGCGGAGTCCGGTATCGCCGCCGGCGACGTCGAACAGGTGGTGCACGGGACGACCCTGGTGACCAACGCGCTGATCGAACGCAAGGGATCACGGACGGCGCTGCTCGCCACCGCCGGTTTCCGCGACGTCCTCGAGATGCGCCGCGAGCACCGGTACGAGCTCTACGACCTGCACCTCGAACTACCCGAACCGCTGGTGCCGCGACACCTGCGGTTCGACGTCCCGGAGCGGATCCTCGCCGACGGATCCGTCCACATCGGACTTGACGAGGAGCACGTCGCGCGGCTCGGGCGGGAGCTGGCCGCTCGGGGGATCGAAGCGGTCGCGATCTGCTTCCTGCACTCGTTCACGAATCCCGCTCACGAGCGGCGCGCGGCCGAGGTCCTGGCCGAGGTCGCGCCGAACCTCCGAGTGGCACTGTCGTCGGACGTCGTGCCGGAGATCCGCGAGTTCGAACGCGCGTCGACGACGGTCGCGAACGTCTACGTCCAGAACCTCACCGAGCGCTACCTGCGTGACCTCGAACACCGGCTGCGGCGGCTCGGGATCACCGGGGCACCGCACATCATGCTGTCCAACGGCGGACTGGCCACTGTCGACACCGCCGCCCGGCACCCGATCCGGATCCTGGAGTCCGGCCCGGCCGGTGGCGCGCTGGCCGCTGCGTCCCTCGGACCGGCGGACCTGCTGGCCTTCGACATGGGCGGCACCACGGCGAAGCTGTGCCTGATCGCCGGTGGCGCGCCGCTGGTGACGCACCAGTTCGAAGTGGACCGCAAGTACCGGCTGCTGCCCGGGTCCGGGCTGCCGGTGCAGGTGCCGGTCACCGACATGATCGAGATCGGCGTCGGCGGTGGCTCGATCGCCCGGATCGACGCGCTCGGCCTGCTCACCGTCGGCCCCGATTCGGCCGGGTCCGAACCCGGACCGGTCTGCTACGGCCGCGGCGGCGCCGAGCCCACGGTGACGGACGCCGACCTGGTGCTCGGCTACCTCGACCCGGGTTACTTCCTCGGTGGCGACATGCGCCTGGATCGAGAAGCCGCGCGAAACGCCATCCGTGAGCGGATCGCCGAGCCACTCGGCGTCAGTGTCGAAGAAGCCGCGTGGGGCATCCACACGAGTGTCAACGAGGACATGGCGAACGCCGCGCGGGTGCACGCCGTCGAGCGTGGCCAGGACCCGGCGAAGCTGCCGATGTACACCTTCGGCGGCGCGGGCCCGGTGCACGGTGTCGGTGTCGCCCGCGCGCTCGGGGCGCCGTCGGTTGTGGCGCCGCCGGCCGCCGGAGTGCTGAGCGCGGCCGGGTTCCTCACCGCGCCGCTCGCGTTCGACTTCGTCCGCTCCGCCCGCGCGGCCGTGCAAGACCTGGCGTGGGAACAGGTTGACACGCTGTTCGCCGAGATGGAGGCCGAGGGGACGGCGCTGCTGGCGAAGTCCGGTGTGGACGAAGTCACGCACCGGCGGATCGCCGAGATGCGGTATTCGGGGCAGGGTTACGAGATCCGCGTCCCGGTCCACGGTGGCAGCTGGCCCGATACCCTGATCAACGAGTTCACCGCCACCTATCGTGCGCTCTACCGGCGCACCGGGCCCGCGGTCGGCGTCGAGGTGCTGAACTGGCGGGTCGTCTCGAGCGGGCCCGCGCCCGACGTCACGCTGCGACTGGCTGCGTCGGAATCGCCTGGTGACGTGCACAAGGGCACCCGGAAGGCCTACTTCCCCTCGGCCGGGGGATTTGTCGACACGGCGGTGTTCGACCGCTATCGGCTGAAGCCCGGCGACCGGGTCGACGGCCCGGCCATCGTGGAGGAACGCGAGTCCACTGTGGTCGTCCCGCCCGGCGCGCACTGCGTCGTCCGGGCGGACGCCGGGCTGGAGGTGACGGTGTGAGCGTCGACCCGATCCTGGTCGGGCTCTTCGGCAACCGGCTGCACTCGATCCTCGCCGAGCAGCAGAACGCGCTGGTCAACACGGCCTTTTCCGCCGTGGTGCGTGAATCGCTCGATCTGGCCTGCGCGGTGTTCGACTCGCGCGGCGAGATGATCGGCCAGTCCGTAGGCGGCACGCCGGGCCACATCAACGCGATGGCGACCGGCATGCACCACTTCGTCGCGGCTTACCCGCCGGAAACCCTCGAGCCCGGCGACGTGCTGCTCACCAACGACCCGTGGCAGACGGCCGGGCAGATCAACGACATCACCGTCGCAACTCCGGTGTTCCGGAACGGCCGCCTGGTCGCGTGGTTCGCGTCGTGCTGCCACGCACCGGACATCGGCGGCCGGCTGGTGTCGGCCGAGGCCCACGAAGTCTTCGAAGAGGGCCTGCGGCTGCCGATCCTGAAGTTCCTGCATGCGGGTGAGGTCAACACCGACATCGAACGACTGATCCGGGCGAACGTGCGAACGCCGGAGGAGACCATCGGCGACCTGTACGCGCAGGTCACCGGCAACGAGGTCGGCTCGGCGAGCCTGCTGCGGCTGCTGGACGAATTCGGCCTCGACTCACTCGACGACGTCGCCGCCGAGATCATGAGCCGCTCCGAAAAGGCGCTGCGTGACGCGCTGCGGGCGCTGCCGGACGGGACGTACACCAACAAGATCGTCACCGACGGCTTCGACGACGAAGAGATCGTCCTGTGCGTTGCGGCCACTGTGGACGGTGACGAGATCCACCTCGACTTCGCAGGTTCGTCACCGCAGAGCCGTCGCGGGATCAACGTCGTCCTGAACTACACACGCGCGTATGCGTCTTTCGCGGTCAAGGCGGCGATCTCCCCGGAGGTGCCGCACAACGCCGGGTCGTTCCGGCCGGTGCACGTCACCGCGCCCGAAGGGTCGGTGCTGAACTGCCTGCCGCCGGCTCCGGTCGCGTCCCGGCACCTCATCGGGCACTTCCTGCCGTCGCTGCTGATCGGCGCGCTGCCCGCCACGGCGATCGCGCCGAGCGCCGACGCGTTGTGGATGACCATCTGGCGCGGACCCGGGTTCATGCTCAACGTCTTCCAGACCGGCGGGATGGGCGCGCGGGTGGACAAGGACGGCTTGACCACCACCGGGTTCCCGAGCGGCTTGCGCTCGACGCCGACCGAGGTCATCGAGACGATGGCGCCGCTCGTCCAGCACTCACGCGAGTTGCGGGTGGACTCCGGCGGCGCCGGACGGTGGCGCGGTGGCCTCGGCCAGGTGACGACGATGGCTGCGCGCGGCGAGTTCTCCTGGAGTGTCAACGGGAACGTCGACCGGGTGCGGGCCGCGGCGTCCGGAGTGGACGGCGGATTGCCCGGCGCGGTCGGCCGGTTCGGCTTGCACGACGGGGAAGACCTGCCCGCGAAGAGCCGGGTAACCCTGCCTGCCGAGTCTGTTGTGGACGTGACGCTGCCCGGTGGTGGTGGTTACGGGCCGCCGTTCGAACGACCGGTGACGGCGGTGCTCGCCGACGTCGTCGAGGGGTACGTCTCGGTCACGGCGGCTCGCGAGATTTACGGCGTCGAAGTGCGGTACCTCGGAAAACCGGACACTCTGGTCCGGCTGCCCGAGGACTACTCGGTGGACGAAGAGCAGACAGCACGACTGAGAGCGGGGAAGTGATCATGGGTCGGTTGGCCGGCAAGGTGGCGGTCGTCTTCGGCGGCGCGCGGGGCATCGGCCTCGCCACGGTGAAGGAGTTCCTCGCCGAGGGTGCGACGGTGTTCGCTTCCGACATCCGCGAGCCCGCGGAACAACTCGACGGCTACCGGCACGCACGAGTGGACGCCACCGACGAAGACGCCGTCGCGGCGTTCGTCGACGGCGTGCTCGCCGAGACGGGCCGGATCGACGTGCTGTTCAACAACGTCGGCATCCACCTGGGCAAGCCGCTCGCCGAGACGACACTGGCCGAGTTCGACAACATCTTCGCGCTGAACGTGCGCGCCGCGTTCCTCGGCACCCGCGCCGTGCTGCCGCACATGATCGAGCGCAAGGCCGGCAGCATCATCACGACCTCGTCGAACGGCGGGGTGATGGGCCGCCCCGGTGACCCGGTGTACAACGCCACCAAGCACGCGCTGGTCGGGCTGACGAAGTCGATCGCCGTCGCGCACGCCCACCAGGGCATCCGCGCCAACACGGTGAACCCCGGCGCGATCGACACCGACATGCTGCGCAGCACGCTCAACTCGCCCGAAGAGTTCGAAACCAAGCAGCACCAGCTCGTTGCGAGCACTCCCGCGGCGCGCGTCGGCGAGGCGTGGGAGGTCGCGAAAGCCGTGGTGTTCCTGGCGAGTGACGAATCGCGGTTCATCAACGGGGTGGTGCTGCCGATCGACGGCGCGAAGGCCGCGGGCGCGATGCCGGGCCACCGCTACAGCCTCGATTTCGAGCTCGGCGTCAGGTAGCGCCGTGACCGTCGATGCCTCGGGGCTGGAGAGCGAGCGGCACCAGCTCGAACGCAGTGGCACCGCCGAGCGGGTCGCCGCGATCCTGCGCCAGTACATCACCGACGGCGTTTTCGCCCCCGGTGAGCGGCTGTCCGAGCCGGTGATCAGCTCGGCGCTCGGCGTTTCGCGCAACACCCTGCGCGAGTCGTTCCAGCTGCTGGCCCACGAGCGGCTGGCCGTGCACGAGCTGAACCGCGGGGTGTTCGTGCGTGAGCTGACCGTCGAGGACGTCGAAGACCTCTACGTCGTGCGCCGCGCCACCGAATGCGGGGCCCTGCGCCGCGCGGCCGAACGGTCCACTGTGGACCTGGCGCCGGTCGAGCGGGCGCTGCGCGACGGCCAGGAGGCGGCGGCCGCCGAGAACTGGCCGGCTGTCGGCACCGCCAGCATCCACTTCCACCAGGCCCTCGTCGACCTCGCGGGCAGCGAACGCATCTCCGCGACGATGCGCCAGGTGCTCGCCGAAACCCGGTTGTTCTTCGTCCTCAACGAGAACACGCGGGAGTTCTACGAGCCGTTCCTCACCTGCCACGAGAAGATCCTGCGCGACCTGCGGCGGGGGCGGTTCGACGCGGCGGAGGCGGCGCTGGACCGCTACCTGCGTGACGCCGAAGCCCGGCTGCTCGCGCTCAGCGAGGCCTGAGCCGTCGCGAACACCACCGTGAACGAGTGCGGCTCGCGGGCGGCGGTGGCCCGGTACGTCCCGTCGGCGCCGGCGGACCAGTGGTACCGCGTCATGGTGCCGACCACGTGGGTCACGACGTAGCCGTCCGGGAGAGGACGCGCCTCGGCGGCCGGCGCCCCGGTGAGGAGCAGGGCGGCCACGGCGGCGGCGATCCTCGCACGGGGGAGCATGGTTTCACTGAACCCTCCGCGACCGCCGGACCGGAAAGGATTCGAGCCGGTTCAAATCCGTCACGGCGGCTGTTACCGTCAGTCGGTGTTCACGCTGCGGGTCGACGCCGAGACGGTGGCCCGGACGCGGTTTTCGCCGTCGCCGGCCTCGGAGTCCCTGGCTTGGCTGAAGCTCACCGCCGCGGCAGGGCGCCACCCGGTGTTCGGTGATCCCGGCCCGCTCGCCCGCGCGGCCCTCGCGCACCCGGACGTCGCCCTGCTCCTGGGCCTGCTGCCGCGCGTCGGCGACGTCTACACGCCCGACCTGCTCACCCCGCAGCCCGGCACGGCCACCCGGCCCCGCGACCTGCTCGACGAGCAGATCGCGCAGATCGAGGCAACCGCGCAGGACGACCTCGAGGACCAGGTCTTCACCTACACCGAGGCCCACTGGAGCCGGCCGCTGCCGGCCGAGGCCCGCCGCGTCGCGGAGTCGGGACGGATGCCGCGGCGCCTGGCCGCCGGGCTCGCCCGGTTCTGGCGGGACGCCCTGGCCGAGGGCTGGACCGAGCTGCACTCGATCATCGAGCAGGACATCACCCACCGCGCGCAGACCATCGCCCGCCACGGCGTCGGCGGCGTGCTCGGCACGCTCCACCCCGACATCGGCTGGGCGGGCGACGCGATCACCTTCGCCGCGGCCTGGGACGGCGAAATCGACGTCGCCGGCCGGGAGCTGGTGCTCGCCCCCGGCGTGCTGAGCTGGCCGGGCTTCGCCGTCCAGGTCGACGTGCCCGACCAGCTCGTCCTCTACTACCCCGCCCACCGGATCGGGACCGGCCGCGACCACCGGCCGGGCAAGATCGCGCAGGTGGTCGGGGCCGCCCGCGCGGCGCTGCTGGCGGACCTCGAGACCGCGCGGTCGACCGCCGAGCTCGCCACCCGGATCGGCTACGCCCCGGGCACCGTCTCCTACCACCTCGGCGCCCTGCACCGCGCGGGTCTCGTCAGCAAAGTCCGCGACGGACGGTTCGTGCTCTACCAGCAGACCCCGCAGGCCGTCGTCCTGCTGGACGAAGCCTGACGGTCAGCAGGTGATCGTGGCGTTCGCCCAGTCGGCGTGGTCGTTGGTGTTGCCGTCCCCGCCGTCGTTCACCGCCAGCTCCAGCACCTGGACGCCGGACAGCTGCGCGGCGAGTGGCTGCGCCTTGTCGCCGGGGTGCATGACGCCGGTGGCGGCCAGCTCCTTGCCGTCACCGAGGATGCGGAAGCCCGCGCTGCCACCCGAGTTCTCGTCGTCCATGCCGACCAGCGCGCTGACCGAGGTGCAGGACGCGCCGAGGTAGATCCGGACGCTCGACGGCGCGTGCGCACCGATCCCGTCGTCGTAGCCGGTCCCGGCGATGGTGATCCGGTGGCCGTCGCCCAGCTTGCTCTCGCCGTTGCTGGTCCCGCGTTCGACCGGGCCCCAGCCGTTGTCGGACGACATCCAGACGGCCTTCGACAACGCCGTCGTGCCCGCCGCCGGCCGGGTGACCAGCGGTGACGTTCCTTCCGACGTCAGGTCGCGCTTGCCCCACGCGGTCAGGTAGCTCGTCTTCGCGGTGAGCGTGACGCGCTCGCCGGTGGGGTTGGCGGGCTTGAAGGTGACCTGGTGCTGCCAGGACTTCCCCGGCAGCACGACCGGTGCCGTGAACGAGCCGGGGCCGTCGAGCTGCCAGCCCGCCGGTGCCGAGACGCTGGTGCGGACCTGGGCGATCGGCGTGCTGCCGTCGTTGGTGATCCGCAGGGTCGTGGTCAGCGGCCGGTCGGCGGGCACGTAGTCCGGCGCCGGGAGCGCCAGCGTGGTCATCGGCGCGGCCGCCGGGTGCGTCGACGGCCAGACGCGGAACACGGCCGAGCCGTGGGACGGGACGGCGGCGCGGAGGGTGCCCGCGGTTTCGGACTCCGTGCCGCTCCAGAGGTCGCGGACGCGGTAGCTGTGCCCCTTGAGCCCGAGCTCCTTCGCCGTGGTCTGCAGTTCCGCGGACGCCGAGCCGCGGTTGAACAGCACCACCGCGGCCGAGCCGTCGGACATCGGCTTGGCCCAGACCTCGGTGTCACCGTCGTCGCGGATCTTGTGGCCCTGCGTGCCGGCCCAGTCCTGGTCCAGCGCGATGACGTCCTTGTTCTCCAGGATCTTCTTGTTCGCCGGCGACATCGCGGGCAGGTCGTTGCCGGCCAGCAGCGGCGCGTTCAGCAACGCCCAGAGGGAGAAGTGCGAGCGGTACTCGGCGTCGGTCATGCCGCCGTTGCCGACCTCGAGCATGTCCGGGTCGTTCCAGCCGCCGGGGCCCGAGTACTTCTCGAGGCCGGCCTGCTGGTCGAGGATGCCGGTCATGCTGCCCCAGTTGTCGCTGATGTCGCCGGTCGTGCGCCACAGCTGCGCGCCGGCGTCGCGGCCCCAGGTCCACGGGTCGTTCTCGCCCCATTCGCAGAGGGCGTAGATCATCGGGCGGCCGGTCTTCTTGATCGCGTCGCCCATCTTCGTGTAGCGCTCGATCGCGGGGCGGCCCTGGTTGTTGCAGTTGTCGTACTTGAGGTAGTCGACCTCCCAGTCGGCGAACGACTGCGCGTCCGCCTCTTCGTGGTCGAGGGCGCCGGGCATGGTCTTCTGGCAGGTCAGCGTGCCCGCGCTGGTGTAGATGCCGAGCTTGAGACCGAGCCCGTGGACGTAGTCGGCGAGCGCCTTGATGCCGTGCGGGAACTTCTCGTGGTTCGGTTCGAGCTTGCCGTCGGCCGTGCGGTTCTGTTCGGCCCAGCAGTCGTCGATGTTGACGTACTGGTAGCCCGCGTCCTTCATGTCGGACGCCACCAGCGCGTCGGCGGCCCCGCGGATCAGGTCTTCGTTGATGTCGCAGCCGAACTTGTTCCAGCTGTTCCAGCCCATCGGCGGGCGGTCGCCGACCCGCTGCGCGGCGAATAACTGAGGTTCGGCGGCCTCGGCGTGGGCGACCGTGACCACGGAAGTGCAGGCGGCGAGCACGGCGGCCAATCCAACAAGACGACGCATGGGTCCCTCCAGGAGTGCGCAACTCTGCACAGACTCACTCAACAATGAACAGGACGGGAGTGACTGTCGTCTACGTCCGTTAGTAGGTAATCCATTTCCCGGTCAGCGGGAGGTAGAAAGGGGCCGGACGCCGAGCCCGACGAGGAGCCGTTGATGCCCCCTGCCCCTGACGGATTCCGCCCGCTGGACGGGATCAAGGTCGTCGACCTCTCGCGCATCCTCGCCGGGCCGTACTGCACCCAGTACCTCGGCGAGATGGGCGCGGACGTGGTGAAAGTCGAGCCGCCGGGCCACGGCGACGACACCCGCGGCTGGGGCCCGCCGTTCGTCGGCGACGAGGCCGTCTACTACCTGGCGGCGAACCGGAACAAGCGCGGGATCGTGCTCGACCTCAAGAGCGACCGCGGGCGTGAGGCGCTCCGGCGGCTGGTCGCGGACGCCGACGTGCTCGTCGAGAACTTCCGGCCGGGGACGCTGGAGAAGTGGGGGATCGGGTACTCCGTCCTCTCGGAGCTGAACCCGCGGCTGATCCACGTTTCGATCACGGGGTTCGGGCAGACCGGGCCGTACCGCGACCGCGCGGGGTACGACCTGGTGGCGCAGGCCCTCGGCGGCGTCATGTCGCTGACCGGCGAGCCCGACGGCGCGCCGGCGAAGGTCGGACTGCCGGTGGCGGACCTGAACGCGGGGACATGGGCGATCATCGCGGTGCTGATGGCGTTGCAGGCCCGGCACACCACCGGCCGCGGCCAGTACCTCGACGTGTCCCTTTTGGACAGTCAACTGGCCTGGCACGTGTACGCGGCGGGCGCGTCCTTCTACGACGCGCCGCGGCCGCGCCGGATGGGCTCGGCCCACCCGAGCATCGTCCCGTACCAGGCGTACCACGTCTCGGACGGCTGGCTGATCATCGCGGTGGGCAGCGAAAAGCTGTGGCACGCGTTCTGCGGCGTGCTGGGTCTGGACATCGCTTCGGATCCTTCGTTTTCTTCCAACGCCATGCGGGCGGCCAACCGCGATGCGCTCAACGCACTGCTGGAGCCGGTGCTCCTGACCCGCACTGCGGCGGAGTGGACGAAGGACTTCGACGCGGCGGGCATCCCGGCGGCCCCGATCAACGAGATCGACGACGTCTACGCGGACCCGTGGACAGCGGCGCGCGACCAGGTGGTGCGGTTGCCGCATCCGACGGTGGGGACGTACTTGGGCACGGGGTTCCCGGTGAAGGCGTCGGAGACTCCGGCGCGGCCGACGTCCGCGCCGCCGACCTTGGGGCAGCACACTTCGGAAGTGCTCGCGGAGCTGGGGTATTCGGCGGAGGAGATCGCGGAGTTCCTGGACTGAGACTCAGTCCGCACCGGGTTTCCGGTGGAGGTAGTCGGTGACTGTCCGCCGGTTTGCGGCCAGCCAGAGGAGGCGCAGGCTGAGCAAGGTCAGGACGAGGCCCAACGTCCAGGCGGCGACACAGCCCAGAGCCAGCACGGCGAGTGCGCGGAAGATGATTCCCATGGGACTGGCTTGTGCGTACCTGATCATGCGCCGGAGGCCGAGTGGCTCGTCGGGAGTTCTGCGAAGCCATTTTTCGTAGCCGATCCCGCCGGGAACCTGAGGATCGCGTTCAGTTCTATGAGCTGCGAGCACCCGACCCAGCGGGACGCGAGGATGCTGCTGCTGAACGGGATGATCAGCAGCAGCGGAATCCGGCGGGCCGAGGTAGGCGTCGTCGCTTCGGCGGCCGAATGGGATGCGCACGCCCGCCAGGTCGGCGGAGTGGCGTCGCTGTTACAGGTTGTGTCACCGTTCCGGCCAACTCCAGGCCGCGAACTGTGCACGATGGAGTGTTCGCGCTCTTCGCTTCGCCCTGGTAGGGATGGGGGAGGGACTGAGGAGGACCGATGTCAGCACAGCCGAAGCACGCCCTCTGGCACCCGTTCGCCGACATGGGGTCGGTCGACGGGGATCGGATGGTCATCACCCGCGGCGAGGGCTCGTACGTCTGGGACGACGCGGGCCGCCGGTACTTCGATGCCACCGCGTCGCTCTGGTACGCGAACTTCGGCCACGGGCGCCCGGAAATCACCGAAGCCGTCACCAAGCAGCTGCAGACGCTCGACTCGTACAACCTGTTCGGTTACAACGCCAACGAGCCGGCCATCGAGCTGGCGGACCGCGTGGCCGAGCTGGCGCCGACGCCGGGGTCGAAGGTGTTCTTCGGCTCGGGGGGCGGGGACGTCATCGACACCGCCGTGAAGCTCGCGCGCGCGTACTTCGCGCAGACCGGGCGGCCCGAGAAGGTGCACGTCATCGGCCGGGCGCAGGGGTACCACGGCACACACGGCTTCGGTACCGCGGTCGGCGGCATCCCCGCCAACGCGAAGGACGTCGGCCCGCAGCCGCCGGAGTTCTCGCACGTTCCGTTCGACAGCGCCGAAGCGCTCGAAGCCGAAATCCAGCGGGTGGGCGCGGCCAACGTCGCGGCCTTCTTCTGCGAGCCGGTGATCGGTGCGGGGGGTGTGCTGCTGCCGCCGGACGGGTACATCGAGGCCGTCGCGGAGATCTGCCGGCGTCATGACGTGCTGTTCGTCGCCGACTGCGTGATCGCGGCCTGGGGCCGGCTCGGCACCTGGTTCGGCATCGACCGCTGGGCCGTCCAGCCGGACATGATCACCACGGCGAAGGGCATCACCGGCGGCACCATCCCGCTGGGCGCGCTGATCGTGGCCCCGCGGGTGGCCGAACCGTTCTTCACCGGCGCTCCGGGAGCACCGATCTTCCGCCACGGCGCGACGTACGCGGGTCACCCGGTGGCCTGCGCGGCGGGCTTGGCGACGCTCGACCTCTACGAACGCGACGGCCTGATCCCGCGCGGCCGTGAGCTGGAGAAGCCGCTGGCCGACGCGGTGTCCGCCGTCAGCGACCACCCGCTGGTCAAGGAGATCCGCGCCGGGCTGGGCTTCCTCGCGGCGGTCGAGCTGACGGCCGAGGTCATGGACGCGGACCCGGGTGCGCCGGTGAAGCTGCAGCGCGCCTGCCGCGACGAAGGGGTGCTCGTCCGCAACCTCGGCCGCGGGATCGCCGTGTCACCGCCGCTCGTTGCCGCCGAGCCGGAGCTGGACCTGCTGGCGGCGGCCCTCCCGAAGGCCTTGGGCCGCCTGGGCTGACGCGGTGAACGACTCTTTCCTGTCCTCCGACAGCAGGAAAGAGTCGTTCACCGGACGCTACCGGGACGTCATGCGCCACACCGGCACGTTGACGACGGACTCCGACATCCTGCGCAACATCGGGTCCTCGGGCACCACCGTGAAGCGCCACTTGTCCACGCCGCCGCCCATGATTTCGGCGTACCGGCGGGCGCCGTCGGCGTTGGCGAAACGCACCTGCTGGCCGTTCGTCAGGTGGGTGATCTTGACCGCCACAACAACCTCCCGAAGTCTGTGGGCCGGCCCGCGGAGCTTCCCCCTCCGGGACCGGCTCGCACAGTAGAACACATGTTCGACCGGGTGCGCCAGTGGATCCCCCACGCAGGGGAGGAAAAGGCAAAACTGCAGGTCAGAGTGGTCGGATCATCGCGACGCGCGGCCAGGCGTCGAGGCCGCGGGCGGCCTCGGCACGACGGATCTCACGCAGCCCGGCGCCAATTTCCGCCTCCTCGAGGACGCGGAACCGCAGCCGCTCGTAGTACGGCGCGTTCCACGGAACGGCCGAGAAAGTCGTGAGCGTCAGCGCCGCCAGACCACGCTCCCGGGCCCACGCGGCGAGCGTCTCGATCAGCGCGCTGCCCAGACCGCGCCGCGCGTGGCTCGGCCGGACCGAGACCTGCTCGACGTGCGCGTGCCCGTCGACGACCTCGGCGACGAGGTAGGCCACCGGCCGGTCGCCGTCGTCGACGCTCACCCAGGCGCGGCCGCCCTCCTGGTACACCGCCAGCTCGGCCACCGAGCCCGGGTCGTCGTCGGCGATCGCGGCCATGCCGACGTCGCGGAAAAGACTGCCGGCCTCGATTTCGACGTTGATCAAGGCGGGCAGGTCGTCGGGGCGCGCGAGCCGGATCACCCGGCCCTTCCTACGCGCCCTCCCGGGGTTTTCACAGCGAATAAGACGAAATCGAGCGCTGGATGCGGGTCGCGTACTCCTGCAGGGCGGTGATGGCGGTCTGCCGGGCCGCCTCGGTGATCCGCGCGGCCGGGCCGGCCAGGCTCAGCACGGTCGGCCGCCGGCCGAACGTCTGCACCGGCACCGAACAGGCCCAGACGCCTTCGTCGATTTCCCCGGAGCTGACCGAATAGTGGTTCTCGAGCGCGTGCTTCAGTTCGTCACGAATGGCGGTACCGCGTTGTTCGACGATCGAGGGCAGCCGCCGGTCGCGCTCCATCTCGGGCAGCAGCGCGAGCAGCATCTTGCCGGACGCGCCGAGACCGAGCGGCATCGAATGCCCCGGCTCGAAGGTGAACCGCATGGCGCGATCGCACTCGACGCGGTCCGCGCAGACGGCGGCGTCGCCGAACTGCTGGAAGAGCATGATCGTCTCGCCGAGCTCCCGGGCCGCTTCCTCCATGGCCGGCTTCGCCAGCAGGACGAGGTCGTTCGCCAGCTGCGCGGCCCGTGCCAGCGGCATCACCTGGCTGGTCAGGTGATAGCGCCCGGCCCGGCCCTCTTCGAGCAGCTGCAGCTCCTTGAGGAGGGCCACGTAGCGGTAGGTCGTCGCGACCGGGGTGCCGATCGTCGCCGCCAGCTCGGCGACGCTGGCCTCCCACCGTCTCTCCGAAAACGCGAGCAGCAGCTGCAGGACCTTGCGGGAGCTGCTGGCGCCGGGGGTGCGGCGCGGGGAAGTGGTGGCGGGACCGTCGACGGCACTGACGGCAGGCGTCATCATGACCTCTCGGTGAGCAAAAGACCTTCGCTGTCACACGGGGTGAATAAATTAGCACGTTGTGTGAAACGAAGGCCAGCATTCCGCCGACGACCCGCCTTTCCGGGAAAAACGCGGGTCAGAGCGTGAGGAACTCGCCCGGTTTCGTCACCACCGGTGATTCGACGTAGAGACCGCGGTACTCGTCCTGGATCCCGGAGTTGTGCACCTGCAGCGCGAGCGGCCCGACGCGCCCCGCGGTCTTGTCCGTGAACCGCAGCACCTCGACACCTTTGCAGGTCACAGTCGTCCCGGTGAGCGGGCAGCACGCCATCCGGGCCACGCCGGTGGCCAGGTCTCCGATCAGCTCGCACTGGGCCCACTTCTTGATGTCGATCGTCGGGTGCGGCAGCTGGGTGAACAGTTTGCCGCCGCCGTCGTTGTGGCCGGGCCGGTAGTCCCAGTGGCCGCCGTTCGGCGGCTGGAACTGGATCGCGCTCAGCGCGTCGCGGATCGGATCGGTGGTGCCCCAGATCAGCACGGTCGGTTTGTGATTGCCCTTGACCTGCCGGACATTGAATATCCACCGAAACGTGCCGACCTGCGTTTTGTTGTAGTACAACCAGCCGCGCGCGGTGCCATTACCGTGGATGACGCCGTTCTTCGCCGACCACAGGCCGGCTTTCGACGATGTCCAGGCACTCAGATCGGTGCCGTCGAACATCGTCACCAGGTTCGGGTCGCCGTAGGGGTTTTCCGCGGCCGTCGCGGCCGGCGCCAGAGCCGAACCCCCGACGATCCCCGCGGCCAGCACGCCAAGGAGCTTGCGGAACATCCTGCCGTCCTCTCGTGAACGCGAACTGCGGTCGAGGTGTCGGACGGCGGACTTCACGCTACGAGCCGCGCGGGTGGAGCGTCAACCGAGGTCCCCGCTGAGCGGGTCAGCCACGTTCCAGGAACGGCGTCAGCAGGCCCGGGACCGCCCGGTCGGCGAGCTCCAGCCCGTCGGTCTCCGCGACGTCGAGCACCCGGTAGTGCCCCTTGCCCGCGGCGACCGGCGCGATCACCGTGACCAGCCCGGCCCGGCGCTGGAAGTACGAGCGCTCGACGACGACCCCGGTCAGCCCGTCGCAGCGGACGGCCACCGTGGCGCGGTCCAGCGAGCCCGAGCGCGTCACCAGGTAGCGGCCGGTGAAGGCGTGCCCGAGGCCGCGGTAGCGGTCCCAGCCGACCAGCACGGCGAACGGCAGCAGCACGAGTGCGGCCTGCCACGGCCAGTCCGGCAGGGCGCCGAGCCACGCCAGGCCGTAGAGCGCGGCGGCGAGCAGCAGCACACCGGTGACGGCGCGGGAGATCCGCCGGTACAGCGCCCGGCGCGGGTGGCGCACCAGCGGCGTCGCCGACGGATCCTCGCCGAGCACCTCCGCGACGACCTCGTGCGCGCGCGCGACCGGCGCGGGCGGCAGCAGCAGCCCGCCGCCCTTGTCCGCGCCCTTGCCCTCGCGCAGGCCGCCGGCGATGGCGACGCAGCGGGCGCCGCCGGCCAGCCGCAGCGGCAGCGGCTCGCGGATTTCGACCCCCCGCAGACGGTCCTCTTCGATCGACACCGAGCGCGTCGTGATCAGCCCGCGCCGGATGTGCAGGGTGCCGGCCGGTTCGCGGGTGAGCCGGAAGTTCCAGAACGACAGCACGTACCCGCCGACCGACAGCACCGACACGAGCACCAGCAGCCCGGCCGCGGCGAGCACGAGGCTCAGCCACGTCGGGGTGTCGGCGAAATGTCCGACGACCGCTCGGACCAGGGAGAACTGGATCGGGTCGAAGTGCAGTTCGTGCGCGAAGTGGTACACCGTGCCCACGGCGGCGCCGACCACCGCCAGCCCGGACAGCGTGAACGGCGCGTACCGCAGCCACTTCTTGTCAACGGCGGCGACCAGCTGCTCCGGCGGCGCGACGGCTTCCGGGTCCGCGGTCTCGGTCTTGCGGTGCAGCAGCAGCGTCCGCAGCCGCTGCGCTTCCGCGACGGTGACGGCGTCGAGGACGAGCTCGTCCTTGCCCGGTCCCTTGCCGTGCGAGTGCCGCCCGGTGCCGATCCGCGCCGCGGCCAGGGAGAACAGCCGGTGCTTCGGCTCGGAGGTGACGTCGACCGTGCGGATCCGGTCGCGCGGGATGGCCCGTTGTTTGCGCAGCAGCAGCCCGGTGTGCCATTCGACCTGCGACCCGGTGATCCGGTAGCGCGAGGTCAGCACGTGCGAGATGCCGGTGCACACGGCGATCGCGGTGAAGGCGAGGCCGATCCACTGCCACGGCTCGCCGTGCCCGAACAGCAGCGCGCCCAGCAGCACCGGCAGCGACTTCACCAGGTCCAGCACCGGCCGGATGAGCAGCATGCGCCGGTCGAGGTGGTGCCACGGCGCGTCCTGCGTGCCTTCGGCCGGCGGTGTCACGACCGCTTCGGCGACCGGTGCGTCGGCGGGGCTCACGTCGCGTCCCCTCGGACGGCTTGGGTCGTCTTCGTGAGCTCGTCGGCCAGCTCCAGCGCACGGTCGTGCCGCAGGCCCGCGATGCGCAGCGGGCCGGCCGCGGACGCCGTCGTCACGGTGATCTTCGCCAGTCCGAACAGCTGCTCGAAGGGGTCGCGCTCGATGTCGACGGTCTGGATCCGCGAGACCGGCGCGATCCGCCACTCCTGCTTCAGCCAGCCCGCCTGCGTGTAGACGGCCTCGTCGGTGACCTCCCAGCGGTGCACGCGGTAGCGCCACTGCGGCATCACGATCAGGTGCAGCGGAGCGAGCACGCCCGAGACGATCAGCGTGACGTCGAGGAACGCGGGCGGGTCGTCGCTGGTCAGGACGATGACGGTCTGCACCCCGATGAGGACGATCCACAAGATCGCGGCGGTCGCCGTCCAGTAGCCGATGGCCCGCCGGCTGACCCGGTGCGCCGGCGGCCGCAGCCGCAACGCCGTGTTCGTCGTGTGTTCGCTCACCGCTCAAGCGTGCCCGATCGGCGACTTGCGTGCCCACGACAAGTGTCACGATGCCGATCCGGTCCGGCTTCGATCGCGTGCCGTTACGATCAGCGACACCGTCGGCGGAATGGAATCCCCGTACGTGTGTGTTGTGCTTGGTGGATTGCTGTAGCAGCGAGCAGGAGGATCCGGTGGGATTCGATCCCGACGACCTGTACGAGGTGGACTCGGACGTCCCCGACCTGACCGGAGCGGTGCTCATGCACCACTTCGAAGGGTTCATGGACGCCGGTTCGGCGGGCCGTCTGCTCGCGGAGCACCTGCTGAGCGGTGAGCACCGCGTGATCGCCCGCTTCGACGTCGACCGGCTCATCGACTACCGCTCGCGGCGGCCGACGATGACCTACGCGGTGGACCACTGGGAGGACTACGACGCGCCGGAGCTGGTCGTGCACCTGCTGCACGACGCCGACGGCACGCCCTTCCTGTTGCTGTCCGGCCCGGAGCCGGACCACGACTGGGAGCGCTTCTGCGCCGCGGTCCGCAACCTCGTCGAGCGGTGGGGCGTCCGGCTGACCGCCGGGTTCCACGGCATCCCGATGGGCGCGCCGCACACCCGCCCGCTCGGCGTCACCGTGCACGCCACCCGCAAGGACCTGGTCGGCGAGCACCAGCCGCTGCCGAACCGGCTGCAGGTGCCGGGCAGCGCTGCCGCGCTGCTGGAGTACCGGCTCGGCGAGTGGGGGCACGACGCCGTCGGCTTCGCCGCGCACGTGCCGCACTACCTCGCGCAGTCGACGTACCCGGCGTCGTCGCTGATCGTGCTCGACGCGCTGAGCCGCTCGACCGGGCTGAGCCTGGCCGAAGGTGAGCTGCGTGCGGCCGCGGAGCTCGCCGACGCGGAGATCAACCGGCAAGTCGCGGAGTCGGACGAGGTCGCCGACGTCGTCCGCGCGCTGGAGCGGCAGTACGACACGTTCATCGAGGCCTCCGAGCGGGGCAGCCTGCTCGCGGAGTCCGTCGAGCACATGCCGACCGCCGAGGAACTCGGCTCGCAGTTCGAGCGGTTTCTCGCGGAACAGAACGGCGGGGACGGCCCGGAACGCTGATGACGCGCTACGACGAGATCGGCGTCGGCTACGCGCTGGGGCGCCGGACCGACCCGCGGTGGCTGGCGCCGGTGCTCGACGCGCTGGGTGACGCGCGTTCGGTGGTCGACGTCGGGTCCGGAACCGGTTCCTACGAACCGCCCGGCCGCCGTGTTGTCGCGGTCGAGCCGTCCGCGGAGATGATCCGGCAGCGCCGTCCCGGCGCCGCGCCGGTCGTCCGCGCGGTCGCCGAGGCGCTGCCGTTCGCCGCGGGCACGTTCGACGCCGCGTTGGCGGTCCTGACCGTGCACCACTGGCCGGACTGGCGCCGCGGCCTCTCCGAACTGCGCCGGGTCGCGCGGCGCCAGGTCGTCCTGGCCTACGACACCCGGCTGCACAACGACTTCTGGCTGGTGCGCGAGTACGTGCCGGAGGTCGCTTCGCTGGAGTCTTCACGTCCGTCGGCGCCGGAGATCGCGGACTTCCTCGGCGCGTCTTCGGTTTCTTCGCTGCCGGTGCCGTGGGACTTCACGGACGGCGTGTTCCCGGCGCACTGGCGGCGTCCGGAGGCCTATTTGGACCCGGCGGTGCGCCGGTCGTGCTCGGCGCTCGCGCAAACGTCACCGGCCGCCGTCTCGCGGGGGATGGCCCGGCTGCGGGCGGACCTCGAATCCGGCCGCTGGCAGGCGGAACACCGCGAGCTGCTGGACCTCCAGGAGTGGGACGCGGGGTTCCGGCTCATCGTGGTGTGAGCTTCAGTCCGGCCAAGCCGCGAGCTTGCCGACGGCTTCGGAGGTGCGGAGGAAGCCCTCGTCGCCGAGCACTTCGCGCAGTTGCGCGTTGAACTCCTCGATCTCCGGTGCGACGCGGACCAGCGCGTCTTCGCCCGTGGCGGTCAGCTCCAGCACCACCGCGCGGTGTTCGCGGGGGTGGGCGCTCCGGCCGACCAGCCCCGCGTCGGCCAAGCGGGTGACCATCGTCGTCACCGCCGACTCGCGCTGGCCGAGCCGCGCGGCGAGCTCTCGCTGGGTCAGGCCGCCTTCGCGGATCGCGAAGAGCGCGCCGAGCTGGGCCGTCGTGATGCCGGCCGCGGCGAGGCAGCGGCGGTCGGCGGCGACGCGCAGCCGGTGGGCGGCCTGCTGGAGCAGGAAGAACAGGCGCTGGTCGGGTTCGGGCACACCCCGATCTTGACAGCCGGGCCGCCGTCGCGCCATTCTCGCTTCACTAGTGAAGTGAGGATGCCGTGATCGATCTGGACTTCGCTCGCCGCGGCCTGGCGAGCCAGCCGTTCAGCCGCCTGCTCGGCGCCCGGCTGACCGAGTTCGGCGCCGGCGGGGCCACGCTGGAGCTGGACATCCGCGACGAGCTCAAGCAGCAGAACGGCTACCTGCACGGCGGCGTCCTGGCCTACGCCGCCGACAACGCGCTCACCTTCGCCGCGGGCACCGTGCTCGGGCCGTCGCTGCTCACCGCCGGGTTCACGATCGACTACCTCCGCCCGGCCACCGGTGTCACGCTGCAGGCCCGCGCCACCGTGGTGCAGGCCGGCCGGTCGCGTGCCACCTGCCGGTGCGAGGTGTACACAGTGGACGGTGGTGGGGAGGCGACCCTGTGCGCCGCCGCGCAGGGGAGTGCGCGCGTGGCGCAGCCGCGTCAGGTACCGTCCCGAAATGGAAACCCGTTCACCGGTAACAAAAACTCTGAGGCGGACGCTGGGTAAGCTGCTGCACCGGGTCGCCGCGAAAGTGGACGACCCGTACACCGAACAGCTGAACCGGATGGCCGGGGAGCTGCGGGAGGACATCATCCGCCAGGGTGACCGCCTCCTCGATCGGGTGGTGGAGTTCGAGATTCGCAGCCGCCGCGCCATCGTCTACGCCGGTGACCAGGACGCGGCGCTGGAGAGCAACGTCTTCGCCCGCGAGAACCTGGTCGGGGCCCGGCACTTCGGACGTCCGAACGAGACACTCGAGTACGCGCTTTCCCTGGCGCCGCAAGGCGGAATGGCGCTCGAGTTCGGCGTCGCCTCCGGGAACACGCTGCGGGCGATCGTCCGCGCCCGCGGCGGCGAAGAGGTCTACGGCTTCGACTCCTTCGGCGGGCTGCCCGAAGCGTGGCTCAACGGCATGCCCGCCGGCGCGTTCGCCCGCGACGACCTGCCGGACGTTCCCGGCGCCGAACTGGTCGTCGGCCTCTTCGCCGACAGCCTCCCCGGTTTTCTCGAGCGCCACGACGGGCACGTCGACTTCCTGCACGTGGACGGCGACCTCTACAGCTCCGCCAAGACCGTGCTCGACCTGTGCGGGCCGCGGCTGCGCGCCGGCAGCATCGTGCACTTCGACGAGTTCTTCAACTTCCCCGGCTGGAAGCGGCACGAGTACCGCGCCTGGACGGAGTACGTCGAGCGCACCGGCGTCGAGTTCGAGTACGTCGCCTACACCTACAACGACAACCAGGTGACGGTGAAGATCACGAAGCCGTAGGCGGCCCGTCGAGGATCTCGCGCAGCTCGAGCGTGCCGGTTTCGGCCCACGGGTGCCGCGAGGCGGCCGCGACCGCCGTCTCCCGATCGGGGCAGTCGAGGACGACGAACCCGCCGACCTGCTCCTTGGTCTCGGCGAACGGCCCGTCGGTGAGCAAGACGTCGCCGTCGCGCACGCGCAGCGTCTTCGCTTCGGCCGGTGGTTGCAGACCGGTGCCGACCTGCTTGACGCCGCGCCGTTCGAGCTCGGCGCCCCAATCGTGACAGCGTTGCGCCATCTCGGGACCGGCGGCTTCGGCGGCGGTCTCGTCACCGCACAGCAGGAGCAGGTAGCGCACGGCGCCAGCATGCCACGCGCGGCTCAGCCGTGGCAGCCTTCTTCGTTGAGCGGACCGAACGAGGGCAGGACGAGCCCGCACAGGTAACCGTCGATCCACCGGCCGTTCCCGGTGAGGTTGACCCCGAGCCGGACCAGTGGCGCGAACCCCTTGATGCCGGCGGCGAGCGCGTCCTGGTTGCGCTGCAGCATCGACGTCAGCTGGTCGAGCTGGGTGAGCAGCGGGCCGAGCCGGGTGTTGTTGTCGTCGATCAGCCCGGAAAGCTCGGTCGCGAGCTGCCGCGAGCCGTCCAGCAGCGCGCTGATCGCCTGTTCGCGGTTGCTCACCTCGGAAAGCAGGTGGTTGCCGTCGTCGAGGAGCTGTCGCACGGCGGCGTCGCGGTCGACGAGCGTCCGCGAAACCACCCGGGTGTTGCCCAGGAGCGAGGCGAGCTGGTGGTCCCGCGTGGCGAGCGTGTCCGAGAGCCGGGACAGCCCGGTGAGCGCGGCGCGGACGCTCTGCGGTGTGTTCACCAGTGTCGCCGACAGCGTGTCGAAGCTCTTCGCCAGCTGGGTGGTGTCGATCCGGTCCACAGTGGACGAAAGCTCGCCGAACGCCGCGAGCACGTCGTAGGGAACGCTGGTGCGGGAGCGCGGGATCGGGTGGCCCGGGTCCAGCGTCCCCTCGCCCTGCGGGTCCAGGGCGAGGTACTTCTGGCCTAGCACGGTCTTCAGCCGGATCGCCGCGCCCGTCGTGTCACCGAGCCAGGCGCCCTTGGCCTTGAAGGAAACCAGCACGTGGTCACCGCGCAGCTCGACGTCCGACACCCGCCCGACCTGGACCCCGGCGATGCGGACGTCGTTGCCCTCGAACAGCCCGGCTGCTTCACTGAACTCGGCGGAGTAGGTCGTGCCGTCGCCGATCACCGGCAGGGACCGCGCGTTGAGTGCCGTGACCACACCGAGGGCCAGCGCCGCCAGGCCGACGAGCGCCGTCCTGACCGGGGCGTCCGGGGCCCGGCGTATTGACATGGCGTCAAGAGTGACGCACCTCACGCCGGGCCGCCAGCCGGGTCCCCCGAAGAGACGAAGATCGCCGCGTCACACGGCGGTGAGCGCCGGGTACTCGCGGTACTCCACCGCGTTGGCCGCGCGGTCGGTCATCCAGGTGAACACCTTGCCGAACAACCGCGTGCTCAGCATCCGGTAGGCGCGGTTGCGGCTGCGGATCTTCGCGGCCGTGCGCGGCGCGAGGAAGTTGCCCGAGCCCTTGCCGTTCTTCTGCCCGACCGTGGCCGGCTTGCGCAGCCGCTCCTCGTACTTCGCGAACGCCGTCACGTGGTCACCGCCGGCCGCGGCGAGCTCGCCGGCCAGCACCTGCGCGCCCATCATCGCGAGCCCGGTGCCGGACCCGCCCGGTCCCGCGCACCACGCGGCGTCACCGAGCAGCACGATGCGGCCCTTCGACCAGCGGTCGAGGTGGATCTGGCTGATGGAGTCGAGGTAGAGATCGGTTGCGGCGGGCAGCGCCTCGAGGAGCTTCGGCGTCTCCCAGCCGGTGTCCGCGAACAGCTGCGCGACGAGCGCGCGCTGTTCGTCGGCGGAGCGGCGGCGGAACTCGACACCGTCGGCCGCGAAGACCAGGCCGACGTGCAGCCGGTCCGGCAGCCGGTGACTGCCGACGGTGAGGCCGCGGCCGGGCTCGTTGTACATGATGCTGGTGTGGTCCAGGCCGAGGTGGTTGGGCGCGGTGAAGCCGGCGATGCCGAAGCCGAGGTCACGGCGGAAGTCCGTCTCGGGCCCGAAGGCGGCGGCCCGCACCCCGGAGTGCACGCCGTCGGCCCCGACGACCAGGTCGAACGTCCGCGGCGCGCCGCGGGAGAAGGTGACGTCGACACCGTCCGCCGTCTCGGTCAGGCCGGTGACGCGGTCGCCGAAGACGTACTCGGTGTGGTCCTTGGTGTGGTCGTAGAGGATGCGCGCGAGGTCGCCGCGCAGGATCTCGACCTCCCCGCTCCAGGCGGCGCCGGGCACGGTCAGCGACGGCCGCGCGTCCGGCCCGAGCACGGTCTGGTCGCCCATCGCGGTCTCGTGGCGGCGGACGTCGCCGAGGATGCCCATCGCCTCGAGGAGCTTCACCTGTTCCCCGCGGAAGTCGACGGCCTGGCCGCCGGGCCGCAGCGCGGGAGCGGTTTCGACGACGGTCACGCGGTAGCCGCTGCGGTGCAGCCAGTAGGCCGCCGACGGGCCGGCGATGCTGGCCCCGGACACGAGCACGGTCTTGGCGGTCATCGGAGGTTCCTCTCGGGTCGGTGGTGATGACCCGAGAGTGCGCGAGGCCGCTGACCGTCCGCGCACGGTTCGCTGACGGTTCGGCCGGTGGTGCCCGGTTCGAGTGGTTAGCATGACGCCGTGGACCGTTCCGCCGCAGGCCGGATCCAGGACGACGAGGGACTCGTCGAGGCGCGCATCCTGGACGCCGCCGCGCACCTCATCGCCGAGGACGGGTTCGGCCGGCTGAAGCTCGGCGGCGTCTGCGCCCGGTCGGGGTACGCGCGGTCCGTCATCTACCAGCACTTCGGCGACAAGGACGGGCTCGGGCAGCGGCTGGTCGAGCACGCCGTCGAAGAGTTCACCAACGCCTACAGCGAGGCCGTCGCGGCCCGGACGGGCTCGGCCACCGCCACCCCGATGGACATGCTGCGCGCGCTGCTGGACATCATCTTCGAGCTGATCCGCACGATGCCGACGCTCAACCAGGCGTTCCTGGCCCTGTGGGGCGACGCGGCGGCGGAGAACTCGGCCCTGCGCGGCGCCCTGACCGAGGCCGACCGCCGCTTCCGGTTCGCCATCGCCCAGACCGTGGCCAGCGGCGTCGCGGACGGAACCATCACCGGCGTCCGCGACGCGGACTCGTACGCGTCGGCACTGCTCGCCCAGCTGCGCGGCATCTCGATGCAGGCCCTGGTCGACCCGGACGGCGTAGACCTCCGCGGCGTCCGAGCCGAACTGGAACGCGGCATCGACCGCCTGTCGTCAAGCTTCCGCGGCTCGATCTAGGTCCCGCTACAACGCGAACGCCACCGACCGCAGCACCACAACGGCGATGAACACGAGCGTGAACGCAAGGTCGAGCGAGATCCCCCCGATCCGCACCGGCCGCACCACCCGCCGCACCGGCCCGATCACCGGCTCGGTGGCCGAGTACGCGAGCCCCCGGGCCCGCTGCGCCCACGGCGGGCTGCTGCCCACCATCCCGACCCAGTCGAGCACCATCCGCGCGATCAGCACCAGCATGTACAGGGTCAGCGCGAACCCGAGCAGTGTCCCAAGAGCACCCATGGCTCCTCCCGTCCTCTGTCACCGGGACAACGTGCGGAGGAGATGTCGAGTGCCTGTTGTGTCCGGTTCACAGGATTTCAACAGGAACAAGGTTCAGGAGTCGGCCGCGGGCGCGCCGCCGTTCGAGCCACCTCCCGGCTCGCCCGACGGCTTGTCGGACGACGCTTTGGCGGGCGCCGGCTTCTCCGCCGGTTCCGCTGCCTTGGCCGAGACCGGCTCGGCGACCCCGGACACGACGGCGCCGCTTTCGATGGCCGCCTTGCCGTTCCGCCGCTCGACACGTTCGCGCATCGACTCCCGCGGACCGACCCGGTTCTGGTTTCCGCCGAAGATGTTGCCGAACGCGGTGCGGTGGACCTCGGCGACGTCCATGTCCTCCAGCTTCCCGTTCATCGCGATCTGCAAGGCATTGAGCATGGTCTGCGCTTCGGCGCTGCGCTGCTCGCTCAGGTAGTCGAGCACTTCGCGCACATCGCCGTTGTTCGTCGCCAGCAGCTGGGCGAACCGCTCTTCGGGGCTGCCGTGCGAGACGTCACGCAGTTCCTTGCGCCGCAGCTCTTGCACACCGAGCTCCTGCTTGGCGTGGACCACGCCCTGGGTGTTTTCGGGCACCACCGTGACCGAGAATCCACCGAGTTCCACGTCCTGGGACGGATGGGCCGAGCTCAGCCGCATCTCGATGGCCCGGGCCGCTTCGGTCGGCCGCAGCACGTCGAACCGCGCCGCCGTGTCCCGGATTTCCCTGGCCAGCGAGGGCATCAGCGCGGCGGTCATGTCCTGGATGTTGTCGCGCGCGATGGTGAAGGGATTGAGCACCCGGCACGCCAGTTCCACCTGCACCGAGAAGGGGAACACGGCTTCGGCGCTCGCGGCTCTGACGGTGAACGCGAGGCCGTGGTTGGCGACGTCGATGACGTAGCGCCGGTAGTCGCCGAGCCGGCCGGTCGGCCCGGGCCGACCGTGCCACACGACGATCGGCTCCGCCGAGGTGCGGACGAGAACGTGCGCTGTGCCCAGTTCAGGGGCAGGCAATGTCGACCGGAACCATCGCCGGCCTACCTCGGTGCGTTCCAGGATGGGGTTGTAGGTCCGGTTCATGACACCTCTTCTTCTGCTTCGTCCATCAGGTCGTAGAACGTCGCCGCGGCCATCGAAGGCCGGTAGCGGTCTTGGGCCCATTGGCTGAGCGCGTGCCGGACCCGGTCCCGGTCACCCGGACTGGTGTCCGCGATGTCGGCGACGAGGCCGAGCACGACCGGTTCGGCGCTCGCATCCTCGTCGACCCGGCGCACCCAGCTGCGCAGCTCACCGAGCGCCGTCTCCCGGACGATGCCGTCGGCCATGGCCCGGCACCACAGCCGGGTGATGAGCTCGCGGTTCTCGTCGGCCGCGCGAAGCACCACCGGCCAGGCGTCGTCGTTGTCGGGCTCGACGACGCAGGCGAACACGAGCAAGGCCTTGACGAGGGCGTCCTTGTCGGCATCCGCTCCCGTCCAGTCACACAGGGCCTCCAGCACTTCGCGGCCGCATCCCGCGCCGACCAGCGCGCGGGCGCTGGCGGCGACCGAGCCCAGCACGTCCCACTTGTCCGGGCAGACCACGAAGTCCCGGAGGACCCCCAGGGCCCGTCGTGGGTTACCGATGCCGAGGGGGCCGCCGGCGGCGAGCGCCGCGGTGATGCAGACGTTCTCCGTGTTCTCCCGGTAGGCGAACGTCGCCCAGCGCTCGAGCAACGACCAGGCCGCGCGGTCGTCGCCGAGGGCGCCCGCGACGTTGAGGCCGAGCGCGGCCGTTTGCCGCAGCAGCTGGGAGCTTTCCCGTCCCCACGGCTGCAGGTACTCGTGCACGCCGTGCTGGAAGTCCTGCTGTGCCAGGATTCCGATGGCCTGGGCCACGCCGGCCCGGATCTCGACGTCGGCGTGCAGAGCAAGCTCCTTGAGCCACTCCAGGATCTTGCCGCGGGCTCCGTCGTAGCCGCACCAGACAACCTTGAGCACGGCCGGTCGCACCCTCGGGTGCCGGAACCGCAGCGTCGGGGCGCGGCGGGAGTCTTCGGCCGGCACCCGCTGGAGCCAGGTGTGGTCGGCGTGCAGCCGCGGCGCGTACCGCAGGGTGGTGGGGGCGCTGCTGCCGCCGCTCAGCCGCTGGTAGAGGGAGACCGCCGCGTCCGCGACCTTGAGGTACCCGGTGTCGTCCAGCACCGCGGTGGCCAGCACCAGCGAGAGGTCCTTCACCTCCGGTTCGCGGCTGAGCCACTCGTGGACCAGGCCCTCGGCGTTGCCGAGTTTCGCCGCGGTCTCCTCGAGACTGCGGCCGGCCCGGTGGCTCTCGCCGATCTCCTTCGCCGCGCGCACCGCGAAGGCCGGGCTGTCCCGCTCGGCGAGCACTTCGGGCAGCTCGGTGCGGCCGAGCCGCTCGATCAGCTCGTCGGCCTCGGACGGCATCGTGTCCCGCAGCCGCCGGTGCAGGATCTCCACCGAATCGGGCGGCTCCCATTCGTCCAGGACGAACTCGGCGCGGCTGGGAGCGGTGGCGAGTGAGCCGCTGGGCGGCCCGGTGACCACGACCAGGAAGCTGCCCGACTCGTGCAGGCGCTGCGCGGTGTTCCGCAGCCACTCCTCGCCGATCTTGGCCGCGGAGAAGGCGTCCTTGCGCCCGGGTTCGTCGAACACGACGAACCCGGTGTCCTTCCGCGGCACCCGCCACAGGGGATTGGTGAGCGCGGACGCCGACACCTCTTCGACGGCCTCGTCGAGGCCGGCCTCACGCAGGGTCGTCTTGAGCAGTTGCAAGGCGCGGGTCCGCTTGCCGGTGCGGAGCGGGCCGGCCAGCACCACCAGGTTGCGGTCCGCGAGCAGGTCCAGCTCGCCGCGGAAGCCGGGCGGCTCGACGAAGGACTCGGTCGCCTGGTCGAGGTCCGCCTCGGAGTACTGGAGCCGGGGCGCCCGGCGCTGGCCGGCGCGCGGCGCGCTTTCGACGAACTCCTCGTCGTAGGAGCTCGTGAAGATGATCGTTTCGGCGTTGAACTGGTTGATCCCCCGGGAGACGTACCTGCCCATCTCCGTCTGCTCCAGCACGGACGCGTCCTCCTGGACGTTCCGCACGGCCGAGTCCCGCTCGACGTCCGCTTCCGGAGCCGGGGTGGTCACCTTCTCGTCGAGTTTGTCTTCCGCCTTGCCGGCGGGCTCGCTGCCGGCTTTGCCATCGGCCTTGCCGTCCGCTTTGGCGCCGGGCGGCCCCGGCTGCGGAGAAGGTGGGCTGGCAGGCGGTGGCTTCGGGTGGACGGGTGGCTTTTCCGGGGGCTTGTCGTCGGGCACGTGGCGTCTCCTCTGGCTTCGGGTGCGGGATCGGTCAGGAACCGGCGGGCGGCCCGCCGAGGAAGATGCCGCCGATGTGCGTGCCGCTCTGGATGACGTTCCCGTGGACCGTGCCGAGGACGGTGTTGTGCGTGTTGCTGCCGGTGCCTGCCGCGCTCACCGGAGCCTTGGCCGGGGCCAGTGCCGGGATCTGGCGGCGCAGGCGCGTGACGAGCCGCTCGAGGTCGGGCTTGCTGTTGCGGAACGCCACGGTCGTGCTCTGCTTGTCGGCGAGTTCCCACAGGGACTCCGGCAGTGCGTCGAGGTCGAGGTCGTGGCGGCGTTCGAGATGCACGGGGATGACCTGCTTCTTCAGCTGAAGCCCCAGTTCGATCTCACGGCGCACGAAGTCGCGTGGGTTCTGCAGCCGCGGCCGCCCGTCCGCGTCGGCCGCGGTGAGCCACCGCGGCCCGATCACCACGAGCACGGCGACGGAGGCGGACACGGCGTTGAACATCGCCGTCTCCCAGTCGTCGCCGAGGGCGATCGACCGAGAGGCGAAGAACACCGCGTCCGGACCGAACTCGCGGGTCAGCTCGAGGTCGAAGAAAGCCGCCGCGAAGGGTTCGTCACAGGTGCGGTAGCTGAGGAAAACCTGGGTCACCGGGTATTCCTTCCGTATTGTCACGTCTTTGTCAGGAGAATGGCCGTTATTTCCGGAGAACGGTGCTGTCCGCGTATCCGCCGGTGTGGGTGATGAGCTTCGCGTAACAGCCGTCCTTGTCGATTCCCTCGCCGTCGCACCAGCTGTTCGCGGATGCGCCGCTGCTCGAGGACCGGGGGACGACGGTGACCCAGAAGTTCGTCAGGCGGAAGCTGCTGTAGTCGCCGGACCAGAGCAGCAGGGCGTCCGGGTAGCGCGCCCGCAGGTTCGTGAAGTCCGCCCAGATCGCCCGGTGGTCGTAGGTGGTCCCGTCCGCGACGAGGCCGAGCTTCTTGGAGGACAGCTGGGGAACCCAGGAGCCCGTGAGTGCTTCGGCGAGGGGACGGTCGTTCGTGACCTGGGTTTCGAGCAGCTGCTGCGCCGAGCTTTCGTCGGTCGGCTTGAGGTCCGGCGTGGTGGCAGGAGCCGGTGTCGGGGTGTACTCGACCGACGTCACCGGCACGGCGACGTCGCTGGGGGAGCTGGCGGCCGGCTGACGCTTGGTGGTGGTCGTGGCCACGGTGACGACCACGATGACGGCGACAACGGCCGCGACGGCTCCCACAACCGCGGCGGTCATCTTCCACGGCCGCCCGTCCCCGGCCGGGACGGCGACCTCCGGCTCGGGCGGCGGGGGAGTGCCCGGCACCAGAACAGGAGCGGCCATCGGCGGCAGTTCGTCGAACGGGACCGGTTCGGGATCGGATTCCACGGCGGGGAATTCGAGGGTCATGGCCATGCCGGAGTCGGGCGTCCGCCCGCAGCCGTCACAGAGTTCTGCGCCTGACTGCGTGGGCGCCGTCCCGCACCGGGCACAGGTGACGGACATGGTCGGCTCGCCTTCAGTGGGTATAGCGACATTGTTACGTTCGAAGTCTCGTCAGCCATTTGGAACGTTACCGGCTTCGGTCATGCAGAAGTAATATATCGGCAACGGTTCGATGTCGGGAAATGAAAAGAAGACAAATACTGGAAATTTCCTGGACAAAAAGCCACGAGAATTGACCAAAAGCAACTCACCGTCGACCGGTGATCAGCAGTTGGTGACAAAGAGCCCGCCGGCCTGGACAAGGCTCAAAGGTGACCACGCTGGGGGTCCGGGGGCTGGCCCCCGGCGGGGGCCTGGGGGCTCGGCCCCCAGAAAACACAAAACCCGAGACCCGGTTCGCGCGTTCCGCGAACAGGACTCGGGCATCTCGGGTGCCCTCGGCAGGATTCGAACCTGCGACACCTGCCTCCGGAGGGCAGTGCTCTATCCCCTGAGCTACGAGGGCCCATCGCTGGGCGACTCCGAAAGCTTAGCGCATCCCCGGTGGCCCTCGCGGGCAGGTGGGCCGACGGGAGATTCTGCTGGTCAGCGTCACAAAGTTGATCCATTCACCGGGTCGTCGCTAGCGTGGGTGGCTCATCGAAGGAGGCGAGATGGCCGAACCCTTCCAGGTCCCTCTCGACGAGGCTGACATCACCGATCTGCGGGAGCGGTTGCGGCGGACGCGGTGGCCCGAGGCCGAGACCGTCGACGACTGGTCGCAGGGGGTTCCGCTGGCCTACGTGCGTGAGCTCTGCCGTGACTGGGGTGAGGAGTACGACTTCGGGTTCGCCGGGCGGCTCAACGCCTTTCCGCAGTTCCGGGCGACCGTCGACGGGGTCGGGGTGCACTTCGTGCACGTCCGGTCGCCGCATGCGGATGCGCTGCCGCTCGTGCTCACGCACGGGTGGCCGGGGTCCGTGCTGGAGTTCCTCGACGTCATCGGGCCGCTCACCGATCCCGTGAAACACGGCGGGGATGCCGCCGATGCCTTCCACGTCGTTGTTCCTTCGCTGCCCGGGTTCGGGTGGAGTGACAAGCCCGCGTTGAAGATCCCGCGGGTCGCCGAGTTGTGGGACGCGCTGATGGTGTCGCTCGGCTACGACCGCTATGGCGCGCAGGGTGGTGACTGGGGCGCCGCGGTGACGAACGCGCTCTCGCGCTCGAAACGCGTCGCCGGGGTGCACGTCAACTTCGCGCCCGTGCGACTGGACCAGGACGATCCAACGCCGCAGGAGCGCCGGGCGCTCGCCGATCTCCAGGAGTTCCGGCGGAGCGGGGCCGGTTACTCCGCCCAGCAGGGCACCCGGCCGCAGACGCTCGGCTACGGCCTGACCGACTCGCCGGCCGGGCAGGCCGCCTGGATCGCCGAGAAGTTCTGGGCGTGGACGGACAACAAGGGCCACCCCGAGGACGCCGTCGACCGGCAGAAGATCCTCGACGCTATCTCCGTCTACTGGTTCACCGCCACGGCGGCTTCTTCGGCGCGGATGTACTGGGAGAACAACGATCGCGACCTGTCCACTGTGGACGTGCCGGCCGGGGTCTCGGTGTTCCCCAAGGAGATCGTGCGGCCGTCGCGGCGGCAGGCCGAGCGGCGCTACACCGACCTGCGCTGGTTCGAGGAACTGCCCGTCGGCGGGCACTTCGCCGCGGTCGAGCAGCCGCAGCTGTTCGTCGAGCAGGTTCGCGGCTTCTTCCGGCTGGTGCGCTAGCCGAGCCGACGCCTGAGCGTGACCGATCCACCAGGCGGGAAGCCCCTCCTGGTGGATTGGTCACGAACACGTCTCGGAGTACCTTCCCGGTGAGTGAACTGAGCCTCACCTCTGTTGCACATATGCGCATTCGACTATATGTTTGGCCTCGACGGGACCGCGGGAACGGAGGCGAAATGGGACACGGCCACGGACACGGCCAAACGGGCGCGCCGGCGAGCGCGTCGGGCCGGTACGTGCGGAGCCTGACCATCGCCCTGGGGATCGGCGCCGGTTTCATGGTGCTCGAGTTCATCGTCGGCTTCACGACCGGCTCGCTGGCCCTGATCTCGGACGCGGCGCACATGTTCACCGACGTCCTCGGGGTCGGCATGGCGCTGACCGCGATCATCCTGGCGCGGCGGACCGGCCCCACGGTGAGCCGCACCTTCGGGCTCTACCGCGCGGAGGTGCTGGCCGCGCTCGGCAACGCGATCCTGCTGTTCGGCGTCGCGGGGTACGTCCTCGTCGAGGCCGTCGGCCGGATCAGCGACCCGCCCGCCGTGCCCGGCCTGCCCGTGCTGCTGGCCGCGTCGGCCGGCCTCCTGGCCAACGTCGTGTCGTTCGCCGTGCTGCGGTCGGGTGCGAAGGAGAGCCTCAACGTCCGTGGCGCCTACCTCGAGGTGCTGGCCGACCTGATCGGCTCGGTCGGCGTGCTGATCAGCGGCGCGCTGACCCTCCTGACGGGCTGGCGCTACGCCGACCCGATCATCGGTGTCGCGATCGGGCTGTTCGTGCTGCCCCGCACCTGGGCGCTCGCCCGCCGCGCCCTGCGCATCCTCTTCCAGCACGCGCCGCGCGGTGTCGACGTCGGCGCGATCAACGCCGAGCTGGCCGCGCTGCCGGGGGTCGCGGACGTGCACGACCTGCACGTCTGGACGCTGACCTCGGGCATGGAGGTGGCTTCGGCGCACCTGACCCTGGCTCCGCCCGCGCAGCAATCGGACGTGCTGACGGAGGCGCAGAACCTGCTGGCGTCGCGGTACGCGATCGAGCACGCGACCCTGCAGGTGGAGGCGCCGCAGTGTGCGCGGCGCTGCCAGGAGCTTTCCTGGTAGCGCGCCGGGTCTCCGCTTGACGACTGCCCTCCGGAGGCAGGTGTCACAGGGTCGGAATTCCTTGCCTTGCTTTCAGCGGCCGCCGCACTGTGTCGCCCGTGCGGCCAAGTTGGTGCTCTCTCGCTCTTGGATGCGACCAGCTCTGGAGGCCGATCTCGAAGGTGTGAGCGGTGGCGCTGCACCTCGCCTGACCGTAGTCAGGGGAGCGGCTGGGCGCCCCGGCTGGAGAGCATCAGCTTCATCTGGTCCATCTCCGCACCCTGCGACGTCAGGATGCTGCGCACCAGAGCCTGCAAAGCCGTCATGTTCGAATGCCCCGCCGCGTACTGGGCCATCGAAGTCCCGCCCTGGTGGTGGCGGAGCATCAGCTGCAGGAAGTACACGTCCAGCTGCTTGCCCGACAGCGACCGCAGCTTCGTCAGCTCCTCGTTGGTCGCCATGCCCGGCATCAGGGCGCCCGCGCCCGGGTTGACCGACGACGTGCCCATCGACATGCCGTCGTGGCCGGTCATCGGCTCCGTCATCCACTTCATCGGCGCGCCGATGGCCTGCTCCGGCTGGTCCCACAGCATGAGCCAGCCCTTCATGCGGCCGACCTGCTCCAGCTGGGTGCGCTCGATGTCGAACGCCAGCTGGCGGATCTCCGGGTCGGTCGAATGGTCACGCGCCCAGCCGGCCATCGTGACGGCCTGCAGGTGGTGCGTCGACATGTCCTGGGCGAAGCCGACCTCGACGGACCCGGCCGCCGGTGTGGCGGCGGCCGAGTCGCCGTCGATGGTGCGGGTCAGGAACATCCCCGCGGTCGCGCCGATCAGCAGGACCGCGAGGAGCGTCCCGCCGATGATCACCCAGCGCGACCACGTGGGCTGTTCTGGGGAGCTCACTTGGTCGGCGTGCCCGACGCCGGGGCGGACGGCTGCTGGCTCATGCCGCCGGTCTGCTGGTCGGTCTGGGCGTTCGGGGTGCCCTTGTAGTCCATCGGCTTGGCGTCCGGGCCCGGCTTCGACGGGTCGAACGGCGGCGGGTTGTCCGGGTCGAACTGGCCCGGGCCGAGGGCGTCACAGGAGGCGCCGACCTCGGGGTAGACGCCGTTCGGGTTGCTCCGCAGCGCCGCGATGAACTCGTCGATGCGCGCGTCGTCGGCCTTGTCCACCTTCAGCTGGTGGCCCCACGACTGCAGCGAGATCGGCTTGTCGAGGCCCGGGTACGGCGACATCATCGTGTACGGCTTGCCCTCGACGCGGACCTTGAGCAGGTTCAGCGCGTCCCCCGTGATCTGCTGCGGGTTGTAGGCGATCCAGACGGCGCCGTGCTCGAGGCCGTGCACCATGTTCTCGGTGCGGACGGCGTTCGGGTACACCGTGCCGGTGCAGGTGGCCCAGTAACCGTCGTGCGGGCCGCCGAACGGCGGGGTCTTGTCGTAAGCGACGCGCTCGGTCGGGAGCACGTGCACACTGCCGGTGTAGGTGGCGGTGGTGACGCCGGCGATGCGCTTCGAGGGGTCCGGGTCGGACGCGGTGGGCGCGAAGGACGCGGCGGCCGCTTCGCGGTCGGACTGCTCACGCTTCGGCGCGGACGCCACCATGTAGTAGGTGATCACGGCGCCGGCCAGGGCGACGATGGCCACGACGGCGATGATCGTGCCCCACGGCGTGCCCTTCTTGCTCACCACGGAACCGCGGGCGGCCTTCACCGCAGACCCCTTTTTCCGAGTTGTCCCGTTCGCCATGGCTCCCGCGTTCTCCCTCTGGTGGCTGCGGACGGATTCCCGCCCGGGCCAGTGTAGAGACCACGCGTCTGATCACCGTTAACGCCTCACGCAGTGACAACCGAGGCTTCGCCTCGGGCCGGGGGCTCCGCCACCCGGAGCCCCCGAAAACCCGTCTGGGGATGCCCGCCGTGACGTGGCCGAGACCGCTGAAAGCGTCCGACCTGGGCACACCTAGAATTCGACGAGTGACTCCCGCCGCTCTCGCCGACCTGGTCCGCAGCTCCGCCGTGCAGGTGCTCGCCGCACGCGGCATCGACGACGCCGTGCTGCCGGAGCAGGTGACCATCGAACGCCCGCGCAACCCCGACCACGGCGACTACGCGACGAACCTGGCGCTGCAGGTGGCCAAGAAGGCCGGGCTGAAACCGCGCGACTTCGCCGAGGCGCTCGCCGAAGCGGTCGCGGCCACCGACGGTGTCGCCTCCGCCGAGGTCGCCGGCCCCGGCTTCCTCAACTTCCGGCTCGCCGCGGCCGCACAGGGTGACATCGTGCGCCAGGTGCTCGACGCCGGCGCCGCCTTCGGCCGCGGTGACGCGCTGGCCGGCACCAAGATCAACCTCGAGTTCGTCTCGGCGAACCCGACCGGCCCGATCCACCTCGGCGGCACCCGCTGGGCCGCGGTCGGCGACGCGCTGGGCCGCGTGCTCGGCGCGCAGGGCGCCGAGGTCACCCGCGAGTACTACTTCAACGACGCCGGCGCGCAGATCGACCGGTTCGTCCGGTCGCTGATCGCCGCCGCGAAGGGCGAGCCCGCGCCGGAGGACGGTTACGCGGGCGGTTACATCAACGACATCGCCGCCGAGGTCATCAAGGCCGAGCCGAGCGCGCTGTCGCTGCCGGAGGAGCAGCGGCACGAGACGTTCCGCCGGATCGGCATCAACCTGATGTTCGGCGAGATCAAGCAGAGCCTGCACGACTTCGGCACCGACTTCGACGTCTACTTCCACGAGAACTCGCTGCACGAGTCGGGCGCGGTCGACACCGCCGTCCAGCAGCTGAAGGACTCCGGGAACCTGTACTTCGAAGACGGCGCGTGGTGGCTGAAGTCGTCCGAGTACGGCGACGACAAGGACCGCGTTGTCATCAAGCAGGACGGCAACCCGGCCTACATCGCCGGCGACCTGGCCTACTTCAAGGACAAGCGCAACCGCGGCTTCGACCTGTGCATCTACATGCTCGGCGCGGACCACCACGGGTACATCGCCCGGCTGAAGGCCGCCGCCGCGGCGTTCGGCGACGACCCGGCGACGGTCGAGGTGCTGATCGGCCAGATGGTGAACCTGGTCAGCGACGGCAAGCCGGTGCGGATGTCCAAGCGCGCGGGCACCGTGATCACGATGGAGGACCTGGTCGAGGCGGTCGGTGTCGACCCGGCCCGCTACGAGCTGATCCGGTACTCCGTCGACTCCACTTTGGACGTCGACCTGGACCTGCTGCGCAAGCACTCCAACGACAACCCCGTCTACTACGTCCAGTACGCCCACGCGCGGCTGGCGTCCCTGCAGCGCAACGCGGCCGACCTCGGCCTCGCGAAGCAGTCCGACTCGGACGTCGATTTCGGACTCCTCACGCTGCCCGCCGAGGGCGACCTGATCCGCACCATCGGCGAGTTCCCGGAAACCGTGCGCCGCGCCGCCGACATGCGGGAGCCGCACCGGATCGCGCGCTACCTCGAAGAACTCGCGGGCGCCTACCACAAGTTCTACACCGTGGGACGGGTCCTCCCGATGGGTGACGAAGAAGCCACCCCGCTGACCTTCGCGCGGCTCGCGCTGTGCGAAGCGGCCCGCCAGGTCCTGGCGAACGGACTCGCCCTGCTCGGTGTCTCTGCTCCGGAACGGATGTAACCCATGGCGCACCCCGCGGGCCCACGGCACGCCGACGTCTACCCCCACGCCGACACCTCCGGGCTGCAGCCCTCGGGGGTCGAAGAGCTCGACAAGCTGCCCGCGAAAGTGTGGCCGCGCAACACCTTCCGCGGCGCCGACGGCGTCGTGCGGATCGCCGGCGTCGACGTCCGCGAGCTGGCCGAGCAGCACGGCACGCCGCTGTTCGTGGTCGACGAGGCCGACTTCAAGTCCCGGTGCGCCGACTACGCGGAGGCGTTCGACGACCCGTCGCTCGTGCACTACGCGTCCAAGGCGTTCCTCTCCATCGAGGTCGCGCGCTGGGTGGCCGAGCAGGGGCTGAGCCTGGACGTCTGCAGCGGCGGCGAGCTCGCCGTGGCGCAGCGCGCGAACTTCCCGGCCGGGCGGATCACCTTCCACGGCAACAACAAGTCGCCCGCGGAGCTCGAAGCCGCGATCGTCGCCGGGGTCGGCACGATCGTGCTCGACTCGTACTACGAGATCGCCCGGCTGGCCGACATCGCCGCGCGCCACGACGTCGAGCAGGCGGTGCTGATCCGGGTCACCGTCGGCGTCGAGGCGCACACCCACGAGTTCATCGCGACCGCGCACGAGGACCAGAAGTTCGGCTTCTCGCTGGCTTCCGGCGACGCCGCCGAGGCAGTGCGCCGGGTGCTCAACGCGCATTCGCTCAAGCTCATCGGCCTGCACAGCCACATCGGCTCGCAGATCTTCGACGCCGACGGCTTCGAGGTCGCCGCCCGCCGGGTCGTCGGGCTGCTCGCGGACCTGGCCAAGGAGCACGGCACCGAGCTGCTCGACCAGCTGAGCCTGGTCGACCTCGGCGGCGGGTTCGGCATCGCCTACACCGAGAAGGACAACCCGCCGCCGCCGGCACAGATGATCACGCAGATCCGCGAGATCGTCCGCAAGGAGTGCGCGTACGCGGGCCTCCCGGTGCCGCGCATCGCGGGCGAGCCGGGCCGGGCGATCGCCGGTCCCGGCACCGTCACGCTGTACGAGGTCGGCACCATCAAGGACGTCTCGCTCGGCGACGACGTGTCGCGCCGGTATGTCAGCGTCGACGGCGGGATGAGCGACAACATCCGGACCGCGCTCTACGACGCGGTGTACGATGTCCGGCTCGTTTCCCGGTCCGCGGGTGACAACGAGCAGCCCGCGCAGGCCGTGCTGTCCCGGGTCGTGGGAAAACACTGTGAGTCCGGCGACATCGTCGTACGAGACTGCTGGCTGCCCGACACGCTGGCTCCCGGCGACCTGCTGGCGGTCGCGGCGACCGGCGCCTACTGCTATTCGATGGCGAGCACGTACAACCGGCAGCCGCGCCCGGCCGTGGCCGCCGTGCGCAACGGCAGCGCCCGGCTGCTGCTGCGGCGGGAGACGACCGACGACATGCTGCGCCTGGAGGTCTGAGCAACAGTGTCTGCCCCAGAGGAACGACCGTCCATCAGGGTCGCCCTGCTCGGCTGCGGAACCGTCGGCGGCCAGGTCGCCCGGCTGCTCACCGAGCAGGCGGCGGAGCTGGCCGCGCGGGCGGGGACGACGGTCGAGCTGGCCGGCATCGCGGTCCGCCGGCCGGACAAGCACCCCGAGCTGCCGCCGGAGCTGCTGACCGCGGACGCCGAGAAGCTCGTGACCAGCGACGACGTCGACGTGGTGGTCGAGCTGGTCGGCGGCATCGAGCCGGTGCGCGGCTGGCTGCTCGCCGCGCTGAAGGCCGGGAAGTCCGTCGTCACGGCGAACAAGGCGCTGCTGGCCGAACACTCCGCCGACCTGTTCGAGGCGGCCGACGCCGCGGGCGCCGACCTGTACTTCGAGGCCGCGGTGGCCGGGGCCATCCCGCTGCTGCGCCCGCTGCGGGAGTCGCTGGCCGGTGACCGGATCACCCGCGTGATGGGCATCGTCAACGGCACCACCAACTACATCCTCTCGGCGATGGACTCCACCGGCGCCGGGTACGCCGAGACGCTCGACGAGGCCAGCCGGCTCGGGTACGCCGAGGCCGACCCGACCGCCGACGTCGACGGGTACGACGCCGCGTCGAAGGCCGCGATCCTCGCCTCGCTCGCGTTCCACACCCGCGTGACGGCTTCGGACGTGCACCGCGAGGGCATAGCCGACGTCACCGCCGCCGACCTCGGCGCGGCCCGGATGCTCGGCCGCACGGTCAAGCTCCTGGCGATCTGCGAACGCGTGACCGACGACGACGGCGTCGAGTCGGTCTCCGCCCGCGTGCACCCGGTGATGATCCCGCGCAGCCACCAGCTGGCCGGCGTCGGCGGCGCGTTCAACGCCGTCTACGTCGAGGCCGACGCGGCCGGCGAGCTGATGTTCTACGGCCAGGGCGCGGGCGGCGCGCCGACGGCGAGCGCGGTGCTCGGTGACCTCGTCGCGGTGGCCCGCAACCGGGTCGCCGGCGGGCGTGGGCCGCGCGAGTCCGCGCACGCGGCGTTGCCGGTGCGGCCGATGGGCCAGACCCCGACCCGGTACCACGTCAGCCTTTCCGTCGCCGACCGCGCCGGTGTGCTCGCGCAGGTGGCGCAGGCGTTCGCCGCGCACGGCGTCAGCATCGCGGCGGTGCGGCAGAGCGACGTCGGCGACCGCGCGAGCCTCGTCGTCGTGACGCACCAGGCGCCCGACGCGGCGTTGCAGTCCACTGTGGACGAGATCGCGAAGCTCGACGTCGTGCACGAAGTTGTCAGCGTGATGCGCGTGGAAGGCGAAGACCAGTGAGCAGCCAGGCCTGGCCGGGAATCATCGAGGCGTACCGGGACCGCGTCCCGGTCCCGGACGGGGCGCAGGTCGTCACGCTCGGGGAGGGCAACACGCCGCTGCTGCCCGCGCGGCACCTGTCCGAGCTGACCGGCTGCGAGGTCTACCTCAAGGTCGAGGGTGTCAACCCGACCGGCTCGTTCAAGGACCGCGGGATGACCGTGGCCATCACGCACGCGCTCGCCAGCGGGCTCAAGGCGGTGATCTGCGCGTCGACCGGCAACACGTCCGCCTCGGCCGCCGCCTACGCCGCCCGTGCCGGCCTCACCTGCGCCGTGCTGGTGCCCCAGGGCAAGATCGCGCTGGGCAAGCTCGCCCAGGCCGTCCTGCACGGCGCGCGGATCCTGCAGGTGGACGGCAACTTCGACGACTGCCTCGAGCTGGCCCGCAAGACCGCGGCCGACTACCCGGTCACCCTGGTCAACTCGGTCAACCCGGTGCGCATCGCCGGCCAGAAGACCGCGGCCTTCGAAATCTGCGACGTGCTCGGTGAGGCGCCGGACATCCACTGCCTGCCGGTCGGCAACGCCGGGAACATCACCGCCTACTGGGCGGGTTATTCGGAGTACGCCGCCGACGATGTGGTGAAGAACACCCCGCGGATGTTCGGCTTCCAGGCGGCCGGCGCGGCGCCGCTGGTGCACGGCGAACCGGTGCGCGACCCGGACACGATCGCCACCGCGATCCGGATCGGCAGCCCGGCCTCGTGGACCGCCGCCGTCAAGGCGAAGGACGCGTCCGACGGGCTCTTCGAGGCCGTCACGGACGAGAAGATCCTCGAGGCGTACCGGCTGCTGGCCGGGCGTGAGGGCGTGTTCGTCGAGCCGGCGTCGGCCACCAGCGTGGCGGGCCTGCTCGCCACGGCCGCCGACGGCCGGCTGCCCCGCGGGTCCAAGGTCGTCTGCACCGTCACCGGGCACGGCCTGAAGGACCCGCAGACGGCCCTGGCGGGCAACGTCGAGGTCGAGCCGCTGGCCGTCGACCCCTCGGCGGTCGCGGCGGCGCTGGACCTGCGGTGACCGCGTTCAAGGTCACCGTCCCGGCGTCGACGGCGAACCTCGGGCCGGGCTTCGACGCCTTCGGCCTGGCGCTGGAGCTGCACGACGTCGTCGAGCTGCAGGTCACCGACAGCGGGCTCAAGGTCGAGGTGATCGACGCCGGCGCGGGCGGCGTCGCGGACGTCCCGACCGACGAGACGCACCTGGTCGTGCGCGCGATCCGGCGGACCTGCGCGCAGCTCGGTGTCGAGCCGCCCGGCCTGCACCTGCGGTGCTTCAACGCGATCCCGCACGCGCGCGGGCTCGGCTCGTCCGCGGCCGCCGTGGTGTCCGGCGTCGCCGCCGGGTACGCGCTGGCCGGCCGGGAGCTCGACGCATTCGGGGCGTTGCAGCTGGCTGCGGGCTTCGAAGGCCACGCCGACAACGCCGCGGCGAGCCTGTTCGGCGGGCTCGTCCTGGCCTGGTGCGACGGCGGGGTGTTCCACGCCGAGCGGCTCGTGCCGCACGCGTCGATCCGGCCGGTCGTCGCCGTGCCGTCGGTGCGCTCGGCCACCGCGACCACCCGCGGCCTGCTGCCGGCGACCGTGCCGCACGCCGACGCCGCGCACAGCGCCGGCCGCGCCGCGCTCGCCGTGCACGCGCTGACGGCGAAGCCGGAGCTCCTGCTCGCGGCCACCGAAGACCGGCTGCACCAGCACTACCGGGCGCCCGCGTACCCGGCGAGCACCGAGCTGGTGGCGACGCTGCGTGCACGGGGAGTGGCCGCCGCCGTCTCGGGTGCGGGTCCGACGGTGCTCGCGCTGACGACGACGGGAATATTGCCGCCGGAGGTGGACGTTACGGCTTTTGACGTCTTCGAGCTGCCCGTGGATCTCACAGGTGTGCAGGTTGCGGCTCAGTAAAGGCTGGGTCACGTGCCCGCGGTAGGGGCCGCCACGCGGGGGGTGGTTGTTGCACCCGGCACCGCCGCGGTCTACCCTCGGGGGCGTTCGATCACCGTGCGTTTCCGCACCCGGTGCCGGTCCTGGGAGCTTTCCCGGATGGCATCCTTCGTCGATCCGCCAGATCCGCACCGCCTGGCAAGCGGGGTAACGCGGAGGGACGCAGGCGGGTTTCCGGTTTCGGCGGTGCCGAATTTCGTGTCCTCCGAATGGAGGACGCAAACCCCTGTGGTGGAGGCGCTCCAGCTGTGTTTCGCACGGCCGAAGAGCTCATCTCCCGTATCGGGGGGCAGTTACGCCGGTTCGCGATCAGAAGCGAGCGGCAGTCCGCTGATCCGCCTGGAGGCGTGGATCGGTCAGGAAGGACATGTGTGAGCAACACCGATCTTTTGAGCGACGTGGGTAGCAGCGCCGCGGAGTCGAACGGCACCACCCCCGCTCCCAAGAAGACGGTCGGCGGGTTGACCGGTAAGACCGTGGCGGAACTGCGTTCGCTGGCTGGGGAGCTCGGCGTCGGTGAGACGACGGGCATGCGCAAGGGCGATCTGATCGCCGCGATCCGTGAGCGTCAGGGCAAGTCTCGCAAGCGTGCGGCCAACGAGACCCTGCCGCTGGAGGGCGTCGGCGAGCCGGTGAAGGCTCCGAAGCGCGAGCCCAAGGCGGAGGCGCCCGCGGCGCCGGCCGAGACCAAGCCGGAGCCGAAGGCCGAGGCGCCGGCGGCGAGCGCGCCGGTGGACACCCCGCCGGCCGAGCGCCCGCAGCAGGACCGCCAGGACAAGCAGGACGGCCAGGACGGCCAGCCCGAGGAGGGCGGCCGCAGCCGTCGCCGCCGCGGGTCGAACCGTGCCGCCGGCGCGCCCGAAGGCCAGGGCGGCGGCGACCGCCAGCAGGGCCAGGGTGGTGAGCGCCAGGGCGGCGGTGACCGTCAGCAGGGCGAGCGCCAGCAGGGCGACCGTCAGCAGGGCGGGAACAACAACCGCGACCAGCAGCGTCAGGGCGGCGGCAGCCGCAACGACAACCGCCAGGACGGCAACCGCCAGCGCAACCAGCAGGACGGCGGCAACCGCGGGCAGGACAGCCGCGACAACCGCGCCCAGCAGCCGGACGACGACGAGGAAGGCGGCCGTCGCGGCCGTCGCTTCCGCGACCGCCGTCGCCGGGGCAGTGGCGGCGGCCAGCGCGAGGCCGGCGGCTCGCCGGACACCGAGATCCGCGAGGACGACGTCCTGCTGCCCGTCGCGGGCATCCTGGACGTGCTCGACAACTACGCGTTCGTGCGGACCTCCGGCTACCTCGCCGGCCCGAACGACGTGTACGTCTCGCTTTCGCTGGTCCGCAAGTACGGCCTGCGCCGTGGTGACGCCATCACCGGCGTCGTGCGCCAGCCGCGTGACGGCGAGCAGCAGCGGCAGAAGTTCAACCCGCTGGTGCGCGTCGACTCGATCAACGGCCTGGAGCCGGACGAGGCCAAGCGGCGGCCCGACTTCACCAAGCTGACCCCGCTGTACCCGAACGAGCGGCTGCGCCTCGAGACCGAGTCGCACAAGCTCACGACCCGCGTGATCGACCTGATCATGCCGGTCGGCAAGGGGCAGCGCGCCCTGATCGTGTCGCCGCCGAAGGCCGGTAAGACCACGATCATGCAGGACATCGCGAACGCGATCTCCACGAACAACCCCGAGTGCCACCTGATGGTCGTCCTGGTCGACGAGCGTCCGGAAGAGGTCACCGACATGCAGCGCTCGGTGAAGGGTGAGGTCATCGCCTCGACCTTCGACCGGCCGCCGGCGGACCACACCTCGGTCGCGGAGCTGTCGATCGAGCGGGCCAAGCGCCTGGTCGAGATGGGCCACGACGTCGTCGTGCTGCTCGACTCGATCACCCGCCTGGGCCGGGCCTACAACCTGGCGGCCCCGGCGTCCGGCCGGATCCTGTCCGGTGGTGTCGACTCGACCGCGCTGTACCCGCCGAAGCGGTTCCTGGGTGCGGCGCGCAACATCGAGAACGGCGGCTCGCTGACCATCTTCGCCACGGCGATGGTGGAGACCGGGTCGACGATGGACACGGTCATCTTCGAAGAGTTCAAGGGCACCGGCAACGCGGAGCTCAAGCTCGACCGCAAGATCGCCGAGCGCCGCGTGTTCCCGGCCGTCGACGTCAACCCGTCCGGTACTCGTAAGGACGAGCTGCTGCTCAACCCGGACGAGCTGGCCGTGACCGTGAAGCTGAGCCGCGTGCTGCACGCGCTCGACTCGCAGCAGGCCATCGACCTGCTGATCTCGCGGCTGCGCAAGACGAAGACGAACACCGAGTTCCTCATGCAGGTCTCGAAGACCGCCCTCGGCGGCGGCGAAGACGACTGAGCGCGGATGCCGGAGGCCTCCCCGCGGTCGGCGCGAGGAGGCCTCCGGCGCGTTCGGAATACCAGGTCAGCGGGGTGCGTTCCAGTGATCGTCAGCCCGTCTGGCAGAATTACCCGCTGAAGTCCGGCGCCGGTTCACCCCGTGAACGACTGGGGACCCGGAGCCAACGAGAGAGGACACCATGAAGAGCGGCATTCACCCCGAGTACGTGGTCACGAACGTGAACTGCGACTGCGGCAACAGCTTCACCACGCGCAGCACCAAGGCCAGTGGCGACATCCACGTCGAGATCTGCTCGAACTGCCACCCGTTCTACACGGGCAAGCAGAAGATCATGGACACCGGTGGCCGGGTCGCGCGCTTCGAGGCTCGCTACGGCAAGCGTCAGAAGAAGGACGCCGACGCCAAGTAGCTTTTTCAACGGCGCCCACCCGCACGTTCGGGTGGGCGCCGTTTCTTGTCTTGGACACTGTGTCTTCGACCGGCCGGAGAGGTGGCAGAGGTGGATTCGAGCTCGCTCAAGGGGCTGCTCGCCGAGCACGCGGAGCTGGAGACGCAGCTCGCGGACCCCGCGGTGCACGCCGACCAGGCGCGCGCCCGCAAGCTCGGCCGCCGCTACGCCGAGCTGACGCCGGTGGTGCGGGCCGTCCACGAGCTCGACACCGTCCGCGACGACCTCTCGGCCGCCAAGGAGATGGCCTCGGAGGACGCGGAGTTCGCCGCGGAGGCCGAGCAGCTGAGCGCGAGGATCCCCGAGCTGGAGTCGAAGCTCACCGAGCTGCTGCTGCCGCGCGACCCGTACGACGGCTCCGACGTCGTGATGGAGATCAAGTCCGGCGAGGGTGGTGAGGAGTCGGCCCTGTTCGCCGGCGACCTGCTGCGGATGTACCTGCGTTACGCCGAGCGGCACGGCTGGAAGGCCGAGGTCCTCGACTCGGTGGACTCCGACCTGGGCGGCTTCAAGGACGTCACGCTCTCGATCAAGACCAAGTCGGCGGTTGTCGACGGTGTCTGGTCCCGCCTGAAGTTCGAGGGTGGCGTACACCGCGTCCAGCGTGTGCCGGCGACCGAGTCGCAGGGCCGGATCCACACGTCGGCGTCCGGGGTGCTGATCTACCCGGAGCCGGAGGAGGTCGAGGTCGAGATCGACCCGAACGACCTGCGCATCGACGTCTTCCGCTCGTCGGGCCCGGGCGGCCAGAGCGTGAACACGACCGACTCGGCGGTGCGGATCACCCACTTGCCGACCGGCATCGTCGTCTCCTGCCAGAACGAGAAGTCCCAGATCCAGAACCGCGCCCGGGCGCTGCAGGTGCTGCAGGCCCGCCTCCAGGCGGTCGCCGAGGAAGAGGCCGCGGCCAAGGCGTCCGACGCCCGCCGGTCGCAGGTCCGGACGGTGGACCGGTCGGAGCGCGTGCGGACGTACAACTTCCCGGAGAACCGCATCTCGGACCACCGGGTGAACTACAAGGCGTACAACCTCGACCAGGTCCTGGACGGCGACCTCGACGGCGTCCTGGACGCCTTGGCAACGGCGGACCGCGAAGAGCGCCTGGCCATCTCAGCCGGCTGACGCCTGGCTGGTCAGCGCTGTCCGGCGACCAGCCAGCACAGGCAGAACGGGTGACCGGCCGGGTCGGCGTACACCTGGAAGTCGTCCCCCGACGTGGCCCCGGATGCCGGCTTCAGCACCGTGGCGCCGAGGGCCGTGACCTGCTCGTGCGCTTCGGGAAAGTCCTCGACCCACAGGTCGAGGTGCACCTGCTGCTCGACCGGGCCGTCCGGCCACTCCGGCCGCGCGTGACCGGGGGCGAGCTGCACGCCGATCCGCGGGGCGCCGTCCACCGTCACCATGTGCCAGTCGCCGTCCTCATCGACCTCGCCGCCGAGCACGCCCGCCCAGAAGCGGCTCTCGGCCGCGAGATCGGCCGCGTCGAACGTGACGACCTGGTGCTTGATCCGCATCACCGCAGTCTGCCAGGAAACCGGTCAGCGGACGCCGGGCGACTCCGGCTCGCGGAAGGCGTCGAACACCTCGGTCGCCGGCTCGGCTTCCGCTTCCTCTTCTTCCTCTTGCGAAGGAGACGCCGGCCGGGGGAAGAAGCTGATCACCGCGTACACGAATGCCAGGAACGTCGGGAACAGCGTCAGCAGCTGGTGCTTAACCCCTTCGACACCCTCGCCGAGCGCGGACAGGCCGAACTGCCCCACCGCGAACAGCAGCAGGAAGAACACCACGATCCCGAACTCGCGCTTGTGCCGGCGGAACGCGCGGATCCCGGCCCAGCCGATCAGCAGCCAGAACGGCACCAGCACGAACAGCCCCAGCGGCGCCGCCAGCGCGGACAGTCCCGAGAACACCGGCACCCGGAACTCCTGGGCCATCTTCGGGAACCCGGCCGACTCGGCGAAGCTGCCCAGGCGGGCCGGCCGCGCGGTCAGGGTGTCGACCGCGCCCTGCTGGAGGATCTGCAGCGTGCGCTCCGGGTGGGACGCGTAGTACTTGGCCACGTTGCGACGGCTGATCTTGTCGCGGTAGGTGTTGTAGTCCGCGTCCGTCCACGGGGTGACTTCCCACCAGCCCTTGCCGATGAACTTCGTCGCGCTCTGCGGCAGGCCCAGCGCCGCCAGGTCGGCGTTCGTGTCGTGCTTCCCGTCGACGATGCTGTCGAACACGACGTGGAACATGTTCGCCTCGCGGTACTCCGCGTTCGCCGGGTCGCCGTGGGACTGGACCACCGCCGTGCCCGCGCCCACGGCCACCAGGACGCCCAGCGGCAGCAGCCAGCGCGCCCAGCCCCGCTTGCCCAGCGGCCGGACCAGGGCCAGGGCCAGCACGAACAGCGGGATCAGCAGCAGCGTCTGCGACTTCGCGTTGATGCCGATCAGCGCCCCGCCCACGGTCAGCGCCGCGCCCCAGTAGCGCCACGCGCCCGTGCGGTGCATCAGCAGCAGGCCGCCGGTCGTCAGCAGCATGCCCAGGAACCCGGCGCCCTCGCTGAGCACCGACGCGAAGTAGCCGAAGAACGCCGAATCGGCCATCACCAGCAGCAACAGCACCGCCGCGATGACGCGGTTGCGGCGGCTCAGCTCGAGGCCGAGGACCGTTGCCGCGACCCCCGCCGCGACCAGCACGCACGTGATCCCGCCCAGCACCAGCAGGTTGAACTCCGCTGTCGAGCCGAGCGCGTGCCCCAGCTTGCGCGCGAACCAGTCGATCCACGCCTGGCTCGAGATGTAGTTGCTCGTGCAGGGCAGCCCGGGGCTGTAGGTGAAGCGCACGTAGAACTCGGACGGGAGGTCCGGGTGCCGGCCGCCCAGGGCGCACAGCAGGCGCCAGCCGTCACCGTTGTCCGCCATCCCGACCGGCCGCGGCACGAGGAACCGGAGCAGCAGCACGCCCAGGGAGAGAACGAAGACGCCCAGGCCGAAGCGGAGTTCACGGGATCGCACTCGGAACAGCGTACGAGATCACGCAGAGTCGGCGGGCGCTGCACCGGGAACGGGCGAAACGGGCCGCTGCCGGAACACCACGTAGTGGTAGAGCAGGTAGTTCCAGAACAGCCCGACGACGATCGCGGCGCCCTTCGGCACCAGCAGGTTGATGCCCGGGAAAAGGTGGCTGACCAGCGCGATCACGCCGAACTGGACCACCCAGAGCCCGAACGCGGTGACGCCGAAGAACAGCAGCGCCTGACGGCGGACGTCGCCGTCCTTCGCCCGGAACGTGAAGTTCCGGTTCAGCGTGAACGACAGCAGCATGCCCACCGTCGTCGAGATGAGGTTCGCGACGAACGTCGGCACGCCCAGCGTCGCCAGCAGCGCGTAGCCCAGCGCGTCGACGAGCGTGTTGCCGATCCCGACGATCCCGAAGCGCACCTGCGTGGCCGTGACGAGCCTCATCGGGCGGCGCTCCGGCGCTCTTCGGCGGACTCGGGAACGCCCGTGCGCACCGACGCCACCGTGTACAGCGGCCGGTTCTGCACCTGCGAGTACGTGCGGCCGATGTAACTGCCGAGCACGCCCAGCATGATGATCTGGATGCCGCCGAGGAAGAACATCGCGATGGTGATGAACGCCCAGCCGGGCACCGCGGTCTCCGGCGCGAACAGCTTGACGCCGACGACGTAGAGCACACCGAGGAAGCTCAGCAGCGAGATCAGGTACCCCATCCGCGTGATCATCCGCAGCGGCGTGGTCGAGAACCCGAGGATGCCGTCGGCGGCGAAGCGCAGCATCTTCGTCAGCGGGTAGCCGGTGACGCCGGCGTGGCGCTGGTCGCGGTCGAACAGCACCGCCGTCTGCTTGAACCCGACGTAGCTGACGAGGCCGCGCAAGAACCGGTCGCGCTCGCGGTACTTGCGCAGCTCGTCGACGACCTTGCGGTCGACCAGCCGGAAGTCGCCGGTGTTCTTCGGGATTTCGACCGCGGCCATCTTCTGGAGGAACCAGTAGAACGCGCTCGCGGTGAACCGCTTGAACGGCGAGTCCCGCCGCGACCGGCGCTGCGCGTAGACGACGTCGTAACCCTCTTCCCACTTCTCGAGCAGCTCGAGGGCCACCCGCGGCGGGTCCTGCAGGTCGCTGTCCATGATGACCACGGCGTCCGCGTCGACCAGGTCGAGCCCGGCGGTGACGGCCATCTGGTGCCCGAAGTTGCGGGACAGCTCGACGACCGTCACCCGTGGGTCACGCGCGCCCAGCTCGGTGAGCCGCTCCAGGGAGGCGTCCCGGCTGCCGTCGTCGACGTAGACGAAGCTGAACTCGTACCGCCCGGCCAGCGGCGCGGTGACCTCGTCGACCGTGCGGTGCAGCAGGTCGACGTTCCCTTCCTCGTTGTAGATCGGGAAGATGAACGCGACCCGGTGGCGCGTGGTCGGCTCGGTCGGCACTGGCGCTCCCGGGGGTCGGCGTCACGGGCATCCTAGGGTCCGGCGACGGCCTCGGCGAACGTGGTCATCCGCTGTTCGTAGTCCTCGGCCGGGCCGAAGTGGACGGCCACCGCGTCCGCCCCGGCCAGGATATACGCCTCGAATCGCGTCTTCGCCGCGCCGAGATCGCCGCCGTGCCATTCCATTCTGGCGGTGACCCGTGTTTCGCGGCCGTTTGTCATGCCGGTGAGCTTTTCGGCGCGCTCGCCGAATTCGGCGGGGGACAGCCCGGCGCTCATCCAGCCCGCGCCGATCCGGGCGGCGCGGCGCAGGCCGGCGTCGGAATTGCCGCCGACGATGATCGGCACCGGACCCGCCGGCCGCGGCTCGAAGTACCCACCGCCGGGGCCGCGGCCGGTGCGGAACAGCTCGGCGAGCAGGTCGAGGATCTCGTCGGTCCGCCGGCCGCGGGTCCGGAAGTCGGCGCCGACCTCGGCGAACTCCGGCTCGTTCCAGCCCGCGCCGACACCGAGGTCGAGCCGCCGGCCGGACAGCCGGTCCAGCGTCGCGACCTGCTTGGCCAGCGCGTACGGCTCCCGCAGCGGCACGACCAGCACCGACGTCCCGAGCCGGATCCGGTCCGTGCGGGCGGCGATGTGGGCGAGCGTGACCAGCGGTTCGTAGACGCCGCCGAAGACCTCGCCGTACGCGCCGGGCGGGATGAGGTGGTCGGGCAGCCAGGCGGCGTGGTAGCCGAGGTCTTCGGCTCGCCGCGCGAGTTCGGCGGGACGCGCGGGGTCCAGGTCCGGCTGCTCGTTCGGCAGCACGACTTCCAGGTCCATCAGAGGCCTCCGAGGAACTTCTTGATGGCGGCGAGCCATTCGTCACGGGCTTCGACGCCGATGTTGTGGCCGGCTTCGATTTCGACGAGCTCGGCGCCGGGAATGCCGTCGGCGAGCTCGCGGGACAACGCGGGCGACGCGAGTCCGTCGAGCGTGGTCGCGACAACGAGCGTGGGCACCGCGATCGCGGCCAGCTCGGCGCGGGTGTCGACCTGCGCGACCAGGCCGACCTGCTCGGGGCTGCCGTCAGGGATGAACGCGGCGAGCCCGTCGACGGCCCGTTCCAGCTGCTCCGGCGTCAGGGACTCCAGGTGCGTGCCGCCGGTGGCGACCAGTGTGAGGAACTTCGCGAGCAGCCGCGGGTCGTCGTGCAGGAGCGCGGCCCAGACGTCGACGGCGAGCCGGATCCGGTTGTCGAGCCGGGCGAACCCGCTGGTCAGGACCAGTCCGGTGACGCGGTCCGGGTGCCGGGTCGTGGCGCGGACCGCGACCGCCGTCCCGAGCGAGTACCCGAGGACCACGAACCGCTCCAAGCCCGCGCCGACCGCGATCGAGACCAGTTCGTCGGCGACTTCGTCCAGGTCGAGCGGGGTTTTGCTGCGCGGCGTCGCACCGGAGCCGGGGTAGTCGGGGCCGACGACGGTGTGCGTGCGCGCGAGGGCGTCGAGGATCGGGCCGAAGTTGCCTGCGACGCTGCCGCCGCCTCCGTGGGCGAGCAGCAGGCCGGGCCCGGCGCCGCGGACGACGTGGCGGAAATGTTCGGTCATGCCGCCGACGTTAGGCATTCACATCGGTGTGAAGGTCAACCTTGCGGGGGTAACGGGGCACATGCGGATCGGCGAGCTCGCGGAACGCACCGGCGTCAGCACGCGGCTGCTGCGCTACTACGGGGAACAGGGCCTGCTGGCGGCGTCGCGCGACGGCAACGGGTACCGGTGCTACGACGAGGACGCCGTCGTCCGCGTCCGGCAGATCCGGCGGCTGCTGGCCGCGGGGCTGACCACCGAGGTCATCTCGTCGGCGCTGCAGTGCGCGAGCGGTGAGGAGGCGCACCTGGACTTGTGCCCGGAGCTGGCCGGCCTGCTGCACCGCGAGCTGACCGCGATGGACGACCGGATCGGCGCGTTGCAGCGACGGCGGAGTGCGTTGGCCGGGTACTTGTCCGCCGAGGGCTGAGGGCGCCTCGATACGCTGGACGGCGTAGGACCGGCGCGTGTCCTGACGGGGGAGTTCCGCCTGGTGTGCCAGGCTTGACGAGGTGAAGGACGACGAGTGAATCGGCAGCCGCTGCGCCTGGCCATCATCGAGGCCACCCGGATTCTCGAGCGGGCCGGTGTCGCCTCGCCGCGGTTCGACGCCGAGGTGATCGCCGCGCACGTGCTCGGGGTCGAGCGCGGGCGGCTGCCGATGGTGCCGCTGGTCGACCCGCCGGTGATCGAGGCCATCGGCCAGCTCGTCCAGCAGCGCGCGAAGCGGATCCCGCTGCAGTACCTGACCGGCTGGGCCGCACTGGGGGACATCACCGTCGCGGTCGGCGCCGGCGTGTTCGTGCCGCGGCCGGAGACCGAGCTGCTGCTCGAGTGGGGCGTCAAGTTCCTGCAGGGCCGGGAGTTCCCGGTCGTGGTCGACCTGTGCACCGGCTCCGGCGCGCTCGCGCTGGGGGTCGCGCACGCCCGGCCGGACGCGGTCGTCTACGCGGTGGACGTCGACCCGCAGGCCCTGGCCTGGGCACGCCACAACGCCGACGTCCACGCGGACGCCGGCAACACCCCGATCCGGCTGTATTCGGGGGACATCGGCGACCCGACGATGTTCGCCGAGCTCGACGGCCTGGTCGACCTCGTGCTGTGCAACCCGCCGTACGTCCCGGAGGGCACGCCGGTGCCGCCGGAAGTGGCGGAGCACGACCCGCCACGCGCGGTCTTCGCCGAGGAGAGCGGTCTGGCGGTGATCCGCCACGCGATCGCGGCGGGCGCCCGGCTGCTGCGGCCGGGCGGCGGCTTGGCGATCGAGCACGACGACACGCACGGTTCGGCCGTTCCGGCGTTGGTGCGGGCGCGGCGGGTGCTGACGGGGGTCGAGGGCCACAACGATCTGACGGGCCGGGCGCGCTTCGTCACGGCGCGCCGGCTGGGCTGAGCAGCCCCCGTTTTCCACGCTACCGGTGGGCACCGACAGTTCTCGGTGCGCTTGGTGCGCGAGGCCGGACTTGTCCACAGCGCAGGTCGCCTGGCGCTCGGACCTGGCCGCCGCCCGAACGCACCCAATGTGGCCTTCGGTGCGTCAGGCGCACCCAAGGCGGCCTTCGGTGCGTGAGACGCAACCAAGGCCGCCTTGGGGCGCTCGTCGTCGAGCTGAATCGAGCGAGCGTGAGCCGCACTCCGGCCCGAGCATGCGAACCGGAGGAGGCCGCGGGCGGGCAGCCTCCTCCGGTTCAGCCGCTAGAAGCCGAACGCCGTGCAGCTTGCCGTCGCGGTCTTCGTCGGGTCGCTCACCGACGTCGCCGTCAGCTTCACCCGGGCCGCGAGGTCACCGCCCGCCCCGCGCTTCGCGTACGCCGGCACCTTCACGTGCCCGCCGAACTTCGCCGTCGCCAGCTCGTTCGGCAGCCGGACCTGCCAGCCTCGCGCGTCCGTCGACACACTCAGCCGGTACGTGTCCGTGTCGTACGGCGCCTTCGCCCCGCGAGCCGAGCCCGTGTTGAGCAACCCGAAGTCGCAGGTCGCGAGTCCGCCGTGGGCGAACGCCGGAAGAGCCGGGGTCACCGCCGCTCCCCGCGCCTGGCTGCCCGAGCCGTCCAGCGAGGCCACCGTCACCGTGTACGACAGGACGCCGCTGCGGTCCCGCGCCAGGTCGGTGATCAGGAACTTCAGCCGGTTCGCCTGGTCGGTGTACTCGTACGGGCTCGCCGCCTCGGTGCCCGCCTTGAACAGCGCGTCGTTGAGCTGGCGGTAGTCGCCGATGGTGATCTTCACCGGCGTGCCGTCCGCCTTCGTGTAGTCGGTGATGCCGATGTCCGCCGGGTTCGCGTCGATCACCCACTCGAACGGCGCCGCGTCCTTGTTCTTCGTCTTCGCGATCAGGACGCCCGAATCCGGCGAGAAGGAGTCCGCGCCCATCCGGTCGACGACCTCGACGGTGTAGTTGTCGTACCCGCCGCCGTCGCAGAACGGGTCGGTCGCCTTGTCGCACTTCGGGCTCTTGTCACCGCCGGTGAGCTTGATGTTCAGCCCGGTGAACGCCCCCGACTGCGCCTCCGCCTCGCGCGCGGTGATGCGGGCCGACACCGGACCCGAGGAGGCCAGCGCGTTCCGGTCCAGCTGGAGGACGTCGGCGGGGTCGACGATGCCGAGCTTCATCTTGTTCCGGAGCATGTGCTGGGCGCCCATCGAGCTGCCCTGCGTCGCCGGGATCTGCCAGCGCGTGTGCGGGCCGCCGGGACCGTTGAACGTCCCGCGCGACAGCATCTCCCAGGCGCCGGAGTAGTCCCGCCACGGCGGGATCCCGAACGGGTTGTTGTAGTTGTCGCCGATGCCCAGGATGTGGCTGAACTCGTGGGCGTAGGTCGACTGGCCGGAGCTCTCGGCCTGCACCGAGCTGCCGTCCTGCGCGTTCGGCCAGATGCTGGCGGCCGACTTCCACGACGTCCACGGCACGTACCGCGTCGCCGCGTAGTTGGGCAGGTCGTGGTTCGGCGGGCCGAAGGCGTCCGGGACGCTCTCCTTGGTCCCGAACTTCATCTCGCCGAACTCCTGCCAGGTCGAGCTCTCGTCCTGGCCGGCGGAGAGGTAGAAGACGAAGTCGAACTGCTTCGCGGTGTCGCCGACGTCGGCGCGCCAGGCGTCCCCGGCGTCCTTGCGGATGTCGCGGCTGCAGTTCGCGCCGGGCGGGCACGCGCCCGGCTGGAACTCCATGCCGTACTCGTAGGACTGCCCGGGCATCCGGTACGGGCCGAACGCGGTCAGCTGCACGCCGAACCGGCCGCCGGAGTCCTCCATCCAGTACTCGTTGATGGTGTGGCCGTTGTTGAGGGCCTCGGGCTTGTTGAGGAAGTCCTGGTAGTACTGCGCGACGCCGGCCCGCGGGATGTTCGCGGCGGCGGGGCCGGGGTTGCCGAAGACGGTGGAGTTCGCCGGCTGCGTGACGACGAAGTCCTGGTCCGGGTAGTCGGCGAGGACCACAGCGCCCTTGAAGGTGCGCTGCGTCGGCTTCAGGGCGGGGTCGGTCCAGTTCGTGCCGGGCACCTTCTTGTAGTCGGACCAGGTCATGTGGTCCTGGTTCTCCCAGTGCGCGGCGTCGATCGGGGCCGGCCAGCCGCGGGTGAGCGGCTCGGCGGCGGCAGTGCCCGTGCCGAGCCCGGTCAGGACCGTGACCGCGGCGAGCAGGGCGAGCGCTTTCGGGGTTCTGGAACGCATCTGCGGCTCCTTCACTGGGCACCCACGGGGGTGGTGGGTCCCGGTGATCGACCGTATTGAGCTGCGCTGTCCCAGTTCTGCCGCGGGGAGAGGTTTACCCGCTTGCCCCACGACGAAAGTCTGGCCGGTTGTCAGCGCGCCGGTGTGACGCGGCGGACGCCCGCTCCGGCGGCGGGACTACTCTTGGCCCTCATGAGCGTGGTCTACGACTGCAGCAAGCGTGACTCCCGGGCCGACGGGCTGGCCGCGGCGGCGGGTGCGGTGCGGTCGAGCAGGCTGGTCGTCCTGCCGACCGACACGGTCTACGGCATCGGCGCCGACGCCTTCGACGCGGGCGCCGTCCAGGCGCTGCTGCGTGCGAAGAACCGCGGGCCGGACATGCCGGTCGGCGTGCTCGTCGGCTCCTGGTCCACTGTGGACGGTCTGGTGCTGGGCGTGCCCCCGCAGGCGCGGGCGCTCATCGAGGCGTTCTGGCCGGGCGACCTGTCCATCGTGCTCCCGCACGCGCCGAGCCTGCAGTGGAACCTCGGCGACGCGCGAGGCACCGTGATGCTCCGGATGCCGCTGCACCCGGTGGCCCTGGAGCTGCTGCGCGACGTCGGCCCGATGGCCGTGTCGAGCGCGAACGTCTCCGGCCGCCCGCCCGCGAGCACCGCGCAGGAGGCGCAGGAACAGCTCGGCGACTCGGTCGCGGTGTACCTCGACGGCGGTTCCAGCGGCGAGCCGGTCGCGTCGACCATTGTGGACCTCACCGGCGCCGAACCGGTCGTGCTGCGCGAAGGCGCCGTGAGCAAGGACGCCGTCGCGGAGGTGCTCGGTGTGCCCTCGGAAACGTTGGCGTGAAGCCGGATCAAGGCGCCGGCCGCGGCACGATAGCGTGTCGCGGGTGACCCCGACCCCGCGAGCGTGACGCACCCGTGCCGCCCACATCCGGTCTTCTCCCGATCCGGGAATACATCCTCGTCGCGCTGACCGCGACGGCCGTGACCTACCTGCTGACCGGCCTCGTGCGCCGGCTCGCGATCCGCGTCGGCGCGATCGCCAACCCGCGCGCCCGCGACGTGCACGTCGCGCCGATCCCGCGGATGGGTGGTGTCGGCATCTTCCTCGGCGTTGCCGGCGCGATGGGCCTCGCTCACCAGCTGCCCGCGCTGTCACACGGCTTCGACGCCTCGTTCGACTCGGTGGGCGTGCTGCTCGCCGCGGGTGTCATCTCCCTGATCGGCGCGCTCGACGACCGGTTCGAGCTGGACGCCTGGACGAAGCTGGCCGGTCAGGTCATGTGCGCCGGGATCCTGGTCATCTTCGGTGTGCAGTGGGTGTCGTTCTGGGTGCCGTGGGGCGGGCAGGGCGACTCGTTCGGCTCGGTGCTGGTGCTCGACAAGAACCAGGGCGCGCTGCTCACCGTGCTGATGGTCGTGGTGATGGTCAACGCGATGAACTTCGTCGACGGCCTGGACGGGCTGGCCGGCGGCCTCGGCTTCATCGCGGCCGCCGCGACGTGCGCGTTCTCCCTCGGGCTGCTCGACAGCTCCGGCGGTGACGTCGGCACGTACCCGCCCGCGCTGATCGCGGCGACGCTCGCCGGGGCGTGCCTGGGGTTCCTCCCGTACAACTTCCAGCCCGCGAAGATATTCATGGGCGACTCCGGCTCGATGATGATCGGCCTGATGCTCGCCGGCGCGACGACGTCGGCGTCCGGGCGCGTGCCGTACCCGCAGTTCAGCGGCAAGGACGCGATCGCGCTGCTCTCGCCGCTGGTGGTCGTGGCGGCGGTGCTGTTCGTGCCGCTGCTGGACCTGATCATGGCGGTCATCCGGCGCACGCGCCGCGGCGAAAGCCCGTTCGCCGCCGACAAGATGCACCTGCACCACCGGCTGCTGGAGATCGGGCATTCCCAGCGCCGCGCCGTGCTGCTGATCTACTTGTGGGCCGGGATCCTCGCCTTCGGCGCGGTGTCGGTGACGCTCTTCGACGACGTCGCGGCGCTGTGGATCATCGGGGCCGGGCTGGTGTTCGCGGTGGTCGTTTCGGTCATCCCGCGGCTGCGCTCGCGCAACCAGGCCGGAACGTAGTCCGCCGGGGTCTCTACACTCGGGTGTCGAACCGAGCAGGGAGCAGGCCGTGAGCGAGACCGAAGCGCAGGAGAACCCGCACGTCAAGCCCGTGGTTGACGCCGCGCGCGCGATGACGAAGGCTTCGCTGCTGGTGACCCCGCCCGCGGTGCTGGTCTGCATCGTGCTGTTCAGCATCCTCAACGGCCTGCACGGCTTCCTCGGCTCGCTCGTCGGCGGGGTGCTGGCGATGCTGGCGTCGCTGTCGACCCTGGGCCTGATGCGCTTCAGCGCCGGCCAGGACCCGATGTTCGTCATGGTGATCGCGCTCAGCGGGTACGTCGTGAAGGTCCTCGTCCTGTTCGGCGCGCTGACGCTGCTGAAGGGCGTCACGGCCCTGCACCCGCTGTCGCTCGGGATCACCATGATCGTGGCCATCCTGCTCGCCGCCGGGGCCGAGTTCGCCGCCTTCCGCAAGACCAACATCCCGGTGATCGTCACCTCCTGACGGCTGTCCGTTTTGCCGGGGAGTTCCGTTACTCACGGTGAATCGGCCTGCGGCCACCCGAGTGTGACCGGGACCACGCCCGTGCGCTTTCGCGCGCTCCGCCAGGACCCCGCCGAAGTGCTCGCCTGCGGCGTTCCGGATCCGGTCCCGCCCGGCTCCGGACCTGGGTCCCGGGACCACCCGGGACCTAAGTCCTGGGCTGATCGGTTGGTATGGAGTACGCCTGTACGGCACTGATTGACCTGCTGGTATGGTCCGCGTCAAGGGTGGCGGCCTCGGCTGCACGCTCCCTAAGACGAACCGCGATCAGCAGTGTGGCGACCGTGTAGTTCCGCCTCTTCCGCCGCTGGTCCGAAGTAGACCGCAGGGCAGTGTTCACGCGAGAAACCCCGTGTGCAGAACGTGAAGTCGTGTTCGGCAGACGGTGGGGTAGCCGCCTCCGACGTCCCGATGCGTATCGGGTACGTTAAGTCCAGATCGTGACGATTCCCCCGGCGGAGTGAACGCCGGCCGGGAGAACCGGAAGGAGCCCAGTGGGCGCGCTGGTACTGGCCGAGGGTGCGACATTCAACCCCCCCGGCGCCGAAAGCTTCGAGTTGCCGGCTTTGTTCGGCGGCGTCACCAAGCCGATGCTGCTGGTCGTGCTTTCGGTCGTGATCATCGCGACGTACTTCCTGCTCGCGACCCGCAAGCTGCAGGTCGTGCCGGGCAAGGGACAGTTCGTCGCCGAGTCGATCTACGACTTCAGCCGCAACAACATCGCGCGCGAACAGATCGGCAGCAAGGACTTCAAGCGGTTCGTCCCGGTCATCTTCGCGCTGTTCACCTTCATCCTGGTGAACAACCTCTACGGGGTCATCCCGCTGCTGCAGTTCCCGACCATGGCGCGGTTCGGTTTCCCGGTCGCGTTGTCGGTCCTGGTGGTCTACCCGGTGTACCACTTCGTCGGGATCAAGAAGCACGGCCTGGGTGGCTACCTCAAGAAGGAACTCGCGCCGCCCGGTGTGCCGCCGATGGTCCTCCCGCTGTTCGCGCTGATCGAGTTCGCGGAGAAGTTCTTCCTCAACCCGCTGACGCTCGCCATCCGTGTTTTCGCCGCCATGTTCGCCGGTCACCTGATCCTGGCGGTGTTCACCCTCGGCGGCACCTTCCTGCTGACCGAGACGTCGGGCTGGGCGCTGAAGCCGGTTTCGCTGGTGGCGTGGATCTTCGCCATCGGCCTGACCTTCCTCGAGGCCTTCATCCAGGTGCTGCAGGCCTACATCTTCGCCCTGCTGTCTGCCGGGTACATCGGCGCCGCGCTGGCGTCGGAGCACTGAGAACACAAGCCCCCGATCCGCGCGAGCGCGTGGACCGAAGTGAAGGGAAATGCACGTGAGCAACATCGTTCTGGCCCAGGCCGCGGAGCAGGCCGTCAACATCAACCCCGGCCTCGCCGCCATCGGGTACGGCCTGGGCGCGATCGGCCCGGGCATCGGTGTGGGTCTGATCTTCGCTGCCGTCATCAACGGCACCGCGCGTCAGCCGGAGGCGCAGAGCAAGCTCCAGGGCATCGGTTACGCCACCTTCGTGCTTACCGAGGTGCTCGCCCTGATCGGCATCGTCATCTACTTCATCGCCTCCAACGGCTGAGTTCCGTTAGCTCATCGCTTAAGGAGACGCCGTGCTGAACAGTGCTCTGGTCCTCGCCGCAGAGGGCGAAACGCACAACCCGATCATCCCCGACATCTCGGAGCTGATCCTCGGCATCGTCGCCTTCCTGATCCTGCTGTTCATTCTCAAGAAGTACGTCGTCCCTCGTTTCGAGAAGGCGTACGAAGAGCGTGCGCAGAAGATCGAGGGAGGCATCGAGAAGGCCGAGAAGGCTCAGGCCGAGGCCGAAGAGGCGCTGGCCAAGTACCGGGCGCAGCTCCAGGACGCCCGGTCCGAGGCCGCGAAGATCCGCGACGACGCCCGGCTCGAAGCCGAGCAGATCAAGGCGGAGCTGCGGGCCGAAGCCGAGTCCGAGTCCCAGCGGATCATCGCCCAGGGCCAGGCCGCGCTGCAGGCCCAGAAGGCGCAGATCATCGCCGAGCTGCGGGCCGACATGGGCCGCAACGCCGTGGAGCTGGCCAGCCGCATCGTCGGTGAGTCGCTCGAAGACGAGGCGCGCCGTCGTGGCACCGTCGACCGGTTCCTCGCGGAGCTGGACACCGCCGGTGCTGCTGGTGGGGCGGGGAAGTAGACCGGAATGACGCTGCATGCTGCGAGCCGTGAAGCGCTCGGCCTCGCCGAGGAACGCCTCGGCGAGGTTCTGGCCGACGCGGGAGCCGACGCGGCCACGGTCGGCGACGAGCTGCTCTCGGTCGTCGACCTGCTGGACCGTGAGATCGGCCTGCGCCGGGCGGTGAGCGACGCCTCGACGACGCCGGAGGCGCGCACCGGGCTGGTGCGCCGGCTGTTCGACGGCAAGCTCTCCGAACCGGCCCTGAAGGTGCTCGACGCCGTGGCGGGCAGCCGCTGGTCCAGCCCCCGCGAGCTGACCGACGGGCTCGAGTCGCTCGGCCGCTCGGCGCTGCTGACCGCGGCCGAGAAGACCGGGAACGTCGACACCGTCGAGTCCCAGCTGTTCCAGGTCGCGCGGATCGTGGCCGGCGCCCCGGAGCTGGAGACGGCGCTCTCCGACCTGGCCGGTCCCGCCGACGCCAAGCGCACCCTGGTGCGCGGGCTGTTCGCCGACAAGGTGGACGTCGTCACCGAGACCCTCGTCGAGCAGGTCGTGCGCCGGGCCAAGGGCCGCGGCGTCGGCGTCGGGCTCGACAAGCTGGTCAAGCTGGCCGCGGAACGCCGTGAACGCTCGGTCGCGTACGTGACCAGCGCGAACGCCCTGTCCGACGAGCAGACCGCCCAGCTGGGCGCGAAGCTCAACGACATCTACGGGCGGCAGATCGCGCTGCACGTCGAGATCGACCCCCGGCTCGGCGGCGGGCTCGTCGTCCGCGTCGGCGACGAGGTCATCGACGGGAGCGCGGCGGGTCAGCTGGCGGCTCTGCGCAGGCGGCTGGCCCGGGCATAGCCCCAGGTCACACAAGACTTTGCATACTGGCAAGAACGAAGCGAGAGCGGGAAAGACATGGCCGAGCTGACGATCTCCTCGGATGAGATCCGTAGCGCGATCGAGAACTACGTCTCGAGTTACGCCCCGGACGTGAGCCGGGAAGAAGTTGGCACCGTGGTGGACGCCGGTGACGGCATCGCCCACGTCGAGGGCCTGCCCTCGGCCATGGCCAACGAGCTGCTCGAGTTCCCCGGCGGCGTCCTGGGCGTCGCGCTGAACCTGGACGCGCGCTCCATCGGTGCCGCGATCCTCGGCGACTTCGAAAGCATCGAAGAGGGCCAGCAGGTCAAGCGCACCGGCCAGGTCCTGTCCGTGCCGGTCGGCGACGGCTACCTCGGCCGCGTCGTCAACCCGCTGGGCGCCCCCATCGACGGCCTCGGCGACATCGAGACCACCGACCGCCGCCCGCTGGAGGTCAAGGCCGCTTCGGTGGTCGAGCGCCAGCCGGTGTCGGAGCCGCTGCAGACCGGCATCACCGCCATCGACGCGATGACGCCGATCGGCCGTGGCCAGCGCCAGCTGATCATCGGTGACCGCAAGACGGGCAAGACCGCGGTCGCCGTCGACACGATCATCAACCAGAAGGCCAACTGGGACTCCGGCGACGAGAAGAAGCAGGTCCGCTGCATCTACGTCGCGATCGGCCAGAAGGGCTCCACGATCGCGGCCGTGAAGAAGTCCCTCGAGGACGCCGGCGCGATGGAGTACACCACCATCGTCGCCGCCCCGGCTTCGGACTCGGCCGGCTTCAAGTGGATCGCGCCGTACACCGGCTCGGCCATCGGCCAGCACTGGATGTTCGAGGGCAAGCACGTCCTCATCGTGTTCGACGACCTGACCAAGCAGGCCGACGCGTACCGCGCGATCTCGCTGCTGCTGCGTCGCCCGCCGGGCCGCGAGGCCTTCCCCGGCGACGTCTTCTACTTGCACTCCCGTCTCCTCGAGCGGTGCGCGAAGCTCTCGGACGAGCTGGGTGCCGGCTCGCTGACCGGGCTGCCGATCATCGAGACGAAGGCCAACGACGTGTCGGCCTACATCCCGACGAACGTCATCTCGATCACCGACGGCCAGTGCTTCTTCCAGTCGGACCTGTTCAACGCCGGCCAGCGCCCGGCCATCGACGTGGGCATCTCGGTGTCCCGCGTGGGTGGCGCCGCGCAGGTCAAGGCGATGAAGGACGTCGCGGGCTCGCTCCGGATCGACCTGTCGCAGTACCGCGAGCTGGAGGCGTTCGCCGCCTTCGCCTCGGACCTCGACGACGCCTCGAAGGCGCAGCTCGAGCGTGGTGCCCGGCTGTACGAGGTGCTCAAGCAGCCGCAGTACTCGCCGATCCCGGTCGAGGAGCAGGTGCTCACGGTGTACCTGGGCACGAACGGCCACTACGACTCGGTCCCGACCGAGGACGTGCGCCGCTTCAACCACGAGTTCCTCGACTCGGCCCGGCGCAAGCACGCCGACCTGCTCTCGGGCATCCGCGAATCGGGCAAGTTCCCCGAGGAGACCCGCGAAAGCGTGGTCGAAGCCGTGAACGACTTCAAGAAGGAGTTCACCACCTCCGAGGGCAAGCCGCTCGAGGAGAACGCGGACGCCATGGACTCCGACAAGGTCGGGCACGAGACCGTCAAGGTCAACAAGCCCGCCCCGAAGAAGTGAGCTGATAGCTCATGGCCGCACAACTCCGGGAACTCCGGTCGCGCATCAAGGCGACCAAGTCGATCGGCAAGATCACCAAGGCGATGGAGCTCATCGCCACCGCGCGCATCACCAAGGCGCGGGCGAAGGTCGCCGCTTCCCGGCCGTACGCCGACGAGATCACCAAGGTGCTCTCGGCGCTGGCCGGTGCGGCGGCCAACCTCGACCACCCCATGCTGGTCGAGCGCCCGAACCCGAAGCGGGCCGCCGTCCTGGTCGTGACCAGTGACAAGGGCCAGTGCGGCGGGTACAACTCCAACGTGCTGCGCGCGACCGAAGAGCTGCTCAAACTCCTCCGCGACGAGGGCAAGGAGCCGCAGGTCTACGTCACCGGCAACAAGGGGCTGAACTACTACCGGTTCCGCAACCGCGTCGTCGTGGACGGCTGGACGGGCTTCTCCGACCAGCCGGGTTACGCCGACGCGGTCGCGGCCGGGGACGCCCTGGTGGAGTCGTTCATGCGAGGCGTCGACGACGACCACGGCAACGCCGACGGTGTCGAGGGTGTCGACGAGATCCACATCGTCTACACCGAGTTCGTGTCGATGCTGACGCAGCGCCCGACCGCCAAGCGCGTCGCGCCGCTCGAGGTCGAGTACTCCGAAGGAGAAGAGGAGAAGCCCGCCGGGCTGCTCCCCAGCTACGAGTTCGAGCCGAGCGCCGACAAGCTGCTGGACGCGCTTCTGCCGAAGTACATCAACACGCGGCTCTACGCCGCGATGCTCGAGTCCGCGGCGTCCGAGCTGGCCGCCCGCCGGACGGCGATGAAGGCCGCGTCGGACAACGCGAACGAGCTGGTCGGCAACCTGACGCGGGAGATGAACCAGGCCCGCCAGGCGCAGATCACCCAGGAGATCTCCGAAATCGTCGGTGGCGCGAACGCGCTCACCGCAGCAGGAAGTGATGATTGATGACCAGTACTGAAGCCCCGCGCGCCAAGGGGCGCATCGTGTCGGTGACCGGTCCGGTCGTCGACGTCGAGTTCCCGCGCGGTTCCGTGCCTGAGCAGTTCAACGCGCTCAAGGTGGAGATCGAGTTCGAGCAGCTCCGCAAGACGGTGACCCTCGAGGTCGCCAGCCACCTGGGCGACAACCTCGTCCGCACCATTTCGCTCCAGCCGCAGGACGGCCTGGTCCGGGGCGCCGAGGTCACCGACACCGGCAAGCCGATCACCGTGCCGGTGGGCGACAAGGTCAAGGGCCACGTCTACAACGCGCTCGGCGAGTGCCTCGACGAGCCCGGCTACGGCGACGACCTCGAGCGCTGGGGCATCCACCGCAACCCGCCGTCCTTCGACCAGCTCGAGGGCAAGACGGAGATGCTGGAGACCGGCCTCAAGGTCGTCGACCTGCTCACCCCGTACGTCCAGGGTGGCAAGATCGGTCTGTTCGGCGGTGCCGGCGTCGGCAAGACGGTGCTCATCAAGGAGATGATCACCCGTGTCGCCCGGAACTTCGGTGGTACGTCGGTGTTCGCCGGGGTCGGCGAGCGCACCCGTGAGGGCAACGACCTCTTCCTGGAGATGAGCGAAGACGGCGTCATCAACGACACCGCCCTCGTGTTCGGCCAGATGGACGAGCCGCCGGGCACGCGTATGCGCGTCGCCCTGTCCGCGCTGACCATGGCGGAGTACTTCCGCGATGTGCAGAACCAGGACGTGCTGCTGTTCATCGACAACATCTTCCGGTTCACCCAGGCCGGTTCCGAGGTGTCGACCCTGCTGGGCCGCATGCCGTCGGCCGTGGGTTACCAGCCGACGCTGGCCGACGAGATGGGCCAGCTGCAGGAGCGGATCACCTCGACCCGGGGTCGCTCGATCACCTCGATGCAGGCGATCTACGTCCCCGCGGACGACTACACCGACCCGGCGCCGGCCGCGACGTTCGCCCACCTGGACGCCACCACCGAGCTTTCGCGTGGTGTCTTCCAGAAGGGCATCTTCCCGGCGGTGGACCCGCTGGCGTCGACGTCGACGATCCTCGACCCGGCCATCGTCGGTGAGGACCACTACCGCGTCGCGTCCGAGGTCATCCGGATCCTGCAGAAGTACAAGGAGCTGCAGGACATCATCGCGATCCTCGGCATGGACGAGCTCTCGGAAGAGGACAAGCTCACCGTTCAGCGCGCGCGCCGCATCGAGCGGTTCCTGTCGCAGAACATGCTGGTCGCCGAGGCGTTCACGCAGATCCCGGGCTCGACGGTGCCGCTGGCGGAGACCATCGAGTCGTTCGACCGCATCTCGAAGGGTGACTTCGACCACTACCCGGAGCAGGCGTTCCTGGGTATCGGTGGCCTCGAGGACCTCGAGAAGAAGTACAAGGAAATCACCAAGAAGTGATCTCGTGAGCTCGGCGGGGGCTGTGTCCATTGTGGACTCCGGCCCCCGCCGTTCTCATAGCTCGAGTCAGACCTATTACACTCGGTGGTAACACCCCGAGCGAAGGAGTGCTACGTGGCTGAGATGTCCGTGGAGCTGGTGGCCGTCGAGCGCCGTCTCTGGTCGGGTACCGCCACTTTTGTGGTGGCCCAGACCACCGAGGGTGAGATCGGCATCATGGCCGGCCACGAACCGGTGCTCGGGCAGCTGGTCGAGGGTGGCGTGGTCAAGGTTTCGACCACGGACGGTGAGACGGTCTGCGCGGCCGTGCACGGTGGTTTCCTCTCCGTGACCGGCACCGGAGTGAGCATCCTCGCCGAAAGCGCCGAACTTTCCGACGAAATCGACGTCGACGCGGCCAAGGCGGCACTGAGCGCCGACGACGAGACCGAGCGGGCGAGGGCCTCGGCCCAGCTCCGCGCGGCAGGTAAGTCGGCCTGAGCGAGCGACGGGCAGGAGCCGGGCCGTGAAGATCACCGTGGTGGTAGCCGGGCTCCTGATCGTGCTCGCCGTGCTCGTCGCCTGGTACGGCCAGCGGTGGATCCGGATGCGCCGCGGTGGGGGCGTGAGCGTCGCGCTGCGGTGGCGTCCGGACGCCGCGCGGTCCAGCTGGCACCTGGGGCTGGGCCGCTACGAGGGTGACGAGTTCGTCTGGTATCGGGTCTGGAGCCTGCGCACCGGCCCCGACCGCGTCTTCCAGCGGGCCAGCATGCAGATCGCCGACCGCCGTGACCCGTCCGGCAGTGAGGCCTACGCCGTTCCCGAAGGCGCCATCGTGCTGCGCTGCGAGTCCGAGACCCAGGAGGCGATCGAGATCGCCATGGGGCCGGGCGCGTTGACCGGGTTCCTCTCCTGGCTCGAATCCGCGCCGCCCGGGCGGCGGCTCCCGCGCGCTTCCTGACTGTCTCAAACTGGGACAGCCACGACTCCGGTTTTGGCCTACGGTTGAGCGCATGATCTTCATCGTGGTCAAGTTCCCGGTCAAACCGGAGCACGCGGAAGCCTGGCCGGACATCGTCGCGGACTACACCAAGAACACCCGCGGCGAGGCGGGCAACCGGTTCTTCGAGTGGTCCCGCAGCCTCGAGGACAAGAACACCTACGTGCTGGTCGAAGGCTTCGAGGGGCAGGACGCCGCCGTCGCGCACGTCGGCTCCGACCACTTCAAGTGGGCCACCGCGAACCTGGGCGCCTACATCAGCGACAACCCCCAGATCATCAACGTCCAGGACGCCTCCGACTGGGGCCCGATGGCCGAGATCTCACCCCACTAAACTGGGGTTCGTGACTCTCGTCGAGATCCCCGGCTCCAAGTCCGTCACCGCCCGCGGCCTGTTCCTGGCCGCCGCCGCGCACGGCACCACGACCCTCGGCCGTCCGCTGCATTCGGACGACACCGAGGGTTTCGCCGAGGGGCTCGTCAAGCTGGGTTACGGCGTCGACCGGCAGCCGGGCGCGTGGACCATCGAGGGCCGCCCCTCGGGTCCCGGCGTCACCGAGGCGGCCGTCTTCTGCCGCGACGGCGCCACCACGGCCCGGTTCCTGCCCGCGCTGGCCGCGGCCGGCACCGGGACGTTCCACTTCGACGCCTCCGACCAGATGCGCCGGCGCCCGCTCGGGCCGCTGACCGACGCGCTGCAGGAGCTCGGTGTCGACCTGACCTTCGAGGGCGAGCCGGGCCACCACCCGCTGACGGTCCGCGCGAACGGCGTCAAGGGCGGCGAGCTGACCCTGGACGCGGGTCTGTCGTCCCAGTTCCTGACGGCGTTGCTGCTGCTCGGGCCGCTGACCGCGGAGGGGCTGCGGATCACGGTGACGGACCTGGTGTCGGTGCCCTACGTCGAGATCACGCTGGAGATGATGCGCCGCTTCGGCGTCGACGTCCGGCGCGAGGGCAAGACGTTCGTCGTCCCGCCGCAGCCGTACCAGGCGTGCGAGTACCCGGTGGAGCCCGACGCGTCGACAGCCAGCTACTTCCTGGCCGCGGCGGCGGTCACCGGCCGCACGGTGACCGTCCCGGGGCTGGGTTCGACGGCGCTGCAGGGCGACGTCCGGTTCGTCGACGTGCTGGAGCGGATGGGTGCGCACGTGCAGCTCGACGAGGACTCGGTGACGGTCGCCGGGCCGTCGGACGGCCTGCGTGGCGTCACGGTGAACATGCGCGACATCTCGGACACCGTCCCGACGCTGGCGGCGATCGCGCCGTTCGCGTCCGGGCCGGTGCGCATCGAGGACGTCTACAACACGCGCATCAAGGAGTGCGACCGCCTGGACGCGTGCGAGGAGAACCTGCGCGCGCTGGGCATCCAGGTCGAGACGGGCCGCGACTGGATCGAAATCCAGCCGGGCGTGCCCGCCGGCGCCTTGATCAAGTGCCGTCGTGACCACCGGATCGCGATGGCGTTCAGCATCACGGGCCTGCTGGTCGACGGCGTCACGCTGGACGACCCGGAGTGCGTGAAGAAGACGTTCCCCGGCTTCCACCAGGCGCTGCGCACACTGCGGGACAGCTGGGGGATCTAGGAGGGCTGCCCGCCCGGCTGCCACAGCACGTCACCCTCGGGGTTCGCCAGCCGCGCGAGGATGAACAGCAGGTCCGACAGCCGGTTCAGGTACTTCACCGCGATCGGGTTCGTCGTCTCCGGCTCGGCTTCGTGCAGCGCCCAGGCGCTTCGCTCCGCTCGCCGGGACACCGTGCGCGCCTGGTGCAGGAACGCCGCACCCGGGGTGCCGCCGGGGAGGATGAACGACGTCAGCTTCGGCAGGCGGTCGTTGAACTCGTCGCACCAGCCCTCGAGCCGTTCGACGTACTTCTCGGTGATCCGCAGCGGCGGATACGGCGGGTCGTCGGAGATCGGCAGGCACAGGTCCGCGCCGACATCGAAAAGATCGTTCTGCACCGTGCGCAGCACGTCCGTGACTTCGGCCGGCAGCGCGCCGACCGCGATCGCGAGCCCGAGCACCGAGTTCGTCTCGTCGGTGTCGGCGTACGCGGCCAGGCGCGGCGACGTCTTCGGCACGCGCGACCCGTCGCCGAGCGCGGTTGTGCCGTTGTCGCCGACCTTCGTGTAGACGCGGTTGATGCGAACGACCATGAACCCACCATAGCGGCCCCCGCCCGGGCCGAATCCGGGCGAGAGGGCATGATTGGCGGCCATGAGCGAGCACTTCGACGTGCATGGCGGAGCCCGGCTGGTCGGCGAGGTCGACGTGGTCGGCGCGAAGAACAGCGTGCTGAAGCTGATGGCCGCCGCCCTCCTCGCGGAGGGCACCACGACCATCACGAACTGCCCGCAGATCCTCGACGTCCCGCTGATGGGCGACGTGCTGCGGAGCGTCGGCTGCGAGGTCGTCATCGAGGGCGACACCGCCACCATCACCACGCCGGCCGAGCTGTCGCACCGCGCGGACTCGGCGGCGATGGGCAAGCTGCGCGCGTCCGTCTGCGTGCTGGGGCCGCTGGTCGGCCGGCTGAAGCAGGCCGTCGTCGCGCTGCCGGGCGGGGACGCGATCGGCTCGCGGCCGCTGGACATGCACCAGAACGGCCTGCGCAAGCTGGGCGCGACCAGCACCATCGAGCACGGCTGCGTCGTCGCGAAGGCGGAGACGCTGGTCGGCGCGCAGATCTGGCTGGACTTCCCGAGTGTCGGCGCGACCGAGAACATCCTGATGGCGGCGGTGCTCGCCGAAGGCACCACTGTCATCGACAACTGCGCGCGCGAGCCCGAGATCGTCGACATCTGCACGATGCTCACCGAGATGGGCGCGAAGATCGACGGCGCCGGCACCTCGACGCTGACCGTGCACGGCGTGGAGCAGCTGCACCCGACCGAGCACAGCGTCATCGGCGACCGGATCGTCGGCGCGACCTGGGCGTTCGCCGCCTCGATGACCCGCGGCGACATCACCGTGCGCGGGGTCAACCCGCACCACCTCGACCTGGTGCTGAACAAGCTGGAACTGGCCGGCGCGGACGTCACGACGTTCGACGACAAGGGCTTCCGCGTGGTCCAGCCGGAGCGGCCGAGGGCGGTCGACTGGGTGACGCTGCCGTACCCCGGCTTCGCGACCGACCTGCAGCCGTTCGCGGTGGCGCTGTCGGCGGTGTCCGAGGGCACGTCGATGATCACGGAGAACGTCTATGAGGCGCGGTTCCGGTTCATCGAGGAGATGGTCCGCCTCTCCGGCGACGCCCGCACGGACGGCCACCACGCGGTGGTCCGCGGCATCGAGACGCTGTCGAGCGCGCCGGTCTGGGCGTCCGACATCCGCGCGGGCGCCGGGCTGGTCCTGGCGGGGCTGTGCGCGGACAGCGTCACCGAGGTCTGGGACGTCTTCCACATCGACCGCGGTTACCCGCACTTCGTCGAGAACCTGAACCGCCTGGGCGCCGACATCAAGCGCGTCAGCGGCGAACCGGCCCGCACCTGATTCACACCTCGCGGGCTCCGAGCGCGCGCAGGGCGTAGGTCACCAGGCGGTCCAGGTAGTCCGCCTCGGCCGGGGCCAGGCGGACCACCAGGCGCCAGTAGATCGGCGCCGCCAGGGCGTCGAGCGCCAGTTCCATGTCCAGGTCCGCCGGTAGCTCGCCGCGGGTGATCGCGCGGCGCAGCATCGCCTCGCCGACCTCGCGGCGGGGGCCGCCGATGGCCTCGCGCAGGCCGCGGCCGTGCTCGGGGTTGCGGGCGTCCTCCGCGACCAGGTCCGGCAGGATCCGCGAGAACAGCGGGTGCGTGAGCCAGTCGATCAGGGCCTGCATCGTCTCGCGCAGGTCTCCGCGCAGCGAGCCCGTGTCGGCATCCGCTGCGCGGGTCACGCTGAACTCCGTCACCACGGAGGCGATCATGTGGTCCTTCGACGCCCACCGCCGGTACAGCGCGCTCTTGCCGACGCCGGCGCGTTTGGCCACCGCTTCCATCGAGAGCCGCCCGTAGCCCTGCTCGGCGAGCTCCCACATGACGGCCTCGCTGATGGCCTGGGTGACCTCGGGCTGGAGGACCGCGGCGCCGGTCGGGGTGCGTGCCATGGGCGCAGTGTAGCGGGTGGACGGGACGGTACCGTCCCGTCTACAGTGACGTCGGGACGGTACCGTTCCGTCCAAACGCTCAGGGAGGCTCCGATGCAGCCACGAGAACTGGTCGACCACGCGCTCGACCTGCTGCTGAAGCACGACATGGCCGGGTTCGCCGGGCTCTGGGCCGAGGACGGCGTCCTCGAGTTCCCGTTCGCCGCGCCGGGCTATCCGCCGCGTGTCGAGGGCCGCGACGCGATCCGCGAGTACCTCCGCGACTACCCGAACCTCCTGGACATCCGGGAGGTCACGGCCAAGACCGTGCACGAGACCGCCGACCCGGCCGTGCTGGTCGTGGAGATGACGGTCGCGGGTGTCGCCGTCGCCGCGCAGAAGCCGTACGAGCTGTCGTACGTCGCGGTCATCACCTTCGACGGTGATGAGATCCGGCGCTACCGCGACTACTGGAGCCCGCTCGCCGCGGCCGAGGTCCTGGGCGGCGTCGACGAGCTGACCGCGGCCTTCACCGGCGGCGGCCGTGGCTGACGTCCTGGTGCTCGGCGGCACCGGCACCACCGGGAGCCGGGTCGTCGCAGGGCTGCGCGCTCGCGGTGTCCCAGCGCGGGCCGCCACCCGCAAGCCCGGCGAGCCCGGCCAGGTCCGGTTCGACTGGGCCGACCGCACCACCCACGCCGACGCGGTGCGCGACGTGTCCGCGGTGTACCTCCTGCCGCCGATCGGTGAGGCTTCGCCGGCAAAGCTGGTGTCGCCGTTCCTGGACGACGCGCTGGCGGCGGGCGTCCGCCGGGTCGTGCTGCTCAGCTCGTCGGCCGTCACGGCGGAGACGCCCGGGCTCGGCGACCTGCAACGGCTGGTGCGCGCGGCGCCGGAGTGGGCCGTGCTCCGGCCGTCCTGGTTCATGCAGAACTTCACCGGTGAGCACCTCGTCGCCCAAGGCGTGCGGGACGGCGAGATCGTCACCGCGACCGGCGACGCCCGGGTCGCGTTCGTCGATGCCGGGGACATCGCGGCGGTCGCCGTCCGCGCGCTGACCGATCCCGAACCGCACAACACCGAACACGTCCTGACCGGCCCTTCGGCGGTGAGCTACGCCGAGGCCGCCGGGATCGTCGCCGCGCACACCGGACGTCCGGTGCGCCACCGCGCCGTGAGCACCGCCGAGTTCACCGCGCGCCTGACGGCGTTCGGCCTGCCCGCCGAGTTCGCCCGGGTGCTGGCCGCGCTCGACGAAGACATCCGGCACGGCACCGAAGACCGTGTCACCCCGGCCGTCGAACAGGTCACCGGCCGGCCCGCCCGTGCGTTCCGCACCTTCGTGGAGGAGGAAATCCGATGAAGCAGCTCATGTTCGAAGAGGACCCGCAGTTCTGGTTCGAGACCCTGCGCCTGTTCGGCCACGCGGCCTACGGCGGCTCGGACTTCGGCGAGGTCCTCGCGGCCGCGTCGAGTGTCACCGCCGGCGACTACGACAGCTGGCACGACGCCTACCGCGGCCTGGCCGACCGGTTGTACGCCGAAGCCGCCGACGCGGGCCCGGTGACCGCGCGGGATCTGCTGCTGCGCGCGTCGACCTACTACTTCTCGGCGGAGTTCTTCCTGCACGGCGACCCGGCGGACCCGCGGATCGCGGCGGCGTACGACCGCAGTGTCGAGTGCTTCCGGCGCGCGGACGTCGCCGAGCCGGTCGAAATCCCTTACGAGGGAACGGTTCTGCGCGGTTACTTCTACCGCGCGCCGGGTGCGGGCCCGAAGCCGGTGCTGCTCGTGCACAGCGGTTTCGACGGCAGTGCCGAGGAGTGCCACTACATGGGCGGGGCCGCCGGCGCCGAGCGCGGTTACCACGTGCTGACGTTCGACGGCCCCGGCCAGCCGAGCGCGATCCGGCACGAGAAGCTCGTGTTCCGGCCGGACTGGGAGCACGTCGTCACGCCGGTGGTGGACTTCGTGCTCGGCCTCGACGGCGTGGACCCGGCGCGGATCGCGTTGCTCGGCATCAGCCTGGGCGGCGTGCTCGCCCCGCGCGCGGCGGCGTTCGAGCCGCGGCTGGCGGCGGTCGTCGCGGTCGACGGGGTGTACGACGCGGGTTCGGCGGTGACGTCGATGCTGCCGTGGTCGCGCGAGGAGATCGTCCGCCGCGCCCGGGCGGAGCAGGACGAGGAGTTCGACGCACTGCTCGCCGCCGGACGCCAAGCCAACTCGACGCTGCGCTGGGCGTGCGACCACGGCCGTTACGTACTGGGCGCGGCGACCGACCGCGAGTTCGTCGCGAAGTACCTCGAGTACACGCTCGAAGGCGGCATCGCGGAGAAGATCACGTGCCCGGCGCTGGTCTGCGAAGCGGCGGACGACCTGTTCTTCGGCGACTCCGAAGGCGACAGGGAAACCGAGCCGCGCCGGCTGTACGCGCACCTGAAGGCGCCGAAGACGCTGATGACGTTCACGGCGGAGGAGGGCGCCGACGCCCACTGCCACGTCGGCGCCCAGCGGCTCGCGGCCGGCCGGATCTACGACTGGCTGGACCGGACGCTCTAGGCGTCGACCGCCAGCACGGCGCCGAAGCCGAGCAGCGCGGTGCCGGTGACGCCGTCGAGGGTGCGGCGGACCCGGCGCCGCTGCAGCCAGGCCCGGATCCGGTGCACCCCGGCGACGATGACGAGCTGCCACAGCGTCGCGAGCACCCCGACGGTCGTGGCGAGCAGCAGCGACTCGGCGATCGTGGACTCCGGCGTCAGGAACTGCGGCAGCATCGACAGGTAGAAGACGAGGACTTTCGGATTGGTGAGGTTGCAGAGAAAACCTTCACGCCACCGCCGCCCACCACCCGGCTTGGTCCGCGTGAGCGCGCTGTAGTCCCCGCGCCACGCGGCGATCAGGGCCTTGACGCCGAGGTAGCCGAGGTACGCGGCGCCGGCCCAGCGCAGCGTCAGGAAAACCGGCTCGGACCGGACGATGACGGCACTGAGGCCGAGCGCCGCGGCGACACCTTGGGCGAGGTTCCCGGACCCGATGCCCAGCGCGGTCAGCACCCCGCCCCGCCGCCCGCCGGCGAGCGAGTTCTTGAGCACCAGAGCGGTGTCCGGCCCCGGCACGATCAGTACGAGCAAAACGAAGAGCACGTAGGTGCCGTAAGTTCCCCAGGTCATGACGCCAGGTTAGGACGGCGGCGTGAAGGCGTGCCGCGAATTCCGGATCGTGGGTCAGGCTTCGAGGGCCAGCGCCGCGCCGAAGCCCACGAGCGCCGTTCCCGTGGCGCCGTCCATGATCCGGCGGACACGCCGGCGCTGCAGCCAGCCGCGGACCCGGTGCACGAACAGCAGCAGCACCACCTGCCACACCACACCCAGCGCCGCGACCGTGTACGCCAGCAGCAACGAGTCTCCGAACGTCGAAGCCGGCGTGAGGAACTGCGGCAGCACCGACAGGTACAACACGATCACCTTCGGATTGGTGATGTTGGACAGGAACCCCTCGCGGAACCGGCGGCTCCGGGAAGCGCGAGCGCGACGCACGTCGTCGAGTGCCTCGTAGTCGCCGCGCCAGGCGCCGCGCAGGGCCTGGATGCCCAGGAAGACCAGGTACGCCGCGCCGAGCCACTTCACCGTCTCGAACACCGGCTGGTAGCGCGTGATCAGTGCGCCCAGCCCGAGCGCGGCCGCCGTGCCCTGCAGGAAGTTCGCGACGCTGATGCCCGCGCAGGCCCAGCCGCCGCCGCGGGCGCCGCCGGTCAGGGCGTTCTTCAGCACGATCATCGTGTCCGGGCCGGGCATCATCGCCAGGAACGCCATCATCCCGGCGAAACCCGCGTAGGTGCTCCACGTCATCAGGACTCCAGGGCCAGTGCGGCGCCGAAGCCGAGCAGCGCGGTGCCGGTGACGCCGTCCAGCGCACGGCGGACCCGGCGGCGTCCCAGCCACGTCCGGACGCGGTGCACGAACACCAGGAGCACCAGCAGCCACAGCATGCCGAGCGCCGCGACCGTGTAGGCCAGCAGCAGCGAGTCCCCGAAGCTCGAGGCCGGCGTGAGGAACTGCGGCAGCACCGACAGGTACAGCACCAGGACCTTCGGGTTGGTGATGTTGGAGAGGAACCCTTCGCGGAACCGCCGGAAGCCACCGCCGCGACGCCGCTGGGCCTGCTCGACAACGTCGTAGTTGCCGCGGAACGCGCCGCGCAGCGCCTGGAAGCCGAGGAAGACGAGGTAGGCCGCGCCGACCCACTTGAGCGCGAGGAACACCGGCTGCGACTTCGCGATGAGGACACCGAGCCCGAGCGCGGCGGCACTGCCCTGGACCGCGTTGCCGGTGAAGATGCCCAGCGACGCGAGCAGCCCGCCGCGGAATCCGCCGGACAGCGCGTTCTTCAGCATCACCATCGTGTCCGGCCCCGGGGCGAGCACGATCAGGACGACGATGACCAGGTAACTCCCGTACGAACTCCACGTCACGGCTGCCCACGCTAACCGACGGGTATCGGTCCGGTCTCGCGGATTTCCGTCACACCGCTCGCCGCGTAGCTTGGGCTCGTGTACCGGGGGGAACTGAGGCTGGACGACGGCGAAAGCCTGCTGTGGCAGTGTTCGCCGCGGCCGGTGCCGGCCGAGGTCAAGAACAAGAAGCTGCTCGTCGCGCTGTTCCTGCTCTGGCTCGGCGTCACCGGGTGGTTCGTGATCGAGGGGGAGGTCGTGGGAGCCCTCGTCTCGATCGCCCTCGGCGGCTGGGGCATCTTCGTCACCCGGCGGCAGGAGGCCGACGCCGAACTGGTCGAGTACTTCGTGACCGACCGGCGGATCGTCGTCCACACCGACGAGGACGGCAAGTTCGACGAGCGGGTCTACCCGTGGCGCGAACTGCCGGCGCCCACGCTGGAGCTGCACGACGACGGCACCGGCACGATCACCTTCGCCGACGCCGAAGATCGGCGCCGGCGCCGGATCATCCACCTCGACCGTTACGCCGAACGCGATCTCAAGCTCACGACCGTCGACCACCCACAGAGGGTGTTCGAGCACGTACAGCGCGCTCGGCACTCGGCGGAGGGCACCTCGGCAGAGTAGTGTTCGGCCATGTCAGCAGGGGAAATCGATCTTCTACCCGGTGAGCGCGTGCTGTGGGCGGGAGAGCCGGTCCAGCGCCCGTTGTACGTCGCCGCGGACGGGGTGATCGCCCCTGCCGGACTCGTTCTCGCGGCCGCCGCGCTCTGGTTCCTGCTCGCGAACGAGCCGAGCGGCCCCACGATGACCGCGGCGCTGGTCGTGCTCGTGATCGGCCTCTACGGCGCGGTCGGCCGCTCGCTCGTCCGGTACCTCGCGCTCGGGCGCACGACCTACGCCGTGACCGACAGCCGGGTCATCGCGCGCTCGGGCCTGTTCCGGCAGAAGGAACGCGCCAGCGAGCTGGCCGGCCTTTCCGAGCCGGTCCTCAAGCCGGGCCCGTCCCGCACCGGCACCCTCACCTTCGGGCCGGGAACGGTGACGCTGATGGGCATCGGCGAGCCCAAGCGCGTCCGCGACCTGCTCACCAAGGCCATCGGTGAGGCCAAGGCACGGCAAGCCCCGCCGGAACCGGGCACTTCGGCCGCCTGAGGGCAACCGCGGCGCCCGCCCGAGCGTGCTCCGGGCATGCAGGAACGGGTGCTGTGGACGGGCAAGCCGGTGCACCGGCCGCTGTTCCACCGGTACGACTACTTCGCGGCCATGCTGGTCGTGGCCTTCTGTGTCGGGTTCGTGGGTTTTCTGATCTCCGTGGACAAGCGCCCGGCCATCGGCGCCATGGCGGTGAGCTGCGGCCTGCTGCTCGTCCACGTTCCGGTGCGGGCCCTGCAGCTGCGGCGGCTGACCTACGTCGTCACCGACCGCCGGGTGGTCGTCGACGCCGGGGTGGTGTGGCGCCGCACCACAACCGCGCGGCTCACCGCGCTCGCGGCGCCGGTGGTGCTGCCCGAGCGCGGCGGCGCCGGGACCATCACCTTCGGCCCGGTCGAGCCGCACCTCGTGGCGGCGGCGAGGTACGGCGCCCACCAGCTCAAGTCCGGGCCGCTCCCCGTCGTGCTGGCGGGCATCGGCGAGCCGGAAGCGGTGCGTGCGCTGCTCGCCCGGGCGATCGGCGCGGCTCGCCGTCGGCAGCGCGCCGACGAACCGGATGATTCGCTCTTTTGAGCCGGATCGGGGCAACCACCGGCGGTTCCCGTGCGTGAGCTCGGCAAAGACAGGGGGAGACCACCGTGGACCTGCCGACGAACGTCCTGTTGCCGGGTGAGCAGCTGCTCTGGTCGGGACGCCCGCAGCGCTTCGCGCTCGACGGGACGGACTGGTACCGCTTGGCCTTCGGCGTCGTCTGGGTGACCCTCGGGCTCGTGTTCTTCGCCCACGGACGGCTCGGCTTCTTCCCGGTGGTCTGGGCCGTGGGCGGGCTCCTGATCGCGTGGGTGCCGGTCGCCCTGCGGCAACGGGCGCTGCGCCGTGCGGTGTACGCCGTCACCAACTGGCGGGTGGTGGTCGCCGACCGGGTCTCGGGCGCGACCCGCACTTCGGCTTACCTGGGCGCCTTGCCGCCGCCGGTCGCGCAGGCCGGGGCGGACGGTGTCGGCGCCGTCTCCTTCGGCGGCAGCGGCGGTTTCCTGGACGCGATGGTCAGTGCCGCGAACACCCGGTCGGCCCCGATGAAGTTCGTCGCCGTGCCGGACGCCGAACGGGTCCGCGACCTGATCGCGCAGGCGCAAACCCGGCCGCCGGCGGCCTGATGAGCGCCGGGGCCTTCTCTTCCCCGCCGGTGTGAGGGCCGCCGCCGGAAGGGTGCGCTGATGCGCTGAACTCACCCGGACGTGTCCGATTGCACTGCTCACTTAAGTTACCGGCCGGTACACTCGACGAAACGTCCACCGCCGGAGGTGTCCAGTGCCGTACCCAACGGACCGCGAACGAGACCGACCGTGGGTGATGCGGACCTATGCCGGGCACTCGTCCGCGGCCGCGTCGAACGAGCTGTACCGGCGCAACCTCGCCAAGGGGCAGACCGGCCTTTCGGTGGCCTTCGACCTGCCGACGCAGACCGGCTACGACCCCGACCACCAGCTCTCCCGCGGTGAGGTCGGCAAGGTCGGCGTGCCGGTGTCGCACATCGGCGACATGCGGCGGCTCTTCGACGGCATCCCGCTCGCCGAGGCGAACACGTCGATGACGATCAACGCGCCGGCCATGTGGCTGCTCGCGCTGTACGTCTCCGTGGCGCGCGAGCAGGCCGAGACCGAAGGCCGGGACGTCGACGAAGTCCTCGCGAAGCTCACCGGCACCACGCAGAACGACATCATCAAGGAGTACCTGTCCCGCGGGACCTACATCTTCCCGCCGGGGCCGAGCCTGCGGCTGATCACCGACATGATCGCGTGGACCGTGCACCACGTGCCGAAGTGGAACCCGATCAACATCTGCAGCTACCACCTGCAGGAAGCCGGTGCGACGCCGACGCAGGAGGTCGCGTACGCGCTGTGCACCGCGATCGCCGTGCTCGACGCCGTCCGCGACTCGGGGCAGGTCGAGCAGGCCGACATGGCCAAGGTCGTCGCGCGGATCTCGTTCTTCGTCAACGCCGGGGTCCGGTTCGTCGAGGAGATGTCCAAGATGCGCGCGTTCACCGCGCTCTGGGACGAAATCACGCGAGACCGTTACGGCGTAACGGATCCCAAGGCACGCCGGCTGCGGTACGGCGTTCAGGTCAACTCGCTCGGGCTCACCGAAGCCCAGCCGGAGAACAACGTCCAGCGGATCGTGCTGGAGATGCTCGCGGTGTCGCTCTCCCGCGGCGCCCGCGCCCGCGCGATCCAGCTGCCCGCCTGGAACGAGGCGCTCGGCCTGCCCCGGCCGTGGGACCAGCAGTGGGCGCTGCGCATGCAGCAGGTGCTCGCGTTCGAAACCGACCTGCTGGAGTACGAGGACATCTTCGACGGCTCGCACGTCATCCAGGCCAAGGTCGACGAGATCATGGCCGGCGCGCGTGAGGAGATCGCCCGCGTGCAGGACGTCGGCGGCGCGGTGGCCGCGGTCGAGAGCGGCTACATGAAGTCGCAGCTGGTCGGGTCGCTGGCCGAGTACCGCCGCGGGATGGAGAACGGCGAGCGGATCCTGGTCGGGGTCAACAAGTTCGAGACGACCGAGCCGTCACCGCTGCAGGCCGAGGGCGCGAAGGCGATCGAGACGATCGACCCCGCGGTCGAAAAGTCCGCCGTCACCGCGATCGAGGAATGGCGCACCCAGCGCGACAACGACGCCGTCGAGCGGTCGCTGGCTGCGTTGAAGGAACGCGCGCAGACCACGGAAAACCTGTTCGAGGCCACTGTGGACTGTGCCCGTGCCGGTGTAACCACCGGCGAGTGGTCCGGCGCGCTGCGCGAGGTGTTCGGCGAATACCGGGCGCCCACCGGGGTTTCCGCGGCCGCGGCCGGCGGCGGAGGTGACCCGGCGATCGAGCGGGTCCGCTCCCGGGTCCGGGAAACCGAAGCGGAACTCGGTGAGCGGCTGCGGATCCTGGTCGGCAAGCCGGGCCTCGACGGGCACTCCAACGGCGCCGAGCAGGTCGCCGTCCGTGCGCGCGACGTCGGCTTCGAGGTCGTCTACCAGGGCATCCGGCTGACGCCCGAGCAGATCGTCGCGGCCGCGGTGCAGGAGGGTGTGCACGTCGTCGGGCTGTCGGTGCTCTCCGGCTCGCACCTGGAGGTCGTCCCGCACGTCGTCGACGGCCTGCGCGCCGCGGGCGCCGGTGAGGTGCCGGTGATCGTCGGCGGCATCATCCCGCCGGACGACGCCGCGCTGCTCACCGAACGCGGCATCGCCCGCGTGTTCACCCCCAAGGACTACGAGCTGACCGACATCATGGACGGCATCGTCTCGCTCATCCGGGAGCGCCACGGCCTCAGCTGAGGCCCGCCAGGATGTCCTTTGTGGACTTAACGGTGGCGAACTGGTTCTGCAGGTTCGCCGCCGTCACGCGGTACAGCTCGTCGGCGGTGACGACGTCGCCGTCCACGCCCGGCATGTCGAACGTGAACGTCGCATCAAGCGCAAAAGTCACGTCGTAACCGAGGTTCCCGCCCATCCGCGCGGTGGTCTCGCAGCAGAAGTTCGTCTGGATCCCGGCGAGCACGAAGCTCGTGATGCCGCGCTTGCGCAGCCACGCGTCGAGGTCGACGTCGCCGATGAACGCCGAGTTGACCTGCTTGCCGAAGACCAGGTCCGGCCGGGCGCCGTCGAGTTCGGGCTTGAAGTCGTTGCCCGGCTGGCCTCGCCGCAGCGGCGAGTCCGGCTTCACGGAGTCGTGGTGCACAAGTACGACTGGCAGCCGCCGGGCCTGCCACGCGTCGAGCAGCGCCTTCATGTTCGCTTCGGCGCCGGGGTTGTTGCGCGGACCCCAGAAGTCCGCCTCGTCGAACCCGCGCTGGACGTCGATCAGGATGAGTGCCGTTTCGGTCATGACGTCGAGTTTCGCCGGTCTCCGTCGTTCCGGGGAGTGGCAGGAGACGCGCGATGCGGTACTTTTCTGCCATGCGCACGATCGGTGTTCTGCTGCTGCCGGGGACCCGGATGTTCGACCTCGCGGTGATCGGGGAGGTCTGGGGGCAGGACCGCACCGACAGCGGGATCGGCCCGTTCACCCTGCGGTTGTGCAGCCCGGGCCGGGTGCGGACGGCGGTGTCGCCGTTCGGCGACGTCGCGGCGACACACGGGCTGGCCGGGCTCGACGGCTGCGACCTCGTGCTCGCGCCGGGCCGCGACGACCCGCTCGCCTCGGTGCCACCGGCCGCCGTCGCCGCACTGCGGCGGACGCACCGCGCGGGCACGACCGTCGCCGCGTTGTGCTCCGGCGCGTTCACGCTGGCCGCCGCCGGCCTGCTCGACGGCCGTCCGGCGACGACGCACTGGCGCGACTTCGACACCCTCACCCGTGCCGCGCCGGGGGCCGACCTCCAGCGCGACGTGCTCTACACCGAGGCCGACGGCATCCTGACGTCGGCGGGCGTGGTCGGCGGCCTCGACCTCTGCCTGCACCTGGTCCGCCGCGACCACGGTGCCGACGTCGCCGCCTCGCTGGCCCGCCGGCTGGTGATGCCCCCGGCCCGGGAAGGCGGGCAGCGGCAGTACGTCGACAACCCGTTGCCCGGGAACAACTCGCAGCCCGGCCTGGCGTCCACAATGGACTGGGCGCTGGCGCGGCTGGGTTCCGGGATCGGCGTCGAGGACCTGGTCGGGCACGCGCGGATGAGCGAGCGGACGTTCCACCGGGAGTTCGCCGCGGCCGCCGGCGTGACGCCAGGGCGCTGGTTGCGCGTGCAACGCGTCCGGTACGCGCAGCGGCTGCTGGAGACGACCGAGCTGCCGGTCGAACGGGTCGCGCAGCGCTCCGGGCTGGGCACGGCGGCCAACCTGCGGCGGCGGATGCGGGCGGAGGTCGGCGTCGGGCCGGACAGCTATCGGCGCACATTCCGAAGGGTTACCGTCGAAGCATGACCGAGTACGAGCACATCCTGGTCAAGCGCGACGGCGACACCGTCACGATCACCATGAACCGCGCGGCGCGGCGCAACTCGCTGTCCGCGGATCACCTCACCGAGCTGCTGGCCGCGTTCCACGAGGCGGGGACGTCCGACGCGACCGGTGTTGTGCTGGCCGGCGCCGGACCGGTGTTCTCCGCCGGGCACGACTTCGGCGACGTCGCCGCGCGCGACCTGATGGGTGTCCGCGAGCTGCTGACGCTGTGCACGGACCTGATGCACACGATGCAGTCGATCCCGCAGGTCGTCGTCGCGCGGGTGCACGGCCTGGCCACGGCCGCGGGCTGCCAGCTGGTGGCGTCCTGCGATCTCGCGATCGCCGCCGAGTCCGCGGGCTTCGCCCTGCCGGGCGGCAAGGGCGGCTGGTTCTGCCACACTCCGGCGGTGCCGGTGGCGCGCTCGATCGGCCGCAAGCGGCTGATGGAGCTGGCACTGACCGGTGACGTCGTCGACGCGGCGACCGCGCTCGACTGGGGCCTGGTCAACCGCGTGGTCCCGGACGACACGCTCGACGACGCCGTCGCGGAGCTGCTGGCGCGGGCGACGCGCGGCAGCCGGGCCAGCAAGACCATGGGCAAGCTGACGCTGTACGCCCAGCTCGACCGCCCCGAGGCCGACGCGTACGCGATCGCGCTGGAGGTCATGGCTTCGGCGTCGCAGCTGCCCGGCGCCCGCGAGGGCATGGCCGCGTTCCTGGAGAAGCGCAAGCCTTCCTGGCCCGACTGAGCCGCCCCGGCCCGGGCGGCCTTTGTCGTGGCCACGGACCATACCATACTGTATGGTATGGCCATGGCGAGCAAGCGGGACTGGCTGGACGCGGGACTGGCACTGCTGGCGGAGCAGGGCGCGCCGTCGGTGACCATCGAGCGGCTGACCGAGCGGCTCGGGCTGTCGAAAGGCTCCTTCTACCACCACTTCAAGGGCATGGGCGGCTACCGCACCGCCCTGCTGGAGCACTTCGAGACCGAACGCACCACGCGGTTCATGGAGCAGGCCGAGCAGGCGCGGGGTGACCGGCTGCGCACGCTGATGGAGCTCGTGCTGGCGCCGGGGCCCGGGCCGGAGCTCGAGATCGCCGTCCGGGCCTGGGCCCTGCAGGACGCCGAGGCTCGCGAAGTGCAGGCCCGCATCGACCGCACCCGGGCGGACTACCTGACCGAGGTCTGCGGTGACGCCGAACTCGGCCAGGCGCTGTACCTGATCGTCGTCGGCGCAGGGCAGGTCGTTCCGCCGCTGTCCGGCCGCCGGCTGAAGAGTGCGTTGGAACTCGTTCTGGGGAGAGCAAGATGACCGAGCCTTTTGCCGACGGCGCCGACTACGTCGAATTCAAGGAGATCAGCAGCGAGAACAGCCTGCGCGAGTTCGTGGCGGGTCTGTTCGGCTGGTCACCGGTCTGGGTGAAGGCCTTGTTCGGCGTCCGATACGTGCTCGCGAAGGCACTGCGGCTGGACACCGCGGCGGTTCCGCGCAGTGGCCGGCTCCGGCCCGAAGACGTCGGGTTCGAGGCGGGCGACCGGGTCGCGTTCTTCACCGTCCGCGCCGGCGACCCCGAGCGGTACCTGGTCGCGGGTGTGGACGACAGTCACCTGAGCGGGTACCTGACCGTCGAAGCCCTGCCCGGCGCCCGGTTCCGGCTCGGCACGATCGTGCACTTCCACAACCGCGTCGGCCCGGCCTACTTCGCGCTGATCAAGCCGTTCCACCACCTGGTGATCCGCGGGATGCTCAAGGCCGGTGCCGCTCGGCCAGCATGAGCTGCGCCCACGCGGCGATCGACTGGGCGTCGGCGATCTCGCCGCCGAGGATCATCTTCTCGATGTCCGCGCGCGAGAACCACGCGCTGCGCATGTCCTGCTCTTCGTGCTCGCGCTCCGGCTCGCCCTCGGTGATGTCCGTGGCGTGGAACACCCAGCCGCGCTGGCTGCTCATGCCGGCCGCGAGGTCGAGCCGCCCGAGCGTGACCATCGAGCCGGCCCGCAGCCCGGTTTCCTCACGCAGTTCGCGGGCCGCGAGCTCGCCGGGCGAAAATTCGTCCTGGTCCGGCGCGGTGCCCTGCGGGAACTCCCACCGGCGCGCGCCGACGGGGTAGCGGAACTGCTCGACCAGCCGGAACCGGTCACCGTCCTGGGCGATGACAAGCGCGAAGGCCGGTTTGTCGACGACGCCGTAAACACCGGTCGAGCCGTCCGAGCGGCGGATCTCGTCTTCCCGCACGCTCATCCAGTTGTTCCGGTACACCTCACGGGACGCGACACGCTGAATGGGGTCCACGCGCTCAGTATCACCGACTCTGTCCTACCCTCCTCGGGTGCGTCTCGTGATCGCGCGGTGCCAGGTCGACTACGCCGGCCGGCTCACCGCCCACCTGCCGATGGCCACCCGTCTGTTGCTCGTGAAGTCCGACGGGTCGGTGTCCGTCCACTCCGACGACCGGGCGTACAAGCCGTTGAACTGGATGAGCCCGCCCTGCTGGCTGATCGAGGACGGCAAGATCTGGATCGTCGAAAACAAGCAGGGCGAGAAGCTGGTGATCTCGATCGACGAGATCTTCCACGACTACTCCCAGGCCCTCGGCGCGGAACCGGGCCTGCAGAAGGACGGCGTCGAAGCGCACCTGCAGGAACTGCTGGCCGAGCACATCAAGACCCTCGGCGACGGCTACACCCTGGTCCGCCGCGAGTTCCCGACGGCGATCGGCCCGGTCGACATCATGGCCCGCGACGCCGACGGCGGCTCGGTGGCGGTGGAGATCAAGCGCCGCGGCGAAATCGACGGTGTCGAGCAGCTCACCCGGTACCTGGAGCTGCTGAACCGCGACCCGCTGCTGGCGCCCGTGCAGGGAGTGTTCGCGGCGCAGATCATCAAGCCGCAGGCGCGGACCCTGGCGGAGGACCGCGGGATCCGGTGCTTGACCCTGGACTACGACGAGCTCCGCGGCATCGAGTCCGACGAGTTCCGGCTGTTCTGACGTGCAGCCCGGTCGCTACGTCCACTACAAGGGCGGCGAATACGAGGTGCTCGGCGTGGCCCGGCACAGCGAGACCGAAGAGGAGCTCGTGGTGTACCGCGCGCTGTACGGTTCGCGGGGCCTGTGGGTGCGCCCGGCGGGGATGTTCGGCGAGACCGTCGAGACGGACGGTGGTCCGGTGCCTCGCTTCCGGCGCGTGGGTGACTGAAGCCGGGACGGCCCCTTCGGGCAGCCGGGAGTGCCGATACCGAACCGATGCCGAATTGCGGTATCTGATTCCCCGCTGATTACTCCGCCAGGAAATCGTTAACCCGATAGGCGACCGTGAAGTGATCAGATCTTTTCCCTTCCCGTCTTTGTGCGCTATTCGGGTGAGTTGGGGATCTCAATAGCTTGACTCGTGCGACACTCGATTTCGAGGGGTTCCGCCGGTGCGTCCGGCGTGGCCGGAGGGTGGTGCGCTCGGCCGTCTTTCTTTGTCGTGCCTACGTTTTCGTCCGCCTTCGAGCTCGGTGTGCGCATGCCCGTCCGGCCGGTGTGCGCGCGTTTTCGCCTGCACGGAGGAGGAAGTCATGCGTTATCGCCCACTCGGTTCCGATCCGGCCGACCCGCGCCTGGGGCGGTTCATTCCGGACGACTGGCGGCACGTGGAAAGGTATCCGCTGACCGCGCTGTCCGACGACGACCGGCCCACCCGGGCGCCGGTCGTGATCGGGGTCAACTGGTACGCCGCGTTCGACACCCCGGAACAGGACGAGGCCTCCGGTGAGTTCTTCATCGCGAAGGCCGGCGTCGCGAAGCTCGGCCGGATCCGCGGCGGGCACTGCGTGTGCCTCGAGCCGGGCGGCACTCCGGACACCGACGCCTGGTACGCGTTCTACGACCAGGGCCGCGAAGGCGCCTGCGTCGGGTTCGGCTGGTCGCGCTGCATGTCGATCTTCAACGGCAGCGAGTACGCCGCCCGCTGGCTCTGGGACTCGGCCAAGAAGCGCGACGAGTGGCCCGAGACCAACCCCGGCGACGACAACGGCACGTCCGTCCGCGCGGCCGCCGAGGTGCTCGCCGAGGCCGGCCACGTCCTGTGGGACGAGTCCTACGCCGAAGACGACTGGCAGACCCGTGAGAAGTACGCGCCCGAAGGCAAGCAGGGCATCAAGGCCTTCCGCTGGGCGCAGTCGGTCGACGACGTGCACGCCGTGCTCGCCAACCCGCGCGCCGACGAGCTCGGCGCGGTGCCGCTGCTCAACTCGTGGGGCCCCGGCTACCCGCACCGGACCTACCTGCCCGACGAGGTGCTCGCCCGGCTGATCGAAGAAGAGGGCGAGATCGCCGTCCCGACCGATCGGTGATCAACACCCGCTCCCGCGGCGCTTGACCTGAGGGCGCGTTTCTCCTGGTGACAGCCGGGGGGACGCGCCCTCAGGCCACTTTGGACCGGTCAACGTGCCGACCCTGAATCCATGCAGTACTGTCCGGATCCGACAGGACAGTGGTGATTCCTGTGGGTTGTTGTCCAGTTTGAAAAGAGGTGGGTCGGGTGCTCGTCCTAGCCGATGCGAACCTGCGACTCGACGCGAGCGCGATCGACTACATCGAGTTGGCGTTCTACTTCGTGCTCGTACTCGGCATCGGGTACCTGGCACGGCGTCAAGTGTCCAGCAGTCTCGACTTCTTCCTGTCGGGCCGCTCGCTGCCCGCCTGGGTCACCGGCCTGGCGTTCATCTCGGCGAACCTCGGCGCGGTCGAGGTCATGGGCATGTCGGCCAACGGCGCCCAGTACGGCCTGCCGACCGTGCACTACTTCTGGATCGGCGCGATCCCGGCGATGCTGTTCCTCGGCATCGTGATGATGCCGTTTTACTACGGCTCCAAGGTCCGCAGTGTTCCCGAGTTCATGCGCCGCCGCTTCGGCAAGCCGGCGCACCTCGTCAACGGCGTCAGCTTCGCCGCCGCTCAGATCCTGATCGCGGGCGCGAACCTGTTCCTGCTGGCCAGCGTCGTGAACCTGCTGCTGGGCTGGCCGCTCTGGGTGTCGATCATCATCGCCGCCGTGATCGTCCTCTCCTACACCGCGCTCGGCGGCCTCTCCGCCGCGATCTACAACGAAGTGCTGCAGTTCTTCGTGATCGTCATCGCGCTGGTGCCGCTGACGATCATCGGCCTGGTCAAGGTCGGCGGCTGGCAGGGCCTGGTCGACAAGGTGACCAACAGCCCGGGCGGCACCGCGCAGCTGCACTCGTGGCCCGGTGACAACCTGACCGGCTTCGGCAACAACATCCTCTCGATCCTCGGCATCGTGTTCGGTCTGGGCTTCGTGCTCTCCTTCGGGTACTGGACGACGAACTTCGTCGAGGTCCAGCGCGCGATGGCGTCGAAGAGCATGTCCGCCGCGCGGCGCACGCCGATCATCGGCGCGTTCCCGAAGATGCTGGTCCCGTTCATCGTGATCATCCCCGGCATGATCGCCGCGGTCACCGTGTCCGAGTACGTCAAGGACAAGCAGGTCCTGCTGGACGGCGGCACCGCGGAAAGCGGCGTCACCTTCAACAACGCGCTCCTGCTGCTGATGCGCGACCTGCTCCCGAACGGCATGCTCGGCATCGCGATCGCCGGCCTGCTGGCGTCGTTCATGGCCGGCATGGCCGCGAACCTCAGCTCGTTCAACACCGTCTTCACGTACGACATCTGGCAGACCTACATCAAGAAGGACAAGCCGGACGGCTACTACCTGCGCCTCGGCCGCATCGTGACGTCGGCGGGCACGGTCCTCGCCATCGGCACCGCGTTCATCGCGTCGAACTCCGGCAACATCCTGAACTACCTGCAGGACCTGTTCTCGTTCTTCAACGCGCCGCTGTTCGCGACGTTCATCCTGGGCATGTTCTGGAAGCGGATGACCCCGCACGCCGGCTGGAGCGGCCTGGTGCTCGGCACCGCATCCGCGGTCACGGTGTGGGGCCTGTCCCAGGCCGGGGTGCTCGGCCTCACCGGCCAGGGCATCAGCTTCGTCGCCGCGGGCACGGCCTTCGTCGTCGACATCGTGGTGAGCGTCGTCGTCTCGCTGGCGACCAAGCCGAAGCCGGACGAAGAGCTGGTCGGGCTGGTCTACTCGCTGACGCCGAAGTCGACGCGGCAGCACGACGACACCGGCGAGAACGCGGGCTGGTACCGCAGGCCGGGCCTGCTCGCGGGCATCGTGCTCATCCTGACCATCGCCCTCAACGTCATCTTCTAGGAGGTCTGACGGTCATGGCTACTGAGTCCACTTCACAGCCCAAGAAGGCGGGCGCTTTCGACATCCGGCTGATCATCGCCCTGCTGATCGGCGTCTACGGCGTCATCCTCACGGTGATGGGCGCCTTCTTCACCTCCGACGCGGAGCTGAAGAAGGCAGCGGACGTCAACATCAACCTGTGGGCCGGCCTCGGCATGCTGGTGGTTTCGGCGCTGTTCATCATCTGGGCCAAGGTCCGGCCGCTGGTCGTGCCCGCCGAGCCCGAGACCGAAGACGCGGCGCCCACCACGGGTGAATAGCCGGGTTGTCCGGACAGCGGCGCGAGGTTGCCGCTACCGTGCATCGCGTGTTCCCTGATGTTCGGCGCCGCCGTCTCCCGAAGCTGTTCCTGCTGGTCACCGCCCTCGCACTGCCGCTGACCGCGTGCGGGCCGGACCTCGGCCGGTCCAACTTCGCGCGGACGACGGTGCCGGCCGCGGCCGGCACCGGCCAGGTCGCCGACGGCCCGATCACCGACGCTGCGGTGGCGGCGAACGTGCTGCGCACGATCAAGCCGTGCCAGTTCCTGACCAAGGACGCGCTCGGCGCGCTCGGCCTCGGCACGGTCGAGGAGGACCCGTCGCCGTCGTCGATCGCCTTCGACCGGTGCACCAACAAGGTGAAGGACCCCGGCGGCAAGGAGATCCGGTTCGACTTCGAGATCGGCAGCACCCTGCTGCCGCGGGCGGACAAGACGGCCGGGCAGGTCGGCGGGCTGCCGCTGCGGGTGAACAAGACCGACGAGAGCGACTGCACGGTCGCCGCGATGACGGCGCTGAACCCGGACAACGCCCTGGTGCTGACGGTCGCCTACGCCAGTGACCCCTGCCGTCCCGGCCAGGCGGTGATGGACGCCGTCGTGCAGAAGCTGCACAACTCGCCGGAGAAGTACTCGACACCGCCGGGCACCCTGCTGAGCGCCGACCCGTGCACGATGGCCGACACGACGGTGGTCGCCTCCGCCGTCCCGTCGGCGAAGTCCGCGCCGTCCGGGCTGCACTCGTGCGAGTGGCAGAGCAACGGCGGCGACCCCACGGTGACCGTCGAGTTCCTGCCGGGCCTGCCCCCGATCGTCGGGGACGGTTACTCCAAGGTGGACCTCGGCAACGGGGTCACGGGGTACCAGAAGCCGGGCACGACGAGCTCGGCGCAGTGCCAGGTGGAGTGGCAGCACCGGCCGTGGCAGGGCGACGACGTCGAACTGGCCCAAGTGGACTACCGGAGCCTCGACGGCAAACCGGACGCCGACGACCCGTGCGGCAAGGCCGTGACCGTCGCGAAGAACGTGGTCACCAAGCTCCCCAAACCCTGACCTGGCGGTCGGCCTCGCGGAGATGTAGGAAGGGGACACCCCACCCGCCGATGTGCCGGAGGTTGCCGTGAAGAAGATCATCAACGATCCGGCGAACGTGGTCGTGGAGTCGCTGCGGGGCCTCGCCGCCGCGCACGCCGACATCCTCCGCGTCCAGGAGGACCCGGACGTCGTGGTCCGGGCCGACGCGCCGGTCGCGGGCAAGGTCGCCGTCATCTCCGGCGGCGGGTCCGGGCACGAGCCGCTGCACGGCGGATTTGTCGGCCCCGGCATGCTCGCCGCCGCCGTGCCGGGCGCGGTGTTCACCTCGCCGACGCCGGACGCCGTGCAAGCCGCCGTCACCGCGACCACCGGCGAGGCGGGCGCCCTGCTCATCGTCAAGAACTACACCGGTGACGTGCTGAACTTCGAGACGGCCGCCGAGCTGGCCGCCGCCGAGGGCCTCGAGGTGCGCAGCGTCGTGATCGACGACGACGTCGCGGTCAAGGACTCGACCTACACCGCGGGCCGCCGCGGGGTCGGCGGCACGGTGCTGCTGGAGAAGATCACCGGCGCCGCCGCCGAGCGCGGCGACTCGCTCGACGCGGTGACCGCGCTGGCGCAGAAGGTGATCGGCCAGGTGCGCTCGATCGGTGTGGCGCTGACCGCGCCGACCGTGCCGCACGCCGGCACCCCGAGCTTCGACCTCGGCGAGGGTGAGATCGAGTTCGGCATCGGCATCCACGGCGAGCCCGGCCGCGAGCGGATCCCGCTCGAACCGGCCGACGCGCTGGTGGCGCGGCTGGTCCAGGCCGTGGTGGAGGACCTGCCGTTCGAGTCCGGCGACCGCGTGCTGCTGTTCACGAACTCGATGGGCGGCACCCCGCTCGTCGAGCTCTACCTGGCGCACGGCATCGCCGAGCGGCTGCTGGCCGAGCGTGGGATCGTGGTCGAACGCCGGCTGGTCGGGCCGTACATCACCAGCCTCGAGATGCAGGGGATGAGTCTGACGTTGCTCAAACTGGACGACGAGCTGACCGAGCTCTGGGACGCGCCGGTCAACACCGCGGCGCTGCGGTGGGGGGTCTGATGGCCTGCAAGTCCGAAGGTGTCGCGGCTGCCGTGCGGGCCGCCGCGGCGGTCGTCGGCGAGCACCGGGTCGAGCTGAGCGAGCTCGACCGCGCGATCGGCGACGGTGACCACGGCGAGAACCTGAACCGCGGGTTCACCGCCGTGGTCGCGGCGCTCGACGCGAACCCGCCGGACACGCCGGGCGGGGTGCTGAAGCTCGTCGCGACCACGTTGATCTCCAAGGTCGGCGGGGCCGCGGGACCGTTGTACGGCACGGCTTTCCTGCGTGCCTCGGCCAAGCTGGGCACGGCCGCGGACCTCGACGTCCCGGCCCTGCTGGACGCGCTGCGCGCCGGGCTCGAAGGTGTCCAGGCCCGCGGGAAGGCCGTCGGCGGCGACGCGACCATGGTCGACGCCCTGATCCCCGCGGTCTCGGCCGCGGAGAAGGCGGCCGAGGACGGCGGTGACGTCGCCGCGGTGCTGACCGCGGCGGCCGACGCGGCCGACCGCGGTGCGGAGTCCACAGTGGACCTGGTGCCGCGCAAGGGCCGGGCGTCCTACCTGGGTGAGCGCGCGGTGGGACACATGGACCCGGGTGCGCGTTCGTCGGCCCTGCTGCTGCGCGCGTTCGCGGGAGCCGCCCGGTGAGCGTCGGAATCGTGCTCGTGTCGCACAGCGCGAAGCTCGCGGAAGGCCTGGCCGAGCTGGCCGCCCAGATGGCGCCGGACGTCAGGATCGCGGCGGCCGGCGGCCTGTCCGACGGCTCGATCGGCACGGACTACGACGAGGTGGTCGCCGCCACCCAGCGTGCCGACTCCGGCGACGGCGTGGTGCTGCTCTACGACCTCGGCAGCGCGCAGATGACCGCCGAGCTCGCGATCGAGTCGCTGGCCGACCCCTCGGCCGCCGTTGTCGCGGACGGCCCGCTGGTCGAAGGCGCGATCGCGGCGGCGGTCGCGGCGCAGGCGGGGCAGGACCGCAAGGCGGTGGCGGCGGCCGCCGCGGCGGCCGGGATGCCCGAGGACCTGGCTCCTTCGGAGGCGACGGCCGGCGGGGACGAGATCGAGCTGGAGCTGCACAACGAAGTCGGCCTGCACGCGCGGCCGGCCGCGGTGCTGGTGCGCGCGCTGAGCGAGTTCGACGCCGAAGTCACCGTGCGGCTCGGCGAGCAGGAGGCCGACGCCAAGAGCGTGCTGGCGCTGATGTCGCTGGGCGCCCGCCAAGGTGACCGGATCCGCGTGCAAGCTCGCGGCCCGCAGGCTGCCGCCGCGCTGAACAAGGCGAAAGAGCTGGTGGACGGCAATTTCGGCGAGTGAAGCCGGGGTGCCGACCGGGTGACTTGCCCGGTTCTGACTCGATTCCGTCTGGGCTTCCGAAGGTTCGGCGTGGCAGTATCGGGGCAATTACCGGCGAGTAACATCACTGGAGGCCTCGATGGCGCGGGACATCTCGACAGTCGGAGTGGTCGGCCTCGGCACGATGGGGGCCGGTATCGCCGAAGTGCTCGCGCGCAGCGGGCTCGACGTCGTCACGGTCGAGCTCGACCAGGCGAGCGTCGAGCGGGGGCGCGGCCACCTGCGGCACTCCACCGATCGGGCGCTCTCGGGCGGCAAGCTCGACGAAGCCGGCCGTGAGGCGCTGCTGGCCCGGATCCGGTACAGCACTTCGCTGTCGGATCTGTCCGAAGTGGACCTCGTGATCGAGGCGATCCCGGAAAGCCTCGAGCTGAAGGCCGAGGTGTTCACCGAGCTGGACAAGATCACCCGGCCGGACGTCGTGTTCGTGTCCAACACGTCGTCGTTGTCCATCACCGAGATCGGCGTGCACACCGCGCGCCCCGGCAAGGTCGTCGGCATGCACTTCTTCAACCCGGCGCCGGTGCTGAAGCTCGTCGAGATCGTGAAGACGGTGGTGACCGAGCCGGAGGTGGTCACCGAGGTCGTCGCGTTCGCCGAGCGGCTCGGCAAGACGCCGGTGGTGATCGGCGACCGCGCCGGGTTCATCGCGAACGCGCTGCTGTTCGGTTACCTCAACCACGCGGTGCGGATGTACGAGCAGCGCTATGCCACCCGCGAGGACCTCGACGCCGCGATGCGCTTCGGCTGCGGTTACCCGATGGGCCCGCTGGCGCTGCTCGACCTGATCGGGCTGGACACCGCGAACGAGATCCTCGACACGATGTACCACCAGTCCCGCAACCGTCTGCACGCGCCGGCGCCGCTGCTCAAGCAGATGATCACGGCGGGCCTGCTCGGCCGCAAGACCGGCCGCGGGTTCTACACCTACGACGCACCGGATTCGCCGAACGTGGTCGCCTCCGCGGCTGCGTCCACTGTGGAGGGTGTGCCGCCGCGCCCGGTCGCGCGGGTGGGTGTGGTCGGCACCGGGACGATGGCCACCGGCATCGCGGAGGTGTTCGCGAAGCGTGGTCTCGACGTCGTGCTGCGGGCCCGGAGCCTGGAGAAGGCCCAGGCGTCCGTGGCGAAGGTGAAGAAGTCGCTCGACAAGGCCGTGGTCAAGGGCAAACTGTCCGAAGAGGACGCTGCTGCCGCGTTGGGGAGGATCACCCCGGTCACCGACTTCGAAGCACTGGCCGACGTCGACCTGGTCGTCGAGGCGGTGGCCGAGGAGCTTTCGGTGAAGCAGGCGGTGTTCGCGGCACTGGACGAGGTGGTCCGCCCCGGCGCCGTCCTCGCCACGACGACGTCTTCGCTGCCGGTCATCGAGTGCGCGGCGGCGACGTCCCGGCCCTCCGACGTGGTCGGGCTGCACTTCTTCAACCCGGCCCCGGTGATGAAGCTGGTCGAGGTGGTGTCGACGATCGCAACGGCCCCGGACGTGGTGGCGACGGCCAGCGCGGTCTGCGGCGCGGTCGGCAAACACGCCGTCCACTGCGGCGACCGAGCCGGCTTCATCGTCAACGCGCTGCTGTTCCCGTACCTCAACGACGCGGTGAAGATGCTGGAAGCGCATTACGCGGGCGCGAACGACATCGACACGGCCATGAAGGTCGGCTGCGGCCTGCCGATGGGCCCGTTCGAGCTCCTGGACGTCGTCGGCCTGGACGTTTCGCTGGCCATCCAGCGGACGCTCTACAACGAGTTCCGCGAGGAAGGCTTCGCGCCGGCGCCGCTGCTGGAGCACCTCGTGACCGCGGGCCGGCTGGGCCGGAAGACCGGGAAGGGCTTCAAGGACTACTGATCAGCGCTCGGCCACCTCGCCGAGGACCGGTTTCACGTCGAGCACCGGGGTGCCGTCGATCGCCTCCAGGCCCGTCACCGTGAGCGTTCCGTTCTCGACCGCTGCCACCGTGACCACGTGGAGGCCGATCGGGTTCGGGCGGTCTGGTGAGCGCGTCGAGAACACGCCGGTGCTCGGGCGGTCCGGGTTGCCGCGCGGATGGACCGCCTGGACCGCACGGTCGGCTTCGTGCAGCCAGGTGAGGAGGACCAGGCGGTCACCGGGGCGGAGGTCGGCCGCCGCGCGGTGGAACTCGGGGGTGAACACCACGCGGGCCGGGGGTGCTCCTTCGTCACCCTGCTTCGGGGCCGTCGAACGGTCCGTCAAGGGCGACGCCACCCGCGCCACCGGGTGGACGTCGTAGCTCGTCACTTGTAATAGCCCTCAACCGGCACGCGGGCCTCGTCGAACAGGGCCGGGCCGTCGAGCTTGTGCTCGCCCCAGGTGACCGGCGGGCGCAATGTGAGGAACTGCTCGGTCGACAGCGCGTAGACGACGCGGCCGAGCCCGGACCGCTCGATCGCGCCGGTGCACATCCCGCACGGTTGTGTGCTGGTGAACATCGTGGTCGCCGCCGCGGTTTCCGGGTCCAGGTTCTGGGCCGCCCAGCGGGCGAGCTTCAGCTCCGGGTGGGCCGTGATGTCGTTGTCCGTCAACGACGTGTTGCGGTCCTCGGCCAGGACCTGGCCGTCGGCGTCGGCCAGCAGCGAGCCGAACGGCGGGTTGCCGTGTTCTTCGCGCGCCTCGCGGGCGAGCTCGATCGCTCGCCGCAACAGGGTCAGTTCGGTGTCGTTCACCGGTTCTCCTTCCAGGACGCGGCCACTGCCGCGAGATCACGCCACGCCGCCTCCGGGTGGAGGGTTTCGGCGGGGTCCGAGTCGAACGGGTCGAGCACGACGGTTTCCGCGCCCATGCCCCGCAACTGCGCCAGGTCGTCGAGGACCTGGTCGAGGGTGCCTTCACCGGCGCGCCGATCCGGCCCGGTCAGCGGGGTGCCGGTGATGCGCAGCAGGATCCGCGGCGCGAACGTGGGCACCGGCCGGTCGCCGGCCAGCTTTTCCAGGCGCCCCAACGTGTCCCGGAAGCCGGTCATGGTCATCCGCAGCGGGTGCCACGCGTCGCCGAGCTCCAGCGCCCGGCGCAGCCCGGCGTCACTGTGGCCGCCGAGCCAGAGCGGGATCGGGCCGGCGCGGTAGTCGTCCTGGTCGGCCCAGGCCGCGCGGATCGTCCGGAGGTACTCGGTGGTGAGCTTGCCACGCTGCTCGAACGGCACGCCCAGCGCGTCGAACTCCTGCTTCGCCCAGCCGATACCGGCGCCGAGCACCAACCGCCCGCCGCTGAGCGCGTCGAGGTTCGCCGCCATCCGGGCCACCAGCAAGGGATGCCGGTAGGGCACGACCAGCACCGTGGTGCCCAGCCGCACGCGCTCGGTCACCCCGGCCAGCCACGACAGCGTCGTGAACGGCTCGTAGAACGGCGCCGGGTACTGCCCGGCGACGTCGGGGGTGATCGCGACGTGGTCGGACACCATCAGCAGGTCGTAGCCGAGGCCCTCCACCGTCTGCGCCCACGCGCGCAGCGCGCCCGGGTCCGTGCCGGGGCCGAAGTTGGGGACGTTCACGCCGATCTTCACCGCCAAAGGCTATCGACGTTGAAGCCGTGATCGGAAGGGAGTGATCACGGCGTTCGGCGGCTTCGGCCGTGGATCTCGCGGTATATTCAGCGGATGACCGAGAGTCTCGATCCGACGGACTGGGCCATCCTGGTCGAGCTCCAGCGCGACGCCCGGCTGCCGCTGACCGAGCTGGGCCGCCGCGTGAACCTCAGCGCGTCCGCGACGACCGAACGGCTCCGGCGGCTCGAGACCACCGGGGTGATCACCGGGTACCGAGCGGACATCGATCTCGGCAAGGTCGGCTACGCCGTGCTCGCCGTCGTGCGGCTCAAGTACCCGGGCAGCCGCCACGAGCCGCTGCACAAGCTGCTCGCCGAGCGTTTCGAGATCCTCGAATGCGTGCGCACGACGGGAGACGACTGCTACACGCTCAAGGTCGCCGCGGCCTCGATGGCCCACCTCGAGCACACGATGGACGAGCTGGCCCAGTTCGGCAGCACGACCACGAGCATCGTCTACAGCCAGACCCTGCCTTACCGCGGACCGCAGGAGCCCGCTCGTGACTTCGGGTCCTGAGCGGATCGTCGTCTACGGCGTCACCGGATCGGGCAAGTCGACGCTCGCCGCGCTGATCGCCGAGCGCACCGGCCTCCCGTACCACTCGGCGGACGACCTCAGCTGGCAGCCCGGCTGGGTCCCGGTGCCCGACGAGGAGCAGCGCCGCCGGATCGCCGAGCTCTGCGCGGGCGACCGCTGGGTCCTCGACGCCGCCTACGGCAAGTGGCGCGACCTCGTGCTGGCCCGCACCGAGCTGGTCGTCGGGCTCGACTACCCGCGCTGGCTTTCGCTGGGCCGCCTGGTGCGGCGGACGCTGGTGCGGTCGGTGACCCGGGTCCGGATCTGCAACGGCAACGTCGAGTCGTTCCGCCAGGCGTTCTCCGCCGACTCGATCATCCGCTGGCACTTCACGTCGTTCGCGAACAAGCGGGCGCGCATCCGGGCCTGGGCCGCCGAGTCACCCGGGCCGGAGATCGTCCGGCTGACGTCGCCGCGCCAGACCCGCCAGTGGCTTAAGACGCTCTGAAGTCAGGCGCCCGGCGGTAACAGCGGGCCGCCGCTCCAGTGCTGGAAGACCAGGTTCGTGTGCACGCGGGCGACTTCGTCGCGCGAGGTCAGCTCGTCGAGGACCAGCCGCTGCAGCTCGCCGGCGGAGCTGGTCGCGACGTGCGCGAGGAAGTCGTCCGGCCCGGTCAGGTGGTAGACCGCGCGCACCTCCGGCAGGGACAGCAGGTGCTCGATGAACGGATCCACGAGCGGCCGCCGGTGCGGGCGCACCTGGACGAACAGGAACGCCTCCAGCGGCCGGCCCAGCTTCGCCGCGTCGACGGACGCGTGCTGCCCGGTGATCACGCCGGTGTCCCGCAGCCGGGCCACCCGGTCCAGGCACGTCGACGGCGCGATGCCGACCGCGGCCGCCAGGTCCTTGTTGGTGATCCGGGCATCGTTCTGCAGCAGCCGCAGAATCTCGAGGTCCACCGGACTCAGTTCGACGGAATCGGCCATCGGCGAATGATATCCGAGACTGTTGCCTTTGATCCGGTGAAAGATCGAGCATGCTCGTATGACTTCTGCGCTGCGCACCCGAGCCGTCCACGCCGGCCGTGACGATCTCGCGGACCTGGGCGTGCACGCCGTTCCCCTCGACCTGTCCACGACCTACCCGTCCCGCGACAGCGCCGCCGAGGCCGCCCGGATCGACGAGTTCGCCGCCGGGGGAGCGGTCGACGGCCCGCCGATCTACGGCCGGGTGGGCAACCCGACCGTCGAGCGGTTCGAGCGGGCGCTCGCCGAGCTCGAAGGCTTCGAGCACGGCGTCGCGTTCGCCAGCGGCATGGCCGCCGTCTCGGCCTGCCTGCTTTCCGCGGTGGCGCAGGGGAAACGGCACGTCGTCGCCGTGCGCCCGCTGTACGGCTGCAGTGACCACCTGCTCGAGTCCGGCTTGCTCGGCACCGAGGTCACCTGGGCCGCGCCGGACGCCGTCGCCGCCGCGCTCCGGCCCGACACCGGGCTGGTGTTCGTCGAAACCCCGGCGAACCCGACACTCGCCGAGGTCGACATCGCCGCACTCGCTGCCGCCTGCGGAGACGTGCCCTTGGTGGTGGACAACACTTTTGCGACCCCGGTGCTCCAGCGCCCCGGCCGCCACGGCGCGCGGATCGTGCTGCACAGCGCGACGAAGTTCCTCGGCGGCCACGGCGACGTGATGGGCGGGGTTGTCGCGTGTGACGCCGAGGAAGCCGCCCGGCTGCGGCAGATCCGGTTCGCCACCGGCGGTGTGCTGCACCCGCTCGCCGGATACCTGTTGCTGCGCGGGCTTTCCACGTTGCCGCTACGCGTGAACGCGGCCTCGGCCACCGCAGCGACGCTTGCTGACCGGCTCGCCGCGCACCCGGCGGTGACGGCGGTCCACTACCCGCGGTTGGGCGGACCGCTGGTGGCGTTCGAGGTCGACGGTGACCCGCACGCCCTGATCGGCGCGGTCCGGCTGATCACACCGGCGGTCAGCCTGGGCAGCGTCGACACGCTGATCCAGCACCCCGGTTCGATCAGCCACCGGATCGTCGACGCCGGTGACCGGCACAACGCCGGCGTGTCCGACCAGCTGATCAGGTTGTCAGCCGGACTGGAGGACGTCGAGGACCTCTGGCACGACCTCGAGCAGGCGCTGAAGGCTCTCTAGCCGCAGCAGCCGCCGCCACAGCAGCCACCACCGCCACCGGCCGGGGCCGCGGAACCGCTCGCGGCCCCGGTGAGGGCGACCGTGGTGAGCAGCTTGACGGTGTCGGCGTGGCCCTCCGGGCAGGCCGCCGGCGCGCTCGATTCGCTCATCGGGCGCAGGAGCTCGAAGGTCTCGGTGCACTCGCGGCAGCGGTAGGCGTAGGTCGGCATGCCGCGATTATCGCCGGAGGGGCCCGCGGATGGGAAGCTGGGCGCGTGCAGCCCCCTTCGCTCGCCGACGTCCCGCACCTCGGCCAGGTCGTCCCGTCCCTGCTCGCCGCGCTGGGGGTGCCCGGTTGTGTGAACACACTGGCGCTGCCGGAGGCGCGCAGTGCCGGGGTGCTGCTCGTCGACGGGCTCGGCTGGGAGCTGCTCGCCGAGCACGCCGCGGACGCCCCGGTGCTGACCGAGCTCGCCCGGGAGTCGCTGCGCGTGGGCTTCCCGTCGACGACGGCGGCCGGGGTGGCCGCGATCGGCACCGGGCTCGCGTCGGGCGAGCACGGGATGGTCGGCTACACCTTCGAAATGCCGGGCACGGGGGTGCTCAACGCGTTGCGCTGGTGCAGCCACGACGACGGCGGTGACCTGCGTGGCGCGCTCCCGCCGCGCGAGGTGCAGCCGCTGCAGACGACGTTCGAACGGGCGGCCGCGGCGGGCATCGACGCCGCCGTGGTGTCGTCCGCCCAGTACCGCGACACGGCCCTGACCATGGCCACCCAGGGCGGCGCGCGCTACGCCGGCGTGCACGCGCTGGGCGACCTCGCCGCGCGGACGTTGTCGGTGCTCGACGGGCGCGCGTTCTGCTACTCCTACCACAACGAACTCGACCTGCTCGGCCACGTCTACGGCCCCGGGTCGACCGCGTGGCGGATGCAGCTGCGGCAGATCGACCGGCTCGTCGAATCCCTTGTGGACGGTCTGCCCGCCGGCGCCCTGCTCGCGGTGGTGGCCGACCACGGGATGGTGACCGTCGAGGACAAGCTCGACCTCGAAGACGTGCCGGAGCTGCTTTCCGGGGTCCGGACGTTCGGCGGTGAGGTGCGGGCCCGCCACGTCTACACCGAGCCGGGCGCGGCTGCGGACGTCCTCGCGGCCTGGCGGGCGGTGCTGGGCGAGCGGGCCTGGGTGCGTTCGCGGGAGGAAGCCGTCGCCGAAGGGTGGTTCGGGCACACCGTCAGCGACCGGGTGCTGCCGCGGATCGGCGACGTCGTCGCGGCGGCCCGGGACCGGTTCGGGATGGTGCGGGGGCTGGCCGAAGCCGTCGAGACGTCGCTGGTCGGGCAGCACGGTTCGCTCACCACCGCCGAACAGCTGGTTCCGCTGGCCCTCGCCCAGGGGTGACGGGTCCCGTTTTCCGGGAATGTGCGCCGGCGGGAACTTTCCCCACCGGTGTGCCGACCTGTCCACTGCGTACCGGATCGACGGGGAGTGGGCGGGATGAGCGTGCTGGACGGGATCGGCGTCGTCGGGGCAGGTGGCGAAGGACGGGCCGTGGCGGCTTACCTCGCGTCGCGGGGGCTGCCCGTGCACCTGTACACGCGGGATCTCCGGGCCGTGGCGGGGATCGCGCGCCACCGGGAGATCGTCGCGCGTGGGGTGCTCGACGGCCGGTTCCCGCTGCGGGAGGTGACCGCGGACCCGGCCGGGCTGGCTGGACGGGCCGTGGTGCTGGTCGCGACCGTGACCACCGCCTATCCGGAGGTCGCCGCCCGGCTGGCGCCGCACCTCGGCGCCGGGCAGGTCGTGGTGTTGTTCTCCAGCAAGCTCTGCGGGAGCGTCGAGTTCGCCCACGCGCTCGCCGCCGCCGGGGCGCCGGACGTCGACGTCGTCGAGACCGATGCGCTGTTCGCCGCGCGGCCGGCCGGGACCGGCGGCGTGACCGTGCTCGGCGCCAAGGGCTGGAACCTGATCTCCGGCGGCACCGCGGCCGCCGTCGGCCGGCACGCCGAACTGCTGCGCGAGTGGTTCCCGATGCTGGAAGTCGCGCGCAACCCCGTCGAACGCGGCTTGCACGACTTCGGCGCGGTCGCGCACGTGCCGATCGCGCTCGCCAACCTCGGCACCATCGATCGCGCCGAAGAGCTGCTCTTCTACGTCGAAGGCGTTTCCCCGCGGACGATCGTGCTGCTGGAACGCACCGAGGCCGAGTTCGCCGCCGTCGCGCAGGCGTATGGCGCCCGGCTGCTGCCCATGACCGAGGTCCTCGACCGCTACTACGGCTGCCCGGCCACCACGCTGCTCGACGCGTTGCGGACGGTGGAGCCGTACCGGACGATCGCCGCGCCGACCAGCCTCGACCACCGCTTCCTCACCGAGGACATCCGGTCCACGCTCGTGCCGCTGCAGGCGCTCGCGCGGTGCGCCGGCGTCGCCACGCCGATGGTCGACGCCGCGATCACGATCATGTCCGTGCTCGGCGGTGAGGACTTCCACCGGACCGGGCGGACGCTGGCCCGGCTCGGCTGGGACGGACTCGGCCACGACGGCATCCTGCGCCGGCTGGGCGCAGGTCACCGGGTGGCGGAGCGGGCGGCCTGAGCGCCGACGGGCATCACCCGCGATCAGAGGGGCATCACGTGTGATTGGACAGGCATCACCCGTGATTGGAGAGGCATCACCCGTGATTGCGAGGTCGACTCGCGTGCCTGGACGGACGACACGCGTACCGGGATGGACGACTCGCGTACCCAGGGGGACGACTCGCGTACCTGGGCGGTCGGCTTGCGTACCTGGAGGGTCGGCTCGCGTGCCTGGGCGGTCGGCTTGCGTGCGGGGAAGGGTGGCTGGCGCGCGCGGGGTGGGAGGGGTGGGTGGTGGGGCTCGGATACCGTTCGGGGCGTGCCCCGACGCAACCGTCCCGGCCGCCGCCCGGAGGGCGGGCCGCCGCCCGAGCGTGACCTCGGCGCCGCCACCGGGTGGGCGCGTGCCGAGTCCGGATCGGACGGTGACTGGCTGGTCCGGACCGTGCCCGGCGCCCAGGCGACCAAGTTCTACCGCTGTCCCGGCTGCGACCACGAGATCCGGCCGGGGACCCCGCACCTCGTCGTCTGGCCCGCCGACGAGACCGGCTCGGTCGCCGACCGGCGGCATTGGCACCGGCCCTGCTGGGACGCCCGCGCCCGCCGGCGGCCGAACCGCCGCCGCTGACGCGATTCCTTCTGGAGTTGTCAAACACCGCCCGGCTCAGCGCCGGTAGTGGCGCGACATCGCGCCGTCGTACATCTCCTCCGTGTACTCGGTGAAGCCGAGCCGCTCCGCCACCCGCACCGACGGCTTGTTGTCGACGCTCACGCTCGCGAGCACCGGCACCGACGGCAGCTCACGGGCGCACCACTCGAGCACCGCCAGCCCGGCCTCCACCGCGTAACCCTTGCCCCACGCCGACGGCCGGAACCGGTAGCCGAGGTTCAGCACCTTCTCGCCGTGGAACTCCCGCCGCCGCACCCCGCACATGCCGATCACCTCGGGATTCCCGAGTTCGGTCACCACGGGGTAGCCGAAGCCGTGCTCGGCCCAGTGCGCCAGCCAGTCCGAGAACATCGCCGACGCGGCCGGGACGTCGGGCGGGGCAGGGTTGAACCGGTTGGTGCGCGGGTCGGTGTGGATGTCGACCATCGCCCGCCGGTCCGCCTCGGCGGGCGGACGCAGCAGCAGCCGGTCGGTTTTGATGTCGGTGAACACATCGGCGAAGCTAGCGCGGGGGTCCGACAAAATGGCCCGCATGACCGAACTGCCGCTGGTCCTCCTCCACGCCTTTCCCCTGGACGCCCGCATGTGGGACGCGGTGCGCGAACCCCTCGCTTCACACCTTCGGGTGATCACCCCGGACCAGCGCGGGCTGGGCCGCTCGCCGCTGCCGGAGTCCGATCGTGAACCCGGCCTCGAGGACGCCGCGCGCGACGTCGTCGCCCTGCTCGACCGCCTGGAGCTGGACCGCGTGGTGCTCGGCGGCTGCTCGATGGGCGGCTACCTCGGGATGGCCGTGTTGCGGCTGGCGCCGGAGCGGGTCGGCGGGCTCGTCCTCATCGACACCAAGGCCGCGCCCGACACACCCGAGGCCGCGCAGAGCCGGCTGGACGTCGCCGAGCGCGTCGAAGCCGAGGGGATCGGGGGCTGGCTGGCCGAGGCCAACCTGCCGAACCTGCTGGCCGAGTCGACCCGGAAGGAACGCCCGGACGTCGTCGAGACCGTCCGGGAGATCATCGAATCGCAGCCGGCCGCCGGGATCTCGTGGACGGCGCTGGCGCTGCGGACCCGGCCGGACTCCTTCGAGCTGCTGCGGGAATCGGGAGTTCCGGCGCTGGTCGTCGTCGGTGAAGAGGATCCCATCACCCCCGTCGAGGCGGCGAGCGCGATGGCCGAGGCGCTGCCCGGCTCGACGCTCGTCGTGCTGCCGGACGCCGGGCACCTGACCCCGCTCGAAGTCCCGGCGGAGGTGGTCGAAGCGATTCTCTCCTGGTACCCGGCGACTCACGAGAAGTAGTCGGCGAGCGCGGCACGGGCTTCGGGGAGCCGGTGCGGGAACCGTTGGGCGATGGCGAAGCGCCATGCAACGGCGAAGAGCTGTCGCAGCTCCGTAAAGGCTTCGACAGCCGCTTCGTCGAACGAGCCCGGGTAGGCGGCCAGGTACTCCGGGCCGCCCTGCCGGGCGAGGATGCCGAGATCCCAGGCCAACGGCCCCCGCCAGGTGTCCTCGAAGTCCAGCCAGCAGGGGCCGGCTTCCGTCGCGATCAGGTTGCCGGGGTGCGCGTCGCCGTGCAGCGGCTGGACGGCGGCGGCCGGCAGCCCGGCCTCGATCCGCGCGGCTTCGGCCGCCAGCCGGGGCGCCGCGCCGTCCATCGCGCCGCCGTTGAGGGAGAGCAGGCGTTCCAGGTCGTCGAGCGGGCCGCGCCGGGGGAGCTCGCCCGGAAACTCGCGCAGCGCCGAGTGCAGCTCGGCGAGCGAGCGCGCGACGACGTCCGGTGCGTACCGGTGGTCCGGATCGTGCCGGGTGCGGTGCCAGAGCGTGACCGGCAGCCCGTCCGCGAAATGGGGTCCGGCCGGGGGATCCGTGGTGGGTGAGACGACGAGCACACCACGTTCGGTGAGGAACCGCGAGACGGCGACGTCGCGGGCCAGCCAGGGGGTCGCGTCCGGCCGGAGCAGCCGGGTCGTCGCCGGCACCCGCGCAACCAGCGGACCCAGCCCCACCAGCACGTTCGAGCGTTCGTGGAGCACCTCGGGAGGGTGCCCGGGCAGGCCCAGCCGGGCGCTCACGGTCACCGCCGCCCGCACTGCCGCAAGCGTGTATTCGTCGGCCACGGACCGATCTTGCCAGCCGGTGCGCGCGACTGTCGGTGACGAGGGCTACGATCCCCCTAAGCCGCCGGACCGGGTCTTCCCGACCCCCGGTGGCGGGACGATGACCACCACAAGGTTTCAGTGTTGGAGGCAGGAGTGACGGCCGTAGCCCCCAAGCCGATCGCCACGCGCCCGTACCCCGCGCGCGAGTCGGTTAAGGGTTCGTACCTGCTGCGGTTGTTCCGCACGACGGACCACAAGCAGATCGGGATCATGTACCTGGTCACGTCGTTCGCCTTCTTCATGGCGGGCGGCGCGATGGCCATGCTGATCCGCACCGAGCTGGCGCGGCCGGGGCAGCAGTTCCTGTCCCAGGAGCAGTACAACCAGCTGTTCACCATGCACGGCACGATCATGCTGCTGCTGTACGCGACCCCGATCCTCTTCGGCTTCGCGAACTTCGTGCTCCCGCTGCAGATCGGTTCGCCGGACGTCGCATTCCCGCGGCTGAACGCGTTCTCGTACTGGCTGTACCTCTTCGGCGGCCTGATCGTGCTGTCGGGCTTCCTGACCCCGGGTGGCGCCGCCGACTTCGGCTGGTTCGCCTACACCCCGCTGTCGGACGCGATCCACTCGCCGGGCGTCGGCGCGGACCTGTGGATCTCCGGCCTGGTGGTCTCGGGTCTCGGCACCATCCTCGGCGCGGTCAACATGGTCACCACCGTGGTCTGCCTGCGCGCGCCGGGCATGACGATGTACCGGATGCCGATCTTCACCTGGAACATCCTGGTGACGTCGATCCTGATCCTGCTCGCCTTCCCGATCCTGACCGCGGCCCTGATGGGCCTGCTGGCGGACCGGCACCTCGGCGCGCACGTGTTCGACCCCGAAAACGGCGGGGTGATCCTCTGGCAGCACCTGTTCTGGTTCTTCGGCCATCCAGAGGTCTACATCGTCGCGCTACCGTTCTTCGGGATCGTGTCGGAGATCTTCCCGGTGTTCAGCCGGAAGCCGCTGTTCGGCTACAAGAGCCTGGTCTGGGCGACGCTGGCGATCGCGGCCCTCTCGGTCGCGGTGTGGGCGCACCACATGTACGCCACCGGCGCCGTGCTGCTGCCCTTCTTCTCCTTCATGACGTTCCTGATCGCCGTCCCGACCGGCATCAAGTTCTTCAACTGGATCGGCACGATGTGGAAGGGCCAGCTGTCCTTCGAGACGCCGATGATCTTCTCGATGGGCTTCATCGTCACGTTCCTCTTCGGCGGCCTGACCGGCATCCTGCTGGCCGCGCCGGCGATCGACTTCCACGTGTCGGACAGCTACTTCGTCGTCGCGCACTTCCACTACGTGCTCTACGGCACGATCGTGTTCGCCACCTTCGCCGGCATCTACTTCTGGTTCCCGAAGATCACCGGCCGGATGATGGACGAGAAGCTCGGCAAGTGGCACTTCTGGACCACGTTCATCGGCTTCCACGGCACGTTCCTCGTCCAGCACTGGCTGGGCGCCGAGGGCATGCCGCGGCGGTACGCGGACTACCTGACCAGTGACGGCTTCACCACGCTGAACACGATCTCCACGATCGGCGCGTACATCCTCGGCGCCTCGACGCTGCCGTTCATCTGGAACGTCTTCAAGAGCTACCGGTACGGCGAGATCGTCACGGTGGACGACCCGTGGGGCTACGGCAACTCGCTCGAATGGGCGACGTCCTGCCCGCCGCCGCGGCACAACTTCACCGAGCTGCCCCGGATCCGTTCCGAGCGCCCTGCGTTCGAGCTGCACTACCCGCACATGATCGAACGCCTCCACAGCGAGGGTGAGATCGGCTTCTTCGGGAAGCAGAAGGGCAACAGCCACGGCGCGCCGTCGCAGGTGCTCACCGAAGCGGTGATCCCGGGGGACCACTCCGCGGACAACGCGAGCGAGCAAGGCGACAAGTAGGACCCTGATCGAGTGAGCGCGTGCCCGGCTTTTGTGAAGCCGGGCACGCGCTCTACTTGTGTCCGGGGCCGGACCGGCAGACTGATCGTGCAGCGTTGCCGAACGAGGGATTCCCAGTGACCCAGACCCCCGTCCTGATCACGACGACCGGCCCCGACAAGCCGGGTGTCTCGTCCGTGCTGTTCGCCGTGCTGACCCGGCACGACGTCGACGTGCTCGACGTCGAGCAGGTCGTCATCCGCGGGCAGCTGGTGCTCGGTGTGCTCGCCGGGGTCTACCGCGACCCGGAGGGCCTGCAGGAGTACGTCGAGCAGGCGATGGCGTCCGTCGGCATGACGGTCGAGGTCAAGATCGGCTCGGCGATCGGGGACGACCCGTTCGCGCTCGGCCGCCGCGACTCCACCCACGTGCTGGTCATCCTGGGCCGCCCGGTCACCGCGCGGGGCTTCTCCGAGGTCGCGCGCCGGCTGGCGTCGCTCGGCGTGAACATCGATGCGATCCGCAGTGTCGCCGACTACCCGGTGACCGGCCTCGAGCTGTACGTCTCGGTCGATCGTGACACCCCCGAAGCCGATGCCGCGCTGCGGACCGTGCTCGCCGACGCCGCCGTCGAGGCGGGGGTCGACATCGCCGTCGAGCGGGCCGGCATCACCCGGCGCGCGAAGCGGCTGGTCGTCTTCGACGTCGACTCGACCCTGATCCAGGGTGAGGTCATCGAGATGCTGGGCGCGCACGCCGGGGTCGAGCCGGAGATCCGCGAGATCACCGAGGCCGCCATGCGCGGCGAGCTGAACTTCACGGAGTCGCTCGAACGGCGGGTCGCGCTGCTGGCCGGCCTGCCGGCGACGGCGATCGACGAGGTCGCCGCGTCGATCGAGCTGACGCCGGGGGCCCGCACGACGATCCGCACGCTCAAGCGGATGGGCTTCAAGACCGGTGTGGTGTCCGGCGGGTTCACGCAGGTCATCGGCGGTCTGGTCGAAGAGCTCGGCCTCGACTTCGCCGCCGCGAACGAGCTCGAGATCGTAGACGGCAAGCTGACCGGCAAGGTGGTCGGCGAAGTCGTCGACCGCGCGGGCAAGGCGAAAGTGCTTCGCCGCTTCGCCGGCGAGTACGACATCCCGCTCGAGCAGTGCGTCGCGGTCGGGGACGGCGCCAACGACATCGACATGCTTTCGGCGGCCGGCATGGGTGTTGCGTTCAACGCCAAGCCCGCGCTGCGCGAGGTGGCCGACACCGCGCTTTCGCACCCGTACCTGGACGCCGTGCTGTTCGTGCTCGGCCTCACCCGCGGTGAGGTCGAGGCGGCCGACGCCGCCGACGGGCTCGAGCTGATGCGGCCATGAGCAGCGTTCTCGACCCGCTGGGCGCCCGGTACGCCTACTGGCTCGGGCTCCCGGCCGAAGACACTTCGGACACCTCCGACGAGCTCCCGGAGGAAGTCCGGGCGATGCCGGTGATCCTGCGCATCGAACGCGCCGAGCCGCCGGGCCGCACCGCACTGCTGGAAGCTGCCGCGGCGGCCGCGCTCGCGGTGTGCCTCGACGAGCGCGCCGAGCCCGGTGGTGAGTGGGCCGAGCCGATGCACGCGTGGCTCGACAACCGGATCCGCAAGGTCGCGAGGCGGGCGCGGGGCGCGCACTGGGCGGCCGTCCAGGACCTGCCGGGCATCACTGTCGAGGTGGACGGCGCCGAGGCGCGGGCTCTGCTGCCGGGCCTGGTCACCGAGACGCCGAAAGACGTCGCGCGGCTGCAGATCTCGGGCAGCGAGCTGCCGCCCGACGAGCCGGGCCCGGTCCCGGCCGGGGTGCCGCTGCTCCTGCTCAACCCGCACGCGCCGATGACCGTCGGCAAGGCCGCGGCGCAGGTCGGGCACGCCACGATGATCCTCGCCGCGCTGCTGGGCGACGCCGAGCGGGCCGCCTGGGCCGAGCGGGGCTACCGGACGGCTGTGCGCACGGCGAGCGAGGCGCGGTGGAAGGAGCTGCACCCGGGTGACGACCCCGAGGGCGCGTGGCGGCGTGACCGTGTTGTCGCCGTGCGGGACGCCGGGTTCACCGAGGTCGATCCGGGCACCCTCACCGTTCTTGCCCAGTGGGAGCCGGAACAAGCGGCTTCCTGACCCGGTTGGAGCGGGCATGGGACTCGAAGTACAGCGCGACGGCCGGCACTCCTTCGTCGGCCGCAACGAGCGGGGCGCCGAGGTACGGCTGGGCCGGACAGGCGCGGAAGGGGCGTTCTCGCCTGCCGAACTGCTGCAGATCGCGGCCGCCGGCTGCAGCGCGGTGACCGCCGAGGAGCTGATCACGCGGCGAGTGGGCGAAGACGCGAAGTTCCGCGTGACCGTCAACGCCGACCGGCGTGAGGGTGCCTCGGAGCTGGACGCGGTGCACGTCGCGTTTGATGTCGACGTGTCGACACTGGCGGCGGATCAGCGGGAAGCGCTGGCCGGTGCGGTGGATCGCGCGATCGAGCGGCTGTGCACGGTGAGCCGGACGCTCAAGAAGGGGATCCCGGTGACGGAGGAGTTCCCGGTCTGACGACCGGGGCCGGCCCCTCAGTTCTCGCTGGATTCCCAGACCACGTAGGCCTGGTCGGCGTCCGTCGTCATGGCTTCGATGAACTTCTCGTTGTCGAAGCCCGGCAACGACTGCAGGCGCTCGATGAGCGCGTCGGCCGCCGGGTCGCCGCTGGGCACCGCGGTGCCCTTGCCGTCGGTCCCCACCAGCATGAAGAACACGTCTTCGTTCCACGGGCCGTCGGGGATCACCCGGACCATCACCGACGACAGGCCGGCCCACGTGACAGCTTCTTCGCTGCCGTCCGCGAGCCGCCGCCGCACGCCGGTGTCGTCGACACTGACGGTCCGGGACTGTGCGCTGGACGAATCCTGGGTCAACCGGTGCTCCCTATTGTTGCTTGGGTTGCTTCACCGTACCGGGCGGTGTTGTGGACCGCGTCACGCGGGCGCGGCTGCGTCCAGCCTGCGCAACGCGTCGCGTGCGACCTTCGGGTCCATCGTCGGCCAGAACGGCGGCAGCGACGCACGGAGGAATCCGCCGTAGCGGGCGTTCGCGAGGCGGGAATCCAGCACCGCCACCACACCGCGGTCGGTGACCGAGCGGTGCAGCCGGCCGGTGCCCTGCGCCAGCAGCAGCGCCGCGTGCGTGGCCGCCACGGTGAGGAACCCGTTGCCGCCGCGGGCTTCCACCGCGCGCTGCCGCGCCGAAGACACCGGGTCGTCCGGGCGCGGGAACGGGATCCGGTCGACCACCACGAGCTGCAGCGACGGCCCGGGGACGTCGACGCCCTGCCACAGGCTCAGCGTGCCGAACAGGCAGGTGCGGACGTCCTCGGAGAACTTCTGGACCAGCAGCGACGTCGCGTCTTCACCCTGGCAGAGGATCGGGAAGTCGAGCCGCTCGCGCATCTCCTCGGCCGCCTGCTTGGCCGCCCGCATCGAAGAGAACAGCCCGAGCGTGCGCCCGCCCGCGGCCTCGATCAGCTCGGCCAGCTCGTCCATTGTGGACTTGACGAGACCGTCGCGGCCCGGCGGCGGCAGGTGCTTGGCCAGGTACAGGATGCCGTTGCGCCGGTGGTCGAACGGCGAGCCGACGTCCAGGCCGGTCCACTTCGGGCCGGAGTCGGTGTCGGACGGCACTTCCTTGTCCGTCGCGGCCCCCGGCGCCTTTTCGACCCGGGCCGCGGCCGGCGGGAGCCCCCACTGGCGCGCCATGGTGTCGAACGTGCCGCCCAGGGTCAGCGTCGCCGACGTCAGGATCGTCGTGTGCTGGTTGAACACGCGCTCCCGCAGCAGCCCGGCGACACCGAGCGGCGCCACCTTCAGCGCCGGCGGCCGCGGGTTGGCCGCGTACTTGTCGCCGGAGAGCCAGACGACGTCACGCTGGTGCGCCTGGTCGTCGTCGAACGCCTCCAGCAGGCGGACCGCGGTGTCGTGCACCTCGTCGAGCAGCGTCCGCGCCAGCTTGCGCGCGGTGGCCCCTTCGACGTCCTCCTTGCGGTCGGAGCCCAGCGACGTGATGCAGCGGTGCGCGGCGTCGCGGATCGCCGGGATGGCGCCCCGCAACGGCCGGGGCAGCTCGTCCAGCCGGCCCGCGGGCAGGTCGTCGACGATCAGGGCCAGCCCGTCACCGGCCTCCAGCAGGCCGTCCGCCACGTCGGCGTCGATCAGCTTGCCGCAGCGGCGGGCGGCCGACGCGCACATCGCGCTGGTCAGCTCACCGGTGGCGACCGAGGTGACCCGGTCGACGAGGTCGTGCGCCTCGTCGATGATCACCACGTCGTGGTCCGGCAGCACCTGGTAGCCCTGCAGCGCGTCGATCGCCAGCAGCGCGTGGTTGGTGATGATGACGTCGGCCCGGCCGGCCTCGGCGCGGGCCTTCTCGGCGAAGCAGTCCGTGCCGATCGGGCAGCGTGACGCGCCGAGACACTCCTTCGCCGTCACGGACACCTGGCGCCACGCCTGGTCCGTGACGCCGGGAACGAGCTCGTCGCGGTCGCCGGTTTCGGTGTCCGACGCCCACTCCCGCAGCCGCGTGACCTCCTTGCCGAGGCGTGACACCGCGAACGGGTCGAAGAGCTGGGCGTCCTCCGGCTCGTCCGGCGCGCCGGAATCCAGCCGGTGCAGGCACATGTAGTTGCGGCGGCCCTTGAGGATCGCGAAGGTCGGCTCACGGCCGAGCGGCTTCTTCAGCGCCTTCGCGAGCCGGGGCAGGTCACGGTCGACGAGCTGGCGCTGCAGCGCGATCGTGGCCGTCGAGACCACGACCGTGGCCTCCTTTTCGACGGCGTGGCGGATCGCGGGCACGAGGTAGGCCAAGGACTTGCCGGTGCCGGTGCCGGCCTGCACGGCCAGGTGCTCGCCGGTGCGGATGGCCCGGCCGACGGCATCGGCCATCTCGACCTGCCCTGGGCGTTCGGCACCGCCTACGGACTCCACCGCGTGGGTGAGGAGTTCGAGGACGCCGGGGAAGTCAGTTCGGGCGGGCACAGCGACACATTAGCCGCCACCGCCGACAGGATCGGTGATCCGTCGCGAACGGGCCACTCGTGCCCTGTCCCGGGAACGCCGAAGGGGACCTCACGAGCGTGAGGTCCCCTTCAGCGGAACCGTCAGTCCTCGGTGCGGCGCGAAACCAGCTTCCACGTGAGCGGCAGCAGGCCGGCGGCCACGACGATCTTCAGCGCGTCCCCGATCAGGAACGGTGTGACGCCCTTGGCGAACGCGGTCGACAGGTCGAACCCGGTCGACGCCATCAGCCACGGCACGCCGAACGCGTAGATCACGACGTTGCCGAGCACCATCGTGCCCGCGGTGCGCACCGGCGTCCGGTCGCCGCCGCGCCCGGCGAGCGCGCCGACCAGCGCGCCGGCGAAGACGAACCCGACGATGTACCCGGCGCTCGCGCCGGACAGGCCCGCGGTGCCGTGCTGGAACCACGGCACGCCGACCGCGCCGACGAGCAGGTACACCAGCATCGACGCGGCGCCGCGCGACATGCCGAGCGACGCGCCCACGAGCAGCGCGGCGAACGTCTGGCCGGTCATCGGCACCGGGCTGCCGGGCACCGGGATCGTCAGCTGCGCGGCGGCGCCGGTGAGCACGGCGCCACCGGCGACCAGCGCGATGTCGCGGACGAGCGTGCCGGGCACGAGGTCGGCCAGCACGGGCCGCTTGCCGGCGAAGGACAGCGAAGACACAAAACCTCCCTGGGTGGGACACGGCGACGATCGAGGTTAACGCTCGTTACCCGGGGAAAATGCTCGAAAGTTGCGTTCCTCACCGCCACCCGGCCGGGTGGCCCCGATCAGGTGGCCCGCCGAGCCCGCCGATGCCGGAAAGGGTAACTACGAACTGTCACGAAACCGAGGAGGCCGGTGCATGCGAAACGCCAGGAAGAGGACATTCCGGTTGCTGGCGGTGACGGCGCTGAGCGTGCCGCTCCTGGCCGCCGCGGCCCCGGGGACGTCCGCCGGCTGGGCGTCTTCGGGCTCGCTGGACGTGATGATCGACAACGAGCACGTCGTGACCGGTGAGCTGGCCAAATGCACCGCGGACGGCCCGTTGAGCGCGCGGACACAGGGCGGCGTGACGGGCGACGTCGCTGCGTTCGGACTCGGGGAGAGCGGTTGCGGGCGCTCGGGTGACGTGGTGGTCGCGCAGGCGTCCGGGCACCGGTTCGAAGCCACCGTGCTCAAGCGCTACGGCGGGCCGGTGCTCACCGTGCGCACCTACTCGGCGAAGTGCGCCACGAACGCGACCGGCAGCGGCGGCGAGGTTTCGATCGGCGCGGTCACCGGGATCACCGTGCCGGCGCAGATCCCGCCGAACCACCGGATCGTCATCCCCGGCGGTCCGGCCGGCACCGCGCTGGCGACGGTGATCCTCAACGAGACCGTGACGCCCCAGCCGCCGGACGGCAGCCTGGTGACGCACGCGGTGCACATCAAGCTGTTCCCGCAGGGCGGCCCGGCAAGCGGGGACATCTACCTGGGCACGGCCGCCTGCGACCCCTTCGGGAAGAAGTAGCGCCCCAACGCCACATTGGGGCGCTCGGGCCGGGGTGGCTAGACGGTGGTGAAGCGGCTCGCGGCGGCGACGAACTCGCCCGCCCGCGCGGCCAGGTCCGGCAGGCTGCCGCCGGAGGTCAGCGCGTCGCCCAGCAACGGGGTCGCCGCCGCGACCGCGATCGCGCCCGAGCGCAGGTAACCCTCGACGTCGGCCAGGTGGACGCCGCCGGTCGGCACCAGCGGGACGTCCGGCAGCGGCGCCCGCACCGCGCGCAGGTACGCGATCCCGCCCACCGCGGCGACCGGGAACACCTTCACCGCGGCCGCGCCGAGGCGCCAGGCCTGGTCGATCTCCGTCGGCGTCAGCGCGCCGCAGACCACCGGGGTGTCCAGCGCCGCCGCGCGCTCGAGGACCGCCGGGTTGACCGTCGGCGTGATCAGGTACGCGGCGCCGGCGTCGACCGCGATGTCCACATCGGACGGTTCGCGGACGCTGCCGGCGCCGATCAGCGCGTCGTCGCCGAGCGCCAGGCGCAGCGCGGTGATCGCCGCGGGCGCGCCCGGCGTGGTCAGCGTGGCTTCGAGCAGCCGGACGCCCGCCGCGTGCAGCACCATCGCGGCGTCGGCGAAGCGTGACGCGTCCGAGGCGCGCAGGATCGCGACGAGCCGGTGTTCGGCCAGCGCGGCTCGCAGGTCCTTCACGCGGCCGGTCCGACGAAAGCGGTGCCGGTGTGGTTGACACCCGCCTCGTCGAAGTCCTGCACCGTCGCGTCCACGGTCGGCTGCGACCCACCGACGGTCAGGTCCAGCAGCACCCGCACGCCGAAGCCGGCCTTCGCCGCGTCGAGCGCCGTCGCACGGACGCAGAAGTCCGCCGCGATGCCGACGACGTCGACGTCGGTCACGTCGTGCTCGCGCAGCCACGCTTCCAGCGACTTCCCGTCGCGGGCCGCGCCCTCGAAGCCGGAGTACGCGGCGCTGTACTCGCCCTTCGAGAACACCTCGACGATCGGGACGACGTCGAGCGCGGGGTGGAACGACGCGCCCGGTGTGCCGGCAACGCAGTGCACCGGCCAGCTGTCCTTGAAGTCGGGCGTCTCGCTGAAGTGGTCACCCGGGTCGACGTGGTTGTCGCGGGTGGCCACGACGTGGCTGTACCCGCCTTCGACGGCCTGCTTGGAGATGGCGGCGGCCGCGGCGGCCCCGCCCGGCAGGCCGAGCGAACCCCCTTCGCAGAAGTCGTTCTGCACGTCCACCACGATCAGCGCGGTCCCCATGGGCGAACTCCGTTCAGAGCCAGTGTCGATCAGAAAAACTGCGTCGGGATGGCGGGCTCGCCGTGCGAGAGCTTGAGGCCCTCCCACGGCAGGCTGACCAGGCCGCGGCGCAGCCGCTGCCTGGCATCGTCGAGCGTAGGCAGGTCGGCCTCCGCGCGGCCAGCGCGGATCAGGGGGATCTGCAGCGGCCGGTCGTTCGTCTCCGGCGCGGGCGTGGTGCCCGAGGTCGTCCAGACGACCTCCTCGACCGCCGTCCCGGTGCCGCGGTGGCGCCGCAGCGCGGACTTGCGGCCGCCGCGGGACTCCTTGTGCGCGCTCCGCTTGGCGACCGGCTTGCCGTCCACCTCGACCAGCTTGTAGACCATCCCGGCGGTCGGCGCGCCGGACCCGGTGACCACCGAGGTGCCGACGCCGTACGCGTCCACCGGCTCCGCGCGCAGCGCCGCGATGGCGTGCTCGTCGAGGTCGCCGGAGACGACGATCCGGGTGTCCTTCGCGCCGAGGGAGTCCAGCTGCTCGCGGGCGCGGCGGGCGAGCGGGCCGACGTCGCCGGAGTCGATCCGGATCGCGCCCAGCTCCGGCCCGGCGACGCGGACCGCGGTCTCGATCCCGGCGGTGATGTCGTAGGTGTCGACCAGCAGCGTCGTGTCCGCGCCCATCTTCTGGACCTGCGCGCGGAACGCCTCCTCCTCGCTGTCGTGCAGGAGCATGAAGGCGTGCGCGACGGTGCCGCGGGTCGGGATGCCGTAACGGCGCCCGGCTTCGAGGTTGGACGTCGTCGCGAAGCCGGCCAGGTAGGCGGCGCGCGCCGCGGCGACCGCGGCGTACTCGTGCGTGCGGCGCCCGCCCATCTCGATGATCGGCCGGCCGTGCGCGGCGCCGGACATCCGGGCCGCCGCCGACGCGATGGCGCTGTCGTGGTTGAGGATCGACAGCACCAGCGTCTCGAGCAGCACGCACTCGGCGAACGAGCCGCTGACGGTGAGGATCGGCGAGCCCGGGAAGTACAGCTCGCCCTCGGGGTAACCGACGACGTCACCCGAGAACTCGTAGTCGGCGAGCCAGGCCAGCGTTGCGTCGTCGACGACCGCGGTGGCTTCCAGCTGCGCCAGTTCGGCGTCGGTGAAGCGGAAGTCCGCGATCGCGTCGAGCACGCGGGCGGTGCCGGCGACGACGCCGTAGCGGCGCCCGTCCGGCAATCGCCGGGCGAACACCTCGAACACACAAGGACGCTCCGCTGTCCCGTCGGCCAGCGCGCTGCCCAGCATGGTCAGCTCGTAGTGGTCGGTGAGCAGCGCAGTGCTGGCCGTGGCCGGCTCCGGTGAACCCATGCGGTCAGCCTATTCACCCACATGGCCGGACCTGGCGCGGCGTACCCTGTCGGCCCCGTGACACCATGGGGTGCATGTCCATGCCTGTCGCAGCCGAGCAGACGCAGGTCGAGCCGGCCGGTGCCGAGGTCGCCGAGTCGGACACACCCTGGCGGACCGTGGTGTGGAACGACCCGGTCAACCTGATGTCGTACGTGACGTACGTCTTCCAGAAGCTGTTCGGGTACGGCCGCGACCACGCCACCAAGCTCATGCTCGACGTGCACCACAAGGGCAAGGCGATCGTCTCGTCCGGCACCAAGGAGAAGGTGGAGACGGACGTGGCGAAGCTCCACGCGGCGGGCCTCTGGGCCACCATGGAACAGACCTCGTGAACGGCTGGCGGCGCAAGGGCGCGGTGATCCACGCGGGGTTCGAGCAGCAGGAAGCCGCCGTGCTCCGCGGCCTGGTCAGCCAGCTCGAGGACATGCTCACCGCGCGCGCCGAGGAGGCGCCGCAGGACGAGCTCGCCGAGCTGACCGGCATCCGGACCGGGCCCACCGAGTCCCCGGACGACCCGGTGCTGTCGCGGCTGCTCCCGGACTTCCACCGGCTCGACCCGGACAACCCGACCCGCGAGGACCTCGACTCGGCGTCGGCGATGCGTTCGCTGCACGAGCCGGAGCTGCTCGACATCAAGGTCGGCGTGGCCAAGATCGTGCTCGACACGCTGCCCCGCGACGGCGGCCACGTCCGGCTGACCGAGGAGCAGGCCGACGCCTGGCTGGGCGCGCTCAACGACGTCCGGCTGGCCCTCGGCACCGCGCTCGACGTCACCGACGACATGCCCGACGAGCTGCCCGAGGACGACCCGCGAGCGCCGCACCTGGGCGTGTACCACTGGCTGACCTGGGTGCAGGAGACGCTGATCCAGGCGCTCACGGGATGATCACCGACGTGCCGGGTGTCCTGGTCGGGCACCACGAGCGGGTCGGCGACGGCTGGGCGACCGGGACGACGGTGGTCCTGGTGCCCGAAGGCGCGGTCGGCGCCGTCGACCAGCGCGGCGGCGCGCCCGGCACCCGCGAGACGAACCTGCTCGAGCCGGAGAACCTGGTGCAGCGGGTCAACGCGATCTGCCTGTCCGGCGGAAGCGCTTACGGCCTGGCCGCGGCCGACGGCGTCATGCGGTGGCTGGCCGAGCGGAACCTGGGGTTCCCGGTCGGGGCGCAGCCGCACGAGGTGGTGCCGATCGTGCCCGCGGCGGTGCTGTTCGACCTCCCGCGCAGCGAGTGGGGCAACCGGCCTGACGCGTCCTTCGGTTATGCGGCCTGCTCGGCGGCTTCGGACTCGTTCGCGCAGGGCACGGTCGGCGCCGGTGCGGGTGCCGCGGTCGGGTCCCTGAAGGGCGGCATCGGCTCCGCGAGCGAGGTGGTCGGCGAGTTCACCGTGGGAGCTTTGGCGGCGGTGAACGCGGCCGGTGAGGCCGTGGACCTCTCGACCGGGCGCGCGTACGCGGCCGATCACGGCGACTTCGGCGTGACCTGGCCTTCGCGGCCCGCCGACCTGCCCTCCCGCCGCACCGACCTGAACACGACGATCGGCGTGGTCGCGGTCGACGCGGCGCTGTCGAAGGCCGAAGCACGGCGGATCGCGGTCGCGGCGCAGGACGGGCTGGCCCGCGCGGTCCGCCCGGCCCACACGATGTTCGACGGTGACACGGTGTTCGCGCTGGCCACCGGCGCGCGTGAGCTGCCGGAGGCGAGCGGCCCGTTCGGCGCGGCCGCGCGGCCGGTGGCGCTGGACGCGCTGTGCTCGGCGGCGGCGCGGGTGTTCGCGCGGGCGATGGTGCACGGCCTGCTGGCGGCGACCACCGCCGGCGGGGTGCCGGCCTACCGGGACGTCTGGCCGGAGGCGTTCGGCTGAGTCAGAGGTCCGGCAGCGGGTCGGGCGGCAGGTCGTGGGCCCCCTCGAGGTTGGCCGCCCGGACGGCGCTCACGTACTCCTCGTCGATCTCCAGGTGCAGTTCGGCGACCGTGAGCACCGGGCCCAGCGACGGGTGGACCTCCACCGGGCCGATCTCGGTGCGCCGGGGCAGCCGGTCGTAGACGGCTTTCGGCGTGTAGCGCCGGAAGCGGCCGCCGTAGAGCACGGTGATGCTGCGGTCGGTGACCACCACGAAGAAGGCCGCGCGGGTGCGGACGCCGTTGACGTAGAGTGAGATTCCCGGGATGAGGTACTGGATCGTCTCGCCGTCCCGGAGGAACTTCCGGCAGCGCTCACGGGCGATCGACGGCATCGGCATGCTTCCAGTGTGCTCCTGAGCACAGCATCTCACGATATGGATGAGCTGTGTCCACCACCTAAGATGGCGGTGTGCTCCGGATTCGCCGTGAACTCGTCGACGAGATCGTCGCCCACGCCCGCCGTGACCACCCCGACGAAGCGTGCGGGGTCATCGCCGGGCCGGAGGGCTCCGATTCGCCCGAACGGTTCATCCCCATGCTGAACGCCGCGCGGTCACCCACGTTCTACGAGTTCGACTCCGGTGACCTGCTGAAGCTCTATCGCGAGATGGCCGCGAACGACGAGGTGCCGGTGGTGATCTACCACTCGCACACCGCGACCGAGGCCTACCCGTCGCGGACCGATGCGAACATCGCGGCCGAGCCCGACGCGCACTACGTGCTCGTCTCCACCCGGGACCCCGAAGTGCACGAGTTCCGGTCGTACCGGATCGTGGACGCCGAGATCACCGAGGAACCGGTCGAGATCGTCGGCTGAGCCCTTGGAACAAACCGCGCGCCACCGGCGTCTGCGTGTAAGAACCCACCGGAGGTAAGAACCCATGGCCGTGACCGTCTCCATCCCGACGATCCTGCGCACCCACACCGGCGGCGAGAAGTCCGTCGAGGCGAAGGGCGCGACCGTCCTCGAGGTCATCGACGACGTCGAGTCCCGCCACGCCGGCATCAAGGGCCGCCTGGTGAAGGAAGAGAAGCTGCACCGCTTCATCAACGTCTACGTCAACGACGAGGACGTGCGCTTCGCCGGCGGGCTCGAGGCCGAGGTCAAGGACGGCGACACGCTGACCATCCTCCCCGCCGTGGCCGGTGGCTGATCGATGGCTCGCTTCGAGTCCCTGCTCGACGCGCTCGGCGGCACCCCGCTGGTCGGGCTGCCCCGGCTCTCGCCGACGCACGACGTGCGCCTGTGGGCGAAGCTGGAGGACCGCAACCCGACCGGCTCGATCAAGGACCGCCCCGCGCTGGCCATGATCGAAGCCGCCGAGCGTGAAGGCAAGCTGCGGCGCGGCTCCACGATCCTGGAGCCGACGTCGGGCAACACCGGCATCTCGCTGGCCATGGCCGCCAAGCTCAAGGGGTACGGGCTGGTCTGCGTCATGCCGGAGAACACTTCGACCGAGCGCAAGCAGCTGCTGCAGGCCTACGGCGCGCGGATCGTGTTCTCGCCGGCCGCGGGCGGCTCGAACGAGGCCGTCCGGCGGGCGAAGGAGCTGGCGGAGGCGAACCCGGAATGGGTGATGCTCTACCAGTACGGCAACCCGGCCAACGCCGACGCGCACTACCGCGGCACCGGGCCGGAGCTGCTCAAGGACCTGCCGACGCTGACGCACTTCGTCGGCGGCCTCGGCACGACCGGCACGCTCGTCGGCTGCGGGCGGTACCTGCACGAGGCGAAGCCGGACGTCCAGATCATCGCGGCCGAGCCGCGCTACGGCGAGCTGGTGTACGGCCTGCGCAACCTCGACGAGGGGTTCGTGCCGGAGCTGTACGACCCCAGCGTGCTCAACGGCCGGTACTCGGTCGGCGCGTACGACGCGCTGCGCCGGACGCGGGAGCTGCTGGAGCACGAAGGCATCTTCGCGGGCATCTCGACGGGCGCGGTGCTGCACGCGGCGCTGGCCGTCGCCGAGAAGGCTGCTGCTGCCGGTAAGCCTGCCGACGTGGCGTTCGTCGTCGCGGACGCCGGGTGGAAGTACCTGTCGACGGGGGCCTACGCGGGTTCGCTGGACGAGGCGGCCGAGCGGCTCGACGGGCAGCTCTGGGCCTGACCTACTCGGTCTTCCAGAGCTCGGGCAGGGCGAGGTCGATGTCGTCTTCGGCGGCCAGCCGCTTGAACGTGCCCATCGTCGTGTCCAGGTCGTCGAACACCTTCGGGAGCAGCTTCAGCGGCTTGGACAGCGGGCGCCAGAAGGCGTCCCAGTGGATCGGCCTCACCTTTTTCGGGCCGAGCGCGCCGACCGTCTCGCGCCAGTACTCCTCGCGCCATTCCTCGGACTGCTTCCCGGCGGCTCCGGCGCCCAGGTAGACGACGTCGGCCGAGTACCCGGCCAGCGCGCCGGGCAGGAAGTTCGCCGACGCGTGGACCAGCACGCTGCCCGCCGGGTGCGCGAGGTGGAACGAGTAGCACCGGCCGGTCTTGAAGGCCTTCGCCTTGGCCGGCACCCGGACGGGCTCGGTGATCTCGCCCGGCACCCGGTCGCCGTCGCTGTGGCGGGCGTCGACCGGCGTCACGGTGAACGCGCCGAACTCCACGGGCTTGCCCGGCACCAGCTCCTCGAACGGCTCGGTGGCCAGGCCGTAGCCCTCCTGGACCTTCCGGGTCGACGGTGAGCCGGCCAACGTGGCGCCGGTCAGCTCGGCGACGACCGGCGCGTCGAGGACGTGGTCGACGTGGGAGTGCGCAACCAGGACGGCATCGAGCTTCGTGACGCCGAGACGGCTCAGGGCCTCGTCGATCCGGCCGCGGTCCGGTGCCACGCGCGTCGCCATCTTCACCAGGGACGGCCGCGAGAAGAAACCGTCGACCAGCACGCTCGAGGTGCCGTCGGTGACCAGGACGTTCGAGACTCCCGCGAAGGCCGTACGCAGTTCGGGCATGCTGACAGCATGAAGGTCATCGGGCTGCTGGGCGGGATGAGCTGGGAATCGTCCAGCGAGTACTACCGGCTGATGAACGAACGGGTGAAAGCCGCGCTCGGGGGCTTCCACTCGGCCCACACGGTGCTGTACTCGGTCGACTTCGCCACGATCGAAGCGATGCAGGCCGACGGCCGCTGGGACGACGCCGGTGCGGAGCTGAACCGGGCCGCTCGCGCGCTCGAAGCGGCCGGCGCCGACTTCGTCGTGCTTTGCACCAACACCATGCACAAGGTCGCCGACCGGTTGACCGACGGCCTGGGCATCCCGCTGCTGCACCTCGCCGACGCGACGGCGGCCGCGGTCGGGGCCGCCGGGATCCGCCGGGTCGGCCTGCTCGGGACCGGGTTCACCATGAGCCAGCCGTTCTACCGGGACCGGCTCGCCGCGCACGGCCTCGACGTGCTCGTGCCCGACGCCGATGACCGCGACCTCGTGCACCGGGTCATCTACGACGAGCTGGTGCTCGGCGTTGTCAACCCGGAGTCGCGCGAGGCCTACCGCGGCGTGATCGCGCGGCTCGTCGAGGCCGGCGCCGAGGGCGTGATCTACGGGTGCACCGAGATCGAGCTGCTGGTCGGCCCCGAAGACTCCGCGGTGCCGACGTTCCCGACGACCCGCCTGCACGCCGAGGCCGCCGTCGACTACGCGCTCGGAAAGGCCCCGCTGCCCGCTTGAGTCACACGGCGACCACCGGCCCGCCGCTCGCGTGGGCTTCGTGCTGGGTCACGACCTTCCGCCACAGCCGGTCGCGCTCGTCGGCCGTGAACAGGTCCGGGGTGATGCCGAAGACGTCCGCCGCGGCCGTCCACCAGGCGTCAGGGGAGTCGACCAGCTCCTTCGCGCCGTGGCGGTTGAGGGTCAGCGCGCGCAGGGTGTCGACACCCTGCGCGTCCCGCCGCTGGATGACGCAGACCCGGACGAACCCGGACTCCGGCGCCGTCGACAGCCACGCGTGCTTCTCGGCGAAGTCGGCCATCTCCGCGGTGCCGGGGTCGAAGTCGAAGCCGACGAAGCTGCCCGCCGGGTCGTGGTCGAACCGCCAGCCGCCCGGCGCCACTTCGGACGGCCGCAGCCGGTAGGTGTGCGGGCCCTGGGTGTACGTGCCTTCCCGTAGGGGTAACGGCTCGTGGATACCGTCACCCAGCCCGGCGTCCACCAGCCACGACGCCGTCGGGTCCTCCGGCAGGCCCGTGACGGTCAGCGCCAGGTGGTTCCGGCCCATGTTCGGCGTGTCGGCCGCGCTGCCCTGCACCCCGCCCAAATGACGCGTGACCTGGTAACCGAGCTCGTGCAGCAACGCCGAGAAAGCGCCGTTGAGGTGGTAGCAGTACCCGCCGCGGCCCCGCAGGATCCGCGCCAGCGACGCCGACGGCTCGAGCGGCGTCGGCCGCTCGAGCTGGATCTCCAGCGCCTCGTACGGCACCCGCTCGACGTGCGCCGTGTGCAGCCGCCGCAGCGCGGCCTCGCTCGGCGGCTCCGCTTCCAGGCCGAGCCGCGCCAGATAACCCGTGACGTCCATGGCCGCCACGCTAGCGACGGGCACCGACAAAAACCCCGGATCAGGGATTTCACCCGAGGCGAGGCCGTCGATCACCGACGTAGCCTCGAAGGCGTGAGCACCTTGCCCGTGAACCCGGCCCCGGAAACCGACGCCGCCAAGCGCGTGCTGCCGTCCCGACCGAAGGCGGCCGCGCTCGTCGCGCTGTCGTTCACCCTGCTGCTGTACCTGGTCGAGCTGGTGGACGTGATCCTGCCCGGCGACCTGGACCAGGGCGGCATCCAGTCGCGGGCGCTGTCCGGCCTGGACGGCGTGCTGTTCGCGCCGGTCCTGCACGCCGGCTGGTCGCACCTGTTCGCGAACACGGTGCCCGTGCTGGTCTTCTCCTTCCTCGCGATGGCCGCCGGGATCGGCCGGTTCGCGCTGGTCACGGCCATCATCTGGGTGGTGTCCGGGCTCGGTGTGTGGCTGGTCGGGCCGTCCGACGCGGTCACCGTCGGCGCGTCGGGCCTGGCCTTCGGCTGGCTCGCCTACCTGCTGGTCCGGGGCATCTTCAACCGCGCGGCGGGCCAGATCCTGGTCGCCGTCGTCCTGCTCGGCGTGTGGAGCGGCATGCTCGCCGGGCTGCTGCCGGGCAACCCCGGCGTCTCCTGGCAGGGGCACCTGTTCGGCGCGCTGGCCGGGGTCCTCGCGGCCTGGCTGACCAGCCGCACCGGCAAGTCGAAGAAAACCGCTCCCGCGGCCCCGGGTAACCTCGGGGGGTGACCTCACCGTCGGCTGACGCCCCGATCGGCGTGTTCGATTCCGGCGTCGGCGGCCTGACGGTCGCGCGGGCGATCCTCGAGCAGCTGCCCGCCGAGCAGCTCCGGTACGTCGGCGACACGGCGCACAACCCGTACGGGCCGCTCCCCATCGCCACCGCCCGCCGCTACGCGCTCGCGGCCTTCGACGAGCTGGTCGAAAGCGGCGTGAAGGCGCTGGTCATCGCCTGCAACACCGCGTCCGCGGCCTGCCTGCGCGACGCGCGCGAGCGCTACGACGTCCCGGTGATCGAGGTCGTCCTGCCCGCCGCGCGCCGCGCCGTCGTCGCCACGCACACCGGCCGGGTCGGCGTGATCGGCACCGAGGGCACCGTGCGGTCGCGCGCCTACGAGGACGCGTTCGCCGCGGCGCCGGGCATCACGCTCACCAGCGTCGCCTGCCCGCGGTTCGTCGACTTCGTCGAGCGCGGCATCACCTCCGGCCGCCAGGTGCTCGGGCTCGCGCAGGGTTACCTCCAGCCGCTGCTCGACGCCGAGGTCGACACGCTCGTGCTCGGCTGCACGCACTACCCGCTCCTGCAGGGTGTGCTGCAGATCGTGATGGGCCAGGAGGTCACCCTCGTCTCGAGCGCCGAGGAAACCGCGAAGGACCTCGTGCGGGTGCTCACCGAGCGGGACCTGCTGACGACCAAGGACACCCCGCCGCGGCACGAGTTCCTCGCCACCGGCTCGGCCGAGCCGTTCACCAGGCTCGCCCAGCGGTTCATGGGCTTCGCCCCGGGTGTTCTCGCTCCCACCACCGCGTAACCGGCACAGCGGGCGGCTTAGGGTGGCGACGTGCGACTGACCATCCTCGGGTGCTCCGGCAGCATCCCCGGGCCGAACGCCGCCGCGTCGGGTTACCTGGTCGAGGCCGAGGGTTTCCTGCTCGGCCTCGAACTCGGCAACGGCACGCTGGCGCAGCTCCAGGCCGTGGCCGACCCGTTCGACCTGGACGCGCTGGTGCTCACGCACCTGCACCCCGACCACTGCGCCGACGTCAGCGCGCTCACCGTCCTGCGGCGCTACCACCCGGCGCCGCCGTACCCGGCGCGCCCGCGCCTGCTGCCGCTGTACGCGCCGCCGGACGCGCCGGTCCGGCTCGCGAACGCGTACGCGCCCAACGAGACCGAGCGGGCCGTCACCGACCTGTCCGACGTCTACGCCTTCCACCCGCTGCGGCCCGAGCCGTTCCGGATCGGGCCGTTCGAGGTGCTCGCGGTCGAGGTCGACCACCCGACGCCGGCGTTCGGCGTGCGCATCTCCTACGGCGGCCGGATCCTCGCGTTCACCGGCGACACCGGGCCGTGCCGGGCGCTGAACGAGCTCGCCGACGGTGTCGACCTGCTGCTCGCCGAGGCGTCCTGGACGGACTCGGCGGAGCGCCCGGCCGGCGTGCACCTGTCCGGCAAGCAGGCCGGCGAGCTGGCGCGCGACGCCGACGTCGGGCGGCTGCTGCTCACGCACATCGCGCCGTGGACGGACCCGGGTGCGGTGCTGGCCGAGGCCGCGGCCGAGTTCCCCGCGGCCGAGGTCGTCAAGCAGGGTGCCGTCTACGAGGTGTGAGCAGGCCGTCCTAGAGTGCTCACGTGGCTCGAAAAGATGGCAGGAACGACGACCAGCTCCGTGACATCAAGATCACCCGGGGGTTCCAGCAGTGGCCGGCGGGGTCGGTGCTGATCGAATTCGGCAACACGCGGGTGCTGTGCGCGGCGAGCGTCACCGAAGGGGTGCCGCGCTGGCGGGCCGGCTCCGGTCTCGGCTGGGTGACCGCCGAGTACGCGATGCTGCCGTCCGCGACCAACACGCGTGGTGACCGCGAGTCGGTGAAGGGCCGGATCGGCGGCCGCACGCACGAGATCTCCCGGCTGATCGGCCGTTCGCTGCGCGCCTGCATCGACCTGGCCGCGCTGGGCGAGAACACGATCGTCATCGACTGCGACGTCATCCAGGCCGACGGCGGCACCCGCACGGCCGCGGTGACGGGTGGGTACGTCGCGCTGGCGGACGCGATCACGTGGCTGGGCGCGGCGAACCGGCTCAACGACCCGCAGCCGCTGTCGTCGTCGGTGGCCGCGGTGAGCGTCGGCGTGGTCGACGGCCGGGTGCGCCTCGACCTGCCGTACGAAGAGGACTCGCGTGCCGAGGTCGACATGAACGTGGTGGCGACGGACGCGGGCACGCTCATCGAGGTCCAGGGCACCGGCGAGGGCGCGACCTTCGCGCGGTCCACTTTGGACAAGATGCTGGACCTGGCGCAGGCGGGCTGCGAGGAGCTGACGCGCCTGCAGAACGAGGCGCTGGCGCTGCCGTACCCCGGCGAGCTGCCGGAGCCGCGTCCGGACAAGAAGAAGGGCTCGAAGTGACGAAGCTGCTTCTGGCCACGCGCAACGAGAAGAAGCTCGGGGAGCTGCGGCGGATTCTTCTTGCCGAGGGGATTTCCGGCATCGAGGTGCTCGGGCTCGCGGACGTCCCTTCGTTTCCGGAGGCGCCCGAGACCGCACCGGACTTCGAGGGCAACGCGGTCGCGAAGGCGCGTGACGCGGTGGCCGCTTGTGGTTTGCCGGCCATCGCCGACGACTCGGGTATCGCGATCGACGCGCTGAACGGCATGCCGGGTGTGTTGTCGGCTCGCTGGTCCGGTCGTCACGGTGACGATGAGGCGAACCTGAACCTGGTTCTGGGCCAGCTCGGGGATGTTCCGGACGAGCGCCGCGGGGCGCAGTTCGTCTGCGCGGCGGCTTTGGTGCTGGCGTCCGGCGAGGAGACGGTGGTCCGCGGCGAGTGGCGCGGAACCATGGTGCGCTCGCGGCGCGGGACGAACGGCTTCGGGTACGACCCGATCTTCCAGCCGGACGGCGAGTCGCGGACGTCGGCGGAGATGGAGCCGGCGGAGAAGGACGCGGTTTCCCACCGGGGGCGGGCTTTGCGGGCGCTGCTGCCGGCGTTGCGGGAGCTGGCGGAGGGCTAGACAGACGGGATCAGGGTGACGTCAGGGCCGAGGTTCTCCAAGCCGAAGTACTTCACATCTTGAGTGAAGACTTTGATCGTGAGGTCGGCCAGTGGGCTCAGGTCCACGGGATCTTCGATGCTGTTCAGGTGCAGTGTGCGCAAATTTGTCATCGAAGCAAGCTCTTGAACGTTGAGAGAGGCAAAATCCGTTATCGTTAGCTGATTAATTCGCAGGTTGTTCAGCGGCTCCAGGCTGTCCAGAAGGACGTCGTTTAGTTCTAGCTTCCGAACGTTTGGGAACGTGTGTGCTACGGCCGCCCCGGATATCGGCCTCGGCGACTCCTGGTATCCGCTCGACACGAGTACCGAAGTCGATGCGTCGAGTTGGACATTGCCGCTGAACGTCCGGTCGGTGCAGTCCCAAAGCTTCACGCTTCGGAGCTTGCTGAGTGCGGCAAGCGCGTCGATACCGTTGATCTGGTGCAGCTGATCGATGTTCAGCTCTTCGAGTTGAGCGAGCTTCCCGAGGGATTCGATACTCTTCCATGGCGAAGTTCGGAACATGGTCAATGATTTTAGGGAGGGAACTCTGCTCAAGCTGCCGAGGTTTTTGTAGCGATGGGCAAAGTACAGTGATGCACGCTCGATTTCCCCCTGTCCGGTAAGGGGAGTTACGTCGATGGTTGATTCTTCGGAAAAATACAGGGCGAGGAATCGGATATGGGGGACGAAATCGAGGAGACTGAGACTCGTTTGTTCTTCTGCGCGAGTAAGTGTTGCATAAACTCGATTCAAATTCTTGAGTTTGCGAAGATGGGGAAGTATGCGGGCGGACAAGACTGTCACGGACCCGCTCTCCAGAGGGGAGTCCGCGAGCACTTCTGTGGCGAACTGATCGGGGTCGAAGTACTGCCAGGCTCGGGACAGCTGGAACTGGACGGATTCCCGGGGGTCCTGAGCATAGTTTCGCAGCAGTGCCAAGGCGTCGTTTCCCGCAGTAAGCGCCGCGGCCCTTACCGAGGCTGCCGCGACGGAGTCCGACAAGCCGTCCAGGCTTTCCGGCAGATACCTCAGCACGCGCTGTCCGATCGAGGCCAATGACCTGGTCTCACGGAGACTCCGCGGGGGAACGAGGCGATCCTTGATCACCGCCTCGACGCGGTCGATGACCTCCGGGGCGGCATTGCTGACCGTCTCCAGGCACGCCGCAGCCAGCAGCCGCAAGTGGCGAGCGTATCGCGGTTCCTCGTCGGCGCGGTCCAGGATGCCCCGAAGTAGCTTCCCGGCCTGATGGTGCTTCGCGTGGCCGCACGCCATCACGATCGTCTCCCACCACGTGTCAAGGTGGGCTCGGTCGATCAGCGTTTCCAGGTGGTCCTGCTCGGTCGCCTCGTTCGCGGCCAGGCACTCCTGGAACGTCCGGTGCACGAAGTCCACGTGGCCGCGCACGGGCTCGCGCAGGACGCCGCTGCGTTCGAGCAGGTGTTTGAGCACCTCGTCCGGTGTGTGGTCGACGTGCGGCAGCGAGGGCAGCCGTCGGGCGATGTGCTCGCGTGCGCGGTCCTTCGGCAGCTCCACCTTCGAGGCCAGGGAGAGGCGCCATGCCAGGTCGCCGAGGAGGAGCTGTTTTTGTGCCTCCGTCAGGATCACGCCGATCCTGCGCTCCGCGTCACGCATGTGGAGCAGCATCGACAACGCCTTGCGGTACAGGTCCATCCGGTCGCGTGGCAGCTCGGACCGGTGAGCCAGGTTCAGCGCACACAGCATGGCGCACAGCAGCGGGCTCGCGGCCAGCGTTCGCAAGTGCGGCCGGCCGTCGAGCTGGTTGAGCAGGCGTCGTTGCACCGCGGGGAGGTCAGTGTCCGGCCGAACCGTCCCGCCGGCAGCCGCCGCCTTGTGCCAGCGGCTGACCAGCGCCTCGATGTCGTCGGCGCTCATCGAGTCCAGCAGGACGCAGTCGAATCCTTCCTGAGCCAGCCAGCGTTGGTCGGCCGCGGCGGTGCGGGACGTGACCACAAAGAGGGTGCCCTCGAAGGCCAGTGACAGCTCGCGCAGCCAGGCCTTGACCTCGCGGCGATGGTTGGCGCCGACTTCGTCGACCCCGTCGACCAGGACCATTGCCCGACCTGCTTCGAGGACCCGGCGGGCCCAGCCCTCCGGCGAGGCCAGCACTGGTGCGATGTGCCGGATGAACTCCTCTGGACGTGGCAAGGGCTCGGCGGCGAAGCTGCGCAACCGGATCGGGAACGGCACGCGGCCGTTCCAGTCGGCGAGTTTCCCGGTGAAGCCGCAACGGGCTGCTGTCACCGCGAGCCAGTCCAGCAGTGTCGTCTTGCCGGAGCCGGCCTCGCCGCGCACGAGAATGCGGGTTGCGCCGCCGAGTGCGGTCTCGACGCGCATGTTCGCGCTGCTCGCCTGGCTCTGCCGCTTCTCGAACCACAGCTCGTCCATTCGGCGATCGGGCCGCCGCTGTTCGCCTTCGAGGGAGACGCTCAGACTCAGGTAGGCGACCGTCAGCGGTAGGGCAGGCTGGTCATCCATCGTCAGGCCGAGCAGCTCAAGCCGGTCCAAATTGTTTGCGAGCAAGCGTAGGTAGGTCGCTTCGAACTCGGCATCACGGTCGACGCCCTCAGGTGCCGCGAGGCTTGTCTTCGGCACCCGCGCCAGCAGCTCCTCCAGTTGGTCGCTCTGCCTGCTCAGCCGCCCCAGTACCTCGGCCAGCGCCCGAGGCTGGAACGACGGCAGATGCCGGACCACCTGCACGAGGTGGCGGCACGCCTGGTCCAACGCCAGCTCGTACAGCGCCGCCACCTTGGGGGCGAAGAGCCGGTCAGCGGCCAAGTCCGGGAGCTCGCCTCGGATCTTCCTGGCCAGCTGCTCCGGGTCCGCGTCCGTAGCCAGGAAGGCCTCGTCCGACAGGTCAGCCCTGGTCAGCGCGTCCTCGACGGCCAGGAAGGCCGCGTCGATCTCGTTCTGGGGCAGCGTTGCGAACCGATCTGCCAAGACCTGTTCCAACTGCTCGGCCACCTGCGTGCCGATGTTCTGGACGAGGTTTTCCAGCTTGCGCCGCTCGAGCGGGCCCTTCAGCTCCCCGGCAGCGAGGCCGGCCAGGTCGTCCGAGCGCTCGGATGCTGCCTTGCGGCGTGACAACCAGGACTTCGCCGCGTATGAAGCGATCTGCCCGCCGAGCTTCAGTGCCGGGCCTTCCAGGCTCGTCAATGCGTCCTCCCACCCTCAGACCGCCGGATGTTGCCGGGCGAACGGAGCAAGGACAAGCCTGCAAGCGGGTGGAACCTAAACCCCGGCAACATCCGGGGTGACGGCGTGCGGCGCGCCCGCATCAACCTGCGTTGCGACGTCTCGGGTCCACAGCTCCACCACGTGCCCATCAGGATCCGTCACGTACGCGGAACGCTGGCCGGGCGCGGCCGGGTCGTCGCCGAAATACACCTCGTCGACCTGGACTCCCCGCGCGCGAGCCCGGGCCACCGCCGCGTCGTAGTCCTCTTCGGCCACCGTCATCGCGAAGTGGACGTGCGCTCCCGGGCGCGCGCCCGCGATGCCGGTGAACGGCTTCCAGAGCCCGATCCTCGTCCGGTCGCCGGACTGGACCCAGATGGCTTCGCGGCCCTTCCACGCCGGGCCTTCCCAGCGCAGCACCACCGGCAGGCCGAGCACTTCGGTGTAGAAGCGTTCGGACGCCTCGAGGTCACGGGCTTCCAGCACCAGTTCGGTGACGCCCTTCGTCAAGTCGGTCATGACGCCATGCTGAGACCTCCAGCATTGTGGAGGTCAAGAGTGCTGCTTGTCACTCGGGCCGAGGATCGCCACTTCGCAGTCGTGCTCGATCTTGTCCGCGTTCGGGGGCTGGGAGTCGCTCGAATACGTCCACGGGGACTCGTCGTTGTCCGGGGTCTCCACCACGTGCATGCCCTGGTCGTTCATGCACTGCACCCACTTGTGCATGTTGTCCTGGTACGCCGGGTTGTCGCGGTCCATGCCCCACGGCAGCAGCGGCAGCTTCGACCGGCACGAGTCACCCGCGTCCTTGTGGTCGGCGCTCCACTTCTCCGCGCCCGCGATGCTGTTCGGCTGCGTGTCGACGTCCGCGCCGTGGTCCTTCATGCACGTGCGCCACGGCTCGATCAGGCGGTTGGACTCCTCCGCCGTCTCGTCGACGCGGTGGCGGGGGCGGCCGCCGTCCGCGTCCGTCGACGGCGGGGCCGATGCCGAGGCTGCCGAAGAAGGCGTGGACAGCGATGCCACCTGCGGCGCCGCCGGCGGCGGGGACGAACACGCGGCCAGGCCCAGGGCCAGCGCGGGGAGGAACAGCCAACGAAGTGCCATGGCACGAGCATGACCGGCGCTTTTCAGGAACTCGTCAGCACGCCGTGAGCGACTCATGCCAGCGCCTGGGTCGGCGGCATCCGCGCCGCGCGCAGTGACGGGTGCAGCCCCGCCAGCATCCCGACGACGAGCGCCCCGAGCACTCCGCCCGCCACGGCCGCACCGGGGATCACCGGCGGCCACCCCTGGTACGTCACGTATCCCAGCGTCACCAAGACTCCCAGCACCGTCCCGGCGAAGCCGCCGAGGCCCGACAGCGCCACCGCTTCGGTGAGGAACTGGTCGCGGATCTGTCCGCGGGTCGCCCCCAAAGCGCGGCGCAGGCCGATTTCGCGACGGCGTTCCAGCACCGAGACGAACATCGTGTTCGCCACGCCGACCCCGCCGACCAGCAGCGCCACTCCGGCCAAGCCCAGGAACAGCGCCGAGAACGTCGTCTGCGTCGCCTGTTTCGCCGCCAACGCGTCCGACGGCCGCGACACCTGCACCAACCCTGGCAACGAGGGGTTCAGCGTCGCCGGCAGCACCGCGCGGACGTCGTTGATCGCGTCCTCGCGTGCTTTCACGTAGACGACCGTCGGGTGCCCGTCAAAACCGAGGAACCGCTTCGCCGAGTCCCACCCGACCAGCACGGCGCGCTCGACGTCCGGGGCCAGCGGCATCGGCGCGAGCACGCCGGTGACCGTGTACCAGGTCGTCCCGATCAGCACCACCGGCGGCGGCTGCCCGGGCACCACGCGCGGGATGCCGAGCCGGGACGCGGCGACGTACCCGAGGGTCACCACCGGCAGGTCCGAGGCGTCGACAAACCGTCCTGATTGGACACTGCCGTTCAACGCCGGCAGCAGGCCGGGTGACGCGGCGAGCACCGAAAGCCCCGACCCGTCTTGCGGATCAACGCGATCGGACCGCCGGACGACGGCGTGCGTGTTCGCGACGGCCGCCGCCGTGGTCACCGGCCCGATCCGCCGCACGCTGCCCACCGCCGACTCCGGCAGCACCACCGGCGGGGTCTGGTTCGGCTGCGGTTCGGCGCGCAGCATGTTCGTGCCGAGCGCGGTCAACCGGTCCAGCAGCGCCGCCTGGCTCGACGCCGGGATGCCGGTGACCACGATCATCGTCGCGATGCCCAGGGCGATCCCGAGCGCGGACAGCACCGCCCGCAGCGGCCGGGTCCGGATCCCGAGCAGACCCACGCCGAGCACGTCGGCGGGCGTCACGCGGAGTCCCGCACGATCCGGCCGTCGCGGAACTCGACACGCCGGGGCAGCCGGGCCGCGATGTCCCGGTCGTGCGTGATGACGGCGATCGTGGTGCCTTCGGCGTGCAGCCCGGTCAGCAGGTCCAGCACGGCCTCGCCGTTCGCCGTGTCCAGCGCGCCGGTCGGCTCGTCGGCCAGCACCAGCGCCGGGTGGTTGACCACGGCCCGCGCGATCGCGACGCGCTGGCGTTCCCCACCGGACAGCTCGTGCGGCCGGTGGGCGACGCGGTGCGCGAGCCCGACCCGGCCCAGCGCGTCGAGGGCCATCGGCCGGCGCTGCCGGCGCGGCACCCCCGCGTACAGCAGCCCGGTGGCGACGTTGTCCACTGCGGACAGTCCGTCGGTGAGGTGGAACTGCTGGAACACGAACCCGAGCCGGCGGCCGCGCAGCGCGGACACCTGCCGGTCGGACAACGTCGTGACGTCGTCGCCGCGCAAGGACACCGTTCCCGACGTGGGCCGGTCGAGCGTGCCGGCGATGTGCAGCAACGTCGACTTCCCGGACCCGGACGGGCCGGTGATCGCCAGCAGCTCACCCTCGGACACCGTCAAGGTGACGTCGTCGAGCGCGACGACGTCACCGGGATAACGCTTGCTCACCCCGCGCAGGGCCAGGACCGGCGTCACGACGTCGTCACCACACGAAGGCCTTCGGTGATCCCCGCGCCGCTGACCTCGACCAGGTCGCGCGCGAACATCCCGGTCTTGACCGGCTTCAACGTCCCGTCCGGCAGCTGCACGGCGTACCCGCCTTCGCGCAACGCCAGCAGCGCGCCGACCGGCACCGCGAGCACCCCGGTGTGCGTCTCGGTCGCGATCCGCACCTCCACCGCCGCCGAATCGAGGTCCGCGACGGACTTCGGGTCGTCCGGCGTGACCGTGACGTTCACCTTGGGCGGCCCCTGCGGCCCGCCTTCCGGCGTGCCCGTCACGTCCGCGCTCACCGACGTCACCTCGGCCGGGACCGCCGTCCCCTCCGGCCGGACCACCGACACCGGCGCCCCGGTCTTGATCGCCGCGACGTCCGAAGCGGACACCGGCGCGAGCACCACCTTCGTCGTGGCGCTGACCGTCAGCAGCGGTTCCGCGACCGGGTCGCCGGGTTGCGCGGTCACCGAGTTGACCCGCACCGGCCCGGGCAGCACCACGACCTGGCCGACGTCGAGGGTGCCCGTTTCGTCGAGTCCGGCCTTCTTCTGCCACTTCTTGAGGACGTCGGCGAAGGTGAACGCCTTCGGGTGACCCACTTTGTAGCCGAGGGCGGTCAGGTTCGCGGCGACCACGGCGACGTCCGGCCCGGTGAGGTCCGGGTTGTCGAGCTTCCGGAACAGCGGGGTGTCGCCGAAGAACACCGGGACTGCCCGGCCGTCCACTGAGTACAGTGCCTTGCCGCGCTGGGCGACGTCGCCGACCGAAGGCAGCTTCGTCACGGTCCCGGATCCCGTGCCCTTCACCGGTGCCGGCGTGCCGAACCCGAGGGTGCCGGTGAACGACTGCGTGTTCGCCAGGTCGGTCTTCCGCACGGCGACGGTCGTGACGGCGGGCGGCGGCGCGGCGGGGGCGGCCGTCCCGCGGCCGTGGTCGATGACGACGAACGCCGTGACACCCAGCGCGACGACCACCGCGAAGGCGGCGACGGCCCACCCCGGCCGGCCACCCGATCGGGTCGTTCTCATGGCGTCACGCTCGCAGCGGAATGTCAGGGACCGGTCAGGAAACCGTGGTCTTCCGGTAGCCGCGCTTAAACTCGGGATCATGTGCGCCCACATCGTGCTGGCCGAGGACGACGCCAAACAGGCCGAACTCGTCCGGCGTTACCTCGAGCGGGAGCGGCACACCGTGGTCGTGGTGGCGGACGGCGCGGCCGCGCTGGACCTGGTCCGCCGGCACCCGCCGGACCTGCTCGTGCTCGACGTGATGCTGCCCGGGATGGACGGCCTCCGGATCTGCCGCGCCGTGCGGGCCGAGTCCGGCCTGCCGGTACTCATGCTCACCGCGCGGTCCACAGAGGACGATCTGCTCGCCGGTCTCGACCTCGGCGCCGACGACTACGTCACCAAGCCGTTCAGCCCGCGCGAGCTGATGGCCCGGATCCGGACGCTGCTGCGGCGCGCGGCCCCGGCACGTCCGAGCCAAGACGGTGTCACGCGGGTCGGCACGCTGACCGTCGACCCGGTGCGGCACGAGGTGACCGTCGACGGCCGCGCGATCGACTGCACACCGGGCGAGTTCGGCCTGCTGGAGCTGATGGCGGCCCAGCCCGACCGGGTGTTCAGCCGCGGCCAGCTGCTGGAGCACCTGCACGGCTTCGACCGCTACATCACCCAGCGCGCGATCGACGTGCACGTGATGAACCTGCGCAAGAAGATCGAGGCGCAGCCGCGGCGCCCGGCGCGGCTGCTCACCGTTTACGGCGTCGGCTACAAGCTGACCGCGGGCGCCGATGCGCCGTAGCCTCCTCCTGCGGTTGTTCGTGCTGTCCGCGCTGGTCGCGGTGGCCTCGATCGCCGCGACCGCGTGGCTCGCCGCGCGCACGACGTCCGGCGCCATCCAGCAGGAGCAGGGCCAGGCGCTGGCCGACGACGGGAACATCTACCGCGGGCTGCTGAAGTACGCCGCGACCCACCCGAACTGGCGTGACGTCGCCGACCAGCTGCGCGGCACCGCCGCGACCACCGGCCGCCGCATCGCGCTCACGTTGACCGACGGCACCCCGGTCGCCGACTCGGCCACCGACGGCCGGCCGCTGCCGCTGCGGCCGTCGATCGTCGTCGACCCGCTGTCGGTCGACTCGGGGCTCGGCCAGGCCACCACCGCCGACCGGATCGACCCGGACGCCGTCGGCCCGTACGCGCTCTCCACCGAGGACCGGTCGCGGCTCGACGTGCTCGCCCAGCGGGTGCTGCGGTGTGTGCAGGGCCGCTCGGGGGTCGGCACGGTCGAGACCTCGCCGGGCGGGCACCCGCGGATCGAGGGCGCCGACCCGTTTGTGCTGTCCTCCTGCAACGGCAGTGTGCTCAGCCTGCCGACGAAGACCGAGCAAGTGGCGCTGGACCAGCTGTCCACCCTGGTCAACGCCTGCCTCAACCGCGGGCCCGAGGCGAAGCCGCTCGCCCAGGTCCAGGTGCTGCTCGACTTCACCTGGGCGCGCAAGGGCGTGCAGAGCGCCGAGTCCGAGCAGGCCGTGCAGGCGTGCCTGACCGCGGCGCGCCGGGAGCAGCTGACGCCGTACGTCTCGCCGGCCGCGTCGCTCTACCTCACCGCGCCGGGCGGTGAGCCACCCGCGGGGTTCACGCTGTCGCCGGAGAACAAGGTCCGGCTCTTCCAGGTCGCGGGCGGCATCCTGCTGCTGACGCTGCTGGTCACGGTGTTCGGCGGGCTCCGGCTGATCCGGCCGCTGCGAGCCCTTACCGGCGCGGCGCAACGGCTGGAGGCGGGCGAGGCCGGCGCGCAGGTGAAGGTGCGCGGCCGCGACGAGATCGCCCGGCTCGGCACCGCGTTCAACGCCATGTCCGCCAGCCGGGAGCGCCTGGAGGAGACGCGCAAGGCGATGGTCAGCGACATCGCGCACGAGCTGCGCACCCCGCTGAGCAACATCCGCGGCTGGCTGGAGGCAACGCAGGACGGCGTCAGCACACTCGACGACGAGCTCATCGACTCGCTGCTCGAAGAGGCCGTCCACCTGCAGCACATCGTCGACGACCTGCAGGACCTGGCGCTCGCCGACGCCGGCGCGCTGCGGCTGCACCCGGAGCCGGTCGACGCGGCGCACCTGCTGGCCCAGGTCGCCGCGGCGCACCGGCCGGCGGGCGTCTCGCTCTCGGTCGAAACGCCCGCCGCCCTCGAGGTGACCGCCGACCCGGTGCGGCTGCGCCAGGCCGTCGGCAACCTGGTGTCCAACGCCGTCCGGCACACCCCCGAGGGCGGTTCGGTGCTGCTGCGCGGCCGCCGGGAGGGCGACGACGTCGTCATCGAAGTCGCCGACACCGGCGCCGGGATCAGCGCCGAGGACCTGCCGCACGTGTTCGACCGGTTCTGGCGCGCCGACAAGGCCCGCACCCGCGGCACCGGCGGCAGCGGGCTCGGGCTGGCCATCGTCCGGAAGCTCGCGGAAGCCCACGGCGGGACGGCGACCGCGGCCTCCGTGCCCGGTCAGGGCGCGACGTTCACGCTGCGGCTGCCCGCTGATAGAGCGGCTGGGTGACCGCCGTCGTGAACTGCGGGCCGAAGAGGTACCGCGTGCAGTCCGGCGTCTGGTCGAGGCAGAGCGAGCCGTCGGCGTGCAGGTACCAGCCCTGGGTGTTGACGCCGACCACCACGCCGTAGCCGGTCTTCGGCGAGAACGACGTCAGCCTCGGGCCACCGCTGGAGCCGCCGCCCATGTCGCACGGCACCCCCCACTGGCCGCGTGGCATTTCGACCTCGTCGTTGCCGGGGTTCTCCTTCGGTGTGCCCCAGCAGTGCGCGACGCGCTGTCCGGTGAACTCCGGGCGGCCCTGGTGACCGGGTTGTTTCGCGGCCCGCGGGTAACCGAACTCCTGCGCCGGCAGGGTGCCGGGCAGGCCGATGCCGAGCGGCTGCGCGGCCTTCGTGACGTCGGCGGCGCGCCGGCCGTGCTCGTCGGGGTTGAGCACGAGGAACGCCTGGTCGTGGTCGTTCTGCTGGTCGTCGGCGACCCAGGTGGTGTCGGCGAACGCGGTGCGCGCGACGAACGAGCCGTACGGCCGGGTGTGGTCGCGGAACCCGGGGACGAACAGCACCTTGTCCGTCCACTGTGGATCGTTGCCGATCAGGTCCATGCCGTGCACGCAGTGCCCGGCGGTGGCGATCGTGCTGCGGTTGGCCGCCGCGACGAGTGTCGCGGTGCAGCTTTCGTCCTCACCGCGGTCGACGAAGAACAGCCGGCCGATCGTGCGGTCGACCGCGGTGCCGGCCGGGAACCCGGCGCCGTCCGGGCCGTCGGCCGGCGGTGCGCCCGGTGCCGACGGACCGGTCGGCATCGCGGCGATGCGCTCCGGCGTCCAGTAGTCGAGGACGGCCTGGCGCTCGGCGGACGACACCGCGAGATCGTGGGCGACGACGGTGTCGGCCGCCTGCGCGGGTGTCGCCCCGAGTGTCGCCGCCGCCAGTGCGGCGGCGGCGAGCACGAGGGTTTTCTTCGCCTGGAACAAGACTTCCTCCCTTTCGTAGCCCAGGCAGCGTCGCGAAAGGGTGTGGGGAACCGGTGAGCGAGTGGTCAGGCGATGATCAGGAGGCCACACCGAGGTCGCGGATCAGCTTGGCCACGTGCCCGGTTGCGCGCACGTTGTAGAAGGCGTGGGCGATCTTGCCTTCCGGGTCGACGACGAAGGTCGAGCGGATGACGCCCAGGTAGGTCTTGCCGTAGTTCTTCTTCTCGCCGTACGCGCCCCAGGCCTCGATGACCGTCTTCTCCGGGTCGCCCAGCATCGGGAACGTCAGCTTCTCGTGCTCGACGAACTTCGCGAGCTTCGCCTGCTTGTCCGGCGAAACGCCGATGACCTGGTAGCCGGCGTCGTTCAGCTCGGCCAGGTTGTCGCGGAAGTCGCAGGCCTGCTTCGTGCAGCCCGGGGTGCTTGCCGCCGGGTAGAAGTACACGACGACGGACTGGCCGCGGAAGTCGCGCAGCGACACCTCCTTGCCCTCGCTGTCGGGCAGGGTGAGGTCCGGGGCGTCGTCACCGGGGGAAAGGCGCTCGGTCATGCCTCCGAGCCTAACCGCGGCGGATCAGGCGGGACCGCAGTAGGTGACCGCCACGGCCTCGTTCGCGCTCGGCCGGATCTGCAGCCGCAGCTGTGTCGGCTCCTGCGGCACCGCGAAGGCCAGCGTGACGAGCACCGAGCGACCCGGCGGCACGTCCTTGCCGGCGTCGGTGATGCCGGTGAAGCCCTGGGTGGTGTCCACGACCTGCTTGACCGCGGAGCCCGCGGTGGTGGCGCTGACGGTGAGGCCGGAGAGCTTGTACGTCGTCGCGCCGTTGTTGGTCAGCTGGACGTCGAAGGCCGCGCCGCGCGGGCTCTGCGGGTACGCCGACGGGCCGGGCTTGAACGACTTGGGCGCGCCGACCGAGAGGGTGAGGCCGCTGGCGAACCGGTGGTCGGCGCCGAACTTGAGGTCGTGGCCGGCCTGCGCCGCACTGGCGCCGCCGCCCGCGCCGAGCGCCGCGGTGCCTTCCTGCGCCGCCGGGACCCCGCACGCCACCGCCAGGGAAAGCAGTCCTGTGGTGAACATGATCTTGCACGTGCGCGCGAGCGCCATCGCGGGTACTCCAGTCGGCGATTCGGGGGGTGCCGTTCGGCATCGGGGACGTGCCGGGCGAACCCGCTCCACTCTGGCCGTGATCGCGCGTGGTTACGAGGCGCGACGGCCGGTTGTCGCGCACCTGGTGCCGCCCCGTGGCCGATCCGTGACCGGAACGGCACGGGTGGTGACAATCACCGCCGACATGCCACTTAAACCGCGAGCGCGAACAACACGATGAAGATCGCCACCCCGACCGCCCACGCGGCCATCAGCCAGCCGAAATCGCGCACCGGATCCACCGCGCGGCTCTCTTCGCCGGGCACGTAGACGCCGCGTCCTTCGAACCAGTCGGCCCAGCGGGCGAGCCACCGCAACGGGTTCCGTGACGACATGGCTCACCTCCGGGTGCGGGCTTCTCCGTCACCCTACGGGTTCGCCGCCGCCGACCGGAAGGCGCGTGATGATCAGGAGATTCGTCCCGATCTCCGGCTCGCTGAGCCGGGTGCCCGCGCGAGCTGGACACGGGTGCGCCCCGGCCGGCCGGGGGCCGGCGGGCCGGGGTGGCACTTCGAGTGGTCCGGTCCTGCGGCGGCCGTGCCGTTCGTGGTCCCGGATCGGTGACGTCGTGGGCGGCGCCGGCCGGTTCGCTCACCGGCGGCTAGCTGAAGTCCCACGGTCGAGTGAACCTCGGCGTGATCGATGTAGAAGCTTTTGCGGCGGCTCAGAGGCGTCCGTTGTGCTTCAGGATCGAGACCGCGCTGACCGTCGCGTAGCCCCGCCATTCGAGCGACGCGGCCGGCGAGAAGCTCGCGAAGTCGACGCGCCAGCCGCCGTCGTCCTGCTGCTCCCCGGCCAGCCGCTGCAGTTCCGCGTTGATGACGTCGTCCTTGAACAACGCCCGGGCCGGGCGGTCCGGCAGCGGCGCGAAGTCCAGGGCGCGCAGGGTTTCGCCGTCCGAGCCGCCGGCCACCGCGACCAGGCCGTCGGGCGGGAGGAACGTGGCCAGGTGGTCCAGCAGGCCGGCCGCCTCCGCGTGGAGGTCGTGGGCCGCGTCCACGAACCGGACCGCGAACGACAATGCGATCGCGTGCGGCGCCTCGGTGAGCTCGCGGATGGCGCCGAAGCAGTACCGCGTCGCCGCAGCCAGCCACGGGTGTTCGCGCACCGCCCGGTCGTGGCGGGCGACGCGCAGCGCGACACCGGCGGCGAACGCGGTGCTCTGCAGGGTCGCCACTTCGGGATCGGCTTGGGCCCAGAAGGGCGCGCAGCCGGCGGGATCCGCCACCGGCAGGGCGAAGGGCAGGCCGCCGTCCGGGAGGGACGCCGAAGCCAGCCAGTCGCACAGCTGTACCGCGTGGGGCGTGGTGTCCGGGCCGATCTCTTCGAACACCTCGAAGGCGTGCAGGGCGCCGCCGGGCTGGCTCTCCGGCGCGCGCAGGTCCGGTTCGAGACCCCAGCCGTAACCGCCGTCCGGATTGCGGTAGCCGTCGACGGCGGCCAGCACCGCGTCCGTGGTCGTTCCGCCGCTGAGCAGCTCGAAGCGGCGGCGGTCGAGGAGGCGGGCGTGCGTCGCCATGAACGACGCCGCCGCGGGAAGGTTCACCGGCATGCGCCCAGCGTCGCACCGGCCGGGACGGAGTTCTTGAACGGATCGGCCCTCAGGGCAGCTGCGCGGCCGGGGCGGTGGCCGCGCGCAGCCGGGCCGCGTCCGCGCCGGGCGGCGCGCCGAAGAGCCGGCGGTACTCGCGGTTGAACTGCGACGGGCTGTCGTAGCCGACAAGGTGCCCGACCCCGGCGACGTCCCCCGCGTCCGCCAGCAGCAGCGAACGGGCCTCCTGCAGGCGGATGCGCTTCTGGAACTGCAGCGGGCTCATCGCCGTCACCGCGCGGAAGTGCCGGTGGAGCGCGGACGGGCTCATCCCGGTCAGCCGCGCGAGCTCGTCGATCCGCATCGGCTCGGCGTAGTTGTCGCGGATCCAGCGGATCGCCCGGCCGACGTGGGCCAGCCCGCTGTCGGCCAGGCCGATCTGGCGGACCAGGCCGCCGTGCGGGCCGGTCAACAGCCGCCAGAGGATCTCGCGTTCGATCAGCGGGGCCAGCACGGGCGCGTCCGCCGGGTGGTCCAGCAGCCGCAGCAGCCGGACCGCCGCGTCGAGCAGCTCGGGACCGGCGTCCCCGGTCGCGATCGGGGACGCCGGTGGGGTGCGCGACCACCGGCCGGGTGGCGCCTCCAGCAGCAGCGGGGCGATGGCCGCGGGCCGCAGGGCCAGGCCCAGGCCGAGCGACGGCGTCGACGGTGTCGCGCCGAGGAAGCGGCCGGTCACCGGCAGGTCGGTGCTGACCAGCAGGTACTGGCCGGCCCGGTACTCGTGCACCTGGTCACCCAGCAGCAGGCGCTTGCCGCCCTGGGCCAGCACGACCAGCAGCGGCTCGGCCAGCGAGTGGTGCGGCTCGCTCGTCTCGACCCGGGACAGCAGCAGGCCCGGCACCCGGGTGCGCAGGTCGCCGCGAGCGTGGGTGGTGATCAGGGCGCGGATTTCGTCGAGCACCGCACCAGGAAAGCATCCGCGGGTGGCGGTGGCAACCAAGGTTGCGCGGATCGTGCAAGAGCCGGCGACGATCGATCTACCGCTGTACTGGGGTAACGCGGTTTCCTGGAGTTAGCGAATCCGATCCCCAAGGAGAGTTTCATGCCACTCGACCACTACGTCACCCTCGGCCGATCCGGTCTGCGGGTCAGCCCGTTCGCCCTCGGCGCGATGACCTTCGGCGAGGACCCGGGCGGTGCCGGCTGCAGTGTCGAGGAGTCCGAGAAGATCCTCGCGACCTACCTCGACTTCGGCGGGAACTTCGTCGACACGGCCAACTTCTACACCAACGGCCACTCGGAGAAGATCCTCGGCGACTTTTTCGCCGCCCAGCCGGGCCGCCGCGATCGTGTGGTGCTGGCGTCCAAGTTCTTCGGCAACATGTTCCCCGGCGACCCGAACGGCGGCGGTGCGGGCCGCGCGTCGATCATCGCGCAGCTCGAGCAGACGCTTCGCCGCCTGCGGACGGACCACCTCGACCTCTACTGGCTGCACAACTGGGACCGCAGCACCCCGATCGAAGAGACCATGCGGACCCTCGACGACCTCGTGCGCGCGGGCAAGATCCGCTACGTCGGCTTCTCCAACACCCCCGCGTGGGTCACCGCGCAGGCCCAGACGACGGCGCTGCTGCGGGGCTGGACGCCGCTGGTCGCGTTGCAGGTCGAGTACTCGCTGCTGGCGCGCACGGTCGAAGGTGAGCTCGCCCCGTTCGCGCTCGACCAGGGCATCGCGCTGACCCCGTGGAGCCCGCTGAAGAACGGCTTCCTGTCCGGCAAGTACCGCCGCGGCGCCGACGTCGCCGATTCGGCCCGCTCGGCTTTTGTGGGCGGCCCGACCGAGGACGAGTACGCCGTGCTCGACGCGGTCGCCTCGGTCGCGGCCGAGCTGGGGACGACGTCCGCGGCGGTGTCGCTGGCCTGGCTGCGGGCGCGGCCGGGCACCGTCGTCCCGATCGTCGGCGCGCGGCGGCTGGAGCACCTGACCGGCAACCTCGCCGGGCTGGACGTCACGCTGACACCCGCGCACCTCGCGACGCTGGACGAGGTTTCGGCGCCGGCGCTGGACTACCCGGCCCCGATGCACGGCGCCCAGCGCGCGATGCTGCAGTTCGCGGGCGCGACGGTCGACGGCGAACCGTCCACTGTGTACCCGCCGCTGCTGCAGAGCGACGTCCGCTACTGACCCTTCACGCGGGCGAGGACGTCGTCGAGACCGCGCCGCACGAGGTCGGGCACCCCGTCGCGCCGCAGGCCGGCCAGGAACTGCTCGTTGATGCCGCCCGGCGTCATGTGCTTGCCGGCCAGCTCGCCGAGCGTGCCTTCGTGGCGGGCGAGGGTGCGGCCGAGTTCGCCGTAGACGTGGGCGACGTAGCCGTCCGCGTCCTGGGGATCGACGCCGTGCTCGGCCATCCAGCTCGCGATCGTCGCGAGCTGGTCGAGGTGCGCGGCGAAGGTGGACGTCGCCGCGCTGAAGGTGTTCAAGGTCGGCTCGTCACCGGGGACGACGACGTCGCCGACACTCTCGAACAGCGCCCGCGCGACGGCGTCGTCGGGGTACATCGCGGTGCGGCTCGCGGCGCGGGCCGCCGTCGGCAGCGGGATGGACCGGACGATCCGCCCGGCCGGGGAAACCCACTCGCTCAGCTGCGCCAGACCAACTCCGGCGACCGCGCTCACCACGACGTGCTCCGGCCGGAACGCCAGCTGCGCCAGCACTTCCTGGGCGACCTGCGGCCGCACGGCCACGACGACCGCCTCCGCGGCGTCGAGCACTTCCTGGTTGCTGCCGCACACCCGCACGTTCGGGAACCGCGCGGCCAGGTTGTGCGCGACGTCGTGGTTGCGTGGGGAAAGGACGATCGGAGGGGGATCGGTGACGCCGGTGCTGAGGCCTTCGACGATGGCGGCCGCGATCTCGCCGGCACCCACGAACCCGTAGGACTGCATGGCGAACCCTAACCGCGGAAGGTGCGGCGGTAGGTGTCCGGGGGCACGCCGACCGTGCGGTTGAAGTGCCGCCGCAACGTTGTCGCGGTGCCCATGCCGACCGCCTCCGCGATGGTGTCGACGCTGTCACCCGTCTTCTCCAGCAGTTCCTGGGCCCGCCGGATCCGCTGGGTGAGCAGCCACTGCAACGGCGTGGTGCCGGTGACCGTCCGGAAGTGGCGGCCCAGGTGGCGGGAGCTGAGGTTCGCCCGGCGCGCGAGGTCCTCCACGGTGAGCGGCCGGTCGAGCCGGGCCGTCGCCCAGGGGAGCAGCTCGGTCAGGGGATGGTCTTCGCGCGCGGGCACCGGAGCGGTGACGTACTGGGCCTGGCCACCCGCCCGGTGCGGCGGCACGACCAGCCGGCGGGCGACGGTGTTGGCGGCCGCCGAGCCGTGGTCGGCGCGGACCAGGTGCAGGCACAGGTCCATCGCGGCGGCCTTGCCCGCCGAGGTGAGCACACTGCCGTTGTCGACGTAGAGGACGTCCGGGTCCACGGTGACCGCGGGATAGCGCGCGGCCAGGGCGTCGGTGTGCGCCCAGTGCGTGGTCGCGCGCCGCCCGTCCAGCAGGCCGGCGGCGGCCAGCACGAACGCGCCGGTGCACAGCGACGCGACCCGCGCCCCGGCCTCGTGGGCCGCGCGGACCGCGTCGACCAGGTCGGCGGGCGGATCGGCGTCGACGTCGGCCCACCCGGGCACGAGCACGGTCCCGGCGCGCGCCAGCCGGTCGAGCCCGTGGTCCGGCTCGAGGCGGAACCGCCCGACCTGCACCGGCCCCGAGCCGCAGACGGCGAAGTCGTAGCGGCGGTCCTCGCCGAACACCTCGGTGGCGATGGTCAGCTCGAAGGACAGCATCCCGTCGGTGGCGGCGAGCGCAACTGCGTGCATGTCCGAAAGTGTACGCATCACGGCGTTCCGGACACTGGTAGCGCGTCGTGGGCGTCACGAGGATGGCGTCATGACTTCAGTACTGGTTTACGGCGCTTACGGACACACCGGGCGCTTCGTGGTGGACGAGCTGCGCGCCCGCGGGTTCGAGCCGGTCCTTTCCGGCCGTGACGCGGCCAAACTGCCCACGGGAAGACCGGCCTCGGTGGACGACCCGGCCGCGCTCGACCGCGCCTTCGACGGCGTCTCGGCGGTGATCAACACCGCGGGCCCGTTCGCCGCGACGGCCGTCCCGGTGATCGAGGCGGCCGTGCGCGCCGGCGTCCCGTACGTCGACGTCGCGGCCGAGGTCGAAGCCAACCTCGACACGTTCGCGCTGGACGTGCCCGTCCCGGTGGTGCCCGCGATGGCGTTCTTCGGCGGCCTGGGCGACCTCCTGGCCACGGCGGCGATGGGCGACTGGACGTCGGCCGACGAGGTCCACGTCGCCTACGGGCTGAGCGGCTGGCACCCCACGCCTGGCACCCTCTCCGCGGGCCGGGTCTCGCGGCAGCGCCGCGACGGCAGGCGCATCCGGTACGCGGGCGGCCGGCTGGAGCACCGCGACGACCCGCTGCCGACGCTGGACTGGGCGTTCCCCGAACCGCTGGGCACCCGGCCGGTGCTCGGCGAGTTCACGATGGCCGACGTCGTCACGATCCCGCGTCACCTCGACGTCCCGGACGTGACGACGTACATGACGGTCGACGCGGCGAAGGACCTTTCGGCGGCGAACGAACGCGACTCGGCCGAGACGTTCGTGGTCGACGTCGTGGTGCGTTCGGGTGGCGAGGAGCGCCGCGCGGTGGCGCGGGGCAAGGACATCTACGCGGTCAGCGCGCCGCTCGCGGTCGAAGCGGTGGAGCGGATCCTGACCGGCCGCTCGCGGCTGAAGGGCGTCGCGACGGCGGGGGAGATGTTCGACGCCCCCGGCTTCCTGCGGGCGCTGGCGCCGCACATCACGGTGGACTAGGGGTGGGCCCGGAGAGACTCGAACTCTCACTGGCATGGACCTAAACCATGTGCCTCTGCCAATTGGGCTACGGGCCCCCAGCAGTTGGCAGCCTAGCGTGCGGCGTGGCCCCTGCGGCGACGGCCGGGGCGTCGACTAAGTTGTCGCTGGAAGCACCTTGCGGCGAGGAGGACACGTGGCCCGCGATCCCGAGACGATCGAGCGTGAGATCGAGCAGGCTAGGACCGCCTTGGCGGCGACGCTCGACCAGCTGACCGTCAAGGCCGACCCGAAGAAGCTCGCGGAGTCGGCGAAGGACGGCGTGCGCGCCAAGCTGGACAACCCCAAGGTCAAGTACCCGCTGATCGGCGCGGGTGTGCTCGTGCTCGTCCTGCTGGTGCGCAAGCTCCTCAAGTAGCGCTCAGGCGCGAGCCTGCTCGACCGGCGCCTTGGTCTCCGTGGCCGGCGCCGGTGCGGGCTCGGCCTTGCGGTCCTCGACCGCCTTCGGGAGCTGCTTGCTCGGCGGCAGCGCCGGCTTCTTGTCCGCCGGAGCCGGAGCCGGCTCTTCGGTCTGCTGCTTCGGCACACTGCCGGGCGGCGGGACCTCGAGCGGCGGCAGCTTCGGGAGCGTCAGCCGGGCCGTCATGTACGCGCTGGTGAAGTCCAGCGCACTGCCGTTGAGCAGGTGCACCACCGTCGCCCGGCCCTCACCACCGAGCTCCTCGACCAGCTGGTCGGCCCGGTCCCGCGCGGCGATGATGCCGGGCGCCCGGGCGGTCAGCTCCTTGCCGTGGCCGCTGACCGTGATCGCCCAGTCGGCGTCCTCCTGGACGTACGTCGCCGTGATCGCTTCCACCATCTGCCTCACGCCCCTCTCCATGCCATCACAACCGTGACGCGGTCGCCGCGATTCCATGACGCTGCTTTTCGGAACACGCTGTCCGCGCCCCCTCTCGGCCGTGAAGGTCCAGCACACTTTCTACCGTGTCATCAGTACCGTAGAGCAACTCTGTGTCACACGACACGACAGCGCTGAGTAACGACCGAATGGCCTAATGCACGCGCAGGTTACCGTGCACGGCTCCGCAGGCCGCTCCACAGCACGTCCATGGCGTATTCGGTGGCCGTTTCGGGGTTCACCTCATCGTGTCGCTCGCACCAGATTGCGAGCCGTTCGCACGCTCCGACCACGAATTCCGCGGCCGCTTCGGCCCTCAGGTCGTCCCCGCTGTCGAAGTAGCCGCTCATCAGTGCGGCGATCAGGTCGGTCTGCTGACGGCGGGTCTCCTCGACCTCGTCGGCAGCCGGCGTGCCGATCAGCGCCATTTCGTGTCGCAGCAGCGACCACGCCTCGCGCCGCTCCTGGATGAAGACGAAGAACGCCAGCAGGCCGCGCCGCAGCGCGTCCTCGGCGGTGGCCGCGCCGACGGTCGCCTGCTCGGTGACTTCGCGCAGCACCGCGCGCGACTCCCGGATGCAGGCCAGCAGCAGGCCTTCCTTCGAGTTGAAGTACTCGTAGAGCATCGGCTTCGAGACGCCCACGAGCTCGGCGATCTCGTCCATCGACGCCGCCGCGTAGCCGCGTGCCGAAAAGACCTGTTCGGCGACCTCGATCATCTGCCGCATCCGCTCGGCCCGGGGCATGCGCTTGCGCTTCGCGGTGGTCACGAGCAACACTCTACCGGTAGTAACCTACTCAAAGTAAGATGGACGACGGGTAACAGGCAATCGAGAGGACTGGCATGGGCAACCGCACGGAGACCGGGGTCGTCATCGTCGGGACCGGGTTCTCCGGTCTGGGCATGGCGATCCAGCTGCGCAAGGAGGGGCGCGACGACTTCGTCATCCTCGAGAAGGCGCACGACGTCGGCGGCACCTGGCGCGACAACAGCTACCCCGGGTGCGCCTGCGACATCCCGTCGCACATGTACTCGTTCTCCTTCGAGCAGAACCCGGGCTGGTCGCGGGCCTATTCGCCGCAGCCGGAGATCTGGCGCTACATGCGCGAGGTCGCCGACAAGCACGACCTGCGCCGGTTCGTGCGGTTCGGCCGGGAGATGACCGGCGCCCGCTGGGACGGCGACGAGAACCGCTGGCACGTCACCACGAAGGGCGGTGACGAGTTCGTCGCGCACGCGCTGGTCGCCGGGGTCGGCGCGCTGCACCTGCCGCAGATCCCGGAACTGCCCGGGATCGAGAACTTCGCCGGGCCGGCGTTCCACTCCGCGCAGTGGCGCCACGACGTCGACCTCGCCGGCAAGAAGGTCGCCGTGATCGGCACCGGCGCCAGCGCCGTCCAGTTCGTGCCGAAGATCGCACCCGACGTCGAGGAGCTGACGCTCTTCCAGCGCACCCCGCCGTGGATCATGCCGAAGGCCGACCACGAGATGTCCGGGCGCACCCGCGCGCTGTTCAAGGCGTTCCCGCCGGCCCAGCGCGCCTACCGCAACCTGCTCTACTGGATGCTCGAAGCCCGTGCGATCGGCTTCAACGGCCAGTCGTGGGTGATGAAGGTCGGCCAGCAGCTCGCCAAGCGCAACATCGACCGCGCGATCACCGACCCGGCGCTGCGGCGCAAGGTCACCCCGGACTACACCATGGGCTGCAAGCGGGTGCTCATCTCCAACGACTACTACCCGGCGCTGGCCCGGGACAACGTCGACGTGGTGACCGACGGTGTCAAGGAGGTCCGCGAGCACAGCGTCGTCGACACCGCGGGCGTCGAGCACGAGGTCGACACGATCATCTACGGCACCGGCTTCCACGTCACCGACGCCTTCGACGACCTGGAGATCGTCGGCCGTGACGGGCGCAACCTCGGCAAGGAGTGGGCGACCGAGGGGATGCGGACGCACCTGGGCATCACCGTCGCGGGCTTCCCGAACCTGTTCTTCCTGCTCGGGCCGAACACCGGCCTCGGGCACAACTCCGTCGTCTTCATGATCGAGGCCCAAATCTCCTACGTCGCCGAGGCGCTGCGGCTGGCCCGAGGCAAGGCCATCGAACCGAAGCCGGAGGTGCAGGAACGGTTCAACACCGACATCCAGCGCAAGCTGGCGAAGGGCATCTGGACGCGCGGGGGCTGCAAGAGCTGGTACCTGGACGCGAAGGGCGTCAACCGGACGATCTGGCCGGGCTTCACCTGGCGGTACTGGCTGGACACGCGGAAGGTGCGGCGCGAGGACTTCCTGGTCGGCTGACCCGGGCCGGTCGTGAAGGGCACCCTCATGGACTTGAGAGCCAGGAGGGTGCCCTTCACATCGGGACCGGGATCAGCGGGAGGCGTAGCGGCGGAGGCGGGCGATCAGGTCGACGGTCGGCAGCTCGCACAGCTCGGCCATGCGCTCCAGCGCCGGCAGGTCGAGCGCGACTTCGCCGGCGCCCTGGTCGCCGGCCTGACGCAGGCGATCTTCGGCCCAGCGGCGCAGCGAGAGCAGGTCCGACGGGGCGTCGGCGACCACCTTGCGCAGGTCGACGCGGACCCGGCCGGGCTCGTCGACGAACACGCGGCGGTGCACCTTCGCCAGCAGGTCCTGGGGAAGCTCGTCCATCGCGACGCACAGCTCGACCAGCCGCACCACGGAACACTGTCTGGTGCCCAGTTCGTAGGTGGCCAGCGTCTGCAGCGAGATCTCGCTCTGCAGGTGCTGGTTCAGCTCCTTGCGCGTCCACCCTCGGCTGCGCCTGAGCTTGCGGAGCTCGTCCCCGAGTATCCGCTGATAGTCCTCGGCGTCGATCAGCACATCAATGTCCCCTGCCGTGCTCCTCCACGGCACCCGCACGGACGTGACAGTCCGGTGCGCGTGCACCCTCACGTGTATGTAAGTGCGCAGGTCCCCGCGCATTACGCGGATTCGGGCATGTCTTTGATACCGATTGTGCGAGTTAGGCCGAACGGGTTAACGGCGGATGGCCGTACCGTGCAAATTGCAGACGTCGTGACTCAGTTGACGCAGGGAACGCCTTCGGCCGTGATCGGTTTGTCCGCTTCGGCGGCCGGCGGAGCGGCCTGCGACGTCGGCGCCGCGGCGGCTCCGGCCCCGCTGCCGGAGCTGGCGTTCGAGCTCGAACCCTCGTAGTCGGCGCCGAGGAACACCATCACGTGTCCGGACTGGACGCTCTTGTCCTCCTGGATCGTCGGCGAGCCGCCGAGCGCGTCCGCGACGGTCTGACCGGCGTCCTTGCCGCCCTTCGGCACCCAGATCACGGTGGTCTTGCGCGCGGTCGCGTTCGCCGTGTCGCCGGAGGTGAAGCCCTTGCTCTCGAGGGTCTTGGCGACACTCGCGGCCAAGCCGGTCTTGCCGGACGCGTTGCGGACGTCGACCGTGGTCGCCTTGTTCGCGGGGTCGGCCTGCTGGGCCGGCGGCGCCGTCTGGCCCGGCTGCGGCCCGGCGAGCCCCTGCACGAACTCCTTCACCTCGGCCGGGTCGACCTGGATGGCGGAGCCGTCTTCGGGGGTCTTGTAGTCGATGTTCTTCACCGGGATGGTGCGGAACTCGAGCTGGCCGCCGGTCAGGCCCTTCATCTGCTGGGCGAACCCGAAGATGTCCCAGTTCTGGTTGAGCACGACCGACTTCTTGATCGCGTCGATCAGGTCGTTGAGCTTGCCCGGGTTGGTCAGCGTGCCCGCCGAGAGCACCTTGCGGGCCATGCCGGCCATGAACACCTGCTGCCGAACGACCCGGTCGAGGTCGCCGTTGGGCAGGCCGTGGCGCTGCCGGACGAACTCGAGCGCCTCGACGCCGGAGATCGTGTGCTGGCCCTTGGTGAAGTTCGCGCCGGAGTACTGGTCCTTCACGGTGTTGTTCAGGCAGACGTCGACCCCGCCGATGGCCTTGGTGATTTCGCTGAAGCCGAGCAGGTTCACCGCGGCGTAGTTGTCGATGGTCGACCCGGTGAGCTTCTCGACGGTCTGGATGAGCTCCTTCGCCCCGGCCTGGTTGGCCTGGACGTCGAGCTGCTTGGGGTCGCTGACCCCCTGGGCCTGCAGGTCCTTGCGGGCCGACAGCATCGCGCGGGCGTACGCCGAGTTGATCTTGTGCTTGCCGTAACCGCCGGGGATGTCGACGTAGGTGTCGCGCGGCAGCGAGATCGCGACGGCCTTGCTGCCGTCGTTCGGGATGTGCACGAAGATCAGCGAGTCGGTGTTGAGCTCGCCGTCGGCCTCGCCGGCCCGCAGCTGGTCGAGCACCTCGCGCGACAGGGGGTTGCCCTGGGCGTCGGTGCGGCTGTCCAGGCCGACCAGCAGGATGTCACGGGCGCCGTCGGCGGGCTTTTCGCCACCGCCGCCGTCGCTGATCACGTTGGCGTAGTTCAGCCCGTTGACCAGGCCCTGCATCGCGGCCCAGGCGTAGCCGGTCAGGCCCATCACCAGCAGCGAGACGACGGCCAGCGAGATCTTCGCGCCGCGGAAGGAGTTGCGGCGGGCCCGCGGGGCCGGGCGCGGTTCGGGACGGCGGGGCGGCGCCGCGCGGCGCGCGTCCACCGGTTCGCGGCGAGGTGCGGGGCGGCGCGGCGGCGGGGTGCCGCGCCGGGCGTCGTCCCGGCCTGGCTCCTCCTGCCAGGGCCGGGCGGGGCGGCGGCCGCCTTGCCCGTTCCGAGGCGGGTGATCCACGCGGGTCACTCCTCACTGCGTAGTTCCGTGGTCTCCAGGTTGGGACGCATGGTGCCTTCCCCTGGTTGCCGTAGCGTTACACATCCCCCTCCGAATGTGTCGCGCACCACCCAGTTTCCCGCATGTTCGCCGGTTTCGCCTGGTCAGGGCGTCGCATTCGCCGGTCGGCGGGCCGGCAGCAGGGTGCCGGCCGCGGCGAGCAGGGCGAACGCGGCCGTCACGGCGTGCAGCGTGACGCCGAGGAAGCCGGGCGTGCTGCCGTCGGCGGCGAACAGCAGCGAGGGTGCGCAGGCGAGCGCGGTGGCGAGCCAGGTGCCGGTGGCCGCGCCGGCCCCGAGCCGGATCGTGTGCAGCAGGAACACCCCGAGCAGTAGGTGCACCAGGCTCTGGATCGGGTCGAGCCGCAGGCCCAGCAGGTCGGCGTCGGCAGCCACCCCGCCGAAGCGGGTCAGTGCGAAGCCGAAGACGCCGAGCGTCGCGTAGCCGATGCCCAACCCGGCCGCGGCGCGGGTCAGCACCGCCGCCCGGCGGCCGGGGAGCTCGGCCGCGCGCTGCCGCGGTCCGTCGTGGCTGTGCCGCTCGAACCACCAGAAGACGAGCGTCGCGGGCACCGCGAGCAGCCCCACGGCGACCAGCGTGCGCGGCCGGACCAGCCAGCTCAGCCCGTCGGCGATCCGGCCGGGGAGGTAGACGACGGCGACCAGCAGCAGCATCGCGGCGAGGAAGGCCAGGTAGAGGCTCATCGGCGCGCGCAGCACGAACCGGCAGGCGGTGGCGACGCCGGGCCGTCGCGCCAGCCGCGTCAGCGGGCCGGCCAGCAGCCCGAGCAGGCCCAGCTGGACCAGGCCGAGCAGCAGCACGCCCCACGGCGGGGCCGAGAACGCGGCCGGGGCGCCCGGGCTGCCGAGCAGGACGGGTGGCCCGGCCCGCAGGACACTCGCCACGGCGAGCCCCGCAACACCGGTTGCGGCGGCCGCGGCGAGAAGACGTCGAGACGGGCGTACGCCGTCGGCGTGCGCGAAGGCGAGTTGCTGGGCGAGGAGCGCGAGAGCGAATGTCGCGGCGTAGCGCGGCAACGGCGAGCCGGACCAGTTCGCGGTGACTTCGCCGGCGACGACCAGCGCGAGCAGCCCGGCGCCCGCGCTCACCGGCGCCCGGCGGTGCAGGGCCAGCAGCGGCGGCGCGCAGACGATCGTCAGCAGGTAGACCCCGAGCAGCCAGAGCGGGTGCAGGGCGATCCGCATGACCGTGGCCGTCGTCCCGGCCGGGATGCCGAGGAGCTCGAGCGCGAGCGGCGTCAGCAGCGCGACGACGGCGAAGATCAACGCCGGCCGCAGCAGCGGGCTGGCGCGTTCGGCCAGGTAGTGGCGGTAGCCGCCGCCGGCGGCCTGCTCGGTGCGCCAGCCGGCCGCGTTGGCGTGACCGCCGGCGAAGTAGATCAACGGCGTGAGCTGGGCGAGCCAGGTCAGCGGCCAGAGGGCCGTCTCGGCTGCGCCTGCCCAGTGCGCGAGCGCCGTCACCGATTCGCCGAGCAGCAGGAGGACAACCCCGCCGGCGCCGAGCAGCGCCCAGTTGGTGACCGACGCCGGGGTGGCGGCGGGTGCGGGGACCGTGGCCTGGCGGCGGGTGTGCAGCCAGCCGCGCAGTCGGAACACCAGCAGGCAGCCGATCACCAGCACACCGGCGACCATCGGGCCGATCGGGTCGCCGACCGGCGGGCCCCAGCGCTGGTGCCACGAGTTGACCACCAGCCCGGCCGAATAGAGCGAAGCGACGATCCGGCAGGTGCCCGCGGAGTCCATCGGGTTGAGGTCGCAGGCGTGGTGCATGTCGGTGGAGAGCCGGTTGTCCAGCGCCTCGCGGACCTCAGGCCCGAGCGGGTGGCCCTTGCGGTCGGCGTACCGCAGCAGGTCGTACCCGAGGTCGTGGGACTTGCACGGCACGGCGTAGTCCCACTTCGTGTTGTCGTCACCCCACGGCGTCGAGCAGCCGCCGTCGACGTGCACGGCGCGGATCGTGCCGTCGCGGGCCGGCAGCACACCCGGGGTGACGCCGCTGAGCGCGGTGAAGTCCTTCGGCAGCCGCGCGAGCGCGTCGGGGTGCGGACCGGGGTGGACCAGCGCCTCGATCGCGTTCTGCGCGGCGAGGACGTCACCGGTCGGCGGGCCCTGGTCCGGCGGGGACGCCGGGCGCGAGGCGATCAGCCCGAACGCGAACACCACCAGCAGGACCAGCAGCAGCCAGCCGGACGTCGACCAGGGTCGGCGGACACGAGGCGGCTCGGTCGGGGCTGGCATGGGTTCAAGGGTGCCAGCCCGGTCGCGGAGCCGACATGGGGACAACCCCAGGGTTTCACCGCGGCTTTCCCCTAAGCTGCCCGGTCGGCTGCCCGTTCTTACGTTCCGCCGAGCCGCGCCCCGCCGGACAATGGCACCAGGGGGCACGGCGACCAGGAGGGCGTCCAGTGGGCTCGACCGATCCCGGCGGCGGACGGGCCGCCGTCCCCGTGGAGAACACGGTGCGCGCGCTGCGCCACCTGGCTCCTGATGCTTTGTTGCGTGAGGCGCGGTCTCCGGAGCTGCGCGAGCTGGCCCGGGTTTTGCGTGCGGCCTCGCCGGCTTCGCTGGCCCGGAGTCATTCCCGGCTGGTGGGGCGGGTGGTGCTGGCCCACGAGCTGCGCGCCCTCGACCGGGCGATGACGGGGTTGTTCGGCGTCGAGTGCCCGGAATCGGCCCGCCTGGTCCGGGCGGCTCGGTTCAGCGGAACCCGGCGGGCGGGCCGCCGGGCGGGGCCGCTGCTCGACCGGTTGCGGGCGGAGGCGGGATTGCGGGCGGCGGCGTCGGGCTGGGCGGAGGTCACCGGGCGCCGGCTCTTGGCCGGGGAGCTGCGTGGGGTTGCGGCGGTGCCGTCGGGAGAGGACGGGCTGCTGGCCGCGGAGCTGGCGGTGGCGGCGGTGCTGCCCCGGCCGGACTTCGGCGACTGCGGACCGGGAGGTGGGGCTGTGCCGAGTGGCGAGGCTGTGTCGAGCAGCAGTGCTGGGCCCAGCAGTGACGCTGGGCCGGGTGGCTCGGCTGCGGCGAGCGGCGGGGCTGCGCCGAGCGGCCAGGCTGGGCCCGGCGGCGAGGCCGGACCGGGTGGCTCGGCTGCGGCGAGCGGCGGGGCTGCGCCGAGCGGCCAGGCTGGGCTCGGCGGCGAGGCCGGACCGGGTGGCTCGGCTGCGGCGAGCGGCGGGGCTGCGTCGAGCGGCCAGGCTGGGCTCGGCGGCGAGGCCGGACCGGGTGGCTCGGCTGCGGCGAGCGGCGGGGCTGCGTCGAGCGGCCAGGCTGGGCCTGGCAGCGAGGCCGGACCGGGTGGCTCGGCTGCGCCGGGCGGCAAAGCTGGACCAAGCGAGCCCGCTCCCGGCACCAGCGCCTTCCTCGACGTCCGCTCACTGCACGTCGGCGACACCGGCTTCCGCGTCGACGTCGAAGCCGGCACCCCGGTCGAACTCGTCCACGACGGCGGCGCCCTCACCCTGCGGGCCCTCTGGTGGAACGGCCTCGGCCGGGTCACCGACGATCTCGGGCACGAGTACCTCATCCTCGCCAAGGACCCCGCCGGCACCGGCACCGTCCGTCACTGGTGCCATCCCCGCCCGGCTCCGGGCGCGCGGGTTCTGCGGCTGGAGTCCGCCGGTTACCGCGGTGAGCGGCTGCGGCTGGACCCCGCGTCGCCGGGGACGTTCGCCGACGTGCTCGTCAAGCTCGAGCTCACGGTGCGGCTGGGGGCGTGAGGCCGGGGCCGTCCGGGGCGAAGCAGACCTGGTCGCGGCCGTTTTCCTTGGCCAGGTAAACCGCGGCGTCGGCGGATTGGAGGAGGCGCTCGAGGTTGTCGCCGTGGCGGGGGTGGCGGGCGACGCCGATGGAAGTCGTGCGGTCGGCGATCGTGGCCGGGTCGCCGCGTTTGTCCGTTGTCACGATATGCAACTTGGCAATCGCAACACGTATGCGCTCGGCGGCGTCCCAGGTGGCGTCTTCGTCGATGTCCGGGAGCAGAATGAGGAATTCCTCACCACCGAAACGGCCGACCAAGTCGCTCGGTCTCGTCACTTCGTCGAGCGTTTGCGCAACGGTGCGGAGCACGTCGTCACCCGCCGGATGTCCATAGGTGTCGTTAATCCACTTGAAGTGGTCGAGATCGACCATCAGGAGCGCCAGTTGATCACCCGATCGAGCGGTCCGTTCGAGTGCCCGCTCGGCCGACTCCGACCAGCCGCGCATGTTGAGAATGCCGGTTTTCGGGTCCGTCCGGACGTCGTTCTGGAGCTGGTCGAGTTCCGCGAGGCGATTGAAGACCACCGTCGCCACGGCCATCACGACGACCATCGGCGGGACGACGGCGAGGAGGATCGCGGTCACCGCGCCGAGGCCGATGGTGACCGCTTCGAGAAGGTTGTCGGCCGGGCTCCCCAGTACGTTACGCAAGGTCGGCTCGGACGAAAGCCCGAGCGCCAGTGCGCCGCCGACGTAGAGGATCTGGATGGCTTCGTAGACGACGCCGGTGAGCACGATGGTGCCCGCCTCGTGCCAGAACGTGCCCCAGCCGGGCTGGCCCAGCAGGTGCGGCCCGAGCGCGGTGTAGGTGAGGTGGGCGACCGCGCCGGCCAGGCCGTGGGTGATCGACGAGAAAATGAAGTTGTGGGCCGGCCTTCGCGCGATGAACCAGTGTTGCAGGCGAATGAGGAAAACGACGAGCAGGGTCAGCGGAACCGGCAGGATCAATGCGGCGGAAAACGTCCAGACGGCGGTGAGGTCGATCAGCACCTTTTTGGTGCGGTTTCGCCGGCGCTCTTCCTGGCGCTGCGTGAGCTGAATGTGCACGGTGGCACCGAGGGCCAGAATTCCGAAATTGATCCAGTCGTGCCCGCCCGGGATCGCGGAACGGGAGAACGCGAGTGCGAGCACGGCGACCGCGACGACCTCGAGCCCGAGCATGAATCCGATCAGCACCGGCGGGCGGCGCCAGAGCGCCCAGTTGCCGGGCAGATACGGATGGTCGCGCCCGGCGGTCCGGGGTGGACCGCCTGCCGGTTCGGCGCGCTCGTTCACCGGCGGGCTCGCGGCCGGTCCCCGCGCCCGCCGGGCGGCGGGCCCGCCGGCGGCGGACGGGTCGTCGTCTGGTCCGGGATGCAATTGGTCACCTCCTTTCCAGCCTAGCCGCGGACTTGAGTAATCTCATCGGTACCTGCCAGAGTGTTGACGCATTCCGTGGTTGGGTATCATCCTTCAGCAACGCCAACCACCGGGTTGTCGGCCGAACTGCCGGTAACTCGGCTCAAACGGTTGTTCATGCTTCCCAAGATGGAGGTGGACCAGTGCGTAACCGTGACGCCTGAGTCGGCCGCGAATTGCTCGCCGTCCCCAGCTGAATGAAATTCATGATCTTGCCTGTACGGAGAGGTGGCGACCGATGTCCAACCGTGACGGCTGAAACCCGGAGCGAGTATCCGTTCATGACAACCGCGGCTCCGGCTGCGGTCCGCCGGCCCGGCGCCAGGCCAGCGCCACCGGGACGGCCAGCAGCAGTCCCAGCACCCCGGCGAGCGCGATGGTCGTGTCGGCCGAACCGAGCCACTGCGCGACCAGCCCGCCGATGCCGACGCCCACACCCTGGGCGACCCGCAGCCCCGTCCGGTACAGCCCGCCGGCGCTGCCCCGGATGTCGTTGGGCACCCAGGTGATGAAGGTGGCCGACACCGTGATGACGTACGCGCCCGTCGCGCCGGCCAGCGCGAGCAGGATCAGCGCGAACGCGAGGTTCGGGCGCAGCGCGAACGCCGCCAGCGCGGCCAGCGGCAAGGCGGCCAGCACGCCCAGCAGCTTGCGGCGGTGCTCCGTCGAGACGTACCTCGAGAGCAGGAACGTGCCGAGCACGAAGCCCAGCGGGTCGGCGGCCAGCAGCCAGCCGACCGCCTGGTCGCCCGCGCCCAGCTGTGCGGCGAGCGGCGCGGCGAGGCCCTCCGGGATCACCGCGAGGCCGACCAGCCAGGACAGGTAGAGCAGCACCCGGAGCCGTTCATCGCCGAAAACCTGCCGGACGGCGCCGAACCACGGGGCGCCGCCGTCCCCGGCGGCTGGCCGCCGCACGACCAGCAACCACACGGCGACGGCCGCGACCAGGAACGTCAGCGCGTCGATCGCCAGCGCCCAGGACGTGCCGAGGGTGGTCACCAGCAGGCCGCCGACGGCGAGGCCGGCCAGCATCGCGGTGTTGTTCGTGATCCCGCGCAGGTCCTGGCTCTGCAGGTAGACGTCGTCGTCGGCGAAGATCTCGCGGCCCAGCGCGTTCTGCGCCGCGTTGCACGGCGCGTTCGCCAGCCGGGCGAAGACGAAGAGGACGAACAGCCAGGCCATCGGCATCCCGGGCAGGGCCATCAGCCCGATCAGCGCGGCCTGGGCGAACGAGCCGGTCACCAGCACCGCGCGCCGCGGGAACCGGTCCGCGAGCTGGGAAAGCCCGAGCCCGCCGGCCAGCGCGGGCAGGAACGTCAGGGAGTAGACGACGGCCGAAAGCAGCGGTGACCCGGTCCGGTCGAAGATCAGGATGGCCAGCGCGACGATGGTGAGCTGGTCGCCGAGCATCGACTGCGTTTCGGCGAACCAGAGCGCGCGGAACTCGCGGTTGGCCAGGACGGCCCGGAGCCGGGGCTTCGCGCGCGTCGCCACCTCGTAACCACCGTCCCCCGATCGAGTGAACCTGGACCGTCCGCATTGTGCCTCGCCAGTGACGACCCCGTCCGGGGGAGTCACGGTCGACCTCCCGGAAGCACTATCAGTATGCCGCCGACTACGCGCCGATGTCCCCGGAACGCCCACCGCTGCTCCCTTCGGAGCCGATCGGGTTACGCCACCCGCACGCCGCGGTGGTTCGCCGTGACCGGCGCGCGGGTACCTCCGGACTGATCGAACCGGACTCGCTCGGCGCAGGGCGGCGGCCGCTCGTCGTCGCGACGATGCCCCGTTGGCCCGAATGGGCCAAGACTGGACACAGAGCCGGCCGGGGTGGACGGAAGCGCCGCTGGCGCCGCAGAGCGGGGAGTGACGATGGACGGGTTGATGCAGGGCAAGTCGGTCGTGGTGACCGGTGCCGGGCGGGGGCTGGGTGAAGCCTTCGCGGTGCACGTCGCGCGCGCGGGCGGGTCGGTCGTCGTCAACGACGTCGACGTCGAGCTCGCCGAGCGGACCGCCGAAAACATCCGCGCCCAGGGTGGCCTCGCCGTGGCGAGCGGGCACAGCGTGGCCGACGCCGGCGAGGCGCAGGAGATCGTCGACCTCTGCGTCAAGGAGTTCGGCGGGATCGACGGCCTGGTCAACAACGCCGGGCTGAACTACGAGGCGCTGCCCTGGGAGGACGACGCCGAGCAGGCCGCCGAGCTCGTCCAGGTCAACGTCATGGGCGTGGTCAACACCGGGCTGGCGGCGATCAAGGCGATGGTCGACGCGGGCAGCGGCGGCTCGATCGTCAACATCTCTTCGGGCGCTTCGCTCGGGCAGCGCAAGCTCGGCGTGTACGCGGCGAGCAAGGGTGCGGTCGCATCCCTGACCTACTCCTGGGCCCTCGACCTCGAAGACGCCGGCATCCGCGTCAACGCCGTCTGCCCGCTCGCGCACACGCGGATGGTCTGGAAGTCCGAACGCTCACTGCGTGCCTGCCCGCCGGACCGCACCCCGTCGCGGATCGCCCCGGTCGTGCTGTTCCTGCTCGGCGACGGCTCGCACGGCATCACCGGCCAGATGATCCGGTGCAACGGCCCGCAGCTGCACGTCATGGGCCAGCCGTTCCTCAAGCAGCCGATCCTCGAGCGCCCGGTGTGGGACACCGAGACCGTGCAGAAGGCGTTCGACGAGGTCTTCTCCGCCCACCTGGAGAACTACGGCCTGGAAAAGCGCGTCCCGCCGCGGCTGCGCAAGTGGACGGAGTCGACCTCGCCCCGTACTGCCTGACTACGAACCGGCGGCCGGCTCCGGGGCGCGTACCGCCGCGTAGAGGGCTTCGATGTCGGTCGAGTAGCGGTTGTTGATGACCCGGCGCTTGAGCTTGAGCGTCGGGGTCAGCTCGCCGGATTCGGGCGTCCACGCCTTCGGCAGCACGTGGTAACGCTTGATCTGCTCGATCCGGGCCAGCCTGCTGTTGGCCGACTCGACCGCGCGTTCCAGCTCGGCCCGCACCGCGGGGTGGTCGGCCAGCTCCGCCGGAGTGGCCTCGACACCGTTCGCCGCGGCCCAGCCGGGTGCGATCTCGTCGTCGAGCACGATCAGCGCGGTCACGTACGGCCGGTCGTCGCCGATCGCGACCGCTTGGCCGATCAGCGGGTGCTCCTTGAGCAGCCCCTCGATCCGGGTCGGCGCGATGTTCTTGCCGCTCGAAGTGATGATCAGTTCCTTCTTGCGGTCGGTGATCGTCACGAAGCCGTCTTCGTCGATCGTGCCGATGTCACCGGTGGCGTACCAGCCGTCGGCGTCGGTCGCGTCGGCGATCGTGCCGTCCGCCTGCAGGTAGCCGAGGAAGACGATCGGGCCGCGCACGAGCAGCTCGCCGTCTTCGGCGACCTTCACCTCGACGTCGGCGAGCGGCTTGCCGACGGTGCCCGCGCGGAACGCCTCGCCGGAGTTCGACGTCGCCGCGCCGGTCGTCTCCGACAGGCCCCAGACCTCGCAGATCTCGACCCCGAGGCCGGCCAGGAAGTAGATGATCTCCACCGGCAGGGCGGCCGCGCCGCTGGAGGCGACGAGCAGCTTGTCGAGCCCGAGCAGCGCGCGCACCGGCGCCAGCGCGGCTTCGTCGGTCTTCGCGATCTTGTCGGCCAGCTCGGCCGGCACCGGCTGGCCGGCACTGCGCAGCTTGTAACCCTGCTGCAGCAGCTCGTTCGCCTGCAGCAGCGCGTTGCGCCGGTCTTCGGGCACGCTGCCGAGCATGTTCTTCAGGCCGGCGACCATCTTCTCCCACACGCGCGGGACGCCGAAGAAGCTCTGCGGGTGCACCTTGCCGAGCGCGCCCGCGACCGCGGTCGGGTCGGCGAGGGTGTGCACGTGGCCCGCCCACACGATCGGCAGGTAGATCGACAGCTCCCGCTCGGCGATGTGCGCGAGCGGCAGGTACGCGATGTTGGTCGCGTGCATCGGCGGGTGGTGCAGCTCGGTGACCGCGTACGCCTGGTGGATCGCGTTGCGGTGTGACAGCACGACACCCTTCGGGTCGCCGGTCGTGCCGGAGGTGTAGATCATCGACAGCGGGTCGTCGGGCTTGATCTCCTGCCACGACCGTTCGAACGCCTGGGGGTCGGCGGCAAGCGCTTCCCGGCCCTGGGCGCGGAGCGCGGCGAGGGAGACGAACCGGTCGTCACCGCCGGGGATCGCGGCCTCGTCCATCACGACGATGTGGCGCAGCGCCGGGAGGTCGTCGAGCACCGGCCGCCAGCGCGCCAGCTCGTTCTCCCCGCCGAGCACCACGACCGGCGCCGCGCTGTGCCGCGCGACGTAGGCGATCTGCTCCGGGCTGAGGGTGGCGTAGGCGGTGCACGGGATCGCGGACAGGTGCGTCGCGGCGAGGTCGGCGACGATGTGGTCCGGGCAGCCGGGCGCCATGATCAGCATGCGGTCACCCGCGGTGAGCCCGAGCCCGGCCAGCCCGCGCGACACCTCGGCGATCGCGGTGCGGAACTCGAGCCAGGTCAGCGTCGGCTGCCCTTCGAGGTCGAGCGAGGTGATCGCCGGCAGGTCGGCGTGCTCGACCGCGTTGCGGTGCAGGAGCCGCGGGATCGTCTGGCCTTCGGTCTGCTCGGCGACGGACGGGGTGGTCAACGCTGGCCTCCTCGAAAGGTAAGGATGGCCACACTGTAGGGGCTCCCGGGCCGGGTGGATAGAGAATCGCGGCCACGTCAGACGTCCCCTTCACGCGGCCCGGTGCGGTCAAGTCCCCACGACCGTCCACAGTGCACACGGGCGGCCGCGCGCGAACCGCGCTTCAATGGAAGGGACGGCTGACTCCGGGGGGAACCGATGACGCGCTCGGCTCGTGCACTGCTCGACGAGATCCAGAAGAAGCTCGCGCCGCGCGACGACGACAACCGGCTGGTCCCGTTGATCACCGCCGGCCGCGCGCCGCGGGCGGTGTTCGCCGCACTCGCCGCGGAGGAGAAGCTGATCACGTTCAGCGACTGGCGGAGCTTCCACGCGCTCGCCGCCCGCGCGGACGAACCGAACGCGCGCACCTTCTTCGGCGGCCTCGCGCCGGGGGAGCAGCAGGCGAACGGGATGCTCGACGCGTTGGTCGCCGCGGTTGGTCCGGACCACGGGAAGGAACGGCCGCGCGCGGGCTGCCAGGCCTACCCGGCGTACGTCGCCTGGCTCGCGCTGAACGGTGAGTCGTCGGCGACCGCGGCCGGGATCTACGCGAACTTCGCCGCCTTCGGCCGGTACTGCGGTGACGTCGCCGAGGCCATGCGCAGGCACTACGGCTTCACGGACGACGAGTGCGCGTTCTTCGACTTCTTCGCGGCGGACGTCCCGGAAATCGAAGAACAAGCGCTCGCCGCGATCCAGGCCGGCCTCACCGCGCACCGGCTCGACGAGCGTGAGGCCCACCGCTACGCCCGGCTGTTCCAGAGCTACGAGCTCCAGTTCTGGAACACCCTCGCCGACGAGTTCCCGGGCTGACCGCCGCGGAACCGGTACCGGAGCGATCGGGAGCCGTCCGACCACGGGATTCGCGGAATAGGGGGAATTCCGGCTCGCCGTCCGGGGAATCCGCGGCGAAGCTGTCGAATGCCGTGCATTTCCGCTTTCCGGAAGGCAGCCGGCCCGAACGAACCGGTCATGGGCCATCGTGGCCGCGGACTCGTGACCTTTCTCACCGAACGATTTGCCGCGTTCGTACGTAGCGGCCGCCGCCCCGGCGCTTGGGTCGATCGCACCACCGAACAGCCTGCACCCAAGGGGCGGAACGGAAGTAGCGCTGGGACGAACGTCACGACTTTCGGTGGTGGACTTTCCAAGCGCAGGCAGCAAGTGTGGAAGGGTCACCGTTCCAAGATCACGTTATCGCCACGGACTTGACGCGCCCTGGAGGGCTGCCTAACGTCGTCGCGGGCGAAGCAGACCACGGTGATGTTGATCCGGCTGGTCGGAATCCGGGTGTTGACCGCCTCGGGCGACCCGAAACCATGTACTGCCGGAAGGAAAACGGACCCAGGTGAAGCAGATTTCTCTTCGACGCAACCGGGGATCCTCGATTCGGAAGCGCGTGCTCACGATCGCGCTGATCCCCAGTGTGGCCTTGCTCCTCGTAGGCGTGGCCCTCGCCGGCTACCTCATCTACGACGCGGTCACGGGCCGTGACTACGTCAACCGGATCCGGGGCTCGGAAGCTCCGTCGATCCCGTTCTTCGGCGCGCTGCAGCAGGAGCGCCAGGCGACCCTGAGCCTGCTCGCCGGCCAGAGCAACCAGCGGGCCGTGCTCGCGGCCGTCCGCCCGAAGACGGACCAGAACGCCGCGAAGACGATCGAGTACCTGAGGGACAACTTCGCGGGTTACGACGACACCCCGCCGAGCGTGCAGAAGAACATCGCCACGTTCTTCGGACTCTTCCAGCAGCTCCCGCAGACCCGGCAGGCGGTCGACAGCGGCCAGATCCAGATCGGCCAGGCCTTCACCTTCTACAACAAGATCATCGACCAGTTCACCGACGGCCTGGCCGGACTGGCGCAGAACGCGCGCGGCGCGCAGAACGCGTTCGACCGGCTGACCGCCATCCCGATGTTCAGCGCGGCCGAAGCGATGCAGCGCAGTGACGCGCTCGCCGCGGCCGGGCTCGCCGCGGGTGGGCTGAGCAACGAGGACTTCCGCACCTACGTGGGTCAGGTCGGTGCGTACCACGCGCAGCTCGACTCGTCGGCGCCGAAGATGATCCCCGAAGTCAAGGCGAAGTACGACCAGCTGCTGGCGAGCCAGCCGTGGCAGACGGTGACCCAGGTCGAAACGGCGTTCCTGCGGGGTGACCTGACCAAGCTGCCGGTGGCGCAGGACCAGTGGCGCACCAGCGCCCGCCTGGTCGGCGACGCCCTGTCGGGCATCTTCGTCCTGCAGAGCTCGAACGCCAGCCAGGCCGCGATCAACGACGCCGACTCGACGTTCACCGAGTCGCTGATCGCCGGTGTGGTCGCGGTCCTGTTCGCGGTCTTCGTGGTGTTCGTCGCCGTCCGGCTGTCGAACCGGCTCATCGGCCGGCTGCACCGGCTGCGTGAGGACACCCTCGACGCGGCCGAGGTCCGGCTGCCCGAACTGGTCGCCCGGGTCCGGGCGGGTGAGCCCGTCGACCTCGAAGAGGGCGGGCACTTCCTCGACCACGGCACCGACGAGATCGGCCAGGTCGCCGACGCGTTCAACAAGGCGCAGCAGACCGCCATCGCGGCCGCCATCGACGAGGCGAAGGTCAGGGAGGGCACCAAGACGGTGTTCCTCAACATCGCCCACCGCAGCCAGGTCATCGTGCACCGCCAGCTCAAGGTGCTCGACCAGGCCGAGCGCAAGCAGGAGGACCCGGAGCAGCTGGACACGCTCTTCCAGCTCGACCACCTCTCCACCCGCGCCCGCCGGAACGCGGAGAACCTGATCATCCTCGGCGGCGGGCAGCCGGGCCGGCAGTGGCGCAACCCGGTCGGGCTGGCCGAGCTGGTCCGCGGCGCGTCCGCCGAGACGGAGGACTTCGCCCGGGTCAAGACGGCGGCGCTGCCGCAGATCGCCGTCCGCGGCCCGGTCGTCGGCGACCTCGTGCACCTGCTGGCCGAGCTGATCGACAACGCGACGTCGTTCTCGCCGCCGCAGTCGCGGGTCGAGATCCGCGGCAACGTGGTCGGCAAGGGTGTGGTGATCGAGGTCGAGGACCAGGGCCTCGGGCTCGAGCCGGACCAGACCGAAGAGATCAACGTGATGCTGGCCGACCCGCCGGACTTCGGCATCATGGCGCTGTCGGACGAGCCGCGCCTGGGCCTGTTCGTGGTCGCGCGGCTGGCCGCCCGCCACGGCATCCAGGTGCACCTGCGGGAGTCGGCCTACGGCGGCACCCGGGCCATCGTGCTGGTGCGCACCGACCTGCTCGCCCCGCTCACCGAGCTCGAGCCGGAGCAGCCGATCACCCCGCCGAAGCCGGAGCTCGTGCCGAACCCGGTCGAGCCGGACCAGGGCAACGACGAGGTCATGCCGCTCAAGCGGCCGCAGCGCCGCCCGGCGCGGCACCGCACTGAGCCGCCGATGGCCGTGCCGCCCGCACCCGTGACACCGCCGCCGGCCCCGGCGCAGCAGCCGCCGTCCGCGCCGACGCCGGTCCCGGTGGGGGTCGTCTCCGAGCCGGTGAGCCAGCCGACGCAGGCCCAGCCGACCCAGGTGCAGCCGGCGGTGACCCCGGCCCGGCCCGCGTCGCCGCCCGCCCGGACCGCGCGCCCGGCGCGCCCGGCCGCGCAGCAGCCGGTGTGGCCGCCGCAGGAGCCCGGGCCGCGGGCCTCGGTGCCCGAAGGCCGGCCGCAGCAGCCCCGCCGCCCGGAGGCCCCCGGACGTCCGCCGTTGCCGCAACGGCGACGTCAGCAGAGCCTCGTTCCGCAGTTGCGGGAAGATAGGCCCGCACAGGAGCGGGAAGAGGTCAGGCTGGACTCGCCGGAGTCCGCCCGCAGCCGGCTGTCCGCCTTCCAGCAGGGCACCCGCCGGGCCCGTGACGAGGAACCCGCCGAGAACGACGACAGGTACGGAGAGCGCGAGTAATGGCCAACTCAGGCGTCAGTGAGCTCGACTGGCTGCTGGACGACCTCGTCAAGCGGGTCGCCGGGGCGGATCGCGCGGTGGTCCTGTCCTCGGACGGCCTGCTCATCGGAAGGTCCGGGAACCTCTCCGAGGAGGACGCGGAGCACCTTTCGGCGGTCGCGTCGGCGTTCCAGAGCCTGGCGCGCGGCACCGGGCGGCACTTCGGCGGCGGCAACGTCCGGCAGACGATGGTCGAGATGGACCACGCGTTCCTGTTCGTGACCGCCGCGGGGCGGGGCGCCTGCCTGGCGCTCCTGGCCCGCGAAGACGCGGACATGGGCCTCGTCGCGTACGAGATGAACCTGATGGTGAAGCGCGTCGGCCAGGTGCTCACCTCGGCCCCGCGCACCGGCGCCGGCGTCCAGCCCACGTCGCCATGAGCGGACGGCACGAAGCCTGGTTCGACGACGAGGCCGGCCCGCTGGTCCGGTCGTACGCGGTCACGGGCGGCCGCACCCGGTCGGACACCCTCGGGCTCGACCTCATCACGCTGGTGGTCGCGCTGCGCACCGCGCACGAAGCGGGCATGCTCGAACCGGAGTACGCGCGCATCATCGCCCTGTGCCAGCGGCCGGTCTCGGTCGCCGAGGTCGCGGCCCGGGTCGATCTGCCGTTGCCGGTGGTCAAGGTGATGCTCAGCGACCTCATCGAGCAGAACCTGGTGCTGTTCCGTACCGCGGCGCCGGTCAACGAAACTCCCAACCGACACGTACTCCAGGCGGTTCTTGATGGCATCCGGAAACTCTGATCCCCGGCGGAACCTGACCGCGACCGCGGTCAAGGTGCTGATCGCCGGCGGCTTCGGGGTCGGCAAGACCACGATGGTCGGTTCGGTGAGCGAGGTGCCGCCGCTGCGCACCGAGGAAGTCATCACGACCGCCTCCGAGGGCGTCGACGACCTTTCGGGCATCGAGCAGAAGACCACCACGACGGTCGCGCTCGACTTCGGCCGCATCACGATCAACCCCGACCTGATCCTCTACCTGTTCGGCACGCCCGGGCAGGACCGGTTCTGGTTCATGTGGGACGAGCTGGCCGAGGGCGCGCTCGGCGCCGTCGTGCTGGCCGACACCCGCCGGTTGGACAGCTGCTTCGCGGCGGTCGACTTCTTCGAGCGCCGGAACCTGCCGTTCGTCGTCGGCGTGAACTGCTTCGACGGCGCGTACCGCTACGGCACCGAGGAGGTCCGGCAGGCGCTCGACGTCGGCATGGACGTCCCGCTGCTGCTGTGCGACGCCCGCGAGCGCGATTCGACGAAGCAGGTGCTGACCAGCCTGATGGAACACGTGATGGCGCGGTCCGACCTGGCAGCCGCCCAGGGCGGTTACTGATCGGACCGCGCTCGCTGCGTTCGGTTCAGCGCCGGCGACGCTTGATGAGCGTGTCGACGGCGAAGCGGCCCGGGCCGATCGCGGCGAACAGCAGGAAGACCCACGCGTAGACGGCGGACGGCTCGCCCATGTTCTGCAGCGGCAGCAGGCCCATCGGGGCGTGCACGGTGAAGTAGGCGTAGGCCATCACGCCGGACAGCAGCAGCGCGGCGGGCCGGCTGGCCAGCCCGACCAGCAGCAGCACGGCGCCGGCGAGCTCGAGCACGCTGCCCCACCAGCCGGGGTACGAGCCGAACGGGACGCCGCCGCCCTGGCCGTCGACGCCACCGAAGAAGCCGAATCCCTGCAGGCCGTGGAAGCCGAACAGGAACGAGATCACGATCCGCGAGGCGCCGACGACGATGCCGGTGACCGGGCTCTTGGCCTCGGTGCGGGTGGCGGCGGTCTGGGTCTTGGGGGCGATCGTGGTGGTCATTTCGGGGTTCCTTCCCTGGGTTCTTCCTTGCCTTCTGCCTACGCGTCGAGTGGCTTCTCCCCGGATCGACAACCCCGCCGAATCTTTTTTGGCGAGTTTCGGGAGACTGTGGTGATGGCGGGCAAACGCAGTGCCGGGCTCCTGCTCCACCGCGGGCGGGGCGACGACGTCGAAGTGCTGCTCGGGCACATGGGCGGGCCGTTCTGGGCGAAGAAGGACGCGGCGGCGTGGTCGCTGCCCAAGGGGGAGCTCGACCCGGACGAGGAGCCGGAGCACGCGGCGCGGCGCGAGTTCGAGGAGGAGCTGGGCCTGCCCGCGCCCGCCGGTGAGTACGTCCCGCTCGGTGAGGTGAAGCAGTCGGGCGGCAAGGTCGTCACGGCGTGGGCGGTCGAGGCCGACCTCGACCCGGCCGCAGTGGTGCCAGGGACGTTCTTGATGGAGTGGCCGCCGCGCTCGGGCAAGCAGCAGGAGTTCCCCGAGCTGGACCGGGTCGCGTGGTTCACGCTCGACGTCGCGCGCGAGAAGCTGGTGAAGGGCCAGCTGCCGTTCCTGGACCGGCTGCTGGCGCTGGTCAGCGGCTGAGCAGCGCCTCGAGCGGCTTGGCGGTGAACGCCGGCAGCACAACGTCGGCCTGGGAGAAGTCGAGGCTCTCGGTGATCACGTTCGGCACCGCGACGCAGGTCAGCCCGGCGGCCTTGGCGGCGGTGACACCGTGGGGCGTGTCCTCGAAGGCGATGGCCTCGTGCGGGTCGGCGTCCAGCGCCGCGATCGCGGCGAGGTAGAGGTCCGGGTCGGGCTTGGCCTTGTGGAGGTCCCCGGTGAGCACGGCGTCGAAGTAGCCGGCGAGGCCGAGCCGTCCGAGGTGCGGGTTCACCCAGCCCCCGGACGAGCTGGAGGCGACGGCCAGCTTCAGGCCGAGCTCCTTCGCGGCGTCGAGGTAGCTCAGGACGCCTTCACGGGGCCCGAGGGTTTCGAGCAGTTCGAAGACCCGGGCTTTCGTCTTCGGCCGGAGCGCTTCGGTGTCGACGCCCGGCACCAGCTCGGCGAGCAGGCCGAACATCGCGGGCGTGGTGTGCTGGGTCCCGATGACGGCGTGCCAGGCCGCCAGCGGCAGTTCGGCACCATGCTGGCGGAAGACCTCCTGCCAGGACTGCAGAACGGCGGACTCGGTGTCGGCAAGCGTGCCGTCGAAGTCGAAGACCAGAGCGCGGGTGGGCACGCCTGCACCCTGCCCGGTCGGTGATCGCTCAGGCAAGGGAGTTGTGACGAGCCCGAAAGGCATCGACGGCGGCGTCACCGCGCAGGGCGAAGACGACTTCCTCGATCGGCCCGGCCTCGGCCTGGTGGACGGTGGTCAGCGCGATCCCGGCGGCCGACGCCAGGGGCCAGCGGTAGATCCCGGTGGAGATGGCGGGGAAGGCGACGGTCTTCGCGCCCAGGTCCCGTGCCAGCGCCAGCGAGTTGCGGTGGCAGTCGGCAAGCAGCTCGGAGCGGTCTTCGGTGGCCGACCACACCGGGCCGACGGTGTGCACCACCCACCGGGCCGGCAGCTTCCCGGCGGTGGTGGCGACGGCCTGCCCGGTCTTCAGACCGCGCCCGTAGTGCCCGGCCCGCAGCTTCCGGCACTCGGCGAGGATCTCGGGACCACCCTTGCGGTGGATGGCCCCGTCGACCCCGCCGCCGCCGAGCAGCGAAGAGTTGGCGGCGTTGACCACAACGTCGACCTCGAGGGTGGTGATGTCGGCGTCGACGATCCGGATGCGCACGAGGTTGATCCTGCCGGACATACTGGCTCGGTGCTGCTGGATTTCATCGCGGAGCTGGCCACCGAGAGGTACCTGCTGGCCCCGGCGGACCCCAGGGCCCAGTCGCGGCAGAACACCTGGCACCTGGGTGCGGAGCCGGAACGGCGGGCCGAAGTGACGACCGAGCAGGTCGTCGCCGCGTTCGAAGCCGTGGCGCGGTCCCTCGATGCCCGCCTGCGCCCCGGCGGGCCCGCGACCTTCTACGTCTGGCACGACGAGCAGGTCGGCGCCCTCAAGGCATCGCTGTCGTCGCTCGGCCCCGGCGAGTTGCTCTTCGCGGCCGAGTACGTGCCAACTGGTGATCTGGCGCCGATCGTCGAGGACTTCCTCGCCGACCCGAGTCCCGGTTTCGTGCCGTGGAGCGCGCTCGAATCCGCGTCCACGGAAGAGCCCGAGCCGCCGCTGCCGCCCTTTCCCGTCTGGGTCCGGACGATCGCCGCCTAGCTCAGGAAGAACTTCGTCAGCACCGGGGCCAGTGCCGCCGCCTTCACGATGTGCGTCTGGCCCGGCAACGTCCGGTACTCCGCCGACGGCAGCACCTTCGCCAGTGACGCCACGCCGTTGCGCATCCAGGCCGGGCTGCGGTCGCCGTCGATGGCCAGAGTGGGGATCTTCGCCTCGGGCCAGGCTGCCGGCAGCGGGTGGCCCGACTGGTGGCCGCCCATCACCGCCGTGTCGTACGGGATCGTGTGGGCCACCTTCTTGAGCTTTCCCCAGAACGGCATGATCCGCATCATCGCCACCGTGACCTTGCCCAGGCCGACGCCTTCGGTCATGAACAGCTTGACCACCTTGCCGCGCTTGCCCTCGCGCAACGCCGCGTCGAGCCGGGCCGGGTAGTCGGCCGGGACGCGGGGGCGGGTGTCGTCGACCACGAACGGCGGTTCGTACAGGGCCAGCTTGGTCACCGGCAGGCTGCGAGCCGCTTCCAACGCCAGGGCGGCGCCGGAGGAGATGCCGAACAGGAACGTCTCGCCGCCCGCCTCCTTGACAACCGCGGCGATGTCCTCGACCTCACGCTCGACCGAGTACGGCCCGGCTTCGGTGCTCTCGCCGCGGCCGCGGCGGTCGTAGGTGTACACGGTGAAGTGCGTTGCCAGCTCCTTCGCGAGCGCGTCGTTGGGGGACGAGCCGCGGTAGCACATCGCGCCGTCGACCAGGACGAGTGCGGGGCCGGACCCGGCGCGGGTGTAGGCGATCCGGGTGCCGTCGGCGGAAACCGTGGTGCTCATGGGGAAACTCCTTTCAGGCGGCGGTGCGCCGGATCAGGTGGGCCGAAGTCGTCGCGAGCCACGTCCAGGCGATCACCACGGCCGCCCAGAAGCCGAGGGTGACGGCCGGGTTCGTCGATCCGGACGCTACGCCCGCGAAGCCTACGAGGAACGCCAGCCCGCTGATCCGCGAGTACCACGCACGCGCCGGGGTGAGGTGCGAACCGATCGCGAAACACGCCGCGACGAGGGCCGCGAAGCCGATGCCGCCGCAGACGAAGTGCAGCGTGCCGTGCCAGCTCACCGACGACGGCGGCCCGGCCGGCGTGCCGAGCGGGAAGCCGTCCTGCGGGTCGGCGCGGAAGGCGCCGGCACAGATCAGGCTGACGCCGTAGACGGCCAGCAGTCTCGGCCCCCACCGGCCGGGCAGCGCGCGCCGGATCCCGGCCGCGGCCGCGAGGGTCAGCAGGCCGGTGACGACGAAGTTCGTGATCTGGACGAAGCCGAGCGACCCGTTCGACAGGACGCTCGCCGGGTGCCGGGTCAGGTCGAAGCCGGCCCGGGTCAGGCCCTGGATCAGCCCGGCGCCGACGAAGAGCGGCCCGGCGAGGATCCCGCAGGTCAGCAGGGTGCGAGTGGACGAAGTGGCCGGGGCGGAGAGTGTGGTGGTGGTCATGGCGGACAGCGTGCCACCCGACGATCGAAACTGTCAAGACAAAAAAACTTGTCGGTGGCGGACGAGCGCCCCAGTGTGGCGTTCGGTGCGTCCAACGCACCCAACGCCACATCGGGGCGTTTGGGGTCAGCCCCGGCGCAGGGTGAGCAGCGTGATTTCGCTGGGCGCGAAGACCCGGAACGGCGGCCCCCAGAACCCGGTCCCGCGGCTGTTGTACAGCTGGGTCGGGCCGTGCCGGGTCAGGCCGGACAGCGTCGGCTGGTCGAGCCGCACCAGCAGGTGGAACGGCCAGATCTGCCCGCCGTGCGTGTGCCCGGAGATCTGCAGGTCGACACCCGCCTCGCGGGCCTGGGCGACCTGCTTGGGCTGGTGCGCGAGCAGCACCACCGGCACGTCGGACGGGGCGCCGTCCAGCGCGCGGGGCAGGTCGGGGCCGTGGCCGGGGAGGCCGGAGTTCGTGCCGGTCGGGTCGTCGATGCCGGCGAACAGGATCCGGTCGCCGCCGCGTTCGAGCAGCGTCGAGCGGTTGTGCAGCGTGTCCCAGCCGAGGCCGGCCATGTGGTCGAGCCACGCCTGCGCCTCGCCGAAGTACTCGTGGTTGCCGGTGATGTAGAACCGCCCGAGCCCGGCCTGGACGCCGCCGAGCGGGTCGACCTGCTTGCGGCGCTTCGCCACCGCGCCGTCGGCGAGGTCGCCGGCGTGGCAGACGACGTCCGCGTCCAGCGCGTTCACCGCCGCGACGACCTTCTCCGACCACCTCGTCCGGTCGATCGGCCCGAAGTGGGTGTCGGTCAGCACGGCGACCCGCAGGCCGTCGAGCCCCGGCCCGAGCCGCGGGATGACCACGTCGGTCGCCTTCACCGGCGGCACCCGCATGGCGACGCGGTTGCCGTGCAGGAGCAGCCCGGCCGCCACCACGAAGGTCGCGCCGGCGACGATCCGCGACCGCGCCGGGTCGTCGACGCCGAGCAGCGCGACCCGCAGCACCAGGCTCAGGATCGACCAGCTGAACAGCACCCAGATCACGGCGAGCAGCGTGTCGCCGATGCGGGCGGCGGCGTCGCGCTGACGCCGTCCGTGGCCGAAGACCATCGCGACCGGCATGGTCAGCAGGCCCGCCGCGAACACCACGGTGCCGGCGATCGTGCCCGCGGCACCCCAGTCCGGTGCGAGCACGAGCGTCCACCAGGGGACGGTGAACAGCAGGAGCAGCGCCAGGATCGGCACGACGACGAGTTGGCCTCTCATCGAACCAGGTTACAGCCCATCGGGCTGTTAGCACTTCGGCTACCCTGGGAGCGGACGGAAGGGGGACGGCCGTGAACACCTTGCTGGAGCTGGCGTTCCCCGTGCTGACCAGCCCCACCGCGCTGGTCGCCTTCGCCTCCCTCGCCGCCGCGAGCCTGCTGGTCGTGCTGCTGGTCGGCAGCACACACCGCAGCGAGCTCGCCCTCTGGTCGGCGCCGGTGCGCAGCCGCGCCACCGCCCTGCGCCGCCGGGCCCGGCGCGCCGAGTCGATCCGGCTCCGCGATCCCGGCAGAGCCGGCCGCAGCAGGCCACGGGCACCCGGACTCCGCAGCACGGCTGCGTAGTCCCTTCGACGCAGCCATTCCGCTGACCTCTTCCCTTCTCACTCTTGCGGAGTGCTGCTCATGTTCGGCTTTCTCGACGTGCCCGTTTCGGGCGCGTACCACCTGATTCACGCGTTCACCGGCCCGCTGTCGACGGCGTTGGCCATCGTCCTGTTCACCTTGTGCGTGCGGCTGCTGCTGCACCCGCTCGCCCGGTCGGCGGCCCGCGGCGAGCGCGCCCGGGCCACGCTGCTGCCGGAAATCCGGGCGCTGCAGGGGAAGCACGGAAAGGACCGGGAGCGGCTGGCCGCGGAAATGACGAAGCTGCAGCAGGAGTCCGGGACCTCGCTGTTCGTCGGCTGCCTGCCGATGCTGCTGCAGCTGCCGTTCTTCACGATCATGTACCGGCTCTTCACCACGGCCACGATCGGCGGTGAACCCAACTCGCTGCTCGGCGCGACGCTGTTCGGGACACCCCTGGGCGCGCACGGGCTCGCGGGCAGCCCGCTCGTGTTCGTGATCGCCGCCGGGCTCGCCGTCGTCGCGTGGTTCTCGGTCCGCTGGCAGGACCGCCACCGCGACGCGACGGCGCCCGTCCCCGGCGGGAAGCTGGTGCGGCTGCTGCCCTACGGCACCGTGCTGGCGACGCTGGTGGTGCCGCAGGCCGCCGGGATCTACCTGCTCACCACCACGGCGTGGAGCGCGGCCGAGCGGGCGCTCTTACGACGCGGCTCGTGAGCGGCGCCAGTCCTCGACGGCTTCCTCGACGTCCACCGGGGCCACCGTGAGCGGCGGTCCGGACAGGTGGTTGAGGTAGGCCTGGCGGATCCGCTCGTTGAGGTCGTCGACGAGCTCCCGGACACCCCGTTCGGTGCGCTCGCCGGCGAGCTTCTCCGGCAGGTCCTGGACTTCGCGCCGGAGCGCGAGGGCCGGCGGCAGCAACGCCGTCGTGTCGTGGCCGCCGGCCCGGACCTGCCGGAGCACCCAGTCGGTCGCCGCGTCGTTGCCGGTGGGTTTCGGCAGCGGCTTCCCGGCGCCGGGGAGGTCGTCGAACTCGCCGCGGTCGTGGGCCTCGCCGATCTGCCGGTCGACCCACCAGCGGAAGGAGACCTTGGGCGGTTTGCGTCGGGTCATGCCTCCAGAATGCCAGGTGGGACGGCCCTCCCGGGTAAGATCCCGCCGGAGGAGCGAGGGGAACGCATGACCGCCGAACGCACTGGCGCCGACGACGTCGACCGGACGCTCGCGCTGCTCTGGCGCGCCCGCGGCGCCGCCGCCGAACCGACCAGGGGCCGCCGCCCGACGCTGACGGTCGAGCGGATCGTCGCCGCGGCGATCACGGTCGCGGACGCCGACGGACTGGCCGCCGCGTCGATGCACCGCGTCGCCAAGGAGCTCGGCGCCGGCACGATGACGCTCTACACCTACGTGCCCGGCAAGGCCGAGCTGGTGGACCTGATGGTCGACGACGTGCTCGTCGAGCGGCGGCTGCCCGGGCCGGGCGAGCCGCGGCCGCGGGACTGGCGCGAGCAGGTGGCGCTGTACGCCGAACGCACCCGCGCGGCGTACCGGAAACACCCGTGGCTGTGCGAGGTTTCGCGCGTCCGGCCGCCGCTGGGGCCCGGTCAGCTGGCCGGGCAGGAGTACCTGCTGTCCATCATGGACGAACTGGGCCTGCCGCCGCGGCAGGCGGTGGCGGCGGCCAACGGGATCGGCACGTACGTCGACGCGAACGCCGCGCTCGGCGCGGAGAACACGCGGCTCGAGCGCAGCACCGGGCAGTCGACCGAGTCCTGGTGGCACCAGCGGTCTTCGTTCTGGGAGAACTACTTCGTGGTCGACGCGCACCCGGCGATGAACCGGATCTGGCTCGGCGGCGGGTTCGACCAGAGCGCGGAGGCCCAGGGCGACGCGGCGTACGAGTACGGCCTGAACCGCATGCTCGACGGCATCCAGGCGATGGTCGGCTAGCGCCGGCTCCACCGCCGCAACCGGCGTTGTTCCTGCCGGGGCACCGAAGGGGCGGCTTCTTCACGCAGGACGTCCCGGCACACCGGGTCGAACCGGCCGGGTGCCTCGATCATCGGCGCGGCCAGCACCACGTGCCCGCACACCGCGCGGAACCGCCCGTCGTGCCGGCCCGCCGCGAACTCTTCTTCGGTGACGGCGTGGGTGTAGCCGTCGGTGTCGCAGCGGATGTGCACCAGGAACGGCTCCACCGGGCTCACCCCGCCGGGCTGGTCGTGGTGGATTCGGTGGGCGTCGCCGCGGAGTCGGCCGAAGTCGTGGTCGGCGGCGGGGTGGTGCTGCTCGTGGTCTCCGGCGGCGGCGTCGTCGACGGAGTGGTCGGCGGCGGGGTCGTCGGGTCCGTGGTCGGGGTGGTCGGCGTGGTGCTGGACGGCGGCGTGGTCGACGTCGGCGGGGTGGTCGGCGAAGTCGACGTGCCGGGCAGCGAGCCCGGCGGCTGGGCGATCACCGGCGGTGCGGGCGGAGCGGGGACGCCGACCGGGGCGCCCGCCGCGGCGGCGTCCGGAGCGTCCGGCGCGCCGATCGGCACATCGCTGTCGGGCAGCTGGGCCACGCCGCTGCGGTAGGCCGACGCCCACGCCATCACGGTGTCCACATAGGACTGCGAGTTGTTGTAGCGGCGCACGGCGATGCGCTGCCCCGCGTCCGTCGAAAGGTCGAGCCCGCCCGAGCACAGGTACCGCCCGGTGGCCAGCGCCTCGTCGTAGATGTTGTTCGGGTTGGACACACCGTCGCCGTTGCCGTCGGAGGCGTAGCCGCGCCACGTCGACGGGATGAACTGCGTCGGCCCGACCGCGCGGTCCCACACCGTGTCACCGTCGTACTTGCCGCCGTCGGTGTCCGCGATCGCGGCGAACGCGCCGGCGCCGTTGAGCACCGGGCCGAGGATCGGCTCGAGGGTGTCACCCGCCGCGTTGACGTACCCGCCGCGCGCGTGGTTCGACTCGATCCGGCCGATGCTCGCGATCAGCGCCCAGTCCAGGTGGCAGTTCGGCTGTTCCTTGGCGAGGATCGCGGCGGCGTTCTGATACGCCTTGAGCATGCTCGCCGGGATGCCGAGCGGCCCGGAGATGCCCGCGGACCCGGCGTGCCCGCCCGGCACGACCAGCGGCATCGGCACCGGCGGCGCCGGCAGGCTGCCGTCGACGGCGATCGGTGGCATCACGATGTTCGGCTGCTGCAGCGGAGCCGCCTGGTCGGGCAGGCTGTTGCCGGTGCCGGCGATCACGACCGGCGTCGGCAGGCCCGTGGTCAGCGTGGGCAGGACGACGAGCGCCCCACCGGCGAGCGCGGCCGCGGCCCGGCGAACCGTCCGCGAACTCTTGCGACGTGGCCGGTGCTTCGGCATGCTCGTCCCCGCTTCCCTCGATCTTCGCTGATCGCCTCACCCGATCGGCCCCACCGCCGGTACTGGCCGGTAGGAGCAAGCTATCCGATGGAACCAAACTTTGGCGAATGGCACAGCAAAATCGGTGCCTCCACGAGAAGTTCGTCCTGATGGCACAAAACCTTCGTAGGGAATCTGTCACATTCACCAGGACTTAACGGGTTGCCGGGGAAAGTTCGCCCGGCAGGCCACCGGTGACGGTGACCGCCTTCGCCGATCTCGGCAACGAATCATCCTTGAATCCGCCGGCCGCTGAACCGCGCCCGCCGCGGCGGCCGGAACTCTGGGTGAACGAGCCTTTACACGAACCTGAACCATTCCTATGATCGGCCGACCGGACGCACCGCCGTGGTCCGGTCGGCCCAGGTGGAGGGTTTGATGGCACGTAGGGCGCAGCGCGAGCAGGTCACCGTCGCCGAGCTGCTGGTCCGGTCCGCCGCGGCACCCGACCGCTCCGCGCTGGAGGACACGGTCGTCCTCCCCCGGACGCGACACCGGCAGAAACCGCAGGCGCTGCGTTCGCTGGCCCGGGTGCGGGTCTTCTCGGTGGTCGCCGGTGCGCTGGCGCTGACCGGCGGGATCGCGTCGGCGGTGTCGATGCCGGTCCAGCGGAGCGCGGGCGCGGCCTGGCCGCCGGCCGGCCTGGAACCCCCGCCGGTTGCGCTGGTGCCGCTGCCCGCGGACGTCGTCCTGCCGCCCGCGCGGCCGGCTCCGGAATCCGTGGCGCCGCCTGCGGCACCGGCCGGGATTTCCCCGGCGGCCGTGCATCCGCAGGCGAATTCCGGAAGCTCACCCGGCCATCGCGGGAAGCTCGCAAAAGCGGTCAAGATCATCGGCACGGAAAAGGCGCCGGCAAAACCGCCGTCGAAGCAGGTGGCGCCGGTGCGGCACGAAATCCCGCAGGTTCCCGTCTGGTCCCGTGGCCGACCCGGCGGGCAGGAGCCGCAGGCGCCGTCCTTCGGCCGCCGCCACGCCGGGCCGTACGACGGCGGCCACCACGGTTTCACCGGCGGTGGCCGCCATCGCCGGTGAAACTACGAGCCGAGCGGGATCTGGTACTGCATGAATCCCTTGTCGAGCGCGACCTGGTCGTAAAGCCGCCGCGCGGTGGTGTTCGACGTCTGCGTGTGCCAGTAGACGCGCACACAACCCTGCTCCCGCGCCCAGTCCGCGACGGCTTCGATCAGGGCCCGGCCGACACCGCGCCCGCGGGCTCGGGTGTCGGTGAAGAGGTCTTGCAGGTAACAGACGTCGGCGGACGTCGTGCTGACGTGCGGGAAGAAGTGGACGATGCCGACGAGCTCACCGTCGAGCCGCGCGCCGAGCGCGTGCATCCGCTCGCCGGCGAGGAACTCGCGCCACGCGCGGTCCATCAGCTCCGGCGCGAGTGTCCTGCCGTAGAACGTGTTGTAGCCGGCGAACAGGTTTTCCCAGGCCGGCCGGTCTTCCGCGGTGAGGCCCCCGATTTTGATCATGCCGCGAGGCTAGTCCGCCGGTTGGCCGGTTTGCCGGACACGCGAGACACAACTGGTCAGTAAGGTGACGAACCCGAATCCGATTCATAGAATCGGCAGCCACAGGTCCGGTCGGCAGTGAATCAGCGGAGGTTCCCGATGGCGCGCACGGCGCACCGTGCCAGTGGCAAGCCCGTCACGGTGGGGGAGCTGATGCTCCGGCCGGACGTCCACGGCAGACGGCGCCCCGAGGACCTCGAGGTGCTCGAACTCGCCTACCGCATGCGCCGCCGGGTCGGCCCCGAGCCGGTCGAGGTCCCCACCCCGTCGCCCGGCGCTCGCGCGCTGGCCGTCGTCACCGGGCTTTGGCGGCGCAAGCCCCGGTAGTCCCGGGCAGCTCTTCCTGCAGGCCACCCTCGTCGAGGGTGGCCTTTTTTGTGTCCGCGTTCTGCGTGTGACTGCGCGCCGAGTGTGTGAAGTTGCTCGATATGCCGATTGACGATGCACAAAACTGCACCTACCGTGACAGCTGTTGCGCACAACCGGCACGGACGGGGAGTTCATGAGCGGGACCTTCATGGCGGCGGAGATCGCCAGCCAGCCCGGCTGCTGGCGCGAGGCGGGCGCGCTCGCCGAGGCGAACGCCGGGCTGCTGCCCGCGCCGGGCGCCCGGGTGGCGATCGTCGGCTGCGGCACGTCGTGGTTCGTCGGCCAGGCGTACGCGGTGCTGCGCGAAACCGCCGGGCTGGGCGAGACCGACGCCTTCGCCGCGTCCGAGTTCCCGGCCGGCCGCGCCTACGACCACGTCCTCGCGCTCAGCCGCTCGGGCACGACGACCGAGGTCCACAGCCTGCTCGCGAAGCTGCGCGGCCGCACCCGGACCACGGCGATCACCGGGGTCCCGGCCGAGATCGCGGGCGCCGCCGACGCCGTCGCCGACCTGTCCGTGGTGGACGAACGCTCGGTGGTCCAGACCCGGTTCGCCACCACGGCACTCGCGATGCTGCGGGCGCACCTCGGTGAGGACCTGACCGAAGCCGTCGCGCAAGCCGAGCGGGTGCTGGCCGAGCCGCTGCCGGAGTCGCTGGTCGGCGCCGGGCAGTTCAGCTTCCTCGGCACCGGCTGGTCGGTCGGGATCGCGAACGAGGCCGCGCTCAAGTTCCGCGAAGCGTGTCTGCTGTGGACGGAGTCCTACCCGGCGTGGGACTACCGGCACGGCCCGATCAGCATCAGCGAGCCGGGCCGGGTCACCTGGATGTTCGGTGCCGCGCCGGACGGGCTCGCCGACGACGTCCGCCGCGCGGGCGGCACGTTCGTCGAGAGCGGTCTCGACCCGCTCGCCGACCTCGTCCGCGCCCAGCTCGTCGCCGGGGCGATCGCCCGGCGCAAGGGCCTCGACCCGGACAACCCGCGCAGCCTCACCCGATCCGTCGTGCTCACGTGATCGTCACCGTGACGCCGAACGCGGCGCTCGACGTCACGTACACGGTGGACAGCCTGGTGCCGGACGCCGTGCACCGGGCGCGGGACGTCCGGCGCCGGGCGGGCGGCAAGGGGGTCAACGTCGCCCGGGTGCTGCACTCCCTGGGTGCCGACGTCCGGCTGATCGCCACCGCGGGCGGGGTGACCGGCGCCGAGGTCGCGGCGGAGCTCGGCGCCGCCGGGCTGGCCGCGGAGCTGGTGCCGATCGCCGGGGAGACGCGCCGCACCACCACCGTCCTGTCCACAGTGGATGGTTCGGTCACGCTGCTCAACGAGCCGGGGCCGGAGCTCAGCGCGGCCGAGTGGGCGGTGCTGGTGGAGCGGGTCCACCGCCGCGCCCCCGACGTGCTCGTCTGCTCCGGCAGCCTGCCCCCGGGCGCGCCGGCCGACGGGTACGCCCGACTGCTCGGCGGCGGGCCGTCCATCTTGGACACCTCCGGCGCCGCGCTCCTGGCCGGGCTGGCCGGCCGCCCGGCCGTCGTCAAACCCAACGCCGACGAACTGCGCGAGGTCACCGGCCTGACCGACCCGGTCGCCGCGGCCCGTGAACTACGCCGGCGAGGAGCGGGGGCCGTAGTCGTCTCGCTCGGCGCGGACGGGCTGGTCGCGGTCACGGCTTCGGGCACCTGGCACGCGACGCCGTCCACCGTGCTCACCGGCAACAGCACCGGCGCGGGTGACGCCGTGGTCGCGGCGCTCGCGCTCGGGCTCAGCCGTCGTGAGCCGTGGCCGGAGATCCTCCGCCGGGCGGTCGCGCTGTCCGGCGCGGCCGTGCTCGGGCCGCTCGCCGGCGACGTCGACCTCGCGCACTACCACCGGGAACTGGAGCTGGTCGCCGTGCGCGCCCGGCCGGAACAGGAGTTGTGATGCCTCTGGTGGCCACCGGGGAAATCGTCGCGGCCGCCGCCGCGGCTCGGCGCGGCTGTGGCGCGTTCAACGCGATCCAGCTGGAACACATCACCGCTATCGTCGAGGGGGCGGCGCTGGCGGACGCGCCGGTGATCGTGCAGCTCAGCCAGAACGCCGTGCGGTACCACGGCGCGCTCGCGCCGATCGGCGGCGCGGCGCTGGCGGCGGCACGAGCGGCCGAGGCGCGGGTCGCCGTGCACCTCGATCACGCCGAGTCCCGTGAGCTCGTGCGCGAAGCCGTCGGGCTCGGGTTCGGCTCGGTCATGTTCGACGCGTCCAAACTGGACTACGCGGACAACGTGCGCGAGACCCGCGAGGTCACCGCGTTCTGCCACGACCACGGCGTCTGGGTGGAGGCCGAGCTCGGTGAGGTCGGCGGCAAGGACGGGGTGCACGCGCCGGGCGCGCGCACGGATCCGGCCGAGGCCGCGGAGTTCGTCGCGGCCACCGGTGTCGACGCGCTCGCCGTGGCGGTCGGCAGCTCACACGCGATGCTGACCCGGGACGCCACTTTGGACTTCGGCCTCATCACGCGGCTGCGTGAGCGGGTCCCGGTGCCGCTGGTGCTGCACGGCTCGTCCGGGGTGCCGGACGAAGGGCTCGCCGAAGCGGTGCGGGCGGGCATGACGAAGGTCAACATCGCCACCCAGCTCAACAAGGTGTTCACCGCGGCCGCCGCGGGGGACTGGCGTGCCCATCCCGACCGCGTCGACCCGCGCAAGTACCTGGGGGCCGGACGGGACGCCGTCGCGGTTGAAGTGCGGCGGTTGCTGGGCGTACTGATGTTGACAGATGCGTGAAAGCCAATAAAACTGCGCACTAACGCGCAGAACTTGCGTGAAATTCGATCTCGGGTGGTGGCGGATGCGGCGAAGCAAGGTCATGGCGTGTGCGATGGGGGCCTCTCTCCTGCTGGCCGGCTGCGGCGGGGGCGCCGACACGGGCAGCGGTACCGGCGAGAACGCGCTGCCGGGGGTCGACCAGTACCTCAACGCACCTTGTCCGGAAGCGGCGGTGAAACCCGCCTCGGACAAGGAATTCACCTACTGGGCGATGTGGACGGCCGACGAGCCGCAGGGCAAGGTCCTGCAGAAGGCGTTCAAGTGCTTCCAGGAGAAGACCGGCGTCAAGGTGAACGTGCAGTGGCTGGGGCGCAAGGCCTACACGCAGAACCTGGTGCCCGCGCTCAACACCGACGCCGTGCCGGACCTGTTCGACCAGGACGTCAGCAAGGTCGGCGCGGCCATCGCGACGCCGGGCGGCACGCAGAGCGTCGACGACGTCTTCACGATGAAGGTCGGCGAGGGTGACAAGACGGTGAAGGACGTGCTTTCGCCGAGCTCGTACGACTTCCCGCAGAACAAGGACCGCGACGGCCACAACTTCATGGTCCCCTACACCGTGCAGTCCAGTGCCTGGTGGTTCAACAAGGACTCCGGCGATGTGCCGCAGCCGAAGACGATGGACGACCTCGTCGCGCTGTTCGAGAAGGCGAAGGCCGACGGCAAGGCCGCGATCAGCCAGGACGGCGACATCCCGTTCTACAACATGTACTTCTTCACCCAGCTCGCCGAGCGCTACGTCGGTTCGGGCGGGTTGAACAAGGCGGCGTCCGACAGGACCGGGCAGCTCTGGAAGTCCGACCCCGGTTTCCTCAAGGCCGCCACCGAGACCGCGAAGCTGCCGAAGTACTTCATCGACGGCTGGGACGCGGCGAAGTTCCCGCAGGTGCAGCAGCGCTGGGCCGACGGCGACTCGCGCTACCTCTACGTCGGCACCTGGGCGCCGAGCGAGACGCGGGAGTACCTGGACAAGCAGGGCGCCGGGACGAAGATCAACTACGGCTCGTTCCAGTTCCCGATGCCCGCCGGCGCCACCCACGACACCGTCGAGCAGATGTCGATCGGCTTCGCCGTCACCAAGAAGGCCAAGCACGCCGAGGCCGCGAAGGCGTTCATCGCCTACTTCCTCAACAAAGACATCCTCTCGGGCATCCCGGCGGTGGCCGACAACCTGGTGCCGCGCGCCGACCTCGCCGTGCCGGACGACCTCAAGCAGGTCAAGGCCGCGATGGACGACCCGAAGAAGGAGCACGTCCTGCAGTACGACGGGATCGACGGCATCGCCGGCGGCAAGTGGCAGACCGACGTCTTCGACCCGGCGGACACCGCGCTGCTCAAGGGGCAGCTGAGCCCGCAGCAGTTCGTGGACCAGCTCGCCACGAAGGGCGCCGAGTTCTGGAAGAACCAGAGCTGATGGCGACGCTCACCACGCCGCCGGTGACGCGGGTCCCGGAGGCCCGGGCCACCGGCGGCGCGCACCTGCGCCGCAAGAAGCGGCTGTTCTGGCCGTTCGCCGCGCCGGCGTTGGCGCTGTACCTGGCCTTTCTGGTGCTGCCGACGCTCACGACGGTGGTGCTGAGCTTCACCAGCTGGGCGGGCGCGGGGGACACGCCGAAGCCCAACGGCGTCACCAACTACACGCAGATGTGGGCGAGCGACTCGTTCCAGTACGCGTTCGGCAACACGCTCGTGTACGTCTTCCTCGGCGGCATCGGCACGTTCGCACTGGCGTTCCTGTTCACCATGGTGCTGCGGGACATGCGCGGCGGCAAGGTCGTCCGGGCGATCCTGTTCTTCCCGAACATCGTCGCGCCGGTGGCGCTGGGGATGTTCCTCGGGTTCGTGTTCAAGTACCAGCCCGGCAAGCAGGGCCTGGCGAACTACGTGCTGGAGCACGTAGGCGCGGACGCGGCCAAGTTCTTGGCACCGTCCAATGTGACCGGTGTGGTGACGGCGTCACTGATCTGGGCCAGCTCGGGGTTCTACATCACGATCCTGATGGCCGCGGTCGACCGGATCCCGCCGTACCTCTACGAGGACGCGGAGCTCGGCGGCGCGTCGCCGTGGCAGAAGTTCCGCAACATCACGCTGCCGATGACGTGGGACGTCGTCGGCGTCGCGGGGGTGCTGTGGACGATCAACGCGCTGAAGATCTTCGAGCTGGTGTTCGTGCTGGCCGGGCCGGGCACGTACGCGCCGCCGAACCAGGCGTGGACACTCGGGGTCTACGTGTTCGACCGGACCTTCGGCTCGAACGGCACCCCGGACTTCGGGGCCGCCTGCGCCTGCGCGGTGGCGATGATCGTGCTGGTGTCCGTGCTCGTGGTGCTGCTGAGGCGGTTGATGCGTCGTGACGCGATCCAGTTCTGAAGTGGTGCGCAAGGCGCCGCGCAAACCACGCCCGGCGCCGGGTTCGCGCCGCCTGAGCCCGTTGCGGCTGCTGGGGTCCACGATCGTCTGGACGTTCACGGCCGGCAACGTGCTGGTGCTGTACTGGCTGGTCACGGCCGCGTTCAAAACACCGGTGGAGATCTTCACGAAGCCGTTCGCGCTGCCGTACCAGTGGTTCCACCTCGGCAAGCCGTTCCGCAACTTCAGCTACGCGTGGAACAACGCCGGGTTCGGCGACGCGGTGCTGACGACGGTGGTGCTGGTCGGGCTGGCCACCGTCGCGACGGTGGCGGTGTCGGCGCCCTGCGCGTATGCGCTGACCAGGCTCGGCGTGCGCGGGTCCGGGCCGATGACGAACGTGGTCGCGATCGGCATGGGCGTGCCGTTCCAGACGGTGATCATCCCGCTGTTCGTGGTGATGAGCCGGGTCCACCTGGACAACGAGTACGGGCTGTTCCTGCTGTACGTGGCCTTGTCGATCCCGTTCACGGTGTTCCTCCTGACGGGGTTCTTCCGGTCTTTACCGGACGAACTGGAGGAAGCCGCGGCTTTGGACGGCGCATCGCCGGTCCGGACGTTCTTCTCGGTGATGCTGCCGCTCGCGCGCGGCGGCCTGATCACGGCGTTGACGCTGAACGCGATCGGCCTGTGGAACGAGACGCTGCTGGCGATCGTGTTCCTCAAGGACCAGGCGCACTTCACGCTGTCCCGCGCGCTGTTCACGTTCTACGGGGCGGCGAGCTACCAGTCGGAGTACGGCGGCCTGATCGCCGGGGTGGCGATCGTCGTGCTCCCGATGCTCGTGCTGTACCTCGTGCTCGCCCGCCGGATCATCACCGGCTTGACCCTCGGCGCCGGAAAGTAGGACCTGATGGCCACTGTGACTTTCGAGGACACCACCCGGTTCTACGCCGGGGTCGAGCGTCCCGCCGTCGACGGTCTCGACCTTTCGTTGTCCGACGGCGAGTTCTTGGTGCTGGTCGGCCCGTCCGGTTGCGGCAAGTCGACCACGCTCCGCATGCTGGCCGGCTTGGAGGGTGTGGACGACGGCTCGATCCACATCGGCGCGCGCGACGTCACTTCGTTGCCGCCGAAGGACCGCGACATCGCGATGGTGTTCCAGAACTACGCGCTGTACCCGCACATGACGGTCGGCGAGAACATCGGCTTCCACCTGAAACTGGCCCGGATGCCGGTGGCGGAGCGCCGCCGCCGCGTGTCCGAGGCCGCGGCGCTGCTCGACCTGACGGAGTACCTGGATCGCAAACCCGCCCGCCTTTCGGGCGGCCAGCGCCAGCGTGTCGCGATGGGCCGGGCGATCGTGCGCGAGCCCAGTGTGTTCCTGATGGACGAACCGCTGTCCAATTTGGACGCAAAGCTGCGCGTGCAGACGCGGACGCAGATCGCCTCACTGCAGCGCCGCCTCGGCATCACAACGTTGTACGTCACGCACGATCAGGTCGAGGCGATGACGATGGGCGACCGGGTGGCGGTCCTTCGTGACGGGGTGCTGCAGCAGTGCGACACCCCGATCGGGTTGTTCGCCCGCCCGGTGAACGTGTTCGTCGCGGGGTTCATCGGATCCCCGGCGATGAACCTCCTGGAGACGACGGTGGAGGGTCCGTGGGCGGTCCCGCTGACGCCGGCCCAGCGGTCGGCGTTGACGGGCCCGGGTGTGGTGGTCGGGGTGCGGCCGGAGGGATGGGTTATTGGTGGTGAGGGCTTCGACGCGGTGGTCGAGGTGGTGGAGGAGCTGGGGAGTGACCAGTATCTGTACTGCCGGACGGATTCGCAGGTTCTGACGGTGCGGACGCCGGGGATGTCGCCTTGGCAGCGGGGGGAGCGGATCAAGCTGGCTCCGCAGCCGGATGCGGAGCATTTGTTCGATGCGGTTTCTGGTGATCGGTTGCCGTGAGGTGGGCGGCCGGGATCTGCGGCTTGGCGCTGGTCATCGCGGCCGGCGAGAACTCCTGGCTTTGTGGGGCCTGGCGGAACACTGCCGACGAGCGGTTGAACGGGGTTCGCGGCAGCTGAATCGGGCGCGGTGTGGCGGGCGCGGTGTGGCGGACTCGGCTCGGCGGTCGATCGGGCTTGCACCGGCCGCGGTGGGACCGAGTCTGGGGTGATCCGGAGTTGACCTGGGTGGGCGATCGGGGCGGCCTTGCTTGCGAATCGACCGGCCTTGTGCAGGGCTCGGTGTGGTAGGCGCCCGGCGTGGCGGGTGGTTGGTGCGGTCTTGGGTGCGGATCGACCGGGATTGTGTTGTGCAGGAATCCTTGTAGCGGGCGGGCTGTTGGTGGGGCCGAGCGGGCCTGCAGTGATCGAGGTTCGGCGTCGGTGGGCAGTCGGGCGGTTCCGCCTGAGGCGACCGGGTCTGGGCCTGAGTCACGTCGGGACGGTGACTGCCTGGCTGGGGGCATGGGTGTGGGCCCGTAGCCGGTTGGCTGCGGGCCTTTCCCATCTTTGGTTGATTGGTTGATCAGGCCGCGAACGGCAACGGTTTATGGAGGTTGTTGCGCCGAGGTTTTCGGCGTTTGTCCAGGAACACCGGCGGCAGGAACTCGGGAAGCCCATCGGCGGCGATGCGGACTTCCCAGCCTGACCGGTGCAGCAACCGGTGATGGTGGCCGCACATCAACACCAGGTTCCCGAGTTCGGTGGGGCCGCCGTCGGCCCAGTGGCGCACGTGGTGACCTTGACAGTGCCGGGGCGGGCGATGACAGCCGGGGAAGGCGCAACCACGGTCTCGTAGAAACAAGGCTCGGCGCATGCTCGAGGTGATCAAGCGGCAGCGACGGCCCAGGTCCAGCGGTTCGCTCTTCGTCCCGAGGACCGCGGGGATGAGTGTGGCGTCGCAGGCGTGGAGGCGGGCTTCGGCCGCGCTCATCAGGCCGGTGTCGCCGAGGATCGCGGAGCCGAGGCCGGACTGCAGGTCACGCAGCGACACCGCGACCATCACGTGGGCGCGTTCACCGGCCTGGGTAGGTACCTCGGGTGCGTTGAGGGCCAGGTCGAGCACGTCGGAGAAGGCATCGCCGTAACGTTCCTGCGGGGAGCGGAGGTCGGGGCCTTCGTCGGTGGTGCGGCGTTCGGCGAGGGCGTCGAGCAGGGCGCTGGCGCGGGTGCCGGTCTCGTCGTCGAACCGGCCATGCAGTTCCCAGGTGCCGGTTCTTTTGCGACGCAGCGAGAGTTCGCGGCTGGGTGTGGCGGGCTCGGCGGTGTCGGGTTCGGATCCGTCGGGGTCGAGGTGGGCCAGAATCCGGCCGCCGAGGGCGGCGACCTGCTTGTGGCCGGCATCGGCGGCGAAGTCGAGCAGGTGCTGCTCAGCCTCCTCCCGCTCTCCAGGCGGAACCTGGGTGAGCACCCCGACGATGGTGTCGATCATCGGGTTGCTCAACCGCCCGTTCTGGGCAGCGACCCCGGTCGCGGGCGCGAGCGCGGCAACCGGGCTGCCGTCGAGGGCACGGCCCGGACGCAAAGCCCGGGCCCGCTTCATGACCGTCTCAGCAGCAGACTTGGGAATGTCGGCGAGATGTTCGAGCAGCCGAGCGACAGAGCGGTAGCCGAACAATTCCATGACACCCCGCCCCTCAATTTCCACAAGAAGGGCACCAAGCTCAGCTTCAGCAGACCGCATGGACGTAAGCAGCACACCAACACGGTCGGCGAGTGCCACCGCATCAGCCTGCCAAACCGCGTTGTCTTCCACAGCAACAACAATACCGCCAACCCGAACACATGTTCATCACACGATCGGGTGGCAGCAGCAAAGCGAGCGAACCAACTACCGCCGCCCGCGGAAAGTGCGCCGCAGGTCATCCACCCACTGGTCAGGGATCTCCCAAGGAATGAAATGCCCTCCCCGGTCGTGCGCGTTGAGGTTGACGTGGTTGTACCAACCCGCACGATCACTTTCCAAGAAACTCCGGACCCGCTGGTCGGTGCTGACCCCAGGAGGATTCTCGAAGCCGACGAACGTGATCCCCGTGGGCGCCTCGATGACCGGCCACCGATCGTGGGACGGTGTCCACGGGTAGCGGTTGTTGTTGGCGTAGGTGCGGATCGACGTGCCGATCGAGTTGGTCGCCCAGAAGATCGTTGCGTGGGTGAGCAGGTCGTCCTTGCTGAACACCGTCTCGATGTCGCCGCCGTTGTCGCTCCAGTTCACCCAGCGTTCGAGGATCCAGGCGAGCATTCCGGGCGGTGAGTCGGTCAGCCCGTAGGCGAGGGTGCTCGGGTCGAGCATGTGCGCGGCGAGGTGGACGGCGAATCGCTTCTCCAGTGCGACCAGTCGCGCGTGGACGTCGGGGGGCAGACCCTCGGGGATCGGCCGGCCTCCGCTGAAGTCCCAGGCGCGGTCGCCGTTGAAGAAGTCGAGCTGCAGGCCGGATCCGATGTGGATGGCGTGGAGTTCGTCGGCGTACTTGTGGCCGAGCTGGGCGGTGACCAGGGCGCCGACGTCGCAGCCCGCCGCGGCGTACTTGTCGTGGCCGAGGACGCCGGTCATCAGCGTGTGCCAGAGGTCGGCGACCTTCCAGAAGTTCATGTCCGGGTTGTCCGGCAGCGGGCCGGAGAACCCGAAGCCGGGGAACGACGGGACGATTACGTCGAACGCCTCCGCCGGGTCACCTCCGTGTGCGCCGGGGTCGGCCAGTGGGTCGACGACCTTCGACCAGTGCCAGAACGTCCAGGGCCAGCCGTGGGTGAGGAGCAGCGGTGTCGGGTCGGGGCCGACGCCCGGTTTGCGCATGAAGTGGACCGGCACACCCTCGACGTCGACCCGGTAGTGCTCGTAGGCGTTGATCGCGGCTTCGGCCTTGCGCCAGTCGAATTCGGTGCGCCAATACTCGACGAGCTCCTGCAGGTAGGCGCGGTTCACGCCGTAGTGCCAGTCCTCGTTGCCTGCGTCGTCCGGCCAGCGGGTCAGCTCGAGGCGCTGACGCAGGTCGTCCAGCACCTCGTCGGACACGTGGATCGGCGTCGGCGTCAGCGGAAACGGCCGGGTGTCGGAAAAGGCAGCTTCGTGGCTCATCGTCATCTCCTGTCGAGTTCGACCAGGCGGGCCAGGGCAGGCATGGCCGCCGCGATGGCCGCGCGTTCGGCCGGGGTGAGCCGGCCGGTGAGTTCCGCGAGACGCGCCTTGCGCTCGGCCCGCCGTCCGTCCACGACCGCCGTGCCCGCTTCGGTGATGTGGACGAGGACCCCGCGGCCGTCCGAAGGGTCCGGCCGGCGCTCCACCAGCCCGTCGCGCTCCAGCTTGATCACGATCTGGGTGATCGCCGACTGCGTGACCTGTTCGCTGGCCGTCAGCGCGGTGAGCCGGCACGGACCGCCGTGGGCCAGCGTGTGGAGCACGGACAGCGTGGTGAAGCTCAGTCGTTGTGCCTCCGGCAGGCGAATGGCCATCCGGGTGAAGTCCTCGAACACGGCGGTCAGCTCGGCGACGTTCAGCTCGGGAGGCACCGGACAAGCCTATCAGAAACTTAATTAGTTTCTAATGCGTTGATGGGCCGGACGCACCCGGCGTGCCGCGTGCGGCGGACAACGGCGATGCAGCATACTGCTCGAAACGGTGGCCAACAGTGCAACCTCATGCGCGCTGGACCGCCGAGAGCAAGCTAGGGAGTACCGCCGATGGCCCGGCACGAACGGTTGAGCACCCTGCTGGACATGCTGGGGCAGCGGGAAAAGATCGACGTCGAGGACGTGGCCGCGGAGCTGAGCGTCTCCGCCGCCACGATCCGGCGCGACCTGGACCACCTGGCCGAGCAGCAGCTGCTCACGCGCACCCGCGGTGGCGCGGTCGCCAACGACCTCGCCTACGACCTGCCGCTGCGCTACAAGACGGCCCGGCACGTGCCGGAGAAGCAGCGGATCAGCGCCGCCGCGGCCGCGTTCGCCGCGAAGGGGATGGTGGTCGGCCTGAACGGCGGCACCACCACCGCCGGGGTCGCGCGGGCGCTGACCCTGCGGTCGGACCTCGGCGGCCGCAGCGACGCGCCGGGGATCACCGTCGTGACGAACGCGCTGAACATCGCGCACGAGCTCGCGGTGCGGCCGAACGTCAAGATCGTCGTCACCGGCGGGGTCGCGCGGCCGCAGTCGTTCGAGCTGAGCGGCCCGCTGGCCACCCGGGTGCTCAGCGAGCTGACCATCGACCTGCTGTTCCTCGGCGTGGACGCGTTCGACCCGGAGGCCGGCGCGTTCGCCCACCACGAAGGCGAAGCCAGCATCAACCGGCTGATGGTGGAACGCGCCGAGCGTGTGGTCGCGGTCGCGGACGGCTCGAAGCTGGGCCGGCGCGCGTTCGCCCGGATCTGCGAGACGACGCAGGTGCACGCGCTGGTCACGGACACCGACGCCGACCCGGAGACGGTGCGGGCCTTCGAAGCGGCCGGCGTCGAGGTCCAGGCCGTCTGAGTCAGCGGAACGCGAGGGCTGCGGCCAGGACGCGATGCCCGGCCGCGGTCGGGTGGACGTCGCAGGTGCCGTCGGGCAGCTTGATCAGCAACCCCGCCGCGCACGGATCGCCGCCGGTGCGCAGGGAGGCGAGGCGGAAGGCCGTGAAGCCGTCGGCGATCGTGCCGTGGTAGCGGCGGGTCACCTGGGCCAGCGCCGCGTTGATCGCCTTCACCTGCTCGACCTGCACCGGATCGCGGTAGTCGAGCGAGTAGTACGACACGAGCACCAGGTCGCCGCGGTACTGGGCGCGCACCGCCGCCAGGATCACCGCGAGGTTGCGGCTCACCTGGTTCAAGGCGATCCGGAAGTCGGGTCCGGTGCAGTGGTCCGGCGTCGTGTTCTGGCAGAGGAACATGTCGTTCGCGCCGATGGTCAGCGTGACCAGCCGGGTGTCGCGGTGGGTTCGCAGGTACCGCGCGGCGTAGTCGATCTGGGCGCCGGGGTAGGCGACGTGCAGCGGGAACGTCGTCCGGTAGCCGTTCTCGCAGCCGTTGCTCGGTGCACGGGTGTCGAGCAGACTCCCCGTGGTCTCGCCGGGGCAGGACGCGTTCGCGAGCCGAAGCCCGCGCAGTGACGCGTATTTCTCGGCGTAACCGCTGAAATTGGCCGCGTTCAGGTACGCCGGGCCCGCGTTGGGGCGGTAGCCGAACGCGACCGAGTCACCGAGCGCCAGATAGCGGCCTGGGGAAGAAGCTTTCGCGGGAGCCGTGAGCAGGGCACTCGTGGAAACCACGACTGCCGCGATGGCGAAGAATCGACGAAGCATGTCGGGCTCCCTTCGCGGGCCGGAACCGATTGTGCCCGGTCCCGGCCCCGCGGGGGAAGCCTCAGAAACCGATCGTCGACGGCGGTTTCGGCCCGGCGATGCGGGCCTGGGCCGTGCCCGGCTCGACCGCCGCGCAGTGCGTGCCCTTGGCCGGGAGCTTGCCGCTGATCAGGTAGTCGTCGGTCGCCTTGGTCACGCACGGGCTGTTCTTGAAGTACGCGCCGTGGCCCCAGCCGTCGTAGGTGAGCAGCGTGCTGCCGCTCTGGCGGGCGGCGGCCTGCGACCACGCGTACGGCGTTGCCGGGTCGTGGCGGCTGCTCACCATCAGCAGCGGCGGCGCGCCGTGCACCTGCAGCGGGTGCTGCGGGTTGCTGGCCTTGTTCGGCCAGCCGATGCAGCCGGTCACCGCCTGCCAGCCGAGCGAGTTGACCTTGACGTCCGGCGCGAGGGCCGCGGCCGTCCGGCGGTAGGCCTCGAGCTCGGCGAAGTTGTGCACCGGCAGCCGCCAGTCGTCGCAGAACACGCTCTGGAACACGGTGTTGACCGGGATTTCGTTCCGCAGCTGGGCCGACGCGGCCGGCTTGGTGCCGTCCACCAGCGACTTGAGCCGGGACGCGAGCGCATCCCAGGACGGACCGTAGAACGCGCCCTGGAACATCGAAGCGAGCGAGAGTGGCGTGATCGGCTCACCGCTCTGCGGGTCCTTCAGCTCCCCGCGCGCGGCCTTGTCCTGCAACGCACGCGTCACCTTGGAGACGTCCTGGCCGTGCAACGCGCAGCTCGGCGTCCGGCCGCACCAGGCGGCGAACTCGCCGAACTCCGCCTGCACCGACTGCGTTTCGCTGTTCAGGAACTCCCACGCGGTGCGCTGCGAATGGTCCATGTTGCTGTCCAGCACGAGCGCGCGGACCTTGTCCGGGAACAGCTCGGCGTACTGCTGGCCCATCAGCGTCCCGTAGGAAACGCCGTAGTACGTCAGCTTCTTCTCACCGAGCGCCACGCGGATCGCGTCCATGTCGCGCGCGACGCTCTCGGTGTCGGCCAACTGCCCCAGCGGCCCGCTGAGCCGGTTGCAGCTCTCGCCGAGGTTCCGGTTGTACCGCGCGAGCTGCTCGAACTCGGCCTGGTTGCGCGGCACCTCGGGATGGTCGGCGATCAGCTCGTCGAGCCCGCACTTGATCTGGGTGCTGTCCCCGACGCCGCGCGGGTCGAAGCCGACGGTGTCGAACCGCTTGGTGATCTCGGCCGAAAGCGTCCAGCCGTCCTTGACCTGGCCCGCGCCCGGCCCGCCGGGCCCGCCCGGGTCCATCAGGACCGAGCCGATGCGCGCGGCCGGGTCGGTCGCCTTGCGCCGGGCGAGCGCGATGGACGTGGTGCCGCGGTCCGGGTGCGCCCAGTCGACCGGCACGGTCACCGTGCCGCAGTCGACGCCGGGCGCGTCCGCGCACGGCTGCCAGTCGACGGATTCCGCCGCCGAAGCCGGTGCCGCCGCCAGCAAGCTCCCCAGTACGGCCGTCGCCGCCGCGGCCGTCAGCAGCCGCTTGTGTACCCCCGCCATCGCCAGCCCTTCCCCTTACCGACAGTGGTTGATCGGCTCCAGGAAATCACCAATCAGGGGTTCGCGCCAGGTTCCCAGGTGGATCCCGCCGTGACGTCCACTGTGGACGATCGTTCGGCACGGCGGAGCCAGCCGGCGGCCACCGTGCCGAGCACGCACAGGGCGCCCAGCACCCCGAACGCCCAGCCGAAGCCGGTTGCCGCGTCCACCGTGAGGCCGCGCGACAGCACGATCACGCACAACGCGCCGCCGACCGCGCCGCCCACGCGCAGCACGATGTTCACCAGCGCGGTCGCGTGACCGAGTTCGTCGGCGTCGACCGACGCGTACGCCGCCGTCGACGCGGGCAGGATCGACAGCCCGAGTCCCGCGCCGCGGACCACGAGCAGCGCCTGGATCAGCACCATCGGCGTGTCCGGGCCGAGCCACGGTAGCGGCACGGTGCTCGCCAGCACCACCACCGATCCGGTGAGCGCGACCGTGCCGCCGCCGTAGCGGTCGGTGAGCCGGCCGGCGAGCAGCACGAACACCGTCGTGGCCAGGCCCATCGGCGCGAGCAGGACCCCGGCTTCGGCCGGGCCGGCGCCGAGCCGGACCTGGAACCACAGCGGCAGCAACAGGACCGCGCCGAACATCCCGGCACCGGCGAGCAGCACCGTCGCCAGCGAAGCGCCCATCACCGGCCGCGCGGCCAGCCGCAGCTGCAGCACCGGGTGCGTGACGCGCAACGACCACCACGTGAAGAGCGCGAGCGCGACGGCGCCGATGGCCGTCAGGACGATGTTCAGCGAGCCGGGGGTGCCGAGTTCGGTGAGCCCGTAGACCAGCAGTGGCAGGCCGAGCGACACCATGACCAGGCCGAACCAGTCGACCGGCGGTGGTTGCTGCCGCTCGCCGCGGGGCACGTAGCGCAGCGCCAACCCGAAGGCGGCCAACCCGATCGGCAGGTTCAGCCAGAACAGCACCGGCCACGAGAAGTGCGCGAGCAGGAGGCCGCCGACACTCGGCCCGATGACCGGCGCCAGCCCGACGACGAGGCCCAGCGTGCCCATGGTGCGGCCGAGCCGTTCCGGCCCGACGGCCAGCCCGATCACCGTCTGCCCGGCGGTGACCATGATCCCGGCGGTCATGCCCTGCACGGCGCGGACGCCGATCAGCGTGCCGGCGTCCGGCGCGAGCGCGCACGCCACCGACGTGAGCAGGAACGCGGCCAGCGCGGCGAGCCACAGCCGGCCGGCGCCGAGCCGGCGCACGAGCCAGGGTGTGAGGGGCAGCGCGACCGAGAGACCGAGCAGGTAAGCCGTCGCGACCCACTGGATTTCGACCAGTGTGACGCCGAGGCTCAGCCGCATCGACTCCAGCCCGACCGCGACGATCGAGCCGTCCATGTTGCCGAGGAAGCCGCCGAGGGCCATGACGCCGGAGGCGATCCAGACGGTGCGCGGGATCGGCGCGAGGGTGCGGAGATCACTCATGGCTCCGACGGTAAAAGCTCAATCAAGGTTGAAGTCAACTCGCGCTGAGCAGCCCCCGGTTTCCACGCTAGCCGGGGGCACCGACAGTTTTGCTCAGTCTCGGGTGAACTCGTCGAGAGCCGTCCCCAGCAGTTCGCACACCGCCCGCAGCTCCGCCCGCCGGTCACCCGGCACCGCGTGGATGTGGTTGGCGCCGAACCGCGAGAGGAACGTCTCGGCCGGTGCGTCGAGCCGGGCGAACGCGTGCGGCCACTCCGGGGTCGACCGGGCCTCGAGCGCCGCGGTCGTTTCCTCGTCGTAGTTCTCGAACTCGCCCAGCATCAGCTGGAGCCGGTAGTGACCGTCCAGACGCGTGAGCCGGGCCAGCGTCATCTGCCCGAGCGCCGCGACGTGGTGCACCGAAGCGCCGCCGGCCGGGAAGAAGAACACCGCCGGGTGCAGCGTGACGCGCGCGAGGTTCTCCGCGGGATCGTCGCTGCGGGCGGCGAACCACGTCGCGTGCTGGCCGGAGTTGCAGAGGTCCCAGATGTCCCGGTCGGCGTGGTGGTGGCGGACGTCGGCGAACAGCACCGGCGTGCCGGACAGGTGCTTCATCAGCTGCATGGTGAGCGCGCCGTCCATGTCGGCCTCGGTCGCGCAGACGTGGGTCTCCTTGGGCCCGTTCCAGTCGTACGGATCATTGAGGAACGCCTCGGCGACGTCCATCGTCGCGAAGTGCTGCGTCAGCTCGGGCTGGCCCTTGATGCCGGTGAAGTCCAGGCTCCACTCGTCGATCAGCGAGCGCATCGCGAGGTACGCGCCGATCTGGCGCTCGAGCAGCTCAGGCGTCAGCTTGACGCCGTCGTAGCGGACGGTCGTGTGCTGCTCCAGCCACTCCCGGGCCATACGCTTCTCCGCCGGGTCGGCGGCTTCGGCGCGCCGGACGATCTCCCACTGGTCGATCTCTTCGACGTCGACACCGAACTCCCGCTGCCACTGGTCGGTGTTGGCGACGGCGGTGTTCATCCCCATCGGCCGGCCGCCGATCCGGCCGAACGTGCTGCCCCGCAGTTTCGCGACCGCGCCCGCCGCCCGGGCGCGGACGCCGATCGCGGTGATCAGGTCCGCGTCCGACGGGTCACCCCAGAGCCGCGTGTGCGCCCGGCCGATCTGGTCGAGCGCGCCGCCCGCGGCCAGCATCCCGACCATCCCGGGCTGCACCGGGTCCAGGTTGGCCACCAGCACGAGCGGCCCGCTCAGCGCGCCCGCGGCGAGCATCGTGAAGTGCGGGAACGCCCAGACGCAGTAGTGCAGCACGGTCAGGTCCACCCCGGCCGCGTCGATTTCGCGCGCGACCGAAGTGGCCACGGTGTTGGCAGACACCGGCGCCGAAGCCCGGACGACCTCGTGGCCCGCCTCGGCGAGGGCGGCGACCAACCTGTCCTCGGTGCCGCGGATGAACTCCGCGATTCCATTGTGGACGTAGTCACGGCCGTCGGACAGGTTGATGACGCCGATGCGTGCCATCCCGGATCCTTCCCCTGGGTCAGCGGTTGGCCTTCGTGTACACCTCGGCGGCGTTCGCCCGGGTGACGAGCTGCGTCTGCAGCATCTGCGTCTTCTCCGGCTTGGCGCAGTCGACGAGGATGCTCTTCGCGGACGCCACCGCCTCACGTCCGCCGGTCGGGTAGACGAACGTCGCCGCGAGGCGCCCGGCCTCGACCGCCTTGATCCCGCCGGACGGGATGGGCAGGCCGTCGATGCCGATGAACTTGATCTTCCGGTCCAGTCCCGCGGCCTTCGCGGCGAGGTAGGCGCCTTCGGCCATCGGGTCGTTCTGGGCGTAGACGGCCTGGATGTCCGGGTGTGCCTTGAAGATCGCGTCCGCCTGCTGCTGGCCCTTCTCACGCAGCCAGTCGGCGTCCACTGTGGTCACGATGTCGATCCCGCGGCCTTCGATGCCCTTCGCGAAGCCGTCCTGGCGCTCCTTGGCGGGTGTCGACCCGGCGAGCCCGCGGATCTCGGCGATCTTCCCGCCCTGCGGCAGGACCTTTTCGGCGAGGTACTGCCCGGCCTGCCTGCCGATGTCGACGTTGTCGGCGCCGATCCACTGCGTGTACGCGTCGCCGTCGACCTTGCGGTCCAGCACCAACACGGGGATGCCCTTGTCGTAGGCCTTCTTGACCACCGCGGTCAGCGGGGTGGCCTCGTTGGGGCTGATGATCAGCAGGTCGATCCGCCGGGTCAGGAAGTTCTCGACGTCGGCGACCTGTTTTGCGTTGTCCTGCTGGGCGTCCGCGAAGTTCACCGTGAACTCCGGGAACTCCTTGGCGGCCTTGGCGATGTCGTCGTCCATCTGCTTGCGGTAGGGCTCGTCGACGTTGGCCTGGCTGACCCCGATGGTGAACTTCCCGCCCGGCCCCTTGCAGGCGGCCGCCGGCGTCGACGTGCCCTGACCGGAGTTCTCGTGCGTCGTGCCGCAGGCGGCCGCGGCCAGCACGAGGGCGACCGCGGGTATCACGAAGTGCTTACCGGACATCTCTTTCTTCCCCTCTTCGGCGGTTCACGGTGTGGGCCGCAGCCGCTGCAGGCCCGCGGCGACCACGATGACCAGGCCCTTGATCAGGAGCTGCACGTTGGGGTCGACGCTGGTGAGTGCCAGGATGTTGTTGAGCACGCCCAGCAGCAGCGCGCCGGCGACGGTCCCGGACACCGAGCCGCGGCCGCCCGAGAGCGCGGTGCCGCCGATCACCACCGCGGCGATGGCGTCGAGCTCGTAACCGCTGCCGTCGTTGGGGCTGCCCTGGTTCAGCTGGCCGGCGTGGATGATCCCGGCGAGCGCGGCGAGCAGCCCGCTCAGCCCGTAGACCAGCACCTTGACCCGGGTGACGGCGACACCGGAGAGGCGCGCGGCCTTCTCGTTGCCGCCGATCGCGTAGACGTGCCGGGCGAACGCGCTGGTGCGCAGGAAGACGATGGCCGCGACGGCGACCACGGCGAAGATCACCGCCGGGATCGGCACCAGCCCGGTGAACGTGCGCTCGCCGAGCAGGGAGAACGCGACGGGCGCTTCGCCGGGGCCGTCACCGTAGGAGATCTGGACACCCTGGCCGCCGGACCAGATCCGGGCGAGCCCGCGGGCGACCTGCAGGCCGGCGAGGGTGACGATGAACGCCTGGATGCCGAACACGGCCGACGCGACACCCTGCAGCAGGCCGAAGACCAGGCCCGCGACGAGCACGAGGAGCACGGCGGGCAGTACACCGAGGCCGGTTTCGACGAGCAGCACGGCCGAGCCGACGGCGGCGAGCCCGAGCACGGCGCCGACCGAGAGGTCGATTCCGCCGATCAGGATCACGAACGTCATGCCGATGGCGATGATGCCGATCTCCGAAATGGCGCGGACGACGTTGAACAGGTTCTCGCTGTCCAGGAAGAGCAGTTCGCCGTCGTGCGTGGGCGAAAATACGGCGGCCGCAACGAGCACCAGCGCGAGGCCGAACAGGCTCTGGAAGCGGAACAGCGTCTCCACGACGGCGGCGCGGCGGGCCGGGATGAACTCGGCGGTGGTCATCGCGTCCCCTTCGTGGTGGTGTCGCCCATCGCGGCGGCGAGCAGCTCGGCTTCACCGGCGTCGTGCGTGTCGAGCTCACGGCTGCTGCGGCCGTCCTGCAGCACGACAACGCGGTCGCACAGCCCGACCAGCTCGGCGGGTTCGGACGAGGCGAGCAGGACGCCGATGCCACGGGCGGCCGCGGCGGCCAGCAGCTGGTAGATCTCGGCCTTCGCGCCGACGTCGACCCCGCGGGTCGGCTCGTCGAGCAGCAGCAGGGCCGGCTCGGTGAGCAGGGCCCGGCCGAGCACGACCTTCTGCTGGTTGCCGCCGGAGAGCGTGCCGACCGGGCTGCCGAGCGCACCTTTCACCCCGAGCTCGTTGAGCACCTTCGCGACGGCGGTGTTCTCGCGCCGCCGGGTCAGCACCCCGGCCGTCGCCAGTCTGTCCACAACGGACAGTGCGGTGTTCGCGCGGACGGAGTGGTCCAGCGCCAGGCCGCCGATCCGCCGGTCTTCGGGCACCAGCGCGAGCCCGAGCTTGACGGCGTGCCGGGGACTCCGCGGCCGGACTTCCTTGTCACGCAGGAAGACGCGCCCGTGCCACTGCCCGGAAGTCCCCGCGCCGAACAGCGTTTCCAGCAGCTCGGTGCGGCCCGAGCCGAGCAGCCCGCCGAGGCCGACGATCTCGCCGGCGCGGACGGTGAGCGAGATCCCCGCGGGTTCACGGCGGCCGGGCCGGTGCCGCCGCGGGCGCAGCGCGAAGTCGTCCAGGCGGAGCAGCTCACCACCGGTTTCGCCGTGCTTGGCGCGGAACATCTGCTGCACGGGACGCCCGATCATCGCCTCGGTGACCTGCTCGACGGTCAGGTCGCGGGCGCCGAACCCGGCGGCGACCCGGCCGTTGCGCAGCACGGTGGCCCGGTCGGCGATCCGCCCGATCTCCTCGAGCCGGTGGGAGATGTAGACGATCCCGGCACCCGCGTCGCGGAGTTCGGTGATCACCTTGAACATCCGCTCGACCTCGGCGCCGGTGAGCGCGGACGTCGGCTCGTCCATGATCAGCACCCGGGCGTCGAGCGCGAGCGCCTTGGTGATGGCGACCAGCTGCTGCTCGCCGGTGCGCAGCTCGCCGACGGCGCGCTTCGGGTCGAGCGTGATCCCGGTGCGGGCGAGCAGCTCCCGCGTCTCGTGGTGCATCCTCTGCCGCGCGATCGTGCCGGCCTTCGTGCGGAGCTCGCGGCCGAGGAAGATGTTGGCGGCCACCGAAAGCCCGGGCACGAGGTCGAGCTCCTGCGGGATCATCGCGATCCCGCGGCGCTGCGCGTCGACGGGGCTGCCGAACACGACGGGCTCGCCGTTGATCTTGACGGTGCCGCGGTGCCCGGTGACGTCGCCGGAGAGGATCCGCATCAGCGTCGACTTGCCGGCGCCGTTTTCCCCGAGCAGCGCGTGGACTTCGCCGCGTCGCACGGTGAAGTCGACGTGGTCGCAGGCGAGCGTGCCGCCGTACGCCTTGCTGACGCCGGTCAGCACGACCAGCGGAGTACCCGGCTCTTCCATGACACCCCTCGCGTCGGCGGAAGATGGGAGTAATCGATTACCCAGACGCTAGGGGTGGTGCGGAGGTGTGTCAAGCGTCACTTCGAGCGGATCAATGCGTGGAGCTGCCGCGGATGACGAGCTGAGCCGCCATCGTCGTCGTGGACGCCGGGCGGGTGCCGCCGTCCGCGATCCGGTCCAGCAGCAGGCGTGCCGCGAGCTGGCCCATCGCGTGGGCCGGCTGGGCGACCACCGTCAGCGCCGGCGAAATCAGCGTCGCCCACGGGGCGTCGTCGAAGGACACGATCCCGACGTCACGGCCCGCGCGCAGACCCAGCTCGGCCATCGTCTGCAGCACGCCGACCGACATCGTGCTGCTGGACACCAGGAGCGCGTCGGGCGGATCGGGTTTCGTCAGCAGCTGTACCGCGGTCTCGCGGCCGCCGGATTCGCGGAATTCGCAGCGGCGCACCAGTTTTGCCGAGTATTTCCGGCCTGCGTCGCGGAGTCCGTCGCGGTAACCGTCGAGACGGTCGTCCGCGGTGGTGATGCCCTGCGGGCCGGCGATGCAGCCGATCCGTTCGTAGCCCTGCGCGACCAGGTGCCCCACGGCTTCCCGGGCGGCGGCGCGGGAGTTCACCAGGACGGCGTCGCAGTCCTCGGAGCCGAGCCGCCGGTCGACGGTCACGATGGGAGTTCCGTGCGTGGTCAGCGGCCGGACGTCGCTGTCACCGGTGGTCGGCGACATGATCACGCCGGCGAGCCGCTCCTGTGCGGCGACCTCGACGTACCGGCGCTCCTTGGCGGTGTTCTCGTCGGAGTTGCACAGCATCACCGAGAACCCGGCGGCCTGCGCCGTGTCCTCGACCCCGCGCGCGATCGCCGTGAAGAACGGGTTCTCGACGTCGGAGATGATCAGCGCCAGCACCGCGGTCTCCCGGCGGCGCAGGCTGCGCGCGAGCCCGTTGGGTGTGTACCCGAGCTCTTCCACGGCCCTGGCCACCCGTTCGGCCAGCGCCGGGTCCACAGTGGACTTGCCGTTGAGCGCTCTGGACACGGTCGCGGTCGAGACCCCGGCCAGCGCCGCCACGTCGGAGATCGTCGCCACCGTGTCCTCGTTCGCTCGGTCGTTGACAGTGCTTCCGGCACACCATAGCGTGGTGGTAATCGATTTCCCGCAGGTTGGTCCGTGGAGGGCGGATGACGGGACTGCTGCTCGGCGTGGACATCGGCACGGCCAGTTCGAAGGGTGTGCTGGTGGACCCCGGCGGCGCCGTGCTCGCCCGGTCCGTCCGTGAACACTCCGTCTCGACGCCGCGCCCCGGCTGGTTCGAGCACGACGCGGAAACGGTGTGGTGGGCCGACTTCGCCGGAATCGTCGCGGACCTGCTGCGTGCCGCCGGCGGGCGGCCCCTCGCCGGGCTCGGGATCAGCGGCATCGGGCCGTGCCTGCTCCCGGCTTCCGCCGCGGGGGAGCCGCTGCGGCCGGCCATCCTCTACGGCGTCGACACCCGCGCGGGCGCGGAGATCGCTTCGCTGAACGAGGAGTTCGGCGCGGACGAGATCCTCGCTCGGGGCGGCTCCCCGCTGACCAGCCAGGCCGTCGGGCCGAAGGTGCGCTGGCTGGCCCACCACGAGCCGGACGTCTACGCACGCACGAAGAAGCTGCTGATGGCCAGCTCGTTCCTGGTGCACCGGCTGACCGGCCGGTACGTCCTGGACCACCACTCGGCCAGCCAGTGCACACCGCTCTACGACCTCGCCGCCGGGGAGTGGGCGAAGGACTGGGCCGAGCGGGTCGCGCCCGGGCTGCCGTTGCCGGAGCTGCGGTGGCCGACGGAGGTCGCGGGCGAGGTCACCACGGCCGCGGCCGCACTGACCGGGTTGCCGGCGGGGTTGCCGGTCACCGCCGGGACGGTCGACGCCTGGGCCGAGGCCGCCAGCGTCGGCGTCCGCGAACCGGGTGACGTGATGGTCATGTACGGCACCACGATGTTCTTGGTCCAGGTGCTCACCGAACCGCGTCCGCACCCCGGCCTGTGGGGTACCCGCGGGGTAGTCCCGGGCAGCTTCACGCTCGCCGCGGGCATGGCGACGTCCGGCGCGGTCACCGATTGGCTGCGGAAGCTGGTCGGCGGTTCGTACGCGGATCTGGTCGCGGAGGCGGCTTCGGTGCCGGCGGGGAGCCGTGGGCTCCTGCTGCTGCCGTACTTCGCGGGGGAGCGGACACCGCTGTTCGATCCGGACGCGCGGGGTGTGCTCGCGGGGCTGACCACGTCGCACGGGCGAGCCGAGATCTACCGCGCGGCGCTGGAAGGCATCGCGTACGGCGTCCGGCACAACCTGGAGGCGATGACTTCCGCGGGCGGCGCGGCCCGGCGGCTCGTCGCGGTCGGCGGTGGCACCAAGGGCGGGTTGTGGACGCGCATCGTCTCCGACGTCACCGGCCTGCCGCAGCAGATCCCGGCCGAGACGATCGGCGCCTGCCTGGGTGACGCGCTGCTGGCGGCGGAGGCGGTCGGGATGGATGCCTCTCGCGGGAACCCGATCGCCGCGACGGTGACCCCGGATCCGGCCAACGCGGCGCGGTACAAGGAGTTCTACGGCCACTACCGCGCGCTTTACCAGGCGACGGCGGAAACGGCGCACTTCCTGGCCGCGCAGCAACGAGCCGCAGCGCCGTAAGCGTTCTCTTCCCGCTGACCTGCGGCAACCGAAACCCTGGTGCAGGCACGGCAAAAGTGTCACTCAGCCGGCTTGCGCCGCCGTCCCAGCACTCCGCGCCGCCGGTGTCCCGCCGCCAAGCCCCGGTAGTGCTCCAGCGCTGCCACGGACTCGGTCACCTGCTCGAAGCTGGGCAGCGCGCGCACGTTGGCCACCAGCGTCATGTCCTTGCGCGGGATCTCCATGAAGCACACCTCGACCCCGGAGCGCGCCGCGTGGGCGGCCACCTGGGTCTGCCAGGTCGCGAGATCATGCTCGTCGCCGAGCCATTCGTGCAGGTAGACGCACCACTTGCCGCGCTGCAGCTCGCCCGCGATGGCTTCCTGGCCGACCAGGTACGGCTCGTTCACCCGGTCGGCCACGGCTTTTCCCCGGTACACCAAGGCACTGCTTCCCTCCTGAACTCCGGTGGCGACCCAACCACCGGAAAGCGCTATCTCAGGCAGTCGCCTCCCCGCTTCCGCCGAGCAGCGCGAACCCCGGTGACCGATGGGGGAACACCTGGGGGCGCCGCCAACATACAGCGGCTTTTGTTCCCCAGCAACCGTTTGCCGATGGTGACGGTGCGGATGACGTGTGCAGGTCTCGCGTGCGGATGCACGTGCCGCGTGGGGCGGGTCGCGCACCTGGACCGGGGGCGGAAACGGCCGGGAAATGTCCGGAACGGAAACCTGGGGAACGCTATCGAAACTTCTCCGGCTGTGCACAGTGGACGGTGTGGCGTGATCGACCGGACGCACAGCGTGACCCCGACGGAAGTCGTGAGCCGGGCCTTCTGAACCGGTACGGCGGGTGACAGTGTGCAAAACGTGCGCTATACAGAGGCCAGAATGCGTGTTGATGCGCGAAAGGTGCCTTGAATGAGCAGAGTTGCGCAGTCACTCGGGTGTCTGGTCGCTGTCGCCGTCCTCGGGCTCTCGCCCGCGGTGGCCCAGGCCGGCCCGGCCGCGGCGCCGTCCGGACAGCTCGGCGACCTGACCGGGATCTCCGCCGACGGCCCGGTCGTGACACTGAAGTCGGGAGCCGCGGCCGTACGCGTGAGCTTCCCCGCCGAAGGCGCCGTCCGGGTCTGGCTCGCCCCCGACGGGACCTTCACCGACCCGGCCGGCGACAAGATCGTCCGGCCGAAGACCACGGCCCCGGCGACACCGAAGCGTGTCGACAAAGGCGCCTACTGGGCTATTTCCACACCCAAGGCGACGCTGCGGGCGTACAAGCACCCCCTGAAGTTCGCCCTCTACGACGGCGCGGACCACAACCAGCTGTGGGCGGAGTCCGCTCCGCTGTCGTGGACCGGAACCACGACCACACAGCACCTGACCAGGGCCGGGACCGAGCAGTTCGTCGGCGGCGGTGAGCAGAACGGCCGCTTCAGCCACCGCGACCGGACGATCAAGATCTTCGCCGACGACAACTGGAACGACGGCGGCGCGCCCAACTCCCAGCCGTTCTACGCCTCCACCGCGGGTTACGGCGTCCTGCGCAACACCTTCGCGCCGGGCAGCTACACGTTCACCGACCCGGTCGAGACCACCCACGACGAACGCCGCTTCGACGCGACCTACGTGGTCGGCGGCAGTCTCAAGGACGTCGTCTCCGGTTACACCGATCTGGTCGGGAAACCGTTCCTGCCGCCGATCTACGGGCTGGAAACCGGCGACTCCGATTGCTATTTGCACAATGCAAATCGCGGTGAGCGGCACACGCTGGACGCGGTGAAGGTGGCCGACGGTTACACCGAGAACGGCATGCCGAACGGCTGGATGCTGGTCAACGACGGGTACGGCTGCGGGTACGAGAACCTGCAGCAGACCGGTGAGGGTCTCCGCAAGAACAGCATGCAGCTCGGGCTCTGGACCGAGGACGGTGTCCCGAACCAGTCCGACGAGGTCAAGGCCGGCGTGCGGGTCCGCAAGCTGGACGTCGCCTGGGTCGGCCCGGGTTACCAGTTCGCGCTCGACGCCTGCGACACCGCCTACCAGGGCATCGAAGACAACAGTGACGCCCGCGGCTTCGTCTGGCAGCCCGTCAGCTGGGCCGGCGCGCAGCGCTGCGGTGTGCTGTGGAGCGGCGACCAGTCCGGCTCCTACGACTACATCAAGTGGCAGATCCCGACGTACGCGGGCGCGACGACGTCCGGCATCGCCTACAACACCGGCGACATCGACGGCATCTTCGGCGGCAGCCCGCAGACCTACGTCCGCGACCTGCAGTGGAAGTCCTTCCTGCCGACGGCGATGACGATGGACGGCTGGGCGTCGTCGGACAAGCAGCCGTGGCGCCAGGGTGAGCCGTACACCTCGATCAACCGCAAGTACCTGCTGCTCAAGGAGCGGCTGCTGCCCTACACCTACAGCTACTCGGCGCAGGCGCACCAGACCGGCGTCGGCCAGGTCCGGCCGCTCGCGCTGGAGTATCCCGACGATCCGAACGTGTGGACCGACAAGGCGAAGTACGAGTTCCTGTCCGGAACGGACTTCCTGGTCGCGCCGGTCTACGAGAAGGCCGACGTGCGCAACGGGATCTACCTGCCCAAGGGCACCTGGGTGGACTACTGGAGCGGCCGGACCTACACCGGCCCGACGACGGTGGACGGTTACGACGCGCCGCTCGACACCCTGCCGCTGTTCGTCCGGGCCGGCGCCGTCGTGCCGATGTGGGCGGAGGGCACGACGTCGTGGCAGACCCGGGACGAGGGGGAGCTGGACCTCGACGTCTACCCGCAGGGCAAGGGCAGCTTCACGCTCACCGAGGACGACGGTGTGACCCGCGGTTACCAGCGTGGTGAGCAGGCGCAGCAGACGTTCACCGTCGACGCGCCGAAGTCCGGGCCGGGCACGGTGACCGTCGGGATCGGGGCGAGCGCGGGCACCTACCCCGGCAAGCCCGCGGCCCGGAACTACCGGCTGTCCGTCCACACGGGCGCAAAACCGGCTGTCGTCCAGGCGGGTGCCGGGATCCTGCGGCAGTACGGCAGCAAGGCCGAGCTGGACCGGGCGACGTCGGGCTGGTGGTACGACCCGGCCGCCCACGGCGTGGTGCGCGTGAAGACCGGCCAGGTCGGCGCGGGTGACCGGCAGGACGTCCGGCTGTTCGGGACCAGCGCGGTCGGCGGCGTCTTCCCGGAGGACAACAACGGCTCGACGACGCTGACGATGCCGTCGCTGGCCGCGCCGGGCCAGGCCACCAAGGCGACAGTGAGCTTCACCAACGGCACGCCGCTGCCGGTGCGGGACGTGACGCTTTCGGTGCAGGCCAACGGCTTCCACGTGGACGTCCCGGCCGCGCCGAAGCTGGTGTGGCCCGGTCGGACGGTGCAGGTGCCGGCGACGCTGACTCCGGACGCCGGGCTGAAGCCCGCGGACTACCAGGTCACCGCCACCACGACGTACCAAGCGCGGCTGGGCACGCACCAGGCTGTCGACTCGGCGACGGTCACCGTCCCGTACGCCTCCTTGGCCGCGGCGTACGGGAACGCCGGCGTCACCGACGCGGCGCACGTCGCGGCCGGAGACCTCGACGGTGGCGGCAGCAGTTTCCGTGCCGAGGGACTCGCCGAGCAAGGCCTGAAACCGGGCACGACGTTCACCGCGGCCGGGGCCCGGCTGACCTGGCCCGCCGCCGGCGACGGCAAGCCGGACAACGTCGTCGCGGCGGGGCAGACCGTGGCGGTCCGAGGAACCGGTTCGAAACTCGTGCTGGCCGGCACCGGGACCGGGACGGCCAAGGGCGCCATCGTGGTCCGGTACGCCGACGGCAGCACCAGCCAGGCCGACCTCGGCCTGCCGAACTGGTGCTGCGCCGACCCCGCCCAGTACGGCGCGACCACCGTCGCGACCGTCCTGGGCAAGAACACCCGGAGCGGCCCGGCCTATCCGGCGACGCCGTACCGGGTGTTCGCGAACTCCGTCCCGCTGACCGCGGGCAAGGAGGTCGTGGCGGTGACGCTGCCGTCGAACTCGGCACTGCACGTGTTCGCCGCGAGTGTCGCCTGAAGGAGGTTCGGCGATCCGCCGAAATAGGCGCCGTCCGTGACATACAGCGTGGTGTCACGGACGGCGACCGCGGTCGGGTTGGCCAGTCCGTCCGAAGTGGACAAGATGGTGCGGACGCCGGCCCGGCCGACGGTGACCACGCGGTTCTCCTGGTTGATCGCCGCGACGACGGTGTCGCCGTGGAAGGCGAAGTCGTCGACCGGCCCGAGACCTGTCGCGACGACCCGGCCGGGCCCGCCGGCCAGCGGGAACCGGACCAGCGTGCCACGGTCCAGGTTGGACACCCAGATCGCGCCGTCGTGGACCTTGATCCCGTTGGCGCCGAAGCCGCTCACCGGGGCGAGCAGCTCGCCGGTGGCGAAGGCGGTGACGCGTCCTCGCGGCGAGACCCGCCAGACCGTGGAGGTGAACGAATCGGCCACGTAGAGATCGCCGGTCGCCGGGTCGCGGGTGACGCCGTTCTGGAAGCCGGCCGGCGGCAGTGCGGCCACCTGGACCGGCGGTGACCCCGCCCTGATCCGATAGAGCCCGGTGGCCGGGGTGCCGGTCGAAACGGCGACGTACAGGTCACCGCCGGGTGCCCGGACGATGCCGCCGAGGAACAGTTTCCGGTGGACCACCGGGACGTCGCCGTCGGCGGGCACCGGGATCCGGGCGATGACGCTCACCTTCCCGGCCGGGGTGACCCGGCCGATTTCGCCGGTGTAGGCGAAGGTGAGGTCGGCGGAGCCGTCGGGCTCCAGGGTGATGTTTTCCGGCTGCTGCCCGGCGGCGAGGTCGAGCGGAACGATCCTCGACGCCGCCTCCGCGGTGGTGGCCGGCGACACGAAGACGGCGGCTGCGGCCAGCACAACGCCGATTTGCTTGATACGCAAGGGAACTCCGTCGGGTGAAGGGGAACGGCGAAAAGAACCCCAGATCGCCGTGCCTTTCGACGGTAGGCCCGGTGCACCCCTGCTCACCAATAGCTCAGCCTGGGACAGCCATCGGAAAACCGATCACAGGTCCCGGGCGAAGCAGCGCGAGATCGGTTCGCCGACGTAAGGCCCGTAGGCCTCGATCGGCTCATAACCTTCACGCTGGTAGAAGCGGATCGCGTCCGGCTGGCCGGTCCCGGTTTCCAGCAGCAGCCGGGTGATCCCGAGTTCCCGCGCGTGGTCCTCGAGCGCGCGCAGCAGCGCGGTCGCGACGCCGGTGCCGCGGGCCGCCGGGTCGACGTACATGCGCTTGACCTCGCCGGAACCCGGCCCGAGCAGCCGGAGCCCACCGCAGCCCACGGCGGTGCCGCCGGGGTCCCGCGCGACGAGGAACACCGCGACGGTGTCGGCGGTCGGGACCGCACCGGGCTCGTGGTTGTCGGTGCCGTAGCGCGCGTCCAGTTCGGCCCGCTGGGCTTCGCGCAGGCGGACGGCGTCGGGATCGTCCCAGGTCACCGGGGTGATGGCAAAGGTGCAGTCGAGCATCAGGTGGTACCCCCTGTTCCGTAACAAGCGTTACCGTAGCACCTGTTACGCTTCTCGTGAAGAGAGGATTCAGGGTGCCGAGACAGCGTGACGTGGGGGCGCAGCGGGAGCTGCTGTCGAACGCGGTGTGGCAGGTGCTCGCCGACCACGGCCTGCCGGGGCTGACGCTGCGCGCGGTCGCCGAGCGCGCCGGCTGCACGACCGGCCTGGTGATGCACACGTTCCCGACCAAGAAGGCGCTGCTGCTGCACGCGCGTGATCTGCTCTACGAACGCACGGCCGTCCGCGCCGACGCCGCCGAGGCTGCGAGCGCCGACGCGGAGGGCGCGTTGGCCGCGGTGCTCGGGCAGGCCATCGACCTCCCGCACGGCCACCACGACGAGTCCCGCGTCTGGGTGGGGTTCCTCGCGGCGGCACTGGCCGACGACGCCCTGGCCGAACGCCACCGCGCGGCGAACCACTCGTTTGTCGCCCGCATCCGGCGGCTGGTCGCGGCGTGCCGTCCGGAGTGGACGGACGAACGGCTCGAGCTGACGACGAAGAGCCTGGTGGCCCTGGTCGAAGGGCTCAATGTGCTGGCCGCGGCCGACCCGGCGGGTTATCCGGCCGGGCTGCAGCAGGAAGCGCTGGCCAAGGCGCTCACCGAGCTGTGACGGGCGCGGGCATGACGTCGAGGTCCGCCATGGTGAGGACCGCGCCGAGCGCAAGCAGGCCGCCGACGGCGCCGACCACGGCGATCGTGGTGCCGATCGCCCGCGCCAGCTCGGCCTGCGCGACGAGCAGTCCCTGCCCGACGGCCAGGCCCGCGCTGCCGCCGAGTTGCTTGAGCAGGTTCAGTCCGGCGGTCGCCGCCCCGATGTCCCGCCGCTCGACGGACATCTGCGCGGCGATGGCGATCCCGCCCATCGCCGGGGCCGTCCCGAGCCCGATCAGCCCGGCGCACCCCACCGTGACCCACACCGGCAGGACGTCGATCGCCGCCAGGGAAGCCGACGCGCACGCCATCAGGACGGCCCCGCCGGCCAGCAGGCCCTTGACCCGGCCGGTCCGGAGCACGATCAGCGCGGTGCCGCGGTTGCCGGCGAGCATGCCGGCCATCAGCGGGACGATCATGAGCCCGGACGCCGTTGCGCCGTACCCGCGCACCTGCTGGAAGTAGAGGCCGAAGAAGAGCCCGGCGGGCATGCTCGCGGCGGTGAACAGGAAGCCGGCGACCGTCACGGCGCGGTAGGTCCGGCCGGCGTACAGGCGCAGCGGCACGATTGGCACGCTCGCCCGGCGTTCCACGAAGACGAACGCCGCGAGCAGCGCCAGTCCGAGCGGGAGCAGCGTCAGCATATGGTCGGTGCCGAGCGCCACCAGGACCAGGGAGATCGCGGCCGTCAGCAGCAGCACGCCGGCGGTGTCGAACCGGCCGGTGTCCCGGTCTTCGGGGCGGTGGTGCGGGACGAGCGTGGCGAGCACGGCGACGGCGGCCGCGCCGATCGGCAGGTTGACCAGGAAGATCCAGCGCCAGCCGAGGTGGTCGGTGAGCAGGCCGCCCTCGAGCGGGCCGCCGAGGAAGCTGACCACCATCAGCCCGGCCATCAGCGTCTGCATCCGCATCAGGCCGGTCGAGCGCTCCGGCGGGTAGAGATCACGCACGAGCGTCATGCCGACGGTCATCAGCGCGCCGGCGCCGAGGCCCTGGACGACGCGGAACACGATGAGTTGCGGCATGTCCCCGGCCAGCGCGCACAACGCCGAGCCGGCCAGGAACAGGGTCAGGCCGGTGAGCAGCGGGAGCCGCCGGCCGTGCAGGTCGGCCAGCCGCCCGTAGACCGGGATCGTCACGGTCGAAGCCAGCAGGTACGCGGTGGTGACCCAGGTCAGGCTCCCGGTGCCGTGCAGCTGCTCGGCGATCTTCGGCATGGCCGTGCTGGTGGCTGTGCCGTCGAGGGCGCTGAGCAGCACACCGCTGAGGGTGGCCAGCAGGATCAGCAGTTTTTGGCGCTCTGTCCTGTTCAGGAGCGGTGTCATGAGTCGAGTTTGACCGGTACAGTTTGACCTGTCAAAAATGACGAGCATGTCACTGCGCCACGCGGTCCTCGCCACGCTCCTGCCCGGCCCGCAGAGCGGCTACGACCTGGCGAAGAAGTTCGACGAGGTGATGCGGGGCGTCTGGTACGCCCGGCGCAACCAGATGTACGGCGAACTGGCGAAGCTCACCGAGGCCGGGTTCGCCGAAGAGGTCGCGGGCGGTCCCCGGGGCCGCCGGACCTACGTCGTCACCCCGGCCGGCCGCGCCGAGCTGCGCCGCTGGCTGGTGGAGGTCGAGCCCGACCGGACCGTGCGCGACGAGTCCATGCTGCGCGCGCTCCTGGTGTCCACTTTGGAGAGTGGCGACGCGCTCGCGGTGCTGGAGCGCGAGGAACGGGCGCTGACCGCGGAGCTGGAGCCGCTGCGGGCGTACCTGCGGGAGCTCGCGAAGACCGAGCGGCCGACCGACCCGCAGGCGATGGGGCTGGAACTGCGGGCCCGGATGCTGGAGGCGATGCTCGGCTGGATCGCCGACGCGCGTGAGCGGGTGCGGGCCTCCTAGGCGGCCGGGCCGAAGCGGCGGCGATAGGCGCTCGGGCTGAGCCCGGTGTGCCGCCGCAACTGCAGCCGCAGGTTCGCCGCCGTGCCGAAACCGCTCGCCTCGGCCACGCGGTCGAGGCGCAGCTCGCCGCGTTCGATGAGGCGGCAGGCCAGCGTCACGCGTTCGGTGGTCAGCCACGCCAGCGGTGTGGTGCCGAGCTCCGCGCGGAACTTCCGGTGCAGGGTCGCCGGGCTGGTCGCGGCGCGGGTCGCGAGGTCGTTCACCGTCAGGGGCCGGTCCAGGCGGCTGAGCGCCCAGGCGAGCACCGGGGCGAGCGAGGTGTCCGGCACCGCGGGCACCGGCCGGGCGATGAACTGCTGCTGACCGCCGTCGCGGTGGCCGGTGAACACCAGCCGGCGGCTGACCGCGTTGACGACTTCGGCGCCGTGGTCGCGCTGAATGAGGTGCAGGCCGAGGTCGAGCGAGGCCGCGCTGCCGGCCGCGGTGAGGACGTCGCCGTCGTCGACGAACAGCACGTCCGGCTCCCAGCGCACCTCGGGGAACCGCGAAGCGAACTCGGCGGCCCACTGCCAGTGGGTGGTCGCCCGGCGCCCGTCGAGCACGCCGGCTTCGGCGAGCGCGAAGGCGCCGGTACAGAAGCTGACCAGCCGGGCGCCCCGGTCGGCGGCCCGGCGGATCGCGGCGATGACCGCGGGGTCCGTCGGCACGCCGGTGTCCGGCCGGGCCGGCGCGATCAGCGTGTCCGCCGTGTCGGCCGCCTCGATCCCGGCGACGCCGGTGAGCGTGAACATGCCGAGGTTCATCCGCACGTCCGGGGTCGCGGAGCAGAGCGTGAAGTCGTACCAGGTCCGGTCCAGCTCGGGCCGCCGCAGCCCGAACAGCTCGGTGGCGACGCCCATCTCGAAGGGGTTCGACTCCGCCGTGACGATCGCGACGACCCGGTGCGAGAATTCTTGCGGCATGTGCGATTCCTAGCACTCGTGCCGCCGGAACACCAGGTCGACGATGGCAGGCATGAACCCGATCGACCTGAACGAAGTCCTGGCGAGCTTCGACGCCGCCTGGAGCCCGCGGATCGTCACCCGTGTCAACAACTACGACATCCGGCTCGCCCGCTTCGACGGTGAGCACGTCTGGCACGTCCACGAGGACACCGACGAGTTCTTCCTGGTCCTCGACGGTGAGATCGAGATCGGCCTCCGCGACCCGGACGAGCGGGTGGTGACGCTGTCCCGCGGCCAGGTGTTCGTGGTGCCGAAGGGCACGTTCCACAAGCCGTCGTCGAAGAGCGGCGCGAGCGTGCTGCTGGTCGAACCGGCGGGCACACTCTCGGTCGGTGACGAGCACGACGAGGTCCCCGACCACGTCGACGTCACGACGGGTCACCTGGTCTAGCGTCGGAGGATGCTGACTGTCGTACCCGTCGACCAGGCGTCCTGGGCGGATCTGCAGGCGATCTTCGGCGACCGCGGCGACCCGGCCCGCTGCCGCTGCCAGTACTTCAAGGAGACGCCCGCGCAGTGGCGGTCGGGCACCGCGGACGAACGGGCCGAGCGGTTCCGCGAGCAGACGGCCGAGCACGCGACCGGGTTGGTCGCCTTCCTCGACGGTGAGCCCGCCGGCTGGTGCGCGGTCGAACCGCGCACCGCCTACCGGCGGCTCCTGCGCAGCCGCCTGGTCTGGGCCGGCCGTGACGAAGACCGGGAAGACGACGGCGTCTGGTCGGTGACGTGTTTTGTCGTCCGCACGGGCTTCCGGCGGCGCGGGGTGAGTGCCGTCTTGGCGAAGGCGGCCGTGGACTTCGCCCGCGAGCGTGGTGCCCGGGCGATCGAGGGTTACCCGATGCTCGTCGAGCCGGGGCAGCAGGTCGCGTGGCCCGGCGAACTGTTCGTCGGCACCACCGGGACCTTCGCCGCCGCGGGGTTCGAGGAGGTGAGCCGCCCGACCGCCCGGCGGGTGGTCATGCGGCTGACCTGCTGAGTCTCTCTGCGAGACGGCGTACTCTCGGGCTCATGAAACGGACATCGTTCGCGCAGTGGCCGTGCTCGATCGCGCGCACCATGGACCTGCTGGGGGACTGGTGGACGCCTCTGGTGCTGCGTGACGCCTTCTACGGCGTGCGTCGCTTCGACGAGTTCCAGCAGGCGCTCGGCATCGCGCGCAACACCCTCGCGGACCGGCTCAAGCGGCTGGTCGACGAGGGGCTGCTGGAGAAGGTCGCCTACCAGACCGAGCCGGTGCGCTACGACTACGTGCTCACCGAAAAGGGTCGCGACTTCTACCCGGTGCTGCTCGCGATGACCCGCTGGGGCGACAAGTGGCTCTCGAGCGAAGCCGGCCCGCCGATCACCGTGCACCACACCGCCTGCGGGCACGACACGCACGCCGAAATCGTCTGTGCGGAGTGCCGTGAGCCGATGACGCCGGACGACACCCGGATGCGCCGCGGCCCCGGCTTCCCGCCGCGGCTGGCGCGGCGCCCGGACGTCGAGGAGCGGTTCGCGCGGCAGGAGTGACGTTGACAGCGTAGGTCTATCTACGCAACTATCGTGGTCAGAGGCTCATCGAGAGGGGTGCGACCACGATGCAGTGGACCGGCGCGCGGTACGCGGACAAACCGACGGCCGAGGTCTCGACCTGGATCGACGCCGCACCGGAGGTTGTCTGGCCGGTCGTCTCGGACATCGGGCTGATGCCTTCGCTGAGTGCCGAACTGCAGTCCGTCGAGTGGCGCGAGGTCGGTCGCACCTTCGTGGGCAAGAGCAAGCACGACGCGTTCGGCGAGTGGGAGACGACGTCGTACGTCGTCGAGCGCGAAGAGCCGCGCGTGTTCGCGTGGGCGGTGCAGGATCCGGCCGAGCCGAGCTCGGTCTGGCGGTTCACCCTCGAGCCGGACAACGGCGGCACGCGGCTGTCGCAGTGGATGCAGATGGGCCCGGGCCGCTCCGGGCTGTCGTTCGCGATCGACCGGATGCCGGAGAAGGAACAGAAGATCGTCTTCGTGCGGCTGCGCGAGTTCGAAACCGCGATGACCGGCAACCTCGCCGCGATCAAGGAGCGGGTGGAAAGCCGGTGAAGACGGCGACGACCGTCGAGTTCTCCAAGGACTCCCACACCACGCTGGACTTCGTGCTGGAGGCGGAAAAACTCGGCCTCGACGTCTGCTGGGTCGCCGAAGCCTGGGGTTCGGACGCGCCGTCCGCGCTCGGCTACCTCGCCGCCCGCACCGATCGGATCCGGCTGGGTTCGGGCATCATCCAGCTCGGCACCCGCACGCCGGTCGCGATCGCGCAGGCCGCGTTGACGCTGGCCGACCTGTCCGGCGGCCGGTTCGCACTCGGCCTCGGCCCGTCCGGCCCGCAGGTGATCGAGGGCTTGCACGGCGTCCCGTTCGCGAAGCCGTTGACCCGTATGCGCGAGACCGTCGAGATCATCCGGCAGGCCTTCGCCGGGGAGAAGATCTCGTTCTCCGGCAAGGCTTTCGAGGTCCCGCTGCCCGGCGAAGCCCGTCCGATGCGGCTGTCGACCGAGCCGAACCCGGACATCCCGATCTACCTCGCGACGCTTTCGCCCAAGCTCCTGGAGCTCACCGGCGAGGTCGCCGACGGCTGGCTCGGAACGAGCTTCGTCCCCGAAGGCGCCGACGCGTACTTCGGGCCCCTCGACGCCGGGCTCGCCAAATCGGGCCGCACGCGTGCGGACATCGACGTCTGCCAGGGCGCCGAAGTCGCCTTCGCTTCCGACGAGGACGAGCTGCGCACGATGGTCGGCAGCCGCAAGAAGGAGCTCGCCTTCAGCCTCGGCGGGATGGGCTCGGCCACCACGAACTTCTACAACAACGCCTACAGCCGGCAGGGCTGGGCGGACGTCGCCGCCGAGGTCCGCGAGCGCTGGCAGGCCGGCGACCGCGACGGCGCCACCGCGCTCGTCACCGACGAGATGGTGCTCGGCACCACGCTGATCGGCACCGAGGAGATGGTCCGCGCACGGCTGCGCGTCTGGCGCGACACCGGCATCACCACGGTCCGGCTGTACCCGGCCGGCGAAACGCTCGAAGCACGGCTCACGACCTTGGGCCGCGCGCTCGACATCCTGAAGTCCTGAAGGGGACCGTCATGGCCGACTGGCACCGCACCGCGTGCAGCCTCTGCTACCTCAACTGCGGGCTGGAGGTGCAGCTCGACGGCCGCAAGATCACCCGCGTCCGCGGGGACAAGGCGCACCCGCGGTCGGCCGGGTACCTGTGCCAGAAGGCGCAGCGCCTGACCTGGTACGGCGACCACGACGACCGGCTGACCACGCCGTTGCGCCGTCGCCCCGACGGCACCCACGAGCCGATCGACTGGGAAACCGCGCTCACCGAGATCGCCGCGAAGCTGCACACGATCCGGGACGCCGACACCGAGGCCGGGCGGCCCGGCTCGTTCGCCTACGTCGGCGGCGGTGGCCAGGGCAACCACTCCGGCGGCGCGTACGGCGCGTCGCTGCTGAAGTGGATGAACTCGACGCGGCACTTCAACGCGCTTTCGCAGGAAAAGACCGGCGACTTCTGGGTCAACGGGCAGCTGTTCGGCTCGACCACCGTGCACACCGCCGAAGACGTCGAGCACTGCGACCTGCTGGTGGTGCTCGGCTGCAACCCTTGGCAGGCCCACGGGTTCAGCAACGCCCGGCACGCGCTCAACACGATCAAGAACGACCCCTCGCGCAAGCTGCTCGTGATCGACCCGCGGCGCACCGAGACCGCGGAGATCGCCGACCTGCACCTCCCGCTCCGGCCGGGCACCGACGCCTACCTGCTGGGCGCGATCCTCGCGCTGCTGCTCGAACGCGGCGGCGCCGACGAGGAGTTCCTCGCCGCCCGCACCGAAGGGTTCGACGAAGTCGCGGCCGTGCTGACGAAGGTCCCGGTGGACGAGTGGATCGCGCACGCCGAAGTGTCCCGTGTGGACGTCGAGCGGGCGGTCGACCTGATGCTTTCGGCGAAGGCCATGGTGGTGCGGGTCGAGCTGGGCATCCAGCAGGGGCGCCACTCGACGCTCAACAGCTACCTCGAGAAGCTGCTGTACCTGCTCACCGGGCATTTCGGCCGGCGCGGCACGAACAACCTGCACTCGTGGCTGCTGCCGCTGTGGGGGTCGACGACCGGGCAGCGCTCGGAGGTCACCGGGTTCGAGTACATCGGCGGCCTGCTGCCGGCCAACACCCTCGCCGAGGAGATCCTCGCCGACCACCCGAACCGGGTCCGCGCGGTCTGGGTCGAGTCGTCGAACCCCGCCAACACCTATGCCGGCACGCGGGACGTCGAACGCGCGCTGCAGGCGGCCGAACTCTCGGTGGTCGTCGACATCGCCTACACCGAGACGGCCGCGTTGGCGGACTACGTGTTGCCCGCGGCGTCGCAGCACGAGAAGTGGGAGTTCACGCTCTTCACCTTCGAGTGGCCGACGAACTACTTCCAGCTCCGGCGGCCGCTGCTCGACCCGCTGCCGGGCACGCTCGTCGAAGCCGAGATCTACACCCGGCTCTTTGACGCGCTCGGCGTGCTACCGGCGTCCGACGTCCTCGCTTCACTGGCTGAGGGACCGCGCGCGGAGCTGCAGGCTGGGATCGGGGCGCTGGTCCAGGCGATGCCGGAGCGGGCGGCGATCCTGCCGGTGCTGCTCTACCGCACGCTCGGCGCGTCGCTGCCGGACGGCGCCGCGTCGATCGCGCCGCTGTGGGCGGGCTGCCATCGCGCGGCGAAGTCGATGACGGTGCCGGTGCAGCGCGCGCTGGGCAGCTCGCTGACGGGACCGGAGCTGGGCGAGGAGCTGTTCTCGCGCGTGCTGGCCGGTCCGACACCCTTCTCGGCCCACGAGCAGGACGAGGTGTGGAGCCTGATGCGCCGCCCGCGTGTCCGGCTGGCGGTGCCGGAGCTGCTCGACTGGCTCGTCTCCCTTGACCCGGCGGCCGAACGTCCCGACCCGGCGTACCCGTTTTCGCTGCTCAACGGCCAGCGCCGGGCGCACAACGCGAACCAGATCCTGCGCGACCCGCGCTGGCGCCGCACCGATCCGGACGGCGCCCTGCGCGCGCGTCCTGAAGAGCTCGAGTCGATCGGCGCGTCGCCGGGTGACTGGGTGGCCGTCGTGACGTCCGCCGGCCGGGTGGTCGTCCGCGCCGAGGCCGATCCCGGGCTGCGGCCGGGCCAGCTCGCGCTGCCGCACGGTTACGGCATGGCCCACCCGGACGCGCACGGCAGGCGGGTGGTCAGCGGCCCGCGGATCAACCTGCTGACGGACGCGCTCGACCGCGACCCGATCGCGGGCACGCCGCACCACAAGGACGTCCCGGCGCGACTGGAGCCCGCGACCGAGGAAGAGCGTGCGCAGGCCGAATCGGACAGCGCGCGCGTGCGCGAGTCCGTCGCGAGTGGACGGTCTTAGCGTTTCGCCGGCTTTTGGGCGATAGTGGGGCCCATGCGGAAGATCGTCGCGAACCTGTTCCTCTCGCTGGACGGCGTGGCCGAGGCGCCGGACAAGTGGTCGCTGCCGTACTGGACCGACGAGATCGGCCGGGCGGTCGGCGGCGGGATGGCCGCGGCCGACGCGATGCTGCTCGGGCGCGTCACCTACGAAGGGTTCGCCGAGGCGTGGCCCGGCCAGGACGACGAGGGCGCCGCGTTCATGAACAACGTGCGCAAGTACGTGCTGTCGTCGACGTTGTCCGCCGTGAGCTGGAACAACTCGACATTGCTGACCGGCGATCCGGTCGAAGCGATCCGGGCGCTGAAGGCCGAGGCGGGCGGCGACATCATGACCAGCGGCAGCACCACGGTGGTGCGCTGGCTGCTGGCCGAAGGCCTGGTCGACGAGCTGAACCTGCTGGTGTACCCGATCGTCGTCGGCCGCGGGAAGCGGCTGTTCCCCGAGGAAGGGCCGGGTTTTGCGCTGGTGCTGAAGAAGTCGGCGACGTTCGGCAACGGCGTTGTCCAGCTGACCTACGTCCCGGCGTGATCACGCCGTTCCGGATCGAGGTCCCGGACGCCGACCTCGACGATCTGCGCGCGCGCCTGCGCGGGACCCGCTGGCCCGAGGCCGAGCCGGTGGCCGACTGGAGCCAGGGCACACCGCTGGCCTACCTGCGGCCGCTGTGCGAGTACTGGGCTGCCGGGTACGACTGGCGTGCCACCGAGGCGCGGTTCAACCGGTTTCCCCAGTACCGCACGGAAATCGACGGCCTGGGTATCCACTTCCTGCACGTGCGCTCGTCTTCCCGGGACGCGCTGCCGCTGCTGCTCACGCACGGCTGGCCGGGCTCGTTCCTCGAGTTCGGGAAGGTGATCGAGCCGCTCTCGGAAGAGTTCCACCTGGTGATTCCGTCGCTGCCGGGGTACGGCTTCAGCGACAAGCCGGCTTCGGCGGGCTGGGGAATCGAGCGCATCGCGGCGGCGTGGGCTTCGCTGATGGCCCGCCTCGGCTACGCACGCTACGGCGCCCAGGGCGGCGACTGGGGAACGTCGATCACGACGTCACTCGCCCAGCAGGACGCGGCCCACCTGGCAGGCATCCACCTGAACCCGCCGATCGCGGCCCCCGACCCGGCGACGTTCGACGACCTGACCGCGTCCGAGCGTGCGTCGCTCGCGGCGCTGGAGCACGCCCAGCGCTGGGAGGACGGCTACTCGGTGCTGCAGTCGACCCGCCCGCAGACGGTGGGTTACGGCCTGCTGGATTCCCCGGCCGGGCTGTGCGGCTGGCTGGTCGAGAAGTTCCACGCCTGGTCGGACGGCTTCCCGTTCACCCGAGACGAGCTCCTGGACGACGTGACGCTGTACTGGCTCACCGGCACGGCGGCGTCCTCGGCGCGGCTGTACTGGGAGAGCATCCGGAAGGTGCAGAAGTGGTTCGCGGAGGCGACGGACGACACGGTGGACGTGCCGGTGGGGTGTTCGATCTTCCCGGCGGAGATGCCCCGGCCGTCCCGGCGGTGGGCGGCGCGGCGGTATCCGGACATCCGGCACTGGAACGAGCTGGAGCGGGGCGGGCACTTTGCGGCTTATGAGCAGCCTGAGCTGTTCGTGGACGAGGTGCGGACGTTCTTCCGGTTGGTCCGGTAGCGGCACTCAACCGGACGACACGCGTGTCCGTGCCGGAGCTTCTGCCAGCGTTTGAAGCCCTTCGGGTCGGCCAGGTAGCGGTCCAGGTCCGGATCCTCGTGCAGCTCGTCGAACCCGTCCTCGATCTCCCGCTCCGGCCCCAGCTCGGCTCGCAGCCGGGCCAGCGCGGCCCGGACGTCGGTGTTGAACCGAAGGCACCGCGCCTCCCGCCACGGGCCCGGGTCCGGCGGGTAGTCCCAGTTGAGCGACTCGTCGTACTCGACCGCGAGGCGGTCCAGCTCCGCGCGCAGCTCAGCGCTGATCGGCAGTTCTTCGAGGTCCACGGGACCGGGCCAGAGCAGCGCGCCCGAACCCGCGTCGAAGAAGAACCTCAGTTCACCTGACGACCCTGGTCCTTCCAAAACGGCTCCCGCAGCCTGAACTTCTGGATCTTCCCGGTCGCCGTCCGCGGCAGCTCGTCCAGGAACTCGACCCGCTTCGGGCACTTGTACCCCGCCAAGTAGTCGCGACAGTGCTTGATCAGCTCCTCGGAAGTCACCTCCGACGAAGTGACGACCAGCGCCGTCACCAGCTCGCCCCACTTCTCGTCCGGGATGCCGATCACCGCGACCTCCCGCACCGCCGGGTGCGAGTTCAGCGCGTCCTCCACCTCGATCGACGACACGTTCTCGCCGCCCGAGATGATCACGTCCTTCTTGCGGTCGGCGATCGTCAGGTAGCCGTCTTCGAAGGTGCCGCCGTCACCCGTGTGGAACCAGTTGCCCTCCTGGACCCGCGCGGTCTCGTCCGGGTTCTCCCAATAACCGTCGAGGTTGTGGTTCGACTGCGCGAGCACCTCGCCGTCGGTGTCGACGCTGATCCGGACGCCCAGCGCAGGCGCCCCGGCGCGGCCCAGCAGCTTGGCCTGCTCGTGCGGGTCGAGGTCTGCCCACTCGCTGCGCATCCGGTTCACCGTCAGCAGCGGCGACGTCTCGGTGAGCCCGTAGATCTGGATGAACTCCCAGCCCAGCTCGGCCCGCACCCGCTCGATCGTGCGGGTCGGCGGCGGCGCGCCGGCCACGACGAGCCGGACGCGGTCGCGGCCCGGGATCTCGCCCTCCCAGGTCTCGGCGCCGTCCAGCGCCGCCGTGACCACCGCCGGCGCGGCACACAGGATCGTGACGCCGTGCTCCTCGATGCGCCGGAGGATCTCGGTGCCGTCGACCTTCCGCAGCACGATGTGCCGCCCGCCGAGGCCGGTCACCGCGTACGGCATGCCCCAGCCGTTGCAGTGGAACATCGGGAGCGTGTGGAGCAGGACGTCGTTGTCGCTCAACGTCGTGTGCAGGCCGAACATCGCCGCGTTGAGCCAGATGTTGCGCTGGGTGAGCTGCACACCCTTCGGCCGCGCCGTGGTGCCCGACGTGTAGTTGATGGTCGCCGTGGCCGACTCGTCGCCCGCCCACGGGCGCGGGTCGCCGTCGCCGCCCCAGATCGCCTCGTCGTCGCGGCCGAGGACGAAGACGTGCTTCGCCGTCACCGTCTCCAGCAGGTGCTCCAGCTCGGGGTCGACGATCAGCACCTCGGCGCCGGAGTGCTCGACGATGTACTTGACCTCGGCGGGGGCGAGCCGGAAGTTCACCGGCACCAGGATCCGCCCCCAGCCGGACACGCCGAAGAACGACACGAGCAGCCGCGCGGCGTTGTGCGACACCATCGCGACGCGGCCGCCGACCGGCACACCCAGCGCGTCGAGGTGGGCCGCCTGCGCCCGCGCACGCCGCGCCACCTCACGGTAGGTGAGCGTGCCCCAGCTCGGCGCGGGCTGGTTCGGCTCGTCGACCACCGCGACGCGGTCCGGGTACACCGTTTCCGCGCGGTCGAGGAAGTCCCGGACACCCAGATCGAAGAACACGCCTCATCCCTTCGTCGTCCCCGTCCCGATGATGACGCGTCGCAGGTGCTCGCACCAGTCCGATGTGGTTCGCTGGAGCACGATGGACTTCGACACGGTGGCCGGCGAGCTCTACGGGGGTGACCTCGCGGAGTTCGTCAGCGCGCGCAACGCGGCGGCGAAGGCCGCCAAGGCGGAGGGTGACGCCGAGCTCGCGGCGAAGATCAAGGAGCTGCGGAAGCCGACCGCGGCCGCGGCGATCGTCAACCGCCTGGCCAGGGAAGATCCGGACCAGCTGGGTGAGCTGGCGGAGCTCGGTGACGAGCTGCGGGACGCCCACACGCGCCTGGCCGGCGACGACCTGCGGGCGCTGGCCAGGCGCCGCGGTGAGCTGGTGCGGCAGATCCTGCACGGCCTGGCCGAGATGAGCGGCACCGTCGAGCGTGAGGTCGAGGCGACGCTGGAAGCCGTCGCGGCGGATCCGAACACCGCGGCGGTCGCCCTGGCCGGCCGCCTGACCTCGGTCGCGCACCAGGACGCCGACCAGTGGTTCACGCTCGAAACGAAGGCTCCGCCGTCGGCCGGCAAGCGCCCGGCGAAACTGGTGGACAAGGCCGAGCCGGCGAAGCCGAAGCGCTCCGAAAAGGCCGAAAAGGACCGTCGCCGCGAGGAGGAGGAACGCGCCGAGCGTGAACGCGCCCGCGCCGAACGCGAACGGCTGCGCAAGGAGGCCGCCGAGCTCGCCAAGGAGCGCGCGGTGGTCGAGCGTGACCTGGTCCGCACCCAGCGCGCGGCCGAGCAGGCCACGGCCCGCGTCGAGGATCTGCGCACCCGCCTCGCCGAAGCCGAGGAACGCGCCGAGCGCGCGACGGCGGAGTTCGAGACGGCGAAGGAAACTTACGAGCAGGCCGACGAAGCCGCGAACGAGGCGCAGAAAGCCGCTGACGCCGCCCGCTGAGCCGTGCTAGCGTGATCGTGCGCCCCGGATGGGCCTACGCACGGAGGTAGTGGCTACTCAGCCCCCTGAGATCGACACATCGGTGTCTCTCGTGTTGCATGTCTTCCCCGCCAAGGGATACGTGTGCCTCCAGCGCGCCCTTCGTGTCGTCTCCTGCCTCCGATCACTCTGATCGGAAAGGACCGCATGAGCTTGATCGTGCTCACCACGACCGGTGCCCGCACCGGCCGGAAACACCGGGTTTCCCTGGGAGCCCTGCACATCGACGGCCAACTGGTCGTCGTCGCGTCGGCGATGGGCTCGCCGAAGCACCCCGCCTGGTACCACAACATCCGCCACAACCCGTTGGTGACCGTCGAAACGGGCACGGAGGAGTACGAGGCGATGGCCGCCATCGCGCCCGACCGTGACCGGCTCTTCGCCGAAGTCGTCGAGCGGGAGCCGGGGTTCGCCGAGTACCAGGCCCGCACCACCCGCGTGTTGCCGGTGCTCGTGCTGCACCGGCTCGACCGCGTGCGCCGGATGGGTGACTGGATCGTCGAGGTGCACGACTGGCTGCGCGCCGAGCTGCGGGAACTGCGTGGCCGGCTGGGTTCCGGCGACCCGCTGCGCTTCGAAGAGCGGTGCCTCGGCTTCTGCGCGGCCCTCACCCGGCACCACACCGGGGAGGACACCGCGATCTTTCCCATGCTGGCCAAGCAGTTCCCGGCGCTCGCTCCCGCGTTGACGAAGCTCGGCGAGGAACACGTCGTCGTCGCGCGGCTGCAGGAGGAGATCCGGCGGCTCGTCGACGAGGAATCCGATCCGGCCCGGCTGCGCACGGAGTTCGACCGGCTGGCGTCCGCATTGGACACCCACTTCGCCTACGAGGAGAACACGATCGTCAAGGCGTTGAACGCGCTGGCCCCGGCGCCCGGCTGATCAGAGCAGCACGTCGGCGAGCAGCCGGTGGTGCTCGGCCTCCGCGTCGGGTGCGGGGCCGAGCACCTGCACCGCGACGTGGTCGGCACCGGCGTCCACATGGGACCGCAGCCCCTTCGCGATCGTCTCCGGCGTGCCGTGCAGGACGAGGTCGTCGATCAGCCGGTCACTGCCGCCGCCGGCGACGTCGTCCTGCGTGTACCCGTGGCGCAGCAGGTTCTTCACGTAGTTGCTCAGGCCGAGGTACGGCGTCTGGACGAACGGGCGGCCGATGGCACGCGCGGCCACCGGGTCGTCGTCGACGACCACCTTCTGCTCCGGCGCGAGCAGCTTGCCCGCTCCAAGGATCGAGCGTGCGTGCCGCGTGTGGCCGGCGGGCACGAGGTACGGGTGCGCGCCGGCGGTGCGCTCGGCGGCCAGCTTCAGGACGCGGTCGCCGAGCGCGGCGAGGACGCGGGCTTCGACCGGGACACCGGCCGCGTCGAGCCGGTCGAGGTAGTCGACGATCTTGTCGTACGGGCTGCGGTACTCCGTCACCGACTCCGGGTGCCCGACGCCGATGCCCAGCAGCAAGCGCTTCCCGTACCGGCCCGCCAGCCGGTGGTAGGACTCGGCGAGGGGCTCCGGGTCGTCGGACCACATGTTGACGATCGCGGTCGCCACGGTGATCCGCTCGGTCGAGGCCAGCACGTCTTCGACGAAGGCGAGATCGCCGATCGAGGCCGAGCCGGTGCCGAACCAGACCGTGCCGTACCCGAGCCGGTCGGCCGCGATCGCGTGCGCCTTGCGCGTCACGTCGTCGCGGTGCGGGGCCAGGAAGACGCCGAACGTGCCGAGTTGCATGCTCACCCTCCACTACATTGGTTATAGCGATCAATGTAGCAAATGTAGCGTGCCGTGTCAGGCGGCCAGGCGGTGCAGCCACTCCCGCAGCATCTGGCGCTCGGTCGACGTCAGCGCGTCGACGTCGTCCGAGAGCGCGGTCGACAAAGCGACAGCCAGGGTGCCGACGGACGAGCCGCCGGCCGGGGGCTCGGCGAGCAGCCCGGCCAGGACGGCCTCCCTGACCTGCGTGGACATCGCCAGGTCGCGGCTCTCCTCGGGCTGGGCGATCAGGCTCAGCGTGACGCCGCTGTTGGCCGCGGCGAACTGCCGCGCGGCTTCGGCTGCTTCGACGCGCAGCCGCCCGTCGCGCGCCAGCGGCGTGAACAGCTCCAGCAGCATCGCTTCGGCGCTCGACGTCAGGTTGCACGGCACGCCCGGCTCGATCTGGCCGTAGAGCAGCACGTAGAACGCGGGGTTCTCCAGGCCGTACTCGACGTGCCGGTCCCAGCCCGCACGGATCCGGTCGACCGGGTCGCCGCCGGTCGAAGGAGCCTGGACGTACTGGGTGAAGCCGTAGTTCACGACGGCGTCGAGCAGCCCCTGCTTGCTGCCGAAGTGGTGGTACAGCGTGGGGGCCTGGACGCCGGCGCGCTCGCAGATCGCACGCGTCGACACTGGCCCGCCGTCGGCTTCGTGCAGGAGCTGACCGGCGGCCAGCAGCAGGCGGTCGCGGGTGCTGGTGGCATTGCTCGATCGTCCGGCCATGTAGCAATTGTAACGCCGGTCTGTAGCGTCACCGCAGGCGCAGCTGGACCCGGCGAAGCGCGACGAAGGCGGCCAGAACCGCGGGGTCGGTGGTCGCCGCGGCCGGCCGGACCGACCGGTAGCCGTCCAGCAGCGCTTCCCGCAGTGCCTCCCGCTGCGGCAGGTGCGTCAGCTCGCCGAGGGTCACGGCGAGGTCGTAGGCGTAGTGGCCGAACCCGCAGCCGTCGAAGCCGATCGCCCGCACCCCGCCCCGGTGGAAGAGGTAGTTCTCCTGGTGCAGACCACCGTGGACGAGGCCGAAGACGTCGGCGCCGAAGCCCAGCTCGGCCCGCACCGCGCGGGCCCGGTCCACCGCGGCGCGCACCTGCTCGTCCCCGCCGGCCTGCTCGACGGCCCGGTCGAGCACGACGTCGGAGAAGCCGTTGACCTGAGAGCGGCCGAAGTCGGTGAGGTCGTCCACCCGGCCGCGGTCGAGGCCGTTCATCCGCGCGCCGTGCAGCTGCAGCCGCGCGGTGAACTCGCCCAGCGCGTACAGCTGCGGCGGCCCGAGCCGCTCGTCGAGGAACCGGCCCTCGACCCAGCGGCAGAGCACACAGGTGCGCGGCTCGGGCACCGCCGGGTCGGCGACCACGGTGACCAGGTCCCGGTCGCGCGTCGGCACCGGCTGCGGGACGACGAGATCGGTTTCGCGGCGCAGCGCGGCGAGCCAGGCCAGTTCGGACCGCACCTGCGCGACGGCCGGCCCGTCCGGTCGCTGCACCCGCAGGACGTAGCGGCCGCCGTCCGCGCCGTCGACGCGGAACGTCGTGTTGAGCCCGTGCCCCAGCGGTGTCAGCCGGGCCACGGGGACGTCGTATTCGGTCAACGCCGCTTCGGCGAGGCGGCGCAGGCGTCGGGTGCGGCCGGAGCGGTCGAGTTCGGCGAACGGCCGGGTGTTCGCGGCGAAGTCGGCCATGGCCCAGGTGCTCAGCTGATCGACCGTTCCGGCTCGCGGGAGTGCGAGACCAGCTCGATCGTCGGCGTCGTGTGCCGGCCGCCGCCCAGCCGCTCGACCCCGCGCAGGCCCTCGACCAGCCGGTCGACCTCGGTGTCCGGCCGCACCCCGAAGCGCATGAACTGGCTGGTCATGCCGATCTTGTTGCCGCACTGGCGCACCAGCAGGTGGTGCTCGGCGAGCAGGTAGTCGCACAGCTCGGCGCCGTCGACCGCGCCGGGCAGCTTGACGAGCAGGAAGTTCGCCTGCGACGGGAACACCGTCAGCTCCGGGAACTGCGCGAGCTGCGAGTTCATCATGAACCGGTCGAGGGCGAGCTTCTTGAGGCTGTCCTCGTACTCCGCGCGGTGCCCGGCGAGCATGAAGATCACGGTCTCGGCCAGCGAGTTCAGGTTCCACTTCGGCAGCGCGGCCGACAGCTTGCGGGTCAGCGCCGGGTTCGACACCTGGTAGCCGAACCGGATCCCGTGCAGCCCGAAGTTCTTGCCGAGGCTCTTCAGCACGATGACGTTCGGCCGCACGACGGCTTCGGCGGCCACCGACGGGTTCATCTCGGCCTCGACGAAGTCGATGAACGACTCGTCGATGACCACCAGGTCGAGGTCCTCGAGGGCGTCCATGAACCGGATCACCTCGCGGCGCGGCAGGTACCCGCCGTCGGGGTTGTTCGGGTTGCACAGCACCGCGACCCGGGAGCCGCGGCGCTTGATGAACTCGATGTACTCGTCGACGCGCAGCTCGAAGTTGTTCGCTTCCTTCAGCAGGAACATGTCGACGCGCTTGCCGGTCTCGAGCGGCTGGTCGGTCCACCGGCCGAAGGTCGGGATCGGCACCGCCACGCTGGAGTCGACCAGCAGCCGGTCGATCCAGGTGATCAGCTCGGTGGAGCCGTTGGCCAGCGAGATCGTCGACGGGTTGAGCCGCAGCACGTGCGCCAGCTGCGCGGTGATCGTGCCGGCGTCACTCGGGTAGAACTTGAGGATGGTCCGGAGGTTCCGCTCCAGCTCGCCGAACATGGCGTCGGTGGGGAAGTACGGGTTGCAGGGGATGCAGAAGTCCGCGAGGTCGTCCGCGTGCTGGCCCATCGCCCGCGCCACGGAGAAGAACGACGGGCTGTGTGCCTGGCTCTGCTGGAAAAGGCCATTGGTGGTCATGCCGTGCCGCACGCGTGGTCTCCGTCCGCCGTTTTACCGGCCCCTTGCCTTCCCATCGGAGATACGTGCGAATCGGGCAGTCGGTTCACCACCGGTCAGCGCGTAGGCTCCGGTGCCCGCCAGGACGGCGGCGGCCAGCGCGGACAGGGCCAGCACCGGCAGCGGCGCGGCCAGCGGCGAGACGCCGGTGAAGGACTCGACGCCGATGACCGCGGTGAGCACGGCGTCGGCCACGACGGCGATCACCACGACGCGCATCCGGTGCGCCTCGGGCCAGCGGGTGAACCGCAGCAGCCAGGCCAGCGCGGGCAGGACGAGGATCGCGTGCATCGCGACGGCGTGCAGCGGCTTGAGCGCGCCCGCGGTCGTGTAGGCCAGCTGCGGGTCGCCGCCGCGCGCCGCGACGACCCCGCGGGCGATCATTACCGCGCCGGTGGCCAGCGCGACGAGCAGCACGACCAGCCCGGCCCGGACGGCCAGGCGCAGGCTCGGCGCCTCGGGGCCGGGCTCGACGAGCGCGGCGGCGGTGAAGCCGATGACGGTCAGGATGAGCACCCCGCCACCCGCGGCGAGCGTCATCGAAACGGCGTTGTCGAACGGCGTCTCGAAGTTGAAGTGCGACGGCACCCCGCGCCAGGACTGCAGGCTGACCAGCACGACCTCGGCGACGCTCGCGGCGGTGAACGCGCCGAGCAGGGCGGAGCGCCAGGAGGGGCGGACGGTGAGGAACGACGTCGCCCAGGCGACCGAGGCCAGTGTCAGCCCGAACGACAGGCCGAACGTGACGGCCTTGCGCATCGACAGCGGGCCCAGCCACGAGCCGCCGGTCGTGACGAGCACGATCGTGTGCAGGACGCCGCTCAGGAACAGCGCCGCGCCGACGGCGTAGGCGACCCGCTCGGCTCGCCTGCCGTCCTGCCAGATCCGGGTCAGTGCGTTCATGGCCGGAAGTGTCGCCCGCGCGCCCGGGTCACCGCGTCGGCCCGGCGTCGACACCACGACGTACGACCACCGGCGTACGGCGATCGGGAAGAATGTTGAAAAAGCGCTGGTAAAGAAATTGATTGATTCTTGACCGGAATATGGGGGAAACGGTGTCCCTCGCCACCCTGCGGGCGGATGCGCCGCAGGCCGCGGAGTCCTACCATCGAATCATGTACATCGCACTGCTGACCTACACGGCGCCCGAAACAGAAGTCGACTACGCGCTCCCGGACCATTCGGACTGGGTGCGCAAACAATTCACGAAAGGGGTCTTCCTGGTTTCCGGAAAGGGGAACGGCGCGGCCGACCACGTGATCCTGACGCGCTCGGTGCAGCGCGGCAGGCTCGACGCGATCCTCGCCAGCGACCCGTTCGTGGTCCAGCGGCTCGCCCGCTACGACGTCATCGAGTTCACCGCCACGCGCACCGCGCAGGAGCTGCTGGCGATCAACGAGGCCATCGCCTCCTGAGGAGTCCGCCACGGGCCGGGTGGCCCGGCGACGATGCCCCGCCACCTGCCGGCGAAGAACGCTCACCCGCTGGTCCGCTGGTTCTGTGCCGATCTCGCTTATGATCGCGGCGCACGGACGTCCAGCGTGGGAGAGCCGCATGTACACCCCCGACCTCGCCTTCCGGAGCCGCCCGCGGGTGAAGGCGCTCCGATGGGGCTGATCCGGCAGATCTGGCCGGACGAGCGCGGGCTCGACGACCACGAGCTCGAGAAGCTGTACCGGTATCCGGCCGACCCCCGGTGGCTGGCGGTGAACTTCGTGTCGAGCACGGACGGCGCGATCGCGGTCGAGGGCCGTTCGGGAAGCCTGTCGACCCCCGCCGACCGGATCGTCTACCGGCTCGGCAACGACCTGGCCGACGTGGTGCTGGTGGGGGCGGGCACGGCGATGGCCGAGGGGTTCGAGGGTATGCGCCCCGACGAGCGGACGGCGGACCGCCGGCGCCGGTTCGGGCTGGCCCCGATCGCGCCGGTCGCGGTGGTGACGACCGGGCGTTCGCTGCCTCCGGACGCTCCGGTGATCACGAAGGCGGCAGTGTCGACATTGGTCTTCACTTCTTCGCTGGCTCCTTCCTCGCTGCGCGACGCCTGGACGGCGAACGGTGCGCGGGTGTTCGTCGTGGGCGAGGAAGCCGTGTCGGCCGAACTGGTGGTCGCGACCCTGGTGGCCGAGGGGCTGGGCCGGATCGACTGCGAGGGCGGACCGCGGCTGTTCGGCTCGTTGATCGAGGCCGGGGTCGTCGACGAGTTCCGCCTCACGGTGGCGCCGTTCCTCGTGGCGGGAACGGCGGGCCGGGCGGCGGTGGGCGGGGTGGTGGATCCGGCGAAGCTGGAGCTGGCTTCGGTGCTCACGGACGGATCCAGTGTGCTGCTGCGGTATTTGAGCCCTCGCTGATTTTGTCGGTGCCTCTTAGTAGCGTGGAATTCGGGGGCTGCTCAGTCCGATTTTCGTTGCGGCATAAGGGAATTCTCGGCTCCCGAGCGTTCTCGGAGTTCACCTGATTCAGCGATTCTGTTCGAACGTGCGTTCGGGTACCGTCGAAGACATGACCGACACGCGAAGATTCCGGCAGCGCCACGGAGAACGTGAAGTGGCGCTGCCGCAAGGGAAAACCTCACTGCTCGAGCAGCCGCCGGAAATGTGCCGCCAGTTCGAGGTCTCGAGCCTCGCCCGGCGTCACCCAGGCGAACTCGTCGTGCTCGTCCGGATTGAGCACGACGTCGCCCGTGCCGTCTTCTTCGGCCGTGTAGACAAAAGCGTGGATCCGCATCGCCCGCCCGGCGACGTCCGGCCACGAATCACGCGAGAGTTCCGCCGTGACGCGGACTTTCAACCCGGTCTCCTCCGCGACCTCCCGCACCGCCGTGGCCTCGAAAGGTTCACCGGGCTCGACCGTGCCGCCGGGCAGCTCCCACCGTCCGGCGAGGAAAACGCCGGGGCTGCGGCGCAGGAACAGCACCCGGTCGCCGCGGGCGATCCAGCAGTAGGCCAGGTGCTTCTGCGCGATCTCCGTCATGCGCGCGATTCTCGCTCAGTTGGTCTTCGACGTCGGCAGGTGGGCGCCGAGGTAGCCGACGTACACCGTGCCGGTGCCGTCCGTGTCGTCGAGGAAGTGCAGGCGGGGCGCCGGGGACTTGAAGCGCTCCAAGGCGATGTGCGCGCCGAAGTAGTCACGGCCCGCCGGGTTGGTCCGGGGATCGACGCGGAAGGTGCGCGCCTGGCGCAGCCGTTCGTTCGTGGTCACCGTGTCCGACTCGGCCAGGGCGATGATGTTGGCGCTGATCAGCGAACCCGGCTGGCCGGTCCGGGCGAACGCGAGCACGTCCGACAGCTCGGGCCCCGGGTCGCGGCCCGAGCCGAGCAGCGAGGTCCGCGCGCCGGCGTAGGCGTCGAGGGTGCGGAGCGCGTCCCACGCCTTGCGGCGCCAGGCGGCGGCTTTCGGGTGGTGGTCGAGGATCGCGGCCGGGGCCGGCTCGGCCGTGATCGCGAGGTGCTTGAGCGTGGTCGTCGCGGCGCCGATCAGCTCGGCGAAGCTGGGGAACTCGTCCGGCGGGCGCTCGGCGGCGGCGACGTCGTCGTCCGCGTCGTGGCGGGCCAGCCGGCCCGCCAGCAGCCCGTTGACCCGCCTCAGCTCGTCGCGCTCGGCCTCCGTCTCCTCGAACGCCCGCGCGTAGTCGTCCAGCTCCTCCTGCAGCTGCGCGAGCTGCTTGCGCAGGTATGCGACGTCGGCCGCGCACAGCTCTTCGAGGCGCCGTCGAAGCACCTTCACCTCGTCGGCATGCCGATCCCGCTCCTCGGTGTCGGCCTTCGACTGCTTGCGCAGGATCGTGATCACCCCACGCGCCTCGGCCAGCTCACGCTCGGCGCGGTCCAGCTTCTCCGTCAGCTCGGCGTCAGGCTCCCGCACCGGCGAAGCGAACGGATCCGCCTCGTACCAGGCCCGCACGCTCGGCACCTTGGCCCACTCCTCGGGCAGCGGCGTCCGGCTCCGCGTCTGGATGAGCCGCGTGATCGCACCGTCGAGGGCTTCACCGGACACCGGGCTGGCAGTCTCGACGAAGTCGGGGAGCTGGTCGCACGGCGGCACGTAAAGCCGGGCGCCCAGCGGCAACGCACACCCGAGCGGCAGATGCCGGTTCAGCGTGCGGCGGAAGCGGTCGTCGACGTCGAACACGTTGACCAGCCCGGGCCAGCCCTCGACAGGCACCGTCGGCGGCTCGGTGAGCACCAGCACCGCCGACGTCCGCCACGGCGCCACCAGCGCCTCGCCGAGCAGATCGGCGACCCGGTCGCATTCCTCGCGGGACCAGCCGCGCATCGCGAGCACCGGCGTCTCGATCGGGATCTCGTCACTGCCGCTGGCACCCAGCTCCTCGAGCCCGATCCGGCGCGCCGGCGCTTCGTGACAGGTGAGCCACGGCCGGGTGCACGCCGCGGCCAGCAACCACGCCACCCGGTCCTCTCCGGCGTGGTAGCACAGCGAAAGCAATACCTGAACGGAGTAGCGGCCTTCGCCGTCCGCCCACCCGAACTTCAGGTCGCTCCGGCGCGATCCGCCGTCGTCGGAGGAGCCGAGATCGGTGACGCTGTAGTCGTCGTGCTGCCGCTGGCGCGCGATCAGCCTGCTGCGCAACGCGTCCAGGGGGCGCTTCCCCTCGGTGGGGACCAGTCCGTGGTGCCAGATCCGGTGCACCCCCACAGGGCTCAACTCCGTTCGCCGGAAACAGGACCTCAGCCGAACATAGCGGATCCTGTGACCGATCGAACGCGGGGCGTCACCTCATTCACGCGTCCAGAGGCAAAACGGATGCCCGGCCGGATCGAAGCAGACGCGGACGTCCTCCTGCGGCTGGAAGTCCGCAACCACGGCCCCGGCCTCGACCGCGGCCGTCGTCGCCGCGTCGAGGTCGTCAACCTCGATGTCCAGGTGCAGCTGCATCTGCTGCACCCCGTCGACCGGCGGCCAGACTGGCGGAACGTGCCCGGTCTCCAGCTGGAAAGACAACCCCGCCCCACCGTCGTCAGGGCGCAAGGTCACCCACTCAGGCTCATCGGTCTTGATCGGCCAGCCAAGCAGCTTCGCATAGAACTCGGCGAGCGCACGCGGTTCCGGCGCACCGAGCACGGTGGAGGTCAGCTTCATGATCCACTGGTTACCCACCGGCTCGCGCCCTCTACCGGCCGGGTCCGGCAAAGCCGCGGTTCACCGGCCCGACCTCCGCCGCTGCTCCTGAACGGTCCCTAGTCGCCCGCCCCAGCCACGGCTCGAACGTCGCCACGACTCATTCGGGACGCCAGAGGTCTCCGCTGACTCGTTCGCGACACCGAACCCGCCGAGCGCGCCGGCGAACCGACCCTGCCGGGACCGCGCGTTCTGCTGGCAGGGTCCGGCAAGGTCGCGATCCCGGCCAAGCGTCCCGGCGAGCCGGCTCCACCGGGGCAGGCGGTGGGTGCCAACTCGACCGCCCCGAGCTGGAATCGACATCGAACCCGGCCGACCGCGCCGGCGAACCGACCCTGTCGGCACGCGCGTTCTGCTGGCAGGGTCCGGCAAGGTCGCGATCCCGGCCAAGCGTCCCGGCGAACCGACCCTGTCAGGCCCGCGCCCGCTACCGAGGTGCGCCGCCCTGGGTGTCGAAGTACGCGATCGGCGGGCCGACGTGCCGCCACGACGACGTCGCGAACACCGCGGCGCCCGAGAGCGCGAGCAGCACCGTGATCACACCCAGGGTGGCGCCGATCCGGCCGGGGCCAGGGCGGGTGCGCGCACCCGCGTAGACGCCGAAGACCAACGCCAGCACGCTGATCGGGAGGAGAGCGAACCAGAGCGCGCCCAGCACGAGCACAAATGCCTGCGCGACCCACGAATACACCCACGCGGAGAGGACCGGCGGCCGGACGATCAGCCACGCCGCCCAGGTCGCGACGGCCAGCGTGAGGCCGGACGCGCCGATCGCGAGTGATGCGATCGCCAGGCCGCGGCCGGGCCGGGTGGTGGTGGTTTCTCCTGCTTCGGCGTCGAACTCGGGTGCCCCCATGCCGGGATCATCACCGCCGGCTGCCCGCGTGTTACCGGAATACCCCGGCTCGGCATCGGTTGCACCCTTGCGCAGGCGCAAAGATCACTGAGGGAGCCGCCATGTCGTCCGAGCACATCCAGGGGACCGTCGCCGACGGGTTCGAGTCCGTCCGCGCGGAGTTCGCCGCCGTCGCCGCCGGGGAAGGTGGTGACTATGCCGCCCAGCTCGTCGCGCACGTTGGCGGCGAGCGCGTTGTCGATCTGTGGACCGGCCCCGAAATCACGGCCGATTCGCTGACCGGCGTGTTCTCGTCGACCAAGGGTGCCGCGCACCTGGTGGTCGCGCTGCTCGTCCAGGACGGTGTGCTCGACCTCGACGAGCGCGTCAGCCACTACTGGCCGGAGTTCGGTGCCGCGGGCAAGGACCGGATCACGCTGCGGGAGCTGCTCGCGCACCGCGCCGGTGTCGTGGGCGCCGACGGCGGCTTCACCGCCGAAGAGCTCGCCGATGACCGGGTGATCGCCGAGCGGCTCGCCCCGCAGCGGCCGTACTGGCGGCCCGGCACCGCGTTCGGCTACCACGCGCTGGTGATCGGCGCGCTGACCGGCGAGGTCGTCCGGCGCGTCACCGGCCGTAGCATCCAGGAGCACTTCGAGGAGCGTGTCCGGAAGCCGTTCGGCTTGGACTTCTACCTCGGGCTGCCGGAGGAGCTGGAGCCGCGGTTCCTGACCACGCAGCCGATGCTGCCGACGCCGGAGCAGCTGGCCGAACTGACCGCGAACGCGAGCGGGGCGGACAGCATCGGCGGGATCGCCTTCAACCGCAACCACCCGAAGGCGCCCGAGCTCTGGGATCTCCCGAACATCAAGGTGATCCGGCAGCTGAGCCCGGCTTCGGTCGGCGGCGTCGCGTCGGCGCGCGGGTTGGCCGGGATGTACGCGGCGGTGCTCGGCGGGCTCCTGCGTCCCGAGACCGCGGCGGAGTTCGCGCAGATCCATTCGATCGGCGACGATCTCGCCACGCGCAACCACAACGCGTTCGGGCTCGGCTTCGCTGCGGTGTCGGACGACTACCCGGTGCTGGGCCAGGGTGCGTTCGGCCACAGCGGCGCGGCGGGCTCCCAAGCGTTCGCCGACCCGCGCAGCGGCCTCGCGTACGGCTACAACCGCCGGCGCTTCGCCTTCCCCGGCGGCGCGGCCCCGGAGAACGTCAGCCTCGTCACCGCGGTCCACGAGGCGGTGACGGCCCGGCGCGCCTGACAGTCCACAAAGGACGTCTCCGGCCGGGTGGTCCGAACCGCGCGGCCGGGGATGTCCTGCGTCCGAAATACCCGATCCATCCGAGAGCGGTTACGGTACGTACGCGGAGGAACACGTGAAGGCTGACGGTCCCGGCGCCCGCTCCGCCGCTTGGTGGCGATGCACGTCCGTAGTGGATCCCGTTACAGACTTCACTCGTTAGGACGTTCCGGCCTCGACATTTGGCCTGTTCACGCGGGTCGGTCTGACTTTCAGTAGCGAAAACCCTCCCGATCATTGCTCCGTTGTGGAACTATTGGGCCGTTCGCGGGGAGAGGGCCTCGCGACGGGGGACTCACCGTCACGGCGAGCGTCCCCATGCAGATCCCCAGGGGAGAGGAGATCGACCATGTCGACGCCTACGGACACCAAGCCCGAAGAAGCTCCGGAGCCGACCGAAGAGCCGAACCCGACGTTGGTCCAGTGGACCGACGCGGACGGCAAGGCTCACGTGGACCACCCGGTCCACACGGAGTGCGCGAACGGTTGCTACCAGGTCGTCAAGCCCTGAGTTCCGTCTCGTGGAGGCAAGCCCGCCTGCCGATCTACCGGTAGGCGGGCTTCTTTTTGCCGAAGCCTGTGCTGTCATAGGTGGGTGCCCGTGATTGATCTGAACCCCTCCGAGGTGATCGAGAGGGTTCGTTCACTGCAGAAGGACGCCGCCGACGCATCGTGCGTCGCGCGGTACCACCAGAGTCTCCGTCTGCTGCGCCGGGGGATGAGCCTGCTGGATTCGGTGCACCCGGTGCCCGATGACTTCCGCACCGACTGGCTGGTGACCAGAATCCGCCTGGCCAGCACGCTGACCGCGGTGTCGTCGGAGATCTCCAACGATCTCGCCGCCGGGCTGGCCGGTCTGGACGACGTCCGGCTGCTGATCAACGCGGTGGAGGACCCCGTCCTGCAGGCCGAGCTCAACGGTTCGCTGAACCACAACTACGCCATGCGGCTGATGGGCGTGGGGCGCAACGACGAAAGCCTCGTGTCGTTCGACCGGGCCATCGAGCACCAGGAATACCGGCTGGCCAACGGCGCCGACCCCCAGTCGCGGATGGGCGCCTTCACGATGACCCTGGCCTCCCGCGGCTGGGTGCAGATCCGGCTGGGCAACGTGCGGGAAGCACAGACCGACCTCACCCGGTCGCTCGAGCTCGCCGAGAAGTACGAACTGCGCGGCAACGCCGCGAGCACCCGGCGGACGCTCGGCACGCTCGCGCTCCGGATGGGAGACATTCCGGAGGCGCTCCGGCTCTATGACGAGTGCGAGCGCAGCTACCGGGCGCTCGACCTCGAGATCCCGCCGACCCTGCGGCTCGCGCAGGCCGAAGCACTGCTCGCGGCCGGCCTCGCGGACGAAGCCGGCGCCCACCTCGACGAGATCCTGCCGGTCATGGTCGAGGAGCAGAGCATCAGCCGGGAACTGGCCTTGGCCGAGCTGTACCGCGCCTCGGCGGCCCTGATGGGCGACGATGTCGAACTCGCCCGCGAGATGGCTTACTCGGCGCGGCGCCGGATGCTGAAGGTCGGGTGCCTGACGTGCACGGCCAACGCGACCCTGATGGGGTTGAAGGCCGACGCGCGGGACGCGCTGGAAACGGGAAACGTCCCGGCGAGCCTGCCGACCAGGGCGCTGCGAGCCGCGGCGAAGATGCCGACCCCCCAGCTCACCGACCAGGCCGCCACCGCGCGGATGCTGGCCGTCCGGCTCGACATCCGGCGTGGCAACCTCAAGCGGGCCGTCGAAACCCTCAAAGAGGTGCCGCGCCCCGGTCAGCTCACCCCCATCGACTACCGGATGCTGCGGCGGCTCTGCCGGGCCGAGCTGGCCGTTGCCCAAGGCAGCCGGGCGAAGGCGCTCACCGAGATCCGGTCCGGGCTCACCGAACTGGACGCCGTCCGGGATCGGATGGGTGGGCTCGACCTCGTGTCCGGGACCGCTCTGCACGGACAGGAACTCGCCGATCTCGCCGTCAAGCTCGTGCTGGAACGTCATGACGCCCGGCGGCTCTTCGTCTGGCTCGAACGGACGCGGGCGCAGACCTACCGCTACGAACCGCTGTCCGCCGGGACCGATCCCGAGCTCGCCGCGCGGGTGGCCGAGGTGCGGGGTCTCGGGCAGGCCATCCAGGAGGCCCAGCACGACGGGCACCCGATCGCCGGTCTGCGGGCGAAGTACAACGAACGGCTCCGGGAGGCCCAGCGGCTCGGCTGGCACACCGGGCGGTGGGGCCGGCCGCGGCCGGTGGCGGGGCTCGGCGAAGTGATCGCGCAGCTCGGTGAGCGCGCGATGGTCAGCTTTGCCGCCTCCGGGGACGAGCTCGTCGCCGTGGTGGTTGCCGGGGGTGAGTGCCGGCTCGTGCGGCTCGGGTCCGCCGAGGCCGCGGCCGAGTCGGCGCGGGTGCTCAACGTCGACCTCGACGCGCTTGCGCCGGACAACCTGCCCGAACGGCTCGCCGAGGTGGTCATGGCTTCGGCGCGCAAGCAGGCCGACAAGCTCGACGCGCAGCTGATCCAGCCGCTGGCCGGGCTGTTCGGCGACCGCGAGCTGGTCATCGTGCCCACCGGGCCGCTGTACGCCGTGCCGTGGGGCGTGCTGCCGGGGCTGCGGGGGCGGCCGACCGTCGTTGCGCCGTCGGCGACCGCGTGGCTCGCCGCCGAGCGGACGAAGCTGACCCGGGCGCGCAAGATCGTGCTGGTCCGCGGGCCGGGGCTGGCCGGCGCGCGGGGTGAGCTCGAGAAGCTGACCACGCACTACCGCACCGCGACGACGATGACCGGCGCCCAGGCGACCGTGAAGTCCGTGCTGCGCGCCATGGACGGCGCGAAGCTCGCGCACTTCGCCGCGCACGGCGCGCACGAGCCGGAGAACGCCTTGTTCTCCCGGCTCGAGCTGGCCGACGGGGCCCTGTTCGGCCACGAGATGGCCGGGCTGCGGCAGCCGCCGCGGCAGGTGGTGTTCGCCGCGTGCGAGCTGGCGCTGAACCGGATCCGGCCGGGGGACGAAGCCCTCGGGTTCGCCAGCGCGCTGCTGGCCAGCGGCTCGCGGACGGTGATCGCGCCGCTGTCCCGCGTCGGCGACCTGGCCTCGGCCGCCGCAATGGACGACTACTACCGCGCGCTGGCCGTCCGGGACAGCCCGTCGCTGGCGCTGGCCGACGCGATCGCCGTCGACCCGTTCCGGCGCCCGTTCGTGTGCCTCGGCGCCGGCTAGGACAGTTGCGCGGGTGGTGACCACACCAGCCGCGGATCGGTCTGCACAAAACTGCCGAGCAGGTGGTCGACGCGGGTCAGCACGTCGAGGTCCAGCCGGACGCCGGCGGCCTTGGCGTTCTCCGTGACCTGCTCCGGCGTGCTCGCGCCCACCACCGCCGAGGCGACGGTCTCGTGCTGCAACACCCACGTCAGCGCGAGCTGCGCCATCGTCAGGCCGGCGTCGTCGGCGACCCCGCGCAGCAGCTCCACCCGTTCCAGCAGCTCCGGCATCAGCAACGGCCGCGCATGTGCCGGCCCGGCCGCGCGTGAGCCCGCCGGGATGCGCCCGTCCCGGTACTTGCCGGTCAGCACACCCTGGGCCAGCGGCACCGACGCAAACTGCCCGATGCCGATCCGCTCGCCCACCGGCATCACCTGCGCCTCCGCCACCCGCCACAGCATCGAGTAGTGCGGCTGGTTGGCGACGAACGGGACGTCGTACCGCTCCGCCGCGTCGCGGGCCTGCAGCAGCTGCTCGGCTGTCCACTCCGACGTGCCGACGTACCGGATCTTCCCCTGCCGCACCAGGTCCGAGAGCGCGAGGAACGTCTCCGCGACCGGCGTCCGGTAGTCGAAGCGCAGCAGCTGGTAGACGTCGACGTGGTCGGTGCGCAGCCGCCGCAGCGATCCTTCCAGCGACGCGATCACGTGCTTGCGGCTCAGTCCGGCGTCGTTCGGCCCCGGGCCCTCCGGCCAGAACACCCCGGTGCACAGCACGAGGTCGTCGCGGCGCATCCCCGCAAAAGCCGCGCCGTACGCCGATTCCGCCGCGCCGCCGTCCCACGCCGCCGCGGTGTGGAACGTCGTGACGCCGGCGTCCAGCGCGGCGGCGACACAACCGCTCCCGCCGTGCGTCAGCCAGTTGCCGTAGGCGATCTCGCTCACGGCGAGCCCGCTCGCGCCGAGCCTGCGGTACTCCACGTTCAGCCTCCCTGGACAGCCATTTCGTCGATCCACGTGTCGATCGCGCCCGCCTTGCGCGCGAACGACTCCCGCACCGATTCGTGCGGCAGGATCAGGAACTCCTCCTTGCCGAGCCCGTGCACGACCGCCTCGGCGACGTCCTCGGGCTCCAACAGCGGCGCCGCCGCGGCGATGGCCAGCGCGGCCGGGTGACCGGCGGCGATGCCGGGTTCGAGCAGCGCCGTCCGGACGCCGAGCGGGCACAACGCGCTGACCCGCACCCCGCGCGGCCGGTAGGTGATCGCCAGCCACTCGGCGAGGCCGACGGCGGCGTGCTTGGTGACGGAGTACGGCGCGTCGCCCGGGGTGCCGAGCAGCCCGGCGGCCGACGCCGTGAGCAGCAGGTACCCCTCGCCGCGCGCGAGCATCGTGGGCAGCACGACCTGCGCGGCGTGGACGTGCTGCATCACGTTGAGCTCCCACGACTTCGCCCACTGCTCGTCGGCCGCGTGCACGCCCGTGCCGAAGGCCGCGCCCGCGTTGGCGCAGAACAGATCCACCGGGCCGAACTCCTCGCGCGCCGCCGCGACCAGCGCCTTCAGGTCCTTTTTGGACGTCGCGTCGGCGGCCAGTGCGAGGGCGCGGCCACCCGCGGCCGTGATCTCGTCCGCCACCCGCTCGGCGCCCGCGGTGTCGACGTCGGACACGACCACGCCGGCCGCCCCTTCGGTGGCGAAGCGGCGGGCCATGGCGGCTCCGATTCCGTGCGCCGCGCCGGTCAGCACGACGACCCGTCCGGTCAGTTCCACGCGGGCTCCAGTATTTATCGGGCTATTGTTACGCGGGTGAGTGAATTGTTTCCGGCGATTAGAAGCTGAGTGATAAAAGCCCTGGTCAGGGCCTTGTTTGCGCCTTGTTCCACGGTTTCGGACTTTAGCACGAGCGTGGTGTGGATGGTACGCTGCGCGACAATTGACCGGACACGTATTGCGTTTTCCGCGGCCGGTGCGTTATTTCTAGGACCGGTCCCGGTGAAGATCACCCCACCCCGCGCACAGGAGGTCCGCCGATGGCCGAGCTCGTCCCGCCGTCCCACGCCCGACGGCTGCGGTGCCTGGGCTTCGGCGACCCCGACGTGGTCGCCGCGGTCGCCCGCGGCGGCGGCCTCGGTGTGCTCGACGGCGCCGATCCGGCCGACCTGCGGCTGGTCGCGGCCCGGGTCCGGGTGCCCTACGGCGTGCGCACCGACGGCCCGTTGCCCGAAGGTGCGGCCTTCGCTGTCCGCACCACCGCGCCGTGGACGGGTGCACTCGCCGAGGTTGCGGACGTCACCACGGCCGCCGAGGCGGTGACCGGCGGCGCGGTGGGGCTCGTCGCGCGCGGCGGTGACCTGAGTGACTTCGTTCTGCTGCAACAACTCCTGAACACCTTCGACGTCCCGGTGTGGGGAACCGTCGCCGGGCCGCGCACGGCGGTGGGTGCGCTCGCCGGCGGTGCGGCGGGCGTGGTCCTGCCGTCCGCAGTGGACACGGACGTGCGCCGGATCATCGGCGCGGAGCTGCCCGCGGCCGGCTTGGGCACCCGGTTGTGCCGGACGCTGGGCACCGCGCTGCCGGTTGTCCAGGGCCCGATGACGCGGGTGAGTGACCAGCCGGGCTTTGCGGCCGCGGTCGCCGAGGCGGGCGGCTTTCCGTTTGTCGCCGTTGCGACGGCGAACGGCGCGCGCACCACCGAGCTGCTCACCCGCACCGCCGAGCACCTCGGCGACCGGCCGTGGGGCGCGGGCATCCTCGGTTTTGTGCCCGACGACCTGCGCACCGAGCAGCTCGCCGCGATCCGGGCCGCACGGCCGCGCTGTGTGCTGATCGCGGGCGGGAAACCGGGGCAGGCCAAGGTTTTGGAGGCCGAGGGCATCGCGACGTTCCTGCACGTGCCGTCGCCGATCCTGCTCGATCAGTACCTCGACGCCGGGGTCCGCCGGTTCGTCTTCGAGGGCGCGGAGTGTGGTGGGCACGTCGGCCCGCGGTCGAGTTTCGAGCTGTGGGAGGAACAGCTGGCCGTGCTCGGTGCGGCCAAGGACGTCGAGGTGCTCTTCGCGGGCGGGATCCACGACGCCCGCTCGGCGGCGATGGTCACCGCGATGGCCGCGCCGCTCGACGGCGCCGGTTTCCTGATGGGGACCGCGTACCTCTTCACCGAAGAAGCTGTGACGCACGGCGCGATCACCGGCCTGTTCCAGGACCGCGCCCTCGCCGCCGGCACCACCGTCACCCTCGAAACCGCGCCGGGGCACCGCACCCGCTGCCTGCCCAGCCCGTACACAACGGAGTTCGAGCAGGTCAAGGCGAGTCTGCGGGACGTCCCCGCGCAGGAGGCGTGGCAGCGGCTCGAAGAGCTGAACACTGGACGGCTGCGTGTCGCCAGCAAGGGCGTCCGGCGTGACGGCGAGCCGCTCGACGAGGCGACCCAGCTCGCCGAGGGGATGTACATGGCCGGTGAGGTCGCCGTGCTGCGGGACCGCCGGACGACGATCGCCGAGCTGCACGCCGACGTCACCGCCGGGAAAACGTTTGCGCGGCAAGACGAACCCACACCGGAAACCGCCACGAGGGACATCGCCGTCATCGGCATGGCCTGCACCTTCCCGGGCGCGCCCGACCTCGAGGCGTTCTGGTCGAACGTCCTGCGCGGCGAAGACGCGGTCACCGAGGTGCCGCGCGACCGCTGGGACCCGGATGTCTACTTCGGACAATCGACGTCGAAGTGGGGCGGGTTCCTGCCCGCGCTGGACGTCGATCCGCTGGACCACGGCATCCCACCGTCGGCGATGAGCAGCATCGACCCGGCCCAGCTGGTGTCGCTGGAGACCGCGCGCCGGGCCCTGGCCGACGCCGGGTACGCCGAGCGGGACTTCGACCGCGAGCACACCAGCGTGGTGTTCGGCGCGGAAGCGGGCGGTGACCTGGCCAACGCGGGCACCCTGCGGTCCCTCTTGGACGGTTACCTCGACGAAGTCCCGCCCGAACTGCTCGCCCAGCTACCCGAACCCACCGAGGACACCTTCCCCGGCACGCTGGCCAACGTCATCTCCGGCCGGATCGCCAACCGGCTCGACCTCGGCGGCGCGAACTACACGGTGGACGCCGCGTGCGGCTCCTCGCTGGCCGCGCTCGACCTCGCCGCCAAGGAACTGCGGGCCGGGACCAGCTCACTGGTCCTCTGCGGCGCGGTCGACCTGCACAACGGCATCCACGACTACCTCATGTTCACCTCGGCCGGCGCACTCTCGCCGACCGGGCGCTGCCGCCCGTTCGACGCGGCCGCCGACGGCATCGCACTCGGCGAGGGGGTCGCCTGCCTGGTGCTCAAACGGCTGGACGACGCCGAACGTGACGGCGACCGGATCTACGCCGTGGTCAAGGGTGTCGGCGCGGCCAGCGACGGCAAGGCCCTCGGCCTGACCGCGCCTCGCCCGGAAGGGCAGCACCGCGCGCTCGACCGGGCCTATCGCGACGCGCGGGTGTCCCCTGTGGACGTCGGGCTGGTCGAAGCACACGGCACCGGCACGGTGGTCGGCGACGCGACCGAACTGCGTACGTTGACCGGCTTCTTCACCGACGCCGGCGCTGAACCCGGCAGCTGCGTGCTCGGTTCGGTCAAGAGCCAGATCGGGCACACGAAGTGCGCGGCCGGGCTGGCCGGATTGATCAAGGCGGCCCTCGCGCTGTGGCACGAGGTTGTCCCGCCGACGCTGCACCTGAGCAAGCCGAACGCGGCGTGGGACGCCGCCACCAGCCCGTTCACGTTCACCACGGCCGCGCGGCCCTGGGCGGACCCGGCACGGCTGGCCGGCGTCAGCGCGTTCGGCTTCGGTGGCACCAACTTCCACGCCGTGCTCGGCGCCGGCCCGGTCGCCCCGGACCGGCGGCACGGCCTGCGCGACTGGTCCGCCGACAACGAAGCGATCCTTCGCGGGATTCGGAAGAGCAACGCGGATCCGGGCAAGGTCGCCTTCCTCTTCCCCGGCCAGGGCAGCCAGCGCACCGGCATGCTCGCCGAGTTGTTCGTGCACTTCCCCGAACTGGCCGACCTGCTGCGACCGGCCCCCGACGTCGCCGGGAAAGCGTTCCCACCCCGGGCCTTCGACGCGGACGCCGTCCAGGAGCAGGAACAGGCACTGACCGACACTCGCGTCGCGCAGCCCGCGTTGGGGCTGGTCGAGACGGCGGTGGCGCGGCTCCTGGGCCAGGTCGGCGTCCGGCCGGACTTCCTGGCCGGGCACAGTTACGGCGAACTCGTCGCGCTGTCGGTCGCGGGCGCGTTCGACACCGAAACGCTGCTGCGGCTCGGCCAAGCGCGGGCGAAGGCCATCGCCGACGTCGCCGAGCCGGGCACGATGGCCGCGGTGAAAGCGCCGCGGGACGTTCTCACTTCGACGCTGATCGGCCCGGACGTGGTGGTGGCCAACCACAACGCGCCCGAACAGGTTGTCCTTTCCGGCTCGGTGGCGGCGGTCGAGCGGGCGATCCGGCGGCTGCGGGAGACGGGCGTCGCGGCCAAGCGGATTCCCGTCGCCTGCGCGTTCCACAGCCCGCTGGTCGCCGCCGCGGGTGACGTCTTCGCCGCCGACCTGGCCGAAGCGTCCATTGTGGAGCCGAGGCTGCCGGTGTGGTCGAACCGGACCGCGCAGCCGTATGAAACCGACGTCCGTGGTGAACTCGCGGCACAGATCGGTGCGCCGGTCCGGTTCCTCGACCAGATCGAAGCGATGTACGCGGCGGGCGCGCGCACGTTTGTCGAGGTCGGCCCCGGCCGGGTGCTGTCCCGGCTGGCCGGGGAGATCCTCGGCGACCGCCCGCACACCGTCGTCGCCTGCGGTCCCGATCTCAAGGCGTTCCTGACCGCGCTGTCCCGGCTCGCCGCGGCCGGCGTCGACGTCCGCACCGAGCGGCTGACCCGGCCGCCGCGCCCCGAACCGTCCCGCACCGCCTGGGCCGTCGACGGGCGGTCCGTCCGCGCGCCCGGCGCCGAGGCGCCCGCCCTGCCCCCGGCCCGACAGATCCGGAGCACCACCATGACCCAGTCCGCTCCTGGCCGTGACCAGGCGATCGTCGACTTCCTGCGCACCACCCGCGAGCTCGTCGCGGCGCAACGCGAGGTCATGCTCGGCTACCTCGGCTCGGCTCCCGCCCCGGTGGCCGTCGCGGCACCGGCGCCGGTAGTCATCGAAGAACCCGTCCCCGAGCCGGAACCGGTGGCCGAGGTTATACCGGCCGACGTCCTGGGCACGGTGATCGGTGTGATCAGCGAGCGCACCGGTTACCCGGCCGACATGATCGCCGGTGACCTCGACCTCGAGGCCGACCTGTCGATCGATTCGATCAAGCGGACCGAGATCGCCGGGACGCTGCTGGGCCGCCTGGGCCTGCCCGCCGACGACCGCACCGACCAGCTCAGCCGCGACCGCACGGCGAACGCGCTGACTGCGCACCTGGAGAGCTGGCTGGCGCCCACACCCCAGGCGAGTGCCCCGACCCGGTACCGGCTCGAGCGTGTGCCGGTGCCGCTCGCTCCGGATCCCCCAAGACTGCGCGGGAAGTCCGTAAAAGTGCTGGGTGATGACGAATCCGTGCGCGCGGCTTTTGCCGGTGCCGGCGCGGAGATCGTCACCGAGGACGCCGACGTCACGGTTGTCTTGGCCGACCGCAGCGTCCCGGAGGTGTTCACGCAGCTCAAGGCGTTGAACGGCACCGTGCTCGTGGCGGCGAAGCCCGGAACGGCCGGGTTGCGCGGCCTGATCCGCGCGGCCGCGCTGGAGCGCGAGGGCGTCACCCGGCTTGTCGAGGCCACCCAGGACATCGCGAAAGTGCTGGTCGACGAGGCCCTCAGCGACGGGCCGTCCGTGGTCGGCCACGACGACGGCGGCCGCTTCACGATCGAGCCGCGGCCTGGGGACCTGGGGTCGATCGCCTACTCCGGCGCCGGGCCGGGCGGCGGTGAGCTGACCGCACTGGGATTGGACCGGGACTCGGTGGTGCTGCTGTTCGGCGGGGCCCGCGGGATCACCGCGCGCACGGCGATCGCCCTCGCCGCCTCGGGCTGCCGCGTCGAACTCGCCGGACGCACACCGTGGCCCGGTGAACCGGACGACCTACCCGCCGACCCCACCGCGATGCGGGCGGTGCTCGCCGGCCGCGGTGGCTCGGTGGCCGACATCGAACGCCGGGTGCGGACCGTGCTGGCGCAGCGCGAGATCGGCCGGACCCTCGACCAGATCCGCGCCGCCGGCGGCGAACCGGCGTACCGGGCGGTTGACGTGCGGGACGCGGAAGCCGTGCACCAGCTGGTCAAGGACCTGCACGCCCGCCACGGCCGGATCGACGGGGTGGTCTTCGCCGCCGGGGTGATCGACGACAAGCTCATGGCGGACAAGGACGAGCGGTCGTTCCGGACGGTCTTCGAGACCAAGGTGGACGGTGCCCGCGCGCTGCTCTCCTCGCTGACGGAGCTCGGTGTCGAGCCCCGGTTCGTCACGTTCTTCGGCAGCATCGCCGCGGTGCTCGGCAACCGCGGCCAGACCGACTACGCCGCGGCGAACGACGCGCTGGAGGCCCTAGGCGCGAGCTGGCCCGGCCGCGCCGTGACCGTCCACTGGGGACCGTGGGCGCCCGCGGACGACCACGGCGGCATGGTGTCGCCGGAGCTCGCCCGCGAATACGAACGCCGTGACGTCGGCCTGCTCGACGCGGACGAGGGCACCGCGGCGCTGTTGCGCGAACTCGCCTACGGCACGGACCGCGCGGTCCTGTACACGGCGTCGCTGTGGTGAGCCAGGAGCCGGTCGCGGTGGTCGGCATGGGCGTGTTCCTGCCCGGCGCGTCCACAGTGGACCAGTTTTGGCGCAACCTCGTCGAAGGCGCCGACGCGGTCACCGACATTCCGCCGCACCGCCGGGACCCGGCGTTCCACGGCCACGACGGGTCCGCGCCGGACCGCACACACGGCCGTCGTGGCGGCTTCGCCCCGGACACGATCGAGTTCGACCCGGTTGCGCACGGCGTCCCGCCGACGTCCCTCGAAGGCACCGAGCCCGACCAGCTGACGGCGCTGGCCGTCGCCGCCTCCGCGGTCGACGACGCCGGTGGCCTGGGCCGGCTCGGTGACCCCGAGCGGATCGGCGTGGTGCTCGGCCGCGGCGGTTACCTCTCACCGGGGCTGCAGGGCTTCGACCAGCGTGTGCGGACCGTTCGGCAGATCACCCGGACCGTCGGCGAGCTGATGCCGTCGGCCGGGCCGGACGTCCTCGACCGGCTGCGGACGGCGTTGCTCGAACCGCTCGGCGAGTTCCGCCCCGAGACCGCCGCCGGGCTGGTGCCGAACCTCGCCGCGGCCCGCGTCGCGAACCGGCTCGACCTCGGCGGTCCGGCGTACACGGTGGACGCCGCGTGTGCGTCTTCGCTGGTCGCGGTCGACCAGGCGATCGGGGAGCTGACGCGGCACCGCTGCGACGTCGTCCTGGCCGGGGGTGTGCACCAGACCCAGGACGACACCCTCTGGTCGCTGTTCACCCAGCTCGGCGCGCTGTCGCCGAGCCAGCGGATCAGCCCGCTGTCGCGCGACGCCGACGGGATGCTCATCGGCGAGGGCACCGCGATCGTCGTGCTCAAGCGGCTGGCTGACGCGCGGCGGGACGGCGACCGCGTGTACGCCGTGCTCCGCGGCAGCGGGACGTCGAGCGACGGGCGGGGCGCGAGCCTGCTCAGCCCGTCCGTCGCCGGCCAGACCCTCGCGCTGCGGCGGGCCTGGAACGGGCTCGACCCCGAACGGATCGGCCTGCTGGAGGCGCACGGCACCGCCACACCCGCGGGAGACGCCGCCGAGCTGACGACCGTCGCCGACGTGTTCGGCCAGGCGGACGGGACGCGGTCGGTGATCGGCTCGGTCAAGTCGATGATCGGGCACACCCTGCCGACGGCCGGGGTTGCCGGGCTGGTGAAGGTGGCCCTCGCACTGCACCACGGCGTGCTGCCGCCGACGTTGCACTGCGCCGACCCGAACCCGCTGCTGGACAAGACGCGGTTCCGCGTGCTGGCCGAGGCCGAGGATTGGGGTGCGCTGCCGCGGGTGGCCGCGGTCAACGCGTTCGGGTTCGGCGGGGTCAACGCGCACGTTGTGCTCGAAGCGGCGGACCCGGCGCCGAAACGGCGGGCACGCGTCGACGAACCGGAACGTGTGCTGCGGCTGGCCGCGGACTCGCCGGAGGAACTCCTGGCCCGGCTCGACCGGCCCGGTGACCCGGGCGACGGCCGCTGCCGGATCGGGATCGTCGGCCCGGACGACCGCAAGCTGGCCACCGCCCGCAGGGTGCTCACCAAGGTGGCGGCCGAGGGCCGGTCGTGGCACGGCGGCGGGGACGTCTGGTGCTCGGTCGACCCGTTGCTGCCGGGCGGGAAGACGGTGTTCGTCCACCCGGGACTGGAGGCCGACGCCGAACCGCGGCTCGACGACGTCGCGCGGCACTTCGGGCTCGACCGTCCACAGTGGTCGACGGCGAGCGTGCCGGACCGCGCGACCAGCGTGTCGGCGACCGGGCTGCTGCTCGACCAGGCGCTGCGGCGGCTGGCGATCCGGCCGGACGCGCTCGCCGGGCACAGCGTCGGCGAGTGGACCGCGATGCAGGCCGCCGGGATGTACCGGGCGGACCCGGACCGCTGGGAACGGTACTGGCCCGGCGGGTTCACCCTGCCCGAGGCGGACTACCTGATACTGGGCGGTCCGGCCGCGCGGGTGGCGGAGCTGCTCCCGGACGACCTCGTGATCTCCCACGAAAACGCGACCCGGCAGACCATCGTGTGCGGCCCGCCGGACGCCGTCGCGGAGTTCGGCGCGACCTGCCGCGGGCTCGGGATCGTGGCCCGGACACTGCCGTTCCGGTCCGGGTTCCACACCCCGCTGATGCGGCCGTACCTCGCGCCGTTCGCCCGGCTCGTCGCCGAGCTGGACTTGACGGAGCCGACGGTGCCGGTGTGGTCGGCGACCACCGCCCGGCCGTACCCGGCGGACCCGGACGCCGTCCGCGAGCTGTACCTGAACCACTTGCTCCGCCCGGTGCGGTTCCGGGAGCTGACCGAAGCGCTGCACAAGGCCGGCTTCCGGGCGTTCGTGCAGGTCGGCGCCGGTCAGCTCGGGTCGTTCGTCACCGACACCCTCGGCGATCGGCGGCACCTGGTGGTCGCCGCGGCGTCCGGCACGCGGTCCGGGCTGGCGCAGCTGCGGCGCGTCGCGACGGCGCTGTGGACCGAAGGCGGTGACCCGGATTTTGGCGCTCTGGAGCCCCGGCGGGTCCGGCTCAACACCGGGAGCCCCCTGCTGGCACTGGGGGAATCGGCCCGTGGACTCCTGGACGGGGAGGTGCTGCCCGCGGGAGTGCCGGACGCGATCGTCGCCGAGTTCACCGCGCTGCTCACCGAGACCCGCCGGACCGCGGCGGACGTGGTCGCGGCGGCCGCGCGACGCCCCATCGAGTCCACTGTGGACGTCTCGCTGGCGGCCATGCCGTACCTGCGTGACCACCGGTTCTTCCGGCAGCGTGACGGCTGGCCCGACGAGTCCGACTTCCGGCCGGTGGTGCCCGCGACAACCCTGGTGGACCTCGCCTGCCGGGCCGTCGAACGCACCTGGCCGGGCACCGCGGCGGTCGCGGTGCGGGACGCGGTGTTCTCGCGGTGGCTGATCGCGTCACCGGCCCAGCGGGTGCCGCTGCTGATGAGCCGCGACGGCGACCACGTCACCGTCGAGATCGGACCGTACGCGCTGATGAACGTCGAGCTGGGGTCCTTCACCCCACCGCCGTCGCGGACCGCGGTGCCCGGGCCGGAGACCGCGCCCCCGTTGAGCGCGGCCGAGATCTACGCGCAGCGCGAGATGTTCCACGGCCCCGCCTACCAGGGGCTGGCCCGGCTGACCGGCCTCGGCGAGCAGCACATCCGCGGCGAACTCGTCGTCCCGGAAGCGCCCGGCGGGCTGCTCGACAACGTCGGTCAGCTGCTCGGCTGCTGGCTGATGGCGACCCGGTCCGACAACCTGCTCGCCTTCCCGCGCTCGATCGGCCGGCTCACCTGGCACGGGCCGGAACCCGCGCCCGGGACGCGGCTCGAGTGTCTGGTGCGGGTCCGGCTGCCGCGGCCCGACGTGCTCGAGATGGACGCCGAGCTGGTGCGGGACGGCCGGGTGCTGGCGAGCATCGAGGGCTGGCGCGACGTCCGGTTCCCCTGCGACCGCGCGGCCCACCGCGTGTACGCGTTCCCCGACCGGCACCTGCTGGGGGAAGCCGACCACAACGGCCGGGTCCGGGTCACCGACCGCTGGCCGACCGTCGCCGCGCGCGACATCTACGCCGGCGTTTACCTCAGCGCCGGGGAACGCGCGGAGTTCGCCGCCTGCCCGCCACGCCGCCAGCGCGGCTGGCTGCTGGAGCGCATCGCGCTGAAGGACGCCGTCCGGGCCCGGCTCGCCGAACCGGTGTACCCGGCGGAGATCCGCGTCCACGACGACGGCACGGTGTCCGGCCGCCACGGCCGCACGCTGCCGGACCTGGTCGTCACCGTCGAGCTGACCGGGGACACCGCCACCGCCATCGCCGAACACAGGAGCACGTCATGACCATCGACCACGCGTCCGCCGTCTTCGACGTCGTCGCCGAGCTGCTCACCGAGCTCGTCGGCGACGTCGAGGTGCTCGGCCTGGAGATCACGCCCGGCACGACGTTCCACGAGGACCTGCAGCTGGAGAGCATCGACCTGGTGACCTTCGCGAGCATCCTCGCCGAGCACTTCGGCGCGGACGTCAACCTCGCCGAGTACCTGGCGGAGAAGGACCTCGACGACGTCATCGGCCTGACCGTCGGTGACATCGCCCGGTTCGTGGGGGAGCGCACGTGCCCACGATGACCGTGAACGGGCTGCGCACCAACGTGCAGCTCGTGCCCGCCGGCGGCACCGAGACCGTGGTGTTCCTGCACGGCATGGGCACCGACAGCCTGGCGAGCTTCTACCTGACGCTGGCGCCGCCGGTGGCCGCCGCCGGCATCGACGTGATCAGCTACGACCTGCGCGGGCACGGCAAGACCGAGCGCCCGGTGCAGGGGTACACCCTGGGTGACTTCGTCGCCGACCTCGACGACCTGCTGAAGCAGCTCGGCGTCGACCGTCCGGTGCACCTGGTGGGCAACAGCTTCGGCGGCACGCTGGCCTACAGCTACGCCGTGGCGAACCCTTCGCGCGTCCGCAGCATCGTGTGCATCGAATCCGAGCCCGCGACCGAGGTGTGGGCCGGGAAGATGAGCGAGATCCTCGCGCACACCGTGCGATTCCTGCAGGTGGAGGAGAGCTTCGACTGGATCGAGGCCAACTTCAGCGCCCACCACCGGCGGCTCGCGCGGATGGCGGCCGAGCGGATCACGTCGACGAAGATGGCCGAGGAGGTGCCGCTCGGGCCGTTGCTGACGTGGGAGCAGGTGGCGGCGATCGGCTGCCCGGTGCTGTCCATCTTGGGCAGTCACGGTTACCAGGCCGACGACCTCGAAGCGCTGACGTCGATGCTGCCCCGCGGTGAGCTGCACGTCTTCGAAGGGCAGGGGCATTCGGTGCTGGTGGAGCAGCACCGGGAGGTGCGCGAGCTGGTGCTGCGCTGGATCGAGCGGCACGCGGCGTGAGGGTCCTGCTGGTCGTCCCGCCGCTGGCCGGGCACATCGCGCCGTTGCGCGGGGTGGCGTCGGTGTTGTCCGCGCGAGGTCACTCCGTGGCCTGGTGCGGACCCGCACCGGAAGTGTCCACTTTGGTCGACGGCCCGGTTTTCCCGGCCGGGGACTCCGCTCCGTTTTCGCTGGCGCTGCGTCCGCCGGAGCTGCGCGGGTTCGCCGCGTTGAAGTACCTGTGGGAGTCGTACCTGGTGCCGCTCGCGGACGCGATGGCGCCGGGTGTCGCTTCGGCGGTCTCGTCGTTCGCCCCCGACGTGGTGGTCGCGGACCAGCAGGCGATGGCGGGAGGACTGGTGGCGGCTCGGTGCGGGCTGCCGTGGGCGACGTCGGCGTCGACGTCCACCGAGCTGGCCGACCCGCTGGGCTCGCTGCCGAAGATCGCGTCCTGGGTGGACGATCTGCAGGCGGGGCTGCGGGCCCGGCACGGTGTGCTGCTCGGTGATCTGCGGTTCTCGCCGCACCTGGTGCTTGCGTTCACCACGCGCGCGCTGGCCGGCTCGTCTCGCTTGGCTGCGCCGGTCTCATACGTCGGTCCCGTGGTGCCCGCTGCTTCCGGCGAGTGGTCCGGTTCGGACGGACGCCCGCTGGTCGTGGTGACGCTGGGGACGTCGAACGCTGCGGCGGGTTCCCGGTTCCTCGCGGAGAGCGTCGACGCCCTGGCCGGGATGCCGGAGGTCCAGGGGCTGGTGGTGGACCCGTCCGGTCACCTGATCAGTGAAAGTGTCGGGCTGGCGCGGCGGATCCCGCAGGTGGCGGTGTTCGCGCACGCGTCGGCGGTGGTGTGCCACGGCGGGCACAACACGGTGTGCGAAGCGCTGTCGGCGGGGCTGCCGCTGGTGGTCGCCCCGATCCGGGACGACCAGTCGATGCTGGCCCAGCAGGTGACAGCGGCCGGGGCGGGCGTCCGGATCCGGTTCGACCGCGCGAAGTCGGGAGACATCCGCAAGGCGGTGACGTCGGTGTTGTCCACTTCGGACTATGCGGCGGGCGCGGCGCGAATCCGTGAGTCGTTCCAGGCTGCCGGTGGCGCGGAGGAAGCGGCGACCCACCTGGAATCTCTGGTCTAGGTGCGGGCGCGGAAGGTGCGGGCCGCCAAGGTCGAACCGGCCACCGCGGCCACCGCCGCGATCACCAGCGCCGCCGGGACCGACCAGCCGATCGGGCGGGCCAGGGCCAGCGCGCGGGTTGCGTCGATCGCGTACGTCAGCGGGTTCACCGCCGAAACCACGCGGACCCACGCCGGCATCGTGTCCAGGGGCATGTACGCGCTGGAGGAGAACATCAGCGGGAACATCACCACGAACGACGCCGCCTGGAGTGTCTCCGCCTTGCGCAGCCACGTCGTGATCGCGACGAACACCCAGCTCAGGCACCAGCCCACCACCAGCGTCAGCACCAGGGCCAGCCCCAAGCCGAACACTCCGCCCGCCGGGCGGAAGCCGAGGAACAGGACACTCGCGAGCGCCGTCACCACCAGCTGGACGGCGAGCCGCGCGGAGTCGGCGAGCGTCCGGGCGAACAGCACCGAGAACAGCGAGATCGGCAGGCACCGCAGCCGTCCGGTGAAGCCGCCGTAGATCTCCGCCAGCAGGCCCGCGCCCGAGCTCATCGCCGTGGTCATCGCGATGTTGACCAGCGTGGCCGGCACCAGGAAGTTGACGTAACCCTGGTACGCCGCGACACCGGGCAGCGCGCCGACCCCGCTGAACACCTGGCTGAACAACAGAAGCAGCACAACCGGCTGCAACAGTCCGAAGAAGACCAGCCGCCGGTCGCCGAACGCCGTGCGCAGGGAACGGGCCGCCAGGACGCGGACCTGCGTCCAGAAGCCCGCTTCCGGCCACGCCGTGGGGTCGGCGAGCGCGGTGACGGCCGCGCGGTGCCGTGCCTGCGTCACCAGCCCACCGCCGTCTGGTGCAGGGACAGGTAAACGTCGTCGAGCGTCGGCTCGGTGACCGTGAGATCGCGCAGCGGCGCGCCCGCCGCGTCGAGCGCGCGCACCAGCACCGGGATGTCACCCGGGCCGGTCAGCGGGACGGCGAGCACCAGCCCGTTGCGGCCCGCCGACATGCCGAGGCGCGCCAGCGCGTCCACCGCGCGCCGCAACGCCAGTTCGGTGCCGAAGGTCAGCGTCGCGGTCCGGTTGCCGAGCCGCGCCTTGAGCTGCGCCGGTGTCCCGGACACGGTGATGTGCCCGAAGCCGAGGACCACGACGTGGTCGGCCAGCCGGTCCGCCTCTTCGAGGTACTGGGTGGTCAGCACCACGGTGGTGCCACGTGCCGCGAGCCCTTCGACGATCGTCCACAGCCCCGAGCGGCTCACCGGGTCGAGGCCGGTGGTCGGCTCGTCGAGGAACAGCACCTGCGGCGCGCCGACCAGGCCCGCGGCGAGGTCCAGCCGCCGCCGCATGCCGCCGGAGTAGGTGCCGGCCGGGCGGTCGGCCGCGTCTTCGAGGCCGAACGACGCGATCAGCTCGGCGGCCCGCGCCTGCGCCTGCCGCGGCTTCGCGCCCAGCAGCCGGGCGATCAGCACGAGGTTCCCGCGGCCGGACAGGGCGTCGTCGACCGCGGCGAACTGCCCGGTGACCCCGATCCGCCGCCGGACCGCGCGGCCGCGGTACACCACGTCGTACCCGCAGACGCGGGCCGTGCCGGCGCTCGGCCGGACGCGGGTGCTGAGGATGTCGATCAGCGTGGTCTTCCCGGCGCCGTTGTGGCCGAGGACCGCCAGCACCGCGCCGCGGGCGACGGTCAGGCTGATCCCGGCGAGCGCGGTGACTTCGCCGTACTTCTTCGCGAGGTCCGTCACGGCGATGACCGGCTGGTTCATGGCCGCTCCTTTCCTTACCCGGGAAAAGGTAACGGGATAGGCTGCATTCGAGCAAGGAGATCCGCTCCGCCCGACGTGCGCATGACAATTTTCCGGTGGTCGTTCCGTCTGCGCGTGATAAGTCCTGACCTGGGTCAACGTTCGTGGTGAGGGCGATCCAATGCGCGTGACAAAGAATCGGGCGCCGCTTGTCCGCTGGGAATCGCGGAGGTAGTTTTCGTTCAAATTCCCCCATTCCCCGAGGTGACGAGCCGTGAAGTTTTCGTGGAAGTCGAGAAAGCCCGCCTACGGTCTGGCCGCGGTGACCGTCGCGGGAGTCGCGGCCACCGTCGCGCTGGTCGGGGCCGGGCCGACGCAGGCCGCGCCGGTGAGCCTGACGCTGAACTACAACTGCCCGTTCCCCCTGATCGGTGATCAGGTGCTGACGGTGAAGATCGACACCAACCTGCCGGACAACGCCGTCGCGGGCGCCGCGTCGACCCCGATCACCTTCGACGTCGACGTCACCGTGCCGGAGACCGCGACCGAGGGCCTGGCGCTGGTCGGCGCCACCTCGCTGGACGGCAGCGCGAAGGCCGCGGCCGTGCTCAAGTACCCGGTCGACAAAACGCTGAACCTGAACCTGCCGCTGGCCATCGCGTCGACGCCGGTGCCGGCCGCGGGCGCGTTCCACGTCAAGAGCAGTGGCAAGGCGCCGGCGGTGACGTTCCCCAGCCCGGGCACCGCGTCGGTGACGGTCGGGAACTTCAGCACCACGATGACCCCGCGCACCGCGGACGGCCAGCCGACCGACCTCGGCACGTTCACCTCGGACTGCATCGCCGTCCCTGGGCAGAACCAGCAGCTGGGCACGTTCGAGGTCAAGCCGGCGGGCGGCACCACCACGCCGACGACCCCGACGACGCCCACCACCCCGACCACCCCGACGACCGAGCCCACGACTCCGACGACGGAGCCGACCACGCCGACGACGGAGCCGACCACTCCGACCACCGAGCCGACGACTCCCACGACCGAGCCCACAACTCCGACCACGGAGCCGACAACTCCCACGACGGAGCCGACCACTCCGACCACCGAACCCACAACTCCGACCACTGAGCCGACCACGCCGACGACGGAGCCCACCACTCCGACCACCGAACCCACAACGCCGACGACGGAACCCACGACTCCCACCACGGAGCCGACCACCCCGACGACGGAACCGACCACGCCGACCACTGAGCCGACCACGCCGACGACGGAGCCCACCACCCCGACCACTCAGCCGACCACCCCGACCACGACGCCGCCGGGCGGCGTCCAGGTCAAGTACACGGTGAACGGCCACTCGGTCCTCAAGCAGCTGCACGCCACGCTGCCGCTCGGCCCCGGCAGCCTCGACGCGAAGCTCGACGCCGCGTCGGGCAAGTTCGGCGCCCAGCTCGCGCTGCCGAAGTCGGACGTGTACTTCCGGGTGCTCGGTTTCATCCCGGCGTCCGCGACGGTGAAGCTCGACCAGGTCGGCGCGATCAACGGCACGCTCACCGGCGGTGCGGTCAAGGCGAACGCGCAGGTGGACGTCCAGCTCACCAAGGTCCGCGTGTTCGGCTTCCCGATCCTGTCGTCGAACTCGTGCCACACGGTCAAGCCGGCCGACGTGCCGCTCGCCTCGGCGCCCGGGTTCGACCCGCTCAAGGGCGGCAAGCTGACCGCGACCTACGGCATCCCGCGGTTCACCGGCTGCGGTTTCCTCACCGGGCTGATCACCGGCATCACCTCCGGCCCCGGCAACAAGCTGGAAGTGAACCTGACCAAGAAGTGAAGTTGTGACGCGGCGGGGAAAAACCGCCCCGCCTGCCACTGAGCGGCATGACAAGAAACGCGGATTCCTTGTGTGAAAAAAGGAATCATGAGTAACTACGGAACATGAGGAACTTCGGATGTCAGTGCTGACACGCGCGGTGCCGCTCCTGCTCGTGCTGGTCCTGGCCGCGTTCTCGCTCGGCGCCGCGGAAGCCGCGCCGAGCGAGAGCGCACCCGGAGCCCAGGCTGCCGCGGTCAACTTCCCGGTGGGGTTCTACGTCGGTGACGAGCAGCAGCCGACCACCAGCCACGTCGCGAAGCTCGGCTCCGACATCACCTTCCCGCAGGGCCGGTTCGACGGCGCCCTGCTCGGCCTCAGCGGCCGCGTGCCGCTCACCGGCAAGCTCACCATCCCGGTGACCTCCAGCTACTTCGTGACGTTCCGGTTCATGCCGGCCACCGGCACGGTCGAGCTGGTCCCGGCCGGCGACGTCACCGGCAGCACCCAGGTGCTGACCGGCAAGGACACCAACTGCAAGCAGACGCAGACCAACCTCTGCGCCGACGCCGACGTCACCGCGAAGGTCTTCGTCAAGCTTTCGAACCTCGAGGTGGAAGGCAAGACGCTCGACGTCGGCCCGGACTGCCGCACCGCCCAGCCCGCCGAGGTGAACCTCAAGTCCCTGCTGCCACTGGCTTTTCCCGCGCAGCCGGCGAAGACGCAGACGACGTTCACCACCCCGCCGTTCGCGGGCTGCCGCGGTCACGAGGACCTCAGCCGGCTGCTCACCGGCCTGGTTTCCGGGCCCGGCAACACCTTGGTGACGCACCTCGTGCTCCGCTGCGTGGGCAGCACCGGCCCGAACGGCTGCGGGGCGGCATGACGATCCAGGTGCAGCAGCGGGCCGCGAACGGCCTGCGCGAGTTCGGCCGCATGTGCGCGATGGGCCTCGACATCATCCTCGCGATGTTCCGCCGCCCGTACCAGGTCCGCGAGTTCGTCCTGCAGTTCTGGTTCATCGCCAGCGTTTCCATCGCGCCGGCGATCCTCGTCTCCATCCCGTTCGGCGCGGTGATCTCGCTGCAGCTCGGCTCGCTCACCAGCCAGATCGGCGCCCAGCAGTTCAACGGCGCGGCGAGCGTACTGGCCGTCGTGCAGCAGGCGAGCCCGATCGTGACCACGCTGATCATCGCCGGCGCGGGCGGCAGCGCGATCTGCGCCGACCTCGGTGCGCGCAGCATCCGCGAGGAGATCGACGCGATGGAGGTGCTCGGGGTCTCGCCGATCCAGCGCCTGGTCGTGCCGCGGGTGCAGGCCGCGGTCTGCGCGTCCGTGCTGCTCAACGGCCTGGTCAGCGTGGTCGGCGTGCTCGGGGGTTACTTCTTCAACGTGATCATCCAGGGCGGCACACCCGGCGCGTACTTGGCCAGCTTCAACGCCCTCGCGCAGCTACCGGACCTCGTGGTCAGCTCGGTGAAGGCGGTGATCTTCGGTTACCTCGCCGGAGTTGTCGCCTCTTACCGCGGCTTGAACCCGAAAGGCGGGCCGAAGGGCGTCGGCGACGTGGTCAACCAGTCCGTCGTCATCACGTTCCTGTTGCTCTTCTTCGTCAACACCGTGCTCACCGCCCTGTACCTGCAACTCGTTCCGGCGAAGGGGACCTGAGTGGCCATCCTCGGCAAACCCGGCGACCGGCTGTTCGACCTCGGCGACCAGCTGCTCTTCTACGTCCGCGCGCTCGCCGCCGTCCCGCTCGCGGTCACCCGCTACTTCCGCGAGGTGGTGCGGCTGCTGGCCGAGGTGACGTTCGGCAGCGGCGCGCTCGCGGTGATCGGCGGCACGATCGGCGTGATGGTCGGGCTGTGCGTGTTCACCGGCGTCACCGTGGGCCTGCAGGGGTTCAGCGCGCTGAACCAGATCAACATCTCGGCGATGACCGGCTTCCTGACCGCGTACTTCAACACCCGCGAGATCGCGCCGCTGGTCGCCGGGCTCGCGCTTTCGTCCACTGTGGGCAGTGGGTTCACCGCGCAGCTCGGCGCGATGCGGATCTCCGAGGAGATCGACGCGCTCGAGGTGATGGCCGTGCGGAGCATGCCGTACCTCGTCACGACGCGGATCGTCGCCGGGTTCATCGCGATCATCCCGCTGTACGTCATCGGGTTGCTGATCTCCTACCTCGGCTCGCGGCTCACCACCGTTGTCTTCTTCGGACAGTCCGGCGGCACCTACGACCACTACTTCACGCTGTTCCTGCCTCCCGGCGACGTGCTGTGGTCGTTCGGCAAGGTCCTGGTCTTCAGTGTCGGCGTGATCCTGACGCACTGCTTCTACGGCTATCGCGCGAGCGGTGGCCCGGCCGGTGTCGGGGTGGCGGTCGGCCGGGCGGTGCGGACGTCGATCGTGCTGATCAGCGTGCTCGACCTGTTCCTGTCGCTGGCCATCTGGGGCGCGACGACCACGGTCAAGGTGTCCGGATGAGCCGGTTCCGCACGCAGCTCGCCGGGGTCGCGTTCCTCGGGGTGCTGGTCCTGCTCGGGTACCTCGCGGTGGCCATCTACGACAAGGACTTCGACCGCTCCGAGCTGGTGACGCTGCAGGCGGACCGGGTCGGCAACCAGCTCGCCCCGACCGCCGAGGTGAAGGTCAAGGGAGTGCCGTTCGGCGAGGTCCGGGCGGTGCGCAGCACGGGGACGGGCGCCGAGATCGACCTCGCGCTCGACCCGGCGAAGCTGGGGCAGCTGCCCCGCAACGTCTCCGCGCGGCTGCTGCCCAAGACGGTGTTCGGCGAGCGGTACGTCAACCTCGTGCTGCCCGACCTGCCACGCGGCTCCCTGCGCGCCGGCGACGTCATCGCGCAGGACCACTCGTCCAGCGCGATCGAGCTGGAGCGGGTGCTCGGTGACCTGCTCCCGCTGCTGCGCGCGGTCCAGCCGCAGAAGCTGAACAGCTCGCTCGGCGCCATCTCGCAGGCGCTCGACAACCGGGGGAAACCGCTGGGGGACAGCATCGTCCAGCTGCAGGACCTGCTCGGCCAGGTGAACCCGCTCATGCCGCAGTTCAAGGCGGACATCACCGGGCTCGCGAACGCGGCCGACGTCTACACCGGCGCCGCGCCGGACATCCTGCAGGCGCTGACCGACCTCTCGACCACCGCGAAGACCATTGTGGACACCCGCGCCGACCTCGACAACCTCTACACGAGCGTCACCAGCGCAACGGGGCACCTGAACGAGTTCCTACGGAAGAACAAGGACAACATCATCGGCGTCTCGGCCGCGAGCCGCCCGTCGCTGGAACTGCTGTCGCGGTATTCGCCGGAGTTCCCGTGCCTGTTCGACGCGGTCAACCGGCTCAAACCGCTGATGGAGAAGGCCCTCGGCAAGGGCACGAACGAACCGGGCCTGCACGTGACGCTCACCGTGCAGGACCCGCGCGAGAAGTACGTGCCCGGCCGCGACAACCCGCGGTTCGACGCCACCGGCGGGCCGAAGTGTTACGGCGGTGGCGCGGCGGCGCCGGGTGCCGCGTTCGCGACCGACGGCGACCTCGGCCCGGCCAACTCCCCGGGTGAGCGGCAGCTCGTCGCGGAACTGCTCAAGCCGGCGCTGGGGGACGTGCCGGACTGGAGCAGTGTGCTGATCGGACCCGCGCTGCGGGGGACGGAGGTGACCGTCCGATGAGGAGCGTCACCGGGCCCGCGATCAAGGGCCTGATCTTCTTCCTGATCACCGCGGTCGCCACCGGGGTGCTCGCGATCACGATCGCCAACTCCGGGGTCGGCGCCACCATCGGGTACACGGCGCGGTTCACCGACGCCACCTCGGTCAACTCCGGCGACGAGGTCCGGATGGCCGGCGTCCGGATCGGCCAGGTCGACGAGGTGCACGTGGTCGAGCACCGCCTGGCCGACGTCTCGTTCTCGGTCGACCGCACACACCGGCTCACCGCGTCGGCGGCGGTCACCATCCGCTACCGCAACCTCGTCGGCCAGCGGTACCTCTCGGTCGACCCGGGCGCCACCGACACGTCGCCGACCCTCGCCGAAGGCGCGCAGATCCCCCTCGAACGGACCAAACCCGCCCTCGACCTCACCGCGCTGTTCAACGGCTTCAAGCCGCTCTTCCAGGCGCTGTCGCCGAACGACGTCAACCAGCTGTCGTTCGAGATCATCCAGGTGCTGCAAGGTGAGGGCAGCACGATCGAGAGCCTGCTGCGGCACACGGCGTCACTGACGTCCACGCTGGCCGGCAAGGACCAGGTCATCGGCCAGGTGATCGGCAACCTCAACACCGTGCTCGACACCGTGAACGCCCAGGGTGACCAGTTCGACGCGCTCGTCGACACCACGGCGCAGCTCGTCACCGGCCTGGCCGCGGACGCCAAGCCGATCGGGTCGGCGATCGGCGGCCTCGGCGAGCTGACCACCGCCACCGCCGGGCTGCTCCAGCAAGGGCGTCAGCCGCTCAAGGACAGCATCACCGCGCTCGGCGACCTGTCGAAGAACCTGGCCGACAACACCCCGGTGTTCGAGCAGTTCATCACCAACCTCCCGAAGAAGCTCGACCGCATCGGCACGCTGTTCTCCTACGGCTCGTGGGCGAACTTCTACCTGTGCTCGGTGGAAACCGACGCCCGGCCGGCGCCGGGCGGCCCGCCACCGGGCGTCCCCGTCACGGCTGCGAGGTGCCGATGAAACCGCCGCGCGTCAAACCGTTCCGGGCGCGCAACCCGATCGCCGTCGGCGCGGTGACCGCGCTGGTCATGGCGCTGATCGGCAGTGCGACGTTCTTCTCCGACGACCTGCCGCTCGTCGGCGGCGGCACCACGTACCGGGCGGAGTTCCACGAGGCCGCCGGGCTGAAGCCGAACGACGAGGTCCGTGTCGCCGGGGTGAAGGTCGGCGAGGTCACCGACGTGCGGCTGGCCGGGGACCACGTCGAGGTGCTGTTCCGCGTCAAGGACACCTGGGTGGGCAACCGGACGACGGCGGCGATCAAGATCAAGACGCTGCTGGGCCAGAAGAACCTGGTGCTCGACCCGGTCGGCAACGGTGAACTGAACCCGGACCAGCCGATCCCGGCCGAGCGCACGAGCTCGCCCTACGACGTCACCGACGTGTTCAACGACCTCGCGAGCACGGTCGGCGCGATCAACACCGACCAGCTCGCGCAAGCGTTCCGCACGCTGTCCGACACCCTCGGCGCGTCGGCGCCCAGCGACGTCCGGACCGCGTTCGACGGGATCGCCGCCCTGTCGCAAACGCTTGCTTCGCGCGACGAAGAGCTGGTCAAGCTGTTCCAGAACACCAACCAGGTGTCGAAGACCCTCGGTGAGCGGTCCGGCCAGATCCAGGCGCTGATCCGCGACGGCAACACGCTGCTCACCGAGCTGAACGCCCGCAAGGACGCGATCGCGAAGCTGTTCACCGGCATCAAGGACCTGTCGATCCAGCTGCGCGGGCTGGTCGCGGAGAACCAGCAGACACTCGGCCCGGCGCTCGACCAGCTCGACCGCGTCGCCACCGTGCTGCAGCGCAACCAGGGGAAGCTCGAGGACAGCCTGCGCCTGGCCGGCCCGTTCTACCGGCTGCTCGGCAACGCCGTCGGCAACGGCCGGTGGATCGACACCTACATCTGCGGGCTGATCCCCACCGGCACCACACCCGGCAGCTGCCTGCCGCCCAAGAACGGGGGACGCTGATGGCGCACCAGCTGATCGACCTCGGCGCGCAGGCGAAACGCCGCACCCGGCTGCGGGCGCTCGCCGTCGGAGTCGTGCTCGCGCTGCTGGTCACGACGGTGTGGCCGCTGGCCACCCGGCCCGGCGAGCGCACGCTCACCGCGTACTTCACCGCGGCTGTCGGCATCTATCCGAACTCCGACGTGCGCGTACTCGGCGTCGCCATCGGTTCGGTGTCCAAAGTGGAACCGAACGGCACCGACGTCAAGGTGACGATGACGCTGAAGCCGGACGTCCGGCTGCCGGCCGGCGCCGGTGCCGTGGTCATCACGCCGAGCCTGGTCGCCGACCGGTACGTCCAGATCACGCCCGTCTACCAGGGCGGACCGGAGCTGGCCGACGGCGCGTCGATCCCGCGCGAGCGCACCGCGACCCCGGTCGAGGTCGACGACCTGCTGCACAGCCTCAACCAGCTGATGTCGGCGCTCGGGCCGCAGGGCGCCAACAAGGACGGCGCGGTCAGCGAGGTGCTGACCAAGTCGGCGGAGTACCTCAACGGCAACGGGCAGACCATCGGCGAGGCGATCAAGAACCTCGGCGAATTCGCCCGCACCGCGAGCGACTCCAAGGACGACCTGTTCAACTCGGTCGACAACATCAGCAAGTTCACCGCGATGCTCGCCGCCAACGACGGCCAGGTGAAGCAGGCCATCTCGCAGATCGCGTCGATCAGCAAGGTGCTCGCCGACCAGCGTGACCAGTTCTCCGGCGCGCTGACCGAGCTGACCCAGGCGCTGAGTGTCGTGCAGGGGTTCATCAAGGACAACCGCGGCAAGGTGCAGTCCGATGTGGACAAGCTGGCCGACGTCACGAAGGTGCTCGTGAACCAGAAGGACTCCCTCGCCGAAGCGCTCGACGCGGCCCCGAACGCCCTGACGAACCTGCTGGGCGCCTACAACCAGGCGACCGGGACCATCGACGGCCGCGGCAACCTCCTCGAGTTCCCGGAGACCAAATGAAGTCCCTGGTCAAGCTGGCCGCGGTGGTGACGCTTGCACTGGTCACCACCGGCTGTGGCCGCGGGGTGAGCGTCTACGACATCCCGCTGCCCGGCGGCGCCGCGCTCGGCGACCACCCGATCCACGTCACCGCGAGCTTCACCAACGTGCTCGACCTGGTGCCGCAGTCCGGGGTCAAGGTCAACGACGTGCCGGTCGGCCAGGTCGTCAAGGTGGAGCTGGCGCCGGACGGGCACAGCGCGCGGGTCGACCTGCTGCTCAACGGCGACGTCGACCTGCCGGGCAACGCCGTCGCGCGGCTGCGGCAGGCCAGCATCCTCGGGGAGAAGTTCGTCGAGCTGGCCCCGCCGGACGACGCGACGCCGTCCGGCCGGCTCCTCGACGGCGCGGCCATCCCGCTGGACCGGTCCACGTTGACGCCCGAAATCGAGGAGGTCTTCGGCGCGTTGTCCCTGCTGCTCAACGGCGGCGGGGTCGCGCAGGTCCAGAACATCAGCCATGAGCTCAACGACGCCCTCGGCGGCAAGGAGACGGCGGCACGCAGCCTGCTGTCCAATTTGGACACGTTTGTCCAGGGGCTCGACGAGCACCGTAACGAGATCACGCGGGCCATCGAGAGTGTCAACAAGCTCGCGGGGACGCTGAGCGCGCACACCGACCAGATCACCACCACGCTGAACGGCCTGACCCCCGGCATCGGCGTCCTCAACCAGCAGCGGGAAGCGCTGGTCGGGATGCTCAAGTCGCTGGACGGGCTGACCTCCGTCGCCGTCGACACGGTGAACCGCAGCAAGGACGACCTCGTCGCCGACCTCAAGTCGCTCGAACCGCTGCTGCGGCGGCTGGCCGACTCCGGTGACAAACTGCCGAAGGCGATGGAGATGATCTTCACCTTCCCGTTCCCGGACGCCGCGCTCGACACCATCCGCGGTGACTACCTCAACGGGTTCCTCAAGGTGGGCCACTGATGCTGACCCGGTTCGTGCGTGTCCAGGTGACGCTCTTCGTGGTGATCGCCGTGCTCGGCGTCGCCTACGTCGGGGCCACCTACGCCGGCCTCGACAAGGTGTTCTTCGACCGCGGCTACACCGTGAAGGCGCAGTTCCCGACCGGCGGTGGCATCTTCACCAACGCCGAGGTCACCTACCGCGGGGTGCCGATCGGCCGGGTCGGCGAGCTGCGGCTCACCCCGGCCGGGATGGAAGCGGACCTCGAGATCGACTCCGGCACCGCGCCGGTCCCGGCCGACACCGAAGCCGTCGTCGCCGACCGGTCGGCGATCGGCGAGCAGTACGTCGACCTGCGGCCGCGCACCGACGGCGGGCCGAAACTGCAGGACGGCTCGGTCATCATCCAGGCCGACACGAAGATCCCGCTGCCGGTCGACGTCGTTTTGTCGACGGTGGACTCGTTTGCCAACTCGGTGCCCAAGCCCGCGCTGCGCACGGTGGTCGACGAGCTGTACAACGCGACGTCCGACGCCGGCCCGGCGCTCGACCAGCTGATCGGCCGCGGCATCGAGTTCGTGCAGGCGGCGAGCGCGCACGTCGCGCCGCTGACCCGGTTCGTCACCGACGCGCACGTGGTGCTCGACACCCAGGTGCAGCAGGCGGACGCGATCCGGAGCTTCGGCGCCAACGCGAAGCTGCTCGCGGCGACACTCAAGCAGTCCGACGGCGATCTGCGCACGCTCATCCCGGCGGTGCCCGCGGCGGCGAACGAGGTCGGCGCGCTGATCCGCGACTCCGGGCCGCAGCTGGGTGTGCTGCTGGCCAACCTGCTGACCACCGCGGACGTGCTCGAAGCGCGGCAGAGCGGGCTGCGTCAGCTGCTTATCACCGCGCCGCAGGCGGTCGCCGCGGGCAGCGCGGTGGTGCGGGCGGACGGCGCGCACTTCGGGCTGTCCTTGACCTTCTTCGACCCACCGCCGTGCACCACCGGGTACACGACGCCCTACCACAACGGCCTCGACACCTCGGCCCGCCCGCTGAACACGGCCGCGCGCTGCGCGCTGCCGCGGGGCGACCCGACCAACGTGCGGGGTTCGCAGAACGCACCGGGAGGACGGCCGTGAGGATCTTCGCTTGGCTGGCCCCGGCGGTGGCGGTCCTCGCGACCGCGGCGGCCGGGTGGTCGGGGTACACCTGGTGGCAGGCGTCGCACGACGACGGGGTCGCGCGGGCGGTCGTCCGGGAGGACGCCCTGCAGGCGGGCCGGACCGCGGTCGCCGGACTGACCACTTTGGACTACCAGCAGGCCGCGCCGGGCTACCAGCGGTGGCTCGAGCTGTCGGGCGGGGCACTGCACGACGAGCTCGCGGCCGACCGCCAGGGCAGTCTCGACCGCATCGCGCAGGCGAAGACCGTCACCGCCGGGAAGGTGACCGACGCGGCGGTGACCGAAGTGGACACCGGCGCGGGCACGGCGAAACTGATCGCGGCGGTCGAGCTGGTGGTGACACCGGACGGGGGAGCCGCGGTGACCAAGCGCAACCGCTTTCAGGCCGACCTGACCCGCGGGCCGGACGGCTGGCACGTCACCGGGCTCGGCCAGGTGCCGACGGGGGAGACACCATGACCACTCCGACGAAGAAGCGCTTGGTGAAGGTGGCCGGGCGCCACCACGAGGCGGAAACCCCGGTGGAAGAGCCGGAAACCCCGGCGGTGAAACCGCGGCGCCGGTCGCGGGTGGTCTTCGCGGCGATCGCCATGGTGATGGCCGGGCTCGCCGTGTGGTTCACGCTCGAAACGCGCAGCACGAACGCCGTGGTTGTGCACAACACCGCGCTTTCCGACGCCTCCGGCACCGCGGAAGCCGGGAAGCAGATCAGCGCCGCGCTCGGCACGGTCTTCTCCTATCGCTACGACGATCCGGCCAAGAGTGAGCAGGCGGCGAAGGAGCTCCTCACCGGGCCCGCCCTCGCGCAGTACGACCAGCTCTTCGGGCAGGTCCGCAAGCTGGCCGTCGACCAGCAGCTCGTGGTGACGTCGACGGCCGTCGCGGCCGGGGTGAAACTGCTCGACGGCGACCGCGCGGCGCTGCTGGTGTTCCTCGACCAGACCGGGACCAGGGGCGACGGGCAGCGCAGCACCGGCGCCGCCCAGCTGAGCGTCACGGCCGAGCGCGTCGGCGGGAAGTGGCGCGTCACCGGGATGTCCGCCGCGTGATTGTCACCCTGACAACAGCCGCCACCGGACCCGCAGTGCACGGAATGACAAAGTATTTCCGCGCATTCGCCATTCGTTGACAGGGATTCTCGGTGGGAAATACGGTGAATCACCGAGCCGCCGCGAGAAATGCGCGAGGAATCCATGAACGACCCCGAAGAGCTGCGCCGGTGGCTCACCGAACGGATCGCCGCCCTCGCCGGCCTGCCGGTGGAGCTGGTCGACGCGGGGGTCCCGATCGCCGAGCTGGGGCTGTCTTCGCGGGACGCGGTGACCGTGGCCGCCGAGGTCGGCGCGCGGCTCGGGCGTGAACCGGACCCCGGCCTGCTCCGGCGGCACCCGTCGATCGCGGCGGTGGCCGCGGCGCTCGCCGGGGAGTCCGAAGTGGACTCCGGGCCGCGGCCCCGGGCCGGTGAGCCGGTCGCGGTGATCGGCATCGGCTGCCGGCTGCCCGGCGGCATCTCCTCACCCGGCGAGCTCTGGCGCGCGCTGCTGGCCGGCGCCGACACGGTCGGCGCGGTGCCGGCCGAGCGCCGTCCGTGGTTCGGGCCCGGCAAGAGCGGTGCCTTCCTCGCCGACGTCGCCGGGTTCGACGCCGCCTTCTTCGGGATCGGCGCGGCCGAAGCCGCGGTGATGGACCCGCGGCAGCGCATCGTCCTCGAGACCACGTGGGCCGCGCTCGAACACGCCGGGATCGCGCCCGGCACGCTGCGCGGCAGCCGCACCGGGGTGTTCGCCGGTGTCTCGGCCGTGGAATACGCCCTTGCGGAAGGGCGTGGTGCCGGCGCGGCGGCGTCGATGATCGCGAACGGGGTGTCGGGCCGGTTCGACCTGCGCGGGCCGAGCGTGGTTGTGGACACGGCGGGGTCGGCGGCGCTGGTTGCCGTCCACCAGGCGGTCCGCGCGCTGGCCGCGGGGGAGGCCGACCTGGCGCTCGCCGCCGGGGTGCACCTGCTGCTCGCGCCGCCGGCCGCCGACGCCGGGGTGCCCGGCGAGGGCTGCGGGGTCGTGGTGCTGAAGCGGCTCGCCGACGTCCGCCGGGACGGTGATCGGGTGCTGGCCGTGATCCGCGGCAGCGCGGTCGGCTCGGCGGGCCGGGGCGCCGGTCCGGCCGCGCAGGAGCAGGTGCTCGCCGACGCGCACGCGGTCGCGAGCTCCAATCCGTCCACTGTGGACTACGTGGAAGCGCACGGCGTCGGGACACCGCCGGGCGACCCGGTCGAGGCACAGGCCCTCGACGTGGTCCTCGGCCGGAACCGCGACCCGCGCCGGCCGTTGCTGCTCGGCTCGGCCAAGACCGGGTTCGGGGACCTCGAAGCCGCGGCGGGGATCCTGGGGCTGGCCAAGGTGGTGCTGGCGCTGTGGCACCACCGGATCCCGCCGTCGCCGCACTTCGCCGGGCCGAGCCCGCGTGTCGGCTTCACCCGGCTGTCCGTGGTGGACCGGCCGGCGGACTGGCCCCGGTACTCCGGCACCGCGCGCGCCGGCGTCTCGGCGGCCGGCTCCGGCGGCACCCATGCCCACGTGGTGCTCGAGGAGTGGCCGAAGCCGATCGAGCCCGCCTCGCCGGGCTCACGGTGGAACGGCCGGCCGCAGGTGTTCACCGTGTCGGCCCGCTCGGAACCGGCGTTGCGCCGCCGGGCGGGCGAGCTGGCGGACTGGCTCGCCGGGCCGGGCCGTGGCACCGCCCCGGGTGACCTGGCCGCGATGCTGGCCCGGCGCCGGGACCAGCTGCCGCTGCGTGCCGCCGTGGTCACCTCGTCCCGCGCCGGCCTCACCGCGGGCCTGCGGGCCGTGGCGGACGGCGGGGCCACGGCGGACGTCGTGCGGGGCACGACCGGGCGCGAGCTGCCGCGCCCGGTCTTCGTCTTTTCGGGGTACGGCTCGCAGTGGCCGGCGATGGGCCGGCGGCTGCTGAGCGCCGAGCCGGAGTTCCGGGCCGCGGTGGCCGAGCTGGAACCGTTGTTCCTGGCCAAGGCCGGGTTCTCGCTGCGGGGCGCGCTGCGGCGGCGGCAGGCCGACCTCGGTGACCCGGCCGCCGGGCAGCCGCTGGTGTTCGGCACGCAGGTCGCACTGGCGGCGTGGTGGCGGGCGCACGGTGTTGAGCCCGCCGCCGTGCTCGGCCACTCGATGGGGGAGATCGCCGCGGCCGTCGTCGCGGGCGCGCTGGACGCCGGAACGGGCCTCGACATCGTCGTCATCCGGGCGAAGCTGCTGCCGGAGCTGGCCGACGGCGCGATGGCCGTGGTCGAACTGTCCGCGGCCGAGCTGGCCGAACTGCGGCCGCGGTTCCCCAGCGTCACGATCGCGGTGTACGCGTCGCCGACGCAGTGCACGGTCAGCGGCAGCCCCGGCCACATCACCGCGCTGGTGACCTACGTCGAAAGTCTCGGCCGGCTGGCCCGGCGGCTGCCCGTCGGCGGTGCCGGGCATTCCGCGGCCGTCGAGCCGATCCTCGCGCGGTTCCGGGCCGGGCTGGGCCGGCTGCGGCCGCAACCACCCGCGGCGACGTGCTACTCCAGCGTGCTCGACGACCCGCGCGCGGCACCGGCGTTCGACGAGGACCACTGGGTCGCCAACCTGCGCCGTCCGGTCCGGTTCACCCAGGCGGTCGCCGCCGCGGTCGCCGACGGGCACCGCTGGTTCGTCGAGGTCTCGCCGCACCCGATCGCGCTCGCCGCCGTCGAGCAGACGGCCCGCGCGGCCGGCGCCGACGTGCGGACGCTGGCCACCCTCAGCCGTCGTGACGGCGAAGAAAACGCTTACGCACACTCGCTCGCCGAGCTCCACACCGCCGGCCACCCGGCGGTGCTCGACCGGCGCTACCCGGAGGCGCCCGTGCTCGACCTGCCCCCACCGCCCTGGGAGCACCGGACGTTCCGGCCGCCGCGCCGGACCGCCGGTCACTCGCTGCTCGGCACGCGTGTCGAAGTGCCGGAGGAGGACCGGCACCTGTGGCAGGCCACGATCGCGCCGGACGCACCCGCGTGGCTCGGCGAGCACCGGGTGCACGACGTCCCGGTGTTCCCGGCGACCGGCTTCCTGGAGCTGTTCCTCGCCGGGGCCCGCGAACTGCTCGGCACCGGCCGCGTCCGCGTCGACGGCCTCGAAGTCCACCGGATGCTGGCGGTGACCGGCGAAACGCTGCTGAGCACGGAGATCCGGGCCGACGGCGCCGCCGTCGTGCGGGCCAAGGCCGGGCCCGGCTGGGTGCGGCACGCGACGGCCTGGGTGTCGGCCGACGCCGAGCCCGCGCCGCCCTCCAGCGCTCCGGCGGGCGAGCCGGCGTCCGTGCCGCCGGTTCCGCCGGGCTACGCGTTCCACCCGCTCCTGGCCGGCAGCTGCCTGCGCGCCCTCGTCTCGACGCTGCCCGACGAGATCCGGCTGCCGACGGCGTTCGGCCGGGTCCGGCTGCTCGGTGACCCGCGCCGAGGGGTGCGGTGCGAGGCCGGCGGGCCCGACGCGGTCCGGCTGGTCACCGCGGACGGCGAGGTGGTGGCCGACTTCGGTGACGTCCGGTTCGAGGCCCTCGGCGGTGTCCCGCTCGCCGCGCGCGCGTTCGGGACGGCCTGGCCCGAAGCGCCGCTGCCGCCGGTTCCCCCGCGCGAGCCGGGCTCGTGGCTGCTGCTCACCGACGAGCACCCGGTCGCCCTCGCCCGGGCCGTCGCGCTGGCCGTGGCCTTGGCCGAAGCCGGGGACGAGGCGCTTTCGCTGCCGCAGGACGATCTTGACGAGCTGCCCGGGTTCCTGGCCGACCGGCCGGTGCGGAGCGTCGTTTTCCTCACCGGGGCGCCGCACGCCTACCACGACGCCGAAGACATCCAGGACCTGCTGCTTTCGGTGCTCTCGGTGGTCACCCGCCTCGGCCCCGGCGTCCGGTTCCACCTGGTGACGCAGTCGAGCGGCGAGCCGGGGCTGGTGGCCCTGCGCGGACTCGTGCGGGTGCTCGCGTTCGACCGGCCGGGGCTGCGGGCGAGCCTCGTCGACGTCGACGCGCGGTCCGATGTGGACGCACTCGTCCGCGAGCTGCGTTCGGACGCACCGGACGACGAAGTGCGCTGGCGCCACGACGTCCGGTACGCGGCGCGGCTGACCCGCGTCCCGCTCGTCGACGGTGTCGCGGCCGGGCCGGGGGCGTACGTGATCACCGGCGGGTTCGGCGCGCTCGGGCTGGCCACCGCGCGCTGGCTGGCGAGCCACGGCGCGACCCGGATCGTCCTTTCCGGACGGCGGGGCGGCACGCTCGAACTGTCCGGAGTGGACGTAGTGGTCGTCGCCGGGGACATCGCCGGCCCCGGTGTTGCCGACCGGCTGGTGGCCGCGGCCACCGCGGACGGCTTGCCACTGCGGGGGATCGTGCACGCGGCCGCCGTGCGCGCCGACGACGTCGAGGCGGTGTGGCGGCCCAAGGTGCTCGGCGCGCGGCGGCTGCACGAGGCGACGGCCGACACGCCGCCGGACTGGTGGCTGCTGTATTCGTCGTCGTCCGCGCTGTTCGGCTCGCCGGGGCGAACGGCCGAGGCGACGGCGAACGCCTGGCTGGACGCGTTTGCGCAGTGGCGCCGCTCGCGGGGCCTGCCCGCGACGGCGGTGAGCTGGGGCGCGTGGACGGCGGACCCCGTGCAGGACCCGATGCCGGTCGCGGAAGGCCTCGACGCGCTGGCCGCCGTGCTCGCCTCGGAGCTGCCGTCGGTCGGGATCACGCGGCTCGACGCGGGCCGCGTTGCCACGCGGTTCCCGGAGCTGACCCGGCGGCCGTTCTTCTCCGCTGTGCTCGGCGGGGTGACCGCGCCCGCCGTCGCGAGCACGCACGAGCGGCTCGCGGGCATCTTCGCCGCGCTGCTCGGCTGCCCGCCGGGCCAGGTGGCCCCGGACGTGCCACTGATCGAGCTCGGCCTCGACTCCCTGACGGCGATGCGCGCCCGGGCCGCGGCCGAGCGCGAGTTCGGCGTCGCGTTGCCGGTGCCGTTGCTGCTGCGCGGTGCGAGCCTGGCCGACCTCACCGAGCACGTGACGGGCACCCCGGCGCCGGTCACCACGGTGGTCGCGCCGCGCGACCACGCCGAACGGTGGCTGCACGGACTCTGGCGGGAGGTGCTCGGCGACGTCGAATTCGGCGTCCACCAGCCCTTTCCGGGCACCCCGGAGCAGGCGACCCGGCTGGCGGCGCGGGTCGCGGAGGTGCACACCGCGGACGGGCTCTTCGCCACACCGACCATCGCGGCGATGGCCGACCTGGTGCGGGCGGCGCTCGACCGGCCGCTGCGGGTCCTGCGCGAAGGCGAGGGCACCCCGCTGGTGCTCTTTCCGCCGTACGTGCCGCTCTCGGCGCACCTCGGCGGCGATTTCCCTTGTTACGGCTTCGAAGCGCTCGATCCGTCCGATGTGGAGGATCCGGCTCGCTGGGTCGAACTGCTGCGGGAGGTGCAGCCGGCCGGGCCGTACCGGCTCGCCGGCGGGCTGCCGGCCTTCGAGACCGCGCGACGGCTGACCGCGCTCGGCGAGCACGTCGACGTCGTGGTGCTCTTCGACACGACCCGGCCGGAGCCGGCCGCGTCGTACGCGGGCCGTGTTGTGCTGTTCCGGGCGCGGGACCCGCACCGCGACGACGGCACACTCGGGTGGGCCGCGTGCTGCGCCGATCTGCACGTCGAGGTCGTGCCGGGGGACCACCGGTCGATGAGCGGCCCACCGCACGTCGAGGTGCTGGCCCGGCACCTCGCGGCCGAGCTGGCCGGGCTGGCCGGGCGCACGAGCCCCGGCATCACCCCCGCGTGACCCGGGCCGTCAGGTCAAGGTGGCGCGCAGGGCGAGGATCATCTCGAAGCGGTCGTCGGGGTCCCGCAGGTGGTCCGCGAACAGGGCTTCCAGTTCCTGGGCCCGGGCGCGGACCGTCTGCGGGTGGATCGCGAGCCGGTCCGCGACCTCGCGGACGTTGCCGCACGTCTCCAGCCAGGCCAGCAGTGTCCCGGCGAGGCGGTTGTACTGCTTCGGGGTCAACGCGGTCAGCGGGCCCAGCCGGCGCCGGGACACCTCGGTGGCGAGGAACGGCTCCTTGCGCAGCCACAGCGTCGCGAGGTGGTCTTCGCACCAGGTCAGCGGCTCGTCCGGGAGGACGTCCGCGGCCACCAGGCGCAACGCCTCCTGCGCCGTCGCCAGTGAGCGGCCCGCCTGCCGCGGCGGCACCGGCGGGCCGACCGCGGCCCGGTGGCCCGCCAGCGCAGCCGTCAGCGCCTCGCGATCCTCGGGCGCGGGAAGCAGCAGCCGCGGGGTGCCGTCTTCGAGGTCTTCCAGCACGTCCAGCCCGCCGACGTCGGCGGGCCCGTCGAGGGCCACCGCGACCAGCCGGTGCGGCAACGGCCAGTCCGCGGCCGTCGCGGCTTCTTGCACCGTCCGCGACGGGGACGGCGGGTCCGCCAGCAGCAGGTCCAGCAGCCGCCGGCGACGCCGTTCCAGCGCGCCCGCCGCCCGTGCCTGCGCTGCCGCGTGCCCTTCGATCGACAACGCCGAGAGCTCGTCGATGTAGGCGAAGATGGCCTCCGCGAGCAGGCACAACGTCGCCGATGGCACGCCGGCCCGGGTCCCCACCTCGGCCATCCGCCGCCAGGTGACTCGCGCGCCGACGCGGTAGGCCGCCTGCAGGACGTCGAGGTTGCGGCCCTGCGCGAGCTCGTGCACACCGAGCCCGACGAACACCCGCCGCCGCTCGTCCGACACCGTGCCGGACGCCGCGATCCGGTCGATGAACTGCAGGATCGCCGCCTGCACGCCGGCGCGCAGCGCCTTGCCGAACGCGCCGTCGAGCGGCCGCGCGTAGTCCGGGATGGTCCGCTGGATCTCGCGCAGCACCTCGTCGGCGACGTCCAGCAGGCGCGGCCGGAACACCGCGGCCAGCTCCCGGGGGAGCATGGTCCACAGCTGTCCCGGCCGGCCGTCGCCACTCAGCATCGGCCCGAAGGACGTCTCGCCGGGCGGTCCCGACACTGGCCTCACCACACCCTTGGGATGAGTCGGATCAGGAACCGAGGAGAGCCTCCGCGCGCAGCGCGATCTCCATGTCGAGCCGGTCGTCGGCGTTGTTGAGCCGGTCGCCGAACAGGTCGATCAGCTGGTGCATGCGGTACCGCACGGTCTGCGGGTGCACCTTGAGCTTCTTCGCGATCTCGGGCGCGCTGCCGCGGGATTGCAGCCAGATCAGCAGCGTCTCGCCGAGCCGGGCCCGCTGCTTCGGGGTGAGGTCGTTGAACGGCTCCAGGCTGCGTGAGCACAGTTCGCGGACGAGGAACTCGTCGGCGAGCAGCCACAGCGTGGACAGGTGGTCGGTGCAGCGGGTCACCGGCGCGTCCGGCAGCACACCGCGCTGGACGAGCTTCAGTGTCCGGCGCGCCCACAGCAGCGACCGCGGCGCCTCGGTGAGCCGCACGGTCGGGCCGATCACCGCGCGCCAGCCGCCCAGCCGCTCGGTGAGGTTCTTCAGGTGCCGCTCCGGGTCGCCGGTGACCAGGCACGGCTCGGTGCCCTCGAGGTCGACGAGGACGTCGGAGTGCAGGTCCGGCGCGGCGAGGCTGTGCTGGTCGGCGCGGGGTTCGAGGGCGACCACGGTGACCTCGGCCGGCAGCGTCCACTGGGCGGTGGCGGCCTGCGCGGTGATGGTCTGCGGGGCCGACGGCGGGTCGGCGAGCACCAGTTCAAGCAGCCGTCTCCGGCGCCGGGCCCGGGTCCCGGCGGCGCGGGTCTGCGCCGCCGTGTACCCCTCGATCGACAGCGCGGAGATCTCGTCGACGTAGGCGAAGATGGCCTCGGCGCTGGTGCACAGTGTGTCCGCGGCGAGGCCGTTGGCCTGCCCGAACTCCGAGATGTGCCGCCACGCGACCCGCCCGCCGACCCGGTACGCGGTCTGCAGGCAGTCGAGGCTGCGGCCTTCGTTGAACTCGATCTTGCCGAGGTTGCGGAACACGGTCGTCCACGTCTCGAGCGGCACGGCACCGGGGGTGCCGACACTGTCGAGGCACTGGATGATCGCCTGCCGGACACCCTGCGTGATGATGTGCCCGAAGGCGCCTTCCAGCGGTTGGCGGTACTCGGGCACCGCCCGCTGGACCTCCTGCAGGATGGCCCGGGCGAGCGGGTCGACCCGCGGCTTGAAGCGGATCGCCAGCTCACGGGGCAGCGACGCCCACAGCCCGATGGCGCCGGAAGCGCGCACGGGCCGGGCGTCGGCCGGGGTCCGCTGGGTGGGTGGGTAGGCGGGCCGGACCCGGTCGGCCGACACGGACTGCTGCCGGTAGGCCGGTCCGGAAGAGCGCTCGCCGGAGTTGGGCCGGTTCACCCGCAGGGCGGGGCCGGCGAACCCGGTGTCCACGTCGGTCATGTTTTATCCTTGCTGGCAACAAAACCGGCCTCTTCGTCGTCGAAGCCGGTCCGGATTTTGTGGCTCAGGCAACATAATTTCGCGCGAACGGCACTGTCAACGGGTTCTCCGCTGACTTTGCGGTAACCCGTCCGGACTACACCCGAACGGGTGGAGCGGCGCGGCAGGAGGTGACACTTCCGTCGCGGGCGCATGGTGCGCGGATGACAACTTTTCAGGCGGGCGTTTTCCGGCCCGTGGCGGCCGTGAGCCGGGCGGCGACGTCGTCGAGTGTCAGCCGCGCGGGCTCGGTGCCCGTGACGAACTCGTTCAGCAGCAGGCAGAACCCGTCCGGGTCGGACACATGTGGAAAGTGTTTCGCGTTTTCCCGCACGGTCAATCGGCTGTTCGGCAGCAGTTCGGCCGTCCGGCGCCCGTGCCGGACCGGGATGAGCGGGTCGCGTGCGCCCCAGACCAGCAGCATCGGCACCGCTTCGGCCAGGTAGAGCTTCTCCACGGCGCTCGCGCGCTGGCCGCGCAGGTCGATCAGGCTGCGCGCGATGAACAGGAACGCCCGCCGTCGTGCCGGGTCGGCCAGCGAGCCGAAATGCCGGGCCAGCTCCCGTGTTTCCGGCTTGACCGACCGGCCGAGCCGCCGCCCGAGCCGCCCCACCGCCCGCGCGAGCGCGAGGGTCACGCGGTTCACAGCCAGGGCCAGGACGGTCGGCGCGCCCGGCAATGCCGCGGCCCGCAGCACCGGGCTGACCTCCGGGCCGAGCCCGGCGCTGCCGACCAGCACCAGCCGGTCGCACATTTCCGGGAACTGGTAGGCGAACTGCATCGCGATGCCGCCGCCGAGCGAGTGCCCGACGACGGTCGCGTGCCGCACGCCGGACACCGCCAGCACGTCCCGCACGATGCTAGCCATCGCGCCGAGGCCGTAGTCCGCGCGCGGTGCTTCGGATTCGCCGTGGCCGGGCAGATCGAGCGCCAGCACACGTCGGCCGAGCGCGGCGCACCGGTCCAGCACCGGCAGCCAGGTTTCCGCGCTGCCCGCGATCCCGTGCAGCAGCACGATCGCTTCGTCATGCGCACCTGAAGCAGGCAGGTGCTCGTGCAGCCGGATTTGCCGGCCGTGGAGGGTGAGGGTGTACGTCTCGAAGGTCATCGGCCACCTTTCTCGCGAACCCGAAAATAGGGCATCCGACTACTTGCGCCGGGTGTGGTGAACACCACCGCACCGGAATCCGGTTCGGGCATGACAAGAACGTGCGCCGAAAGGCGGTCGCAGGTGCGGGGTTTCCCGATGTCACCGGTTATGCGTATCGACATTCCGCGGGTATCCGGGTATTCCTCGAACATGGCTGCAATGTCGCACCGGACGCGCTGATGTCCTGCCGCGCGAGTTTCCATTTCGGTCACCACGGGCCGGCCCTGCCGCGGCGGCGGCCGGGGAGCCGGCCGTGGCGGCGCGTGCTGCCCGTGCCGATGAGCCGGCTGACCCGCGGTGACGACCGCGTCGCCGCGGTGCCGGTCAGCCGTCCGACGGCTTGTGCGCGCGCATGAGCCGCTGAGCCCGCAGCGCGAGCTGCATGCCGAGGCGGTCGTCGGCGTCCTTGAGCCGGTCGCCGAACAGCTCCTCGAGCTGCCGCAGGCGGTTGCGCACGGTCTGCGGGTGGACGCCGAGGCGCTGGGCGATCTCCGGAGCCCCGCCGCGCGTCTCCAGCCAGGCCAGGAGCGTCTCGCTGAGCCGTTCGCGCTGCTTCTCGCTGAGGGAGGCGAACGGGTCGAGGCTCTGGCGGGCCAGCTCGGCGGCCAGGAAGTCCTCGGCGAGCAGCCAGAGCGTGGCCAGGTGGTCGCGGCACCAGATGATCGGGCCGGGGACGTCGGGCCCGGACAGCAGCAACGCCCGCCGGGCGGTGCGCAGCGCGGCCGGGGCGTCGGCCAGCGGCACGGTCGGCGACACCGCGGCCCGCCAGCCGTCGAGCTTCGCCTCCAGCGGCGCGAGGTCGGCGTCGGGGTCGCGGGTCAGCAGGTGCGGCTCGGCGCTTTCGAGGTCGGCGAGGACGCCGTCGCCGAGCAGGTCGGCGGGGAAGTCGGCGGCGTCGGGCCCGCGTTCGAGGGCGACCATCGCGGCGGTCTCCGGCAGCGGCCAGCCCGCGCCGCCGGCCAGCCCGGCGATGCTGCTCGCGGCGCCTTCCGGGCCCTGGACGATCAGCTCGAGGAGGCGGCGGCGCCGGACCGGTACGGCGCCCTCGGCCTCGGCCTGCGCCTGCTGGTAACCGTCGATCGCGGTGGCGCACAGCTCGTCGACGTAGGCGAAGATGGCCTCCGCGGCGACCGAGATCACCGCCGGGTCGACCCCCGCGGCGACCACGCCGGGGTGCATCGCCCGCCAGGCGACCCGGGCCCCGATGGTGGCGCTGTCCTGCAGCGCGTCGAGGTTGCGGCCCTCGGTGAACTCGATCCGGCCGCGGCCGCGGAAGAACTCGATCCAGTGCTCGTGTGACAGGCCGGGCTCGCCCATCGAGTCGACGCAGTGCTGCACCGCGTACTCGACGCTCTTGACCAGGACTTTTCCGAAGACGCCCTTGAGCGGCTGGCCGTAGGCCGGGACCGTGCGCTGGACCTCCTGGATCATCGAGGCCGCGGCGTGCCCGACGTGCGGGCGCAGGCCCGCGCCCAGCGCGCGCGGCAGCGAGGCCAGCAGGCGGAAGCTGCGGTACTCGACCACGAATCCCCCTTCGAGTCGTCGGCGGGAGCAGAGCGTATCCGACGGATGTGTCACTGAAAAATCAACGACTCCTTCCCTGAAAGGGTTACGTGAACACGTCCTTTTGACACGGACGGGTGTGGGTTCTACGCTCCGTGTCAGATGGTGGGGGCCATTTTTGCGATGTCAATTCCCGAGTGGAGGCCCGAATTCCGATGCGCGGTTCCGCTGCTTCGGACGGCTCCGTCTGGTCCCGGCTGCCGCACGAGCTGGGGGACGCGGTGCGCCCGCGGATCCCCGAGATCGCCCGGGCCTGCGTCGACGGCATCGCCGCCGAGATTCCGGAATATTCCCGGAGTTTCGGCCAGGGGCCCGCGCGCGTCACCGCGATCGAGCAGGCACGGCGCGGGATCGAGCGGGACATCGACCGCGTCGGCACCCCCGCGATGTGGCAATCCGACCGCCTGGCCGAGTTCCGCGGCCACGGGCGTGAGGCGTTCCACAATGGTCTCAGCCGCGAAGCGGTGCAGGCGGCCGTGCGTGTGTCGAGCCGGGTGACGTGGCGCTGGATCGCCGACGTCGCCCGGGAAGCGGGCCTGTCCGGCGACGTCCTGTACGGCGCGGCCGAGGGCATGTTCGCCGACGTCGAGACCTCGATGGCGGCGGTCGCCGAGGGGTACAGCGCGGCCGAAGCCGCGATGTCCGGCACCGGCGAACGCCACCGCCGCCTGTTACGCGCGCTGCTCGGCGGCCGCACACCGGCCGAAGTGGACGGTCTGGTCGCCGCGTCCGGCCTGCCGGTGCCCGAGCGTGTCGCCGCGGTGGCGTTCCGGGCCCTGCCGGGCGCCCCGGAGTTCCCCCCGGGCCTGCTGCCCGAGCACGTCCCGGCCGACCCGAGCGGCGACCCACCGTCGGCGCTGACACCGGCCCCCGACACGGACCTGGCGGCGCTGTCCGGTCTCCCGGCCGGCTGGACGGCGGCGGTCGGCCCGCTGGTCCCGCTGGTCCAGGCCCCCGAGTCGTTCCGCATCGCCCGCCGGGCGGTCGACCTGGCCGCCCGGGGCCTGCTGGACGTGCCGGGCCCGGTGGTCTGGTGCCGCGACCACGTGACGACGCTGCTGCTGCTCGCGGACGAGTTCCTGGTCGCCCAGCTCGCCGAGACGACGCTGGTCCCGCTGGCGGAGCTGTCCGGCCGGCGCCGGGAGCAGCTGGCCGAGACGCTGCTGGCGCTGGTCCAGACCCGGGGGAGCGCACCGGAGCTGGGCCGGCTGCTGGATCTGCACCCGCAGACGATCCGGGCGCGGCTGAAGAAGCTGGCTGAGCTGTTCGGTTCCCGCTTGGACGATCCGGCTGAGCGGCTGCGGCTGGAGCTGGCGTTGCTGGCGGAGCGGGCCCTGCCGGGCCGCGACTGACGCTGGCTTCCCTTGCTGGATTCCGGCAAAGTCGGTGGCCGGTTCGCGACGGGTCTGCTCTGGTGCGCCGAGTTGCCTGGTCGTTGGTGGTGGCGGGGTGCATGAGGTCTTGTTGTGGGCCGCGCGACTGAGCGGCAGCGGCGGCGGCAGCGGCGGCTGGCGGAGCGGGCCGGGCTGCGCACAAGTCCGGCGCGAGTGGCCTGGTCCACCCCGCTCGGATTGGCCCTGGGAGAAGGGCCAATCCCGCCTTAAGCTGCCCGACATGACCGGATTGCTCACCGAGCGCCTGCGGCAGGCTTCCGACAACGCCGTCGCGATGTGGTCCACCCTGGCCCGCGCTCGCGGTGATGCCGTTGTCGACCACTCCGCCTTCACCGTCATCGACGGCCGCCGGTTCCGGATCATGCTGCGGACCGCGACGCCCGGCGACGCCGAGAAAGCCGAGCTGATCAACCTCGCCCGGGCCAAGAAGAACCAAGGCCGGACCGTCGTGGTCGAAGACCCGTTCCGCGTGCTCGACCTCAGCGACGGCATGACCGCCGGGCAGTTGCCGGTCATGGTCCGCGAACCGGCGCCGGCGCCCGATCCCGGACAGGTCAGCCGCGTTGAAACACCCGCCGAGCTGGCGAGAGCGGAAGACGTCATCGTGCACGGCTTCCCGCTCGAGGAGTACCAGCCGCTCGAACCGGGAACCGTCTTCCCGCCGGCACTGCTTGCTCAAGCCGGTCCGGCCTTCTTCACCAAGGGTGACGCCGGTGCCTGCCTCACCATGGCGCATGGCGGTGTCGGCGGCGCTTACTGGGTCACGACGCTGCCCGAGCACCGCTCCCAAGGTGTCGGGCGGGCCCTGACGCACGCCGTCCTACGGCACTTCGAGGACCTGCCCGTCACGCTGACCGCCTCCCGGGCCGGGCGGCCTCTCTACGAGAAGCTCGGCTTTGTCAACCTCGGCGACGCGAACTGGTGGCGCTAGCGGGAACACCCAGCGCCGGTAGCCGAACCAGCGGAACGCCGTGCCCAGCAGAGTGCCCAGCACCATCCCCGCGACGAAGTCCGCGATCTCCTGCGCCAGGTAACCGACGTAGGGCTCCGACAGGTGCAGCACGTACCGCGACACCAGCGGCGGCACCAGGTTCACGGCCACCGCGCCCGCGTTCACCGCGAAGAACGCCGCCGCCTCGCGGAGCCGGTGGTGGCCGCCGCGACCGGCGAACGACCAGCGTCGCGACAGCAGGTACGCGAACGCCGTCGAGGTCACCGTCGCCACAAAGAGGGCCGTCACCGGCTTCTCTCGGAACACGGTGAGCTTCAGGCTGTAGTCGCCCAGTAGGGTGACCCCGTACGCGGCCAGGCCGACGACGGCGAAGCGGAGCAGCTCTCGCGGCTCAGGCATGGAAACTCCAGGTGACGCCGACAGGGTGGAGGTTTTCGATGGCACGCACGGGCGGTGAGGGTGAGCTCCCCTCGGTCGCCGAACTGGTGAACCTTTCGCAGACGAAACCGCTGATGATCCGCGGTGACCTCGACGCGATGCTCACCGGAGAACCCGCGCCCAGGCCCGAACCCAGGCCCGATCCCCTCGCCATCCTCGACGCCGAGCTGGCGGCCCCGGAACCGGAAGAGGAGCGTCCCCTCGACGCGCCGCCGGCCGAGTCCCGCAGCACGAAGCCGTACGTCCTCGCCGCGGGTGCGGCCGTCGCGCTCGGGCTGGCCGCCGTGGTGCTGTTCCAGCCGCACCAGGTCGGGGGCACCGCCGTGCCGCCGCCGGGGGCGAGTGCCCCGGCCCTGCCGCCCTCGAGCGAAGCGGTCGAGACGATGAGTGCTTCGGCCGCGCCGCCCCCGCTCACCGCCGAGGTGCGCGACTCCCCGGTGCGTCCCACCGGCGCGCCGGCCGCCGCGGGGCGCAAGCCCGCGCGCCCCACGACGACGTCGGCGCCGCCGGCCCGGGACCAGTGGCAGGAGTACGTGAGCTCGGTGATGAGCTCGTGGCAGCAGCAGCACCCGCACGGCCGGCCGAACCGCTGATCAGCAGTTCGACGTCGCCGGTTTGCCGGCGATCCGGTCCTTGACGAAGGCCAGCACGTCGGCGTTGCCGGTGTAGACCAGCGTGATGTGGTCGGTCGGGTAGGTCCGCCACGTCTCCTGGACCCCGGCCGCGCAGTACGCCTTGTGCAGACTGTCGGCCTGCGCGAACTGCACCAGCTGGTCACCGGTGGCGTGGTACTGGAACACCGGCACCTTCGGCGGGCTGCCGCCGAGCTTGTTCTCGTTCAGCCGCGCCACCCACGCGGGCTGGATGTACCCCGGGCTGGTCGTGTAGTCCGAGATCCTCTGGTTCGCGTACGTCGTGAGCAGCTCGAAGGTGCACGCGCTCTGCTTCATCTCGGCCAGCTTCGCGCGCCCGTTGTCACTGAGGAACGAGTCGAGCTTCAGCTCCGGGTAGGCCTGGTCGAGGCCGAGCAGGGCGTAGGCGAACACCCCGAACCCGGACTTGCCGTCGAGCTGCAGCGTCACCTGCACCAGGTCGGCCGGCACCCCGCCGGCCGTGATCCCGACGAGGTTCAGCTCCGGCGCGTACGTCGGCTGCAGCTCGCCGGCCCACGCCGCGGCGCCGCCACCTTGTGAGTAACCGCGGAAGACCACCTTCGACGACGCCGAGAGCCCGGCCGCGGTGAGCCGCTGGGCCGCGCGGACCCCGTCGAGCACCGCCGGGCCTTCCGACCGGCCCACGACGTAGGTCGTCTTCGGGCTGCTCTGGTAACCCTCGTAGTCCGGGACGGTGACCGCGTAACCCGCGTCGAGCAGGTCGTCGAGGCCGGGCTGCTCGTAGAACGCGCCGATGTTGATCATCGCCGACGGCGTGCAGCCGAACGCCGGGCCGTGCGTGCCGGGGTCGAACGAGACGATCGGCGCCGTCGCGCGGTCGGCGGTCTTCGGCACGAGCACGGTGCCGGTCACCGCGTCCGGCTGCCCGAGCGCGTTCGTCGACAGGTACATCACCTGCCACGCGTCGACCGACGCCTTGCGCGGGCCGGCGTTCGACGTCCGCCAGCGGATGACGTCGCCCGGCTTGCCCGCGGGCAGCGGCGAAGGCGGTGTGTAGAAGGAGTCGTCGAAGGGGCCGGTTCCGCCCGGCGGTGGTGCCGCCGAGGCCGCCGGGGCGAGCGCGGCGGCGAGGACCAGCGCCACCACGGCGGCGAGCAGCCGGCGGGCCGTCACGAGCCCGTCCCGTAGACGCGCTTGCAGGTCGCGGACTCGCTGAAGGCCAGGTTCAGCTCGGGGTTCGCCTTGAGGTCCTTGATCGGGCCTTCCGGGTCGGCGAGCTGGCCCATCGTCGTGTCGGCTTCGGAGATCACCTGGCGCAGGCTGCCCTGGTCGGTCACCTTCGCCTGCTCCATCTTGGTCTTCGTTTCGGCGATCTTGGTCCTGGTCTCGGTGAGGTTGCCGGTCGCCTTGTCCACAGCGGACTGTCCATCCGGGACGGGTGGGACGCCGGCGTCGCGCAGGCCGCCCGCCATGTCCTCGAGGGCGGATCCCAGGCGGCCCAGGAAGTCGACCATCGCGTCCCGGGTCTTCACCGGGTCGGCGTCGTCGACGGCGGGCGGCTGGGAGAGCTTCGCCGAGCCCGCGGCGACGCCGGTGCACACCTTGTCGACCCACGCGAGCGCCGCGGGATCGGCGTGCCGGCCGGGGTCGGCGGGGGCGTCCGAGCCGCACGCGGCGCACGACAGAAGCGCGGCCGCCGACATCACGAGCACCGCGCTGTGCATTCTTTTCATGGGTTTCGAGGCTACGCAGCACGGTTGCCGCCGAGCAAGGAGAGAATAGCCGGTTGGCACCTGCGTCAACATTCCCCGGCAGGTGTTTGTCACGTGCGTCAGCGGTTCGGTGATGCCGCTGTGCTGGGGAAACCTTCCCCGCCCTGCTAGGAACCCGGGCCCGGTGGCGTGCCGGTGTGACAATTTGCCGCGTCGGTGCGCCCTTTTTGCGAAAAGCCCTTGATCGGTGCCGTCGGCGCTCGTTAGCTTACTGCTCGGTAGCGATTTCCGGCCGGTGTCGATTCCTGGAAAGTACGCGCCGTTTCGTATCACTGTTGATACACGGAAGGACCATCGTGAGTCACCCAAGAGGCAAGAAGAAGACGGTCGCGGCCGCCGCGGCCGTGGGCGCGGTGGGGCTGATCGCCACCGCACTCGTCGTCGGGGCGCAGGCCAGCGCCGCCGACCCGATTTCGCTGACGCTGAACTACCACTGCACGCTGCCGCTGGTGGGTTCGCAGTCGTTGAAGGTGGTGATCAACACCGACCTGCCGACCACGGTGAACACCGGGCAGGCCACCGGTGCGTTCGACATCAAGGCCGTGTCCACCATCAACGCGGACACCGTCGCCGGCCTCAGCCTGATCGGCGCCACCACGATCGAGGGCACCGCGACCGCCGCGGCGACCGTCGCCGCGCCGAGCCTCAACCTGCCGGTCAACGTCCCGATCACGCTGGACAAGACGAACATCCCGGCTTCGGGTGAGCTGAACATCAACGCGGCCGGCAAGACGCCGTCGCTGACGTTCACCCAGCCCGGCCAGGCGAAGATCACCGTCGGCGACCTGAACCTCAAGGTCACCCCGCGCAAGGCCGACGGCTCGGTCACCGGCATCACCCCGGACGGCACGATCGACGCGCCCTGCACGCAGGACGCCGGCCAGAACAACACCCTGGCCACGATCACCATCAACGGCGGTGGCGGGACGACCCCGCCGACCACCACCCCGCCGACGACCACACCCCCGACCACCACCCCGCCGACGACGACGGCCCCGCCCACGACCACGCCCCCGGGTGGCGGGATCAAGTACTCGTTCGGCATCACCGGGTCGACGTCGCTGAAGGCGCTCGGCAGCACCGCGCCGATCAAGGGCTCGTTCGACGCCGACGTCAACCTGTCGGCGAAGACCTTCGTCGGCGACCTGAAGCTGGACCCGACGCACACCGAGTTCAAGCTCCTCGGCTTCCTGCCGGGCAGCTCGGACGTCAAGGTCGTGCAGAACGGCCCGCAGACCGGTGAGCTGGTGGGCACCGGCTTCAAGGCGCACATCAAGTTCGACACGTTCCTCACCACGGTCAACCTGTTCGGCATCCCGATCAGCACCGACCCGAAGTGCGGCACGGTCACCCCGTCGACCAGCGAGATGACCACCGGTCCCGACTTCGATCTGCTCAAGGGCGGCAAGCTGTCGGGCACCTACGCGTTGTCGGCGCTGCAGAACTGCGGCGCGTTCAACGACTACATCAGCGCGTTCGCCAAGAGTGACGGCAACTCGCTGGACCTCGTGCTCGCCAAGAAGTAGCCCGAACTGCCGGCCCCCGTCGCGCTGCGGCGGGGGCCGGCGCCATGCCCCGGAAGGGAGAGCCCGTGCCGAAAACCCGGTTGCTGCTCGCGGCGGGCCTCGCCTGCCTCGGGCTGCCGTTCGCCGTCCCGTCGACGGCGGCGGCGTCGACGCCGATCGACAAGGAGCTGAGCTTCACCTGCCCGTTCCCGTTGATCGGCAAGCAGAAGCTGGCCGTCGAGGTCAAGGCGGCGTTCGAGGTGCCGTCGGCGCCGGGCGGCACGTTCACCACGTCGGACCTGACGGTCTCGGTGACCGTGCCCGACAAGTCCACGCGCGGCCTGGCCCTGGTCGGCGCGGCGAGCATCGAAGGGACGGCGTCCGCAGGGGTGACGCTGGCCAACGGCTCGTTGACCCTCCCGCTGAACCTGCCGCTGACCGTGGCGAAGACGGCGGTGCCGCCGTCGGGGGCGTTCACCACGCGGGCGACCGGCTCGGTCCCGCCGGTGCAGCTGCCGAACGCGGGCCGGACGACGCTGACCATCGGTGACTTCAGCACCCGCCTCACGCCGAAGAAGGCCGACGGCTCGTTCACCGGGCTGGGCTCGTTCACCTCGGACTGCACGCTCGACCCGGGTCAGGACCCGGTGCTGCTGAGCTTCGACCTCGGCAGCTCGCAGACCGAGCACCGCTACGGCGTGACGGGGTCGACGGCGGTGAAGGCACTGGGCGCGACCGCACCGCTCACGGGGTCGTTCGCGGCCGGCCCGGAGTTCGGCCCGGCGTTCGACCGGACGCGGGCGGAGTTCAAGGTGTTCGGGTTTGTGCCCGGCAGTGCCGACCTGCAGTTCACCCCGGACGGCCCGCAGACCGGTGAGCTCGACGGTGACGGTTTTGCCGTGCACACGAACCTCTCGCTGACACTGCCGCAAGTGACGCTTTTCGGGGTGCCGCTTGCCGACGCGGGCTGCCGCGCGAGCACGCCGATCCCGGTCGACCTGCGGACGGGCGGCGGCTTCGCGCTCGCCACGGGCGGCCCGGTCAGCGGTGCGTACACGATCCCGCCGCTGACCGGGTGCGGTGCGTTCACCACGTACCTGAGCTCGCTCTTCCAGGGGGACGGCAACACGTTCAGCCTGGTGCTGACCGCGCGCTGAGTGTTAAGCGCACGCCAGGAGAAGCGTTACCCTCACGCGCCCTCGTAACACGCCGATGTTCCGGATGAAACCGTCCGGAAATCGTTCGCCGGTGCACTGATCGGCATGAACTTCGAGCTCGACGGCCTGCACCGGCCGGTGATCGTGGTCGGCGGCGGCCAGGCGGGACTGTCGATGTCCCACTGCCTGACCACCGCCGGGGTCGGGCACCTGGTGCTCGAACGCGAGCGCGCGGGGCACGAATGGCGGACCCGCCGCTGGGACAGTTTCTGCCTGGTCACGCCGAATTGGCAGTGCCGGCTCCCCGGTTTCCCCTATCCGGGTGACGATCCGGACGGCTTCATGGTCCGGGACGAGATCGTCGCCTACCTCGAGTCGTACGTGAAGGACTTCGACGTCCCGCTGTGCGAGGGTGTCGAAGCGACGCGGCTGCGGCAGCTGCCCGGCGGCGGGTTCCGGCTGACGACGTCGGCCGGCGAGCTGACCGCCGACCACGTGGTGCTGGCCACCGGCCCGTACCAGGTGCCGTTGAAGCCGCGGCTGGCCGAGCGGCTGCCGGAGGGCGTCGTCCAGCTGCACTCGGCCGAGTACCGCAACCCCGCGCAGCTGCCGGACGGCGAGGTCCTGGTGGTCGGCACCGGGCAGTCCGGTTGCCAGATCGCCGAGGACCTGCACCTCGCCGGACGTCGGGTGCACCTCGCCGTCGGGTCGGCGCCGCGGGTGGCCCGGCGGTACCGCGGCCGGGACGTCGTCGCGTGGCTCGACGAAATGGGTTACTACGCCCGGGGAATCGACGAGTTCGCCGACGCGGACGCCGTGCGGTTCCGGGCCAACCACTACGTCACGGGACGCGACGGCGGGCACGACATCGACCTGCGCGCGTTCGCCGCGGAGGGCATGCAGCTCTACGGCAGGCTCACCGGAGTCCGAAGTGGACAGTTGTCGTTCGCGGACGACCTGCGCCGCAACCTCGACGCGGCGGACGCCGTTTCCGAAGGCATCAAGGACTCGATCGACGGGTTCATCACCGAGCAGGGGATCCCGGCGCCGCGGGAGGAGCGGTACAAGCCCGTCTGGGAGCCCGCCGACGGTCCGCGCGAACTCGACGTGGAAGCGCTTTCGGCAGTCGTCTGGAGCACCGGCTTCGGGCGGGACCACCGCTGGATCGACGTCCCGGTCTTCGACGGCAAGGGCTACCCGACGCACCACCGTGGCGTCACGAGCTGCCCCGGCCTGTACTTCCTCGGCCTGCCCTGGCAGCACACCTGGGGGTCCGGGCGGTTCTGCGGTGTCGCCGCCGACGCGGAATACCTTGCGCGGCGGATCACCGGCGGCGGCCGCGGTGACGTCCGGTGGCTCTCCGGCACGCCGGTGAGCACGTACCCGGCCGACGACGACTGGGTCGCACCCCGGACGGTGGCCTGATGCGCTGGACCAACGACGCCCACCGGCACCTGGGTGTGCTCCCGGCGTACCCGTTCTACGGCGGGCCGCCGGTCGCGCCCGCCATCGGCAGCCGCGCGACGATCGGCGAACTGCTGTCCGATTTGGACCGCGAGGGCACCGAACGCGCTTTGGTGATCCCGAACTACGGCATTCCCGATCCGGCGATCGCGTTCTCCTTCAACGCACTCTGCGTCGAGGCGGCGGGCAAGGACGACCGGATCAGCGCCGCGTTGTGGGTGTCGCCGCGAGCCGAAGACGCCGACCGCACCGATGAAGCCTTGAAGCTCGCGGGCGAGAACGGCGTCCGGGCGTTGAAGCTCAGCTTCCTGCTGGGCGGCAAGGCCTCCGACCCCACATGCAAGCCGCAGCTCGACAAGATCTTCGCCACCGCGCGAGAACACGACCTCGTGGTGCACGTCCACACCTCGCCCGGCGCGGCGTCGGACATCGACGAGGTCGGCAAGCTCGTCGACGCCTACGCCGACGACGTCAAGCTGCACCTCGTCCACTTCGGCGGCGGGATGAGCGGGCACATCAAGCTGGTCGGCGGCCGCTTCTTCGACTGGATCGCCGCCGGGAAGCAGGTCTACACGGACCTGTCCTGGGCGATCGGCTTCACGCCTCGCTGGCTCGTCGAGGAGATCTCACGCCGGGGCCTCGGCCACGACCGCGTGCTGTTCGCCTCCGACGAACCGTGGGGCGATCACGAGGGCGAACTCGCCAAGCTGGCCGCCGCGGCCGGCGACGGCGAGCTCGCCGACCTGGTTTTCCGCGGCACGTTCGACGTGCTGTACGGACCGAAGAAAGGGAAATAGACCGATGGCAGAGCTGACCGAGACCGAGAAGACCAGCCTCGACGAGATCCCGCACCCGTCGCTGCCGCAGGGCTCCAACCTGTACGGCGGGACCAAGGTCTTCCCGGACTACCAGGCCGAACCCGGCCAGAGCTACTTCACCCTGGTGCACGGCATCGCGCACGAGTCGTCGGTGAGCTTCGTCGCGATCCTGCAGGCGACCCGCGCGCTGCGGAAGGGCTTCGAAGCCGCGATCTACTTCTACGGCCCGGGTTCGCTGAACTGCCTGGCCACCCGCGGCTTCCCGACCACCGGCAACGCCGCGTTCCCCGGTGAGCTGAACATCAACGACCAGCTCAAGACGTTCATCAGCGAGGGCGGCAAGGCCTACTGCTGCCGCTTCGGCCTGTCACTGCACGGCGCGCGCGAGGAGGACCTCATCGAGGGCGTCATCCCGACGCACCCCCTCGACGTGCAGGACGCGCTGATCCACTACGCGCGCAAGGGCGCGATCATCAACTCCACCTACATGTTCTAGGGAGCGGTCCGTGCGCGTTGGCATCGAAGAAGATCTGGACATCCGCGCCGACATCGCCGTCCGCGGGGTGCGGGTGGACGCACCCGTACAACGCAGCAAGGGCGCCGGGCCGAGCGACGACGGCCACCTGGTGGTCGACGGTGCCAACGCCACGCTGCCGCTGAACCCCTCGAGCCCGTACGTGGTCCGGGACGGGCGCATCTTCCGCGAGACGATCGACCTGGGCCTGAGCGTCGCCCCGGTCGACCGGCCGCGGTTCTACGAACTGTCCACGACGGACGGTGTGCCGTACCGGAAGATCGCGCTGCTGCACGGCAAAGACGTCCTCGCGACAACGGTCGTGCAGACGTGCATCCGGTACACCGAGGACCAGCGCTGCCGGTTCTGCACCATCGAGGAGTCGCTGCGGGCGGGGTCCACGGTGGCTGCAAAGACCCCGCAGCAGCTCGCGGAGGTCGCCGAAGCGGCGGTCCGGCTCGACGGCGTCCGGCAGATGGTGATGACCACCGGCACGACCTCCGGGCCCGACCGCGGCGCCCGGCACCTCGTGCGCTGCGTCCGGGCGGTGCTCGACGCCGTGCCGGGCCTGCCGATCCAGGTGCAGATCGAGCCGCCGGGCGAGCTCGGTGTCCTCCAGGACCTGCGGGACGCCGGGGCGACGTCGATCGGCATCCACGTCGAGTCCCTGGACGACGACATCCGGCGACGCTGGATGCCGGGCAAATCCACCGTGCCGATGGCGGAGTACGAAGCCGCGTGGGCGGAAGCGGTCCGGGTGTTCGGCCGCAACCGCGTCTCGACGTACCTGCTGATCGGGCTCGGCGAGGACCCGGACTCCCTGGTGGAGGGGGCCGGGCGGCTGATCGACATGGGCGTCTACCCGTTCGCCGTGCCGATGCGGCCGATGGTCGGCACGCTGGCCCGGCGGGACGGCGCAACTGCGCCTTCGCCCGCCTTGGTCGCCGACGTCACCGCCCGGATCGCCGCTCTGCTGCGGGCCGCCGGGATGACCGGCGCCGACCAGGGTGCGGGTTGTGCCGCGTGTGGCGCCTGCGGTCTGCTCAGCGCGGCGGGTGGCTGATGGACCACGACATCCTCGTGTTGCTGGGTGACGTCCGCAGTGTCGCGGCGCGCCCGGCCTTCAGCATCGGCGAAGCCGACCACAGTGGACTGACGGCGTACCGCGCGTTGCGGCACGAAGCCTTCGTGGCAAGGCAAGGACTCTTCGCCGGACACGACCTCGACGACCACGACACCGATCCCCGCACCCTCGTCCTGGTCGCCCGGGACGCGTCAGGCGAAGTACGAGGCGGTGTCCGGCTCGGCCCGGCCACCGACGGTCCGGACCTCGGGTGGTGGAAGGGCGGACGGTTGGTCGTCGCGCCCGGGTCACCGCCCGGGATCGGCTCGGCCCTGGTCCGCGCGGCCTGCGCGCGAGCCGAAGCCGAGGGCGCGCTGCGGTTCGAGGCGACCGTTCAGACGCGCACCGAGCGGCTGTTCACCCGGCTCGGCTGGCAACGCGTGCGACCGGTGACCGTCGCCGGGCACGACCACGTGCTGATGCGCCGGCCGATCGGCCGGATCGCGGCGCTGGCCCGCTCGACCAAGGCCGCGCTCGGCCCGCTGCTGCGCGGAATGACCGGGGTACCAGGCTTTGTCGGCGACGACGGCGTTCCGCTGCCCGGCACCGACGTCGTTGCGGCCTGCGACGCGATCATCCCGTCGATGGTCGAGCGCGACCCGGAATGGGCGGGCTGGTGCTCGGTGCTGGTCAACCTCAACGACCTCGCCGCGATGGGCGCCACTCCCACCGGGTTGCTCGACGCGCTGGGTGCGCGTGATGCGTCGTTCGCGGCCCGTGTCCTCAGTGGACTGCGGAAGGCGAGTGAGGCGTACGGCGTGCCGGTGCTCGGCGGGCACACCCAGTTCGGCGTCCCGGCATCCCTGTCGGTGACGGCCTTGGGGCGCACCGAAGACCCGGTGCCCGGTGGCGGCGGCAAGCCCGGTGAGCGCGTCTGGCTCACGGCCGACGTCAGCGGCGACTGGCGGCCGGGTTACACCGGACGGCAGTGGGACTCGACGAGCTTCCGCCGCACACCCGAGCTGCGTGAACTGCTCGGCTCGGTCGCGAAAGCCCGGCCGAACGCGGCCAAGGACGTCTCGATGGCCGGGATCGCGGGCACCCTCGGCATGCTCGCCGAGGCGTCCGGCTGCGGCGCGGTACTGGATGTCGAGAAGGTGCCGCGGCCGCGCGGAGCGTCCACAGGGGACTGGCTGACCTGCTTCCCCGGCTTCGCGATGCTCACGGCCGGCAGGCCCGCGCCCGCGGGGCCGGCGGTCACCGCGGACTGCGGCGAACTGGTCGCGGGCACCGGCGTCACGCTGCGCTGGCCCGACGGCGAAACGACGCCCGCCATCGACGGCGGCGTCACCGGATTGGGGAACTCATGACCACACTCAGGATGGCCGCGGTTGCCGCGCCGTTCGACCGCGACCTCGAAGGCGACTTCGCGCGCATCGAGAAGCTGATCGGCGAGGCGAAGGCCGAGGGCGTGCGGCTGCTGGCGCTGCCGGAAGCCTGCCTCGGCGGCTACCTCGCCAACCTCGACGGTGACGCCGAAGGCCCGCCCGCGCTGGCGCTCGACGGGCCCGAGCTGAAGCGGCTGGCCGCGCTGGCGGGAGACCTCGTCGTCACGGCGGGGTACTGCGAAATCGCCGGCGGCCGCCGGTACAACTCCGCGGTCTGCGTCACCGGTGACGGTGTCCTCGGCAACCACCGCAAGGTCCACCAGCCGCTGGCCGAAAACGCCAGTTACGGCGCCGGCCGCGGGTTCGCCGCGTTCGACACGCCGGTCGGGCGCCTCGGCATGATGATCTGTTACGACAAGGCTTTCCCCGAATCCGCGCGGGCCCTCGCGCTCGACGGCGCCGAGGTCGTCGTCTGCATGTCAGCCTGGCCCGGCAGCCGGACCAACCCGGCCGCCGACCTCGCCGAGGACCGCTGGAAACGCCGGTTCGACCTCTTCGACCGGGCCCGCGCGCTGGAGAACCAGATCGTCTGGCTCTCGGCCAACCAGTCGGGCACCTTCGGCGACCTGCGGTTCGTCGCCGGCGCGAAGATCGTCGACCCCGGCGGTGAGATCGTCGCCGACACCGGGGTCGCGGAAGGCATGGCGATCGCCGAGTTCGACGTCCAGGCGGCGCTGGCCACGGCGCGGCGGTCGATGGGGCACCTGGCGGACAGACGACCGGACGCCTACCCGGTTAGTGTCCCGTGAATGGGGCAGATCCGGCTCGCCGCCGTCGCCGCGCACTTCGGCCGCGACCTCGACTTCGACCTGCAGCGCATCGCGACGCTGATCGACCACGCACGCTCGTCGGGCGCGGCGTTGCTGGTGCTGCCGGACGCGGCGCTCGGCGGTTACCTCGCCGACCTGCGCCATCCGGACCCGGAAGCGCTCCCGCCGGCCCTCGACCCCGACGGCCCGGAGCTGAAGACCGTCCGGTCGCTGGCCGCGGAGATGGTCGTCTGCGTCGGCTACTGCGAAGCCGACGGGCCGCGCCGCTACAACTCCGCGGTCTGCGTCACCGGTGACGGTGTGCTCGGCCGGCACCGCAAGGTCCACCAGCCGCCGGGGGAGAGCATCGCCTACGAACCGGGTGACGCCTTCGCCGCGTTCGACACGCCGGTCGGACGGCTGGGCATGCTGATCGACTACGACAAGACGTTCCCCGAGTCGGCCCGATCCTTGGCGGTCGACGGCGCGGACATCGTCGCCTGCCTGAGCGCGTGGCCGACCAGCATCACCAACCGCGCGCCGCGGATGGCCCAGGACCGCCAGTCGCGCCTGTTCGACCTCTACGACCAGGCGCGGGCCGCGGAGAACCAGGTGGTGCTCGTGTCGTCCAACCAGACCGGCGCGATGGGCGGCATGCGGTTCCTCGGCCAGGCCAAGGTTGTCGGGCCGGGCGGCGAGATCCTCGCGCGGACCTGGTCCAAGGCGGGCATCGCGGTCGCCGAGCTGGACGTCGAGCAGGAACTCGCGAACGCCCGCCGGGTGCTGCACCACCTGGGGGAACGGAAACCGTCGGTGTACCGGGAGGCCTGATGCGCATCGCCCTGCTGAGCTACTCGACCAAGCCCCGCGGCGGGGTGGTGCACACGCTCGCGCTGGCCGAAGCCCTCGCGGCGCTCGGCGAGGACGTCACGGTCTGGACGCTCGGCCGCGGCGGCGACGCGGGGTTCTTCCGGCCGGTCGACCCACGGGTGCGGCTGGCGATCGTCCCCTTCCCGGACGTCCCCGGCGAGAGTGTCGGCGAGCGGATCCTGCGGTCGATCGCCGTGTTGCGTGCGGCGTTCACCCCGGACGCGTACGACGTCGTGCACGCGCAGGACTGCATCAGCGCGAACGCCGTCGACCGCTGTGTCCGGACCATCCACCACCTGGACACCTTCACCACGCCGGAGCTGGCCGCCTGCCACGAACGTGCGATCGTCCGGCCGTACGCGCACCTCTGCGTGTCCGCCTCGGTCGCGGCGGAGGTCCGGGACGGCTGGGGCATCGAGGCGACGGTCATCCCCAACGGCGTCGACTACGACCGCTTCGCGAGCGCTCGCCCGGATACCGGCCGAGGACGTTATGTGCTGGCGGTGGGCGGGATCGAGCCGCGCAAGGGCTCGCTGGACCTGCTGGAGGCGTACGCGCTGCTGGCCGAGCCGGACGTCCGCCTGGTCATCGCGGGCGGCGAGACCCTCTTCGACTACCGCGACTACCGCACCCGCTGGGAGAAACGCGCCGCCGAGCTGGGTGTCGAACCGGAGGTGCTGGGCCCGGTCGCGCACGACGAGCTGCCGTCGCTGATGGCGGCCGCGGCGGTGTTCGCCTTCCCGTCGACCAAGGAGGGTTTCGGGCTGGCCGCGATGGAGGCCCTCGCGGCCGGGGTCCCGGTGGTGACTCGCGACCTGCCGGTGCTGCGTGAGGTCTTCGGCGGAGTTGCCCGCTTCGCCGCTGACGCGCCCGGCTTCGCACACGAGCTGCGCGCCGCGATGGCGGGTACGGACCCGGAGCCGGGCCGGGCGCTGGCCCGGCGCTACACCTGGCCGGCGGCCGCCGAGGCGCACCGCGTCTTCTACCAGGGCCTGCCGGGCTCTCACACCATCCACAGTGGACGGCTCAGCGGCGCTTGAGCAGCAGGACGTAACCCACGACCGAGAGGACCAGCGCGGCCAGGAAGAACGCGCCGTGCAGGAAGTCGCTCTCGACGACGTCCCCGGCCAGCTGCAGCACGAGGTCCACGACGCCGAGCGCGCCGACGACCGCCAGCGTCACGTGTGCCGCCGTCACCCCGCGGTGGACGGCGTAAACCAGTGTTGCCCACAGCGCCGTGACCAGCACGTACGCGAGCAGCGCGACCGGGACCGGGACGGCGGCCTCCAGCTCGGTCGGCTGCCCCAGCAGGCGGCTGAGCACCGAACCGAGGAACCAGCAGGCCGTCGCGCCCCACCAGGCGAGGGCGGCGCGCGGCGCCGGGGTCCGGGACATGGCCGGAGCGTAGGACCGGTGCGGCCGGTCGCGGCACGGTCACGAGCCGAACCGTTACCCACCCGGTGTCCGGCCGGGTGCTATAAATCGCTACCTCGTGGGACCGGTTCCACGGGCGTAGGCGGCCGCCGCCGGTGCCGCTAGGGTGATCGTCAGGAATGTGCTGGCCAAGGCAGCCGAACGGGGAGACGCCGGTGACCGCCGCGCACGACTCAACGTGGGACCCCGGTACCCGCCTGCGCGTGCTGCTGATCGAGGACGACGACGGCGACGCGCTGCTGGTGGAGGAGATGCTGGCGGACACGTCCGTGCCCTTCTCGCTCGAACGTGTCGAAACGCTGGGCGCCGCGCTGGCCGGCCCGCTCACCGCCGACTGCGTCGTGCTCGACCTGCAGCTGCCCGACGCCGTCGGCCTCGGCGGGCTGACCCGGCTCGGCCAGCACGCCCCCGGGGTCGCGGTGGTCGTCCTGACCGGGCAGCACGACCAGGCGACCGGCGTCGCCGCGGTCGCCGCCGGCGCGCAGGACTACCTCGTCAAGGACCAGGTGGACGGCCCGCTGCTGGTCAAGGCCCTGCGCTTCGCCCGCGAACGCAAGCGCGCCGAGCAGGTCGAGCAGCAGTTCCTGCAGCAGCAGCTGCTCGCCCGCGAGAACGCGCGGCTCGAGCGCGGCCTGCTGCCCGTCCCGCTGCTGCGCGACCCGCACCTCGACCTGGCGTCCCGCTACCGGCCGGGCCGCAACGGCTCCCTGCTCGGCGGCGACTTCTACGACGCGGTCGAGCTCGCCGACGGCACCGTCCACATGATGATCGGCGACGTCTGCGGCCACGGCCCGGACGAGGCCGCGCTGGGTGTCGCGCTGCGGATCGCGTGGCGCTCGCTGGTGATGGCCGGCCTGCCGATGGCCGACGTGCTGAGCATGGTCGAGCGGGTCCTGGTGCACGAGCGGATCGAGCCGCTGTTCGCGACCGTGTGCATGGTCGTCATCGCGCCGGACCGCAGATCCCTGCGCCTGTCACTCGCCGGGCACCTGCCGCCGCTGCTGCTCACCCCGGGGGACGGGCACCTGCTCTCCGGCGAACGCCTCGGCGTCCCGCTCGGCGTGGTCGAAGGGACGAAGTGGGAGGCCCTGGACGTGCCGCTGGACCTGGGGTGGTCCCTGCTGCTGTACACCGACGGCGTGTTCGAGGGCCGGGTCGGCGCCGGGTCCGAGCGGCTGGGCCACGAGCGGATGGCGGCCATCGTGCTGGAGATCAAGCACGAGACCGGGCTCGAGGGCACGGCCCTGCTCGACGAGCTGATCGCCCGCGCCGAACGGCTCAACTCCGGCCCGCTCGACGACGACGTCGCCCTCGCGCTGCTCTGCCACGACCCGGAAGGCGGCCGATGAGCGCCGACGCACGCGGCTGGCCCATCCGCCGCTGGCTGACCCTGTTCACCGTCGCCCAGGTGGCGCTGCTGCTCGCCGCGCTGGCGGGCGGCGGGATCGCGCTCAGCAACCTCACCGACGCCCGCAACCGCCTCCTGGACGTCATCGGGCCGCAGCGGCTCGCCGCGATCCAGCTGTCCACCGCGCTGCTGAACCAGGAAACCGGTGTCCGCGGTTACCAGCTCGGCCGGCAGCCGGCCTTCCTCACCCCGTACACCGACGGCGTCCGCGCCCAGGCCACCGCCGTCGCGCAGCTGCGGGAGCTCGGCGCCGTGCCGGGCACCCAGATCGGCGACGACCTCGAGGCCGTCCAGCGGGCGGCCACCACGTGGCAGGCCGCGGCGGCGCCCACGATCGCGCCCGGCGCGGCCCCGGTGACCCAGGCGCAGGTCCAGCGCGCCCGGACCCTGTTCGACTCGGTGCGCTCGGCGCTCGACACCCAGCTCGCCCACCTCGGCGCGATCCGCGACGCCGGGCGTGCCGACCTGGACGCCGCGGGGAGCTTCCTGACCGCGATGCTCGTGGCCGTCGCCGTGCTGGTCGTGCTGCTGTTCCTGGTGCTGTTCCTCGGCCTGCGCCGGGTCATCACCCGGCCGATCCTGCAGCTGGCCGGCGAGGTCCGCCAGGTCGCCGACCAGGACGTCCACCGCCCGGTGCACGGGAGCGGGCCGCAGGAGATCGCCCAGCTCGGCGCCGACGTCGAGGCCATGCGGCAGCGCATCCTCGACGAGGTCGCCGAGCTCGAGCGGGCGCACGCGATGCTGGACCGCCGGACGCGCGAGCTGGAGCGGTCGAACGCCGACCTGGAGCAGTTCGCCTACGTCGCGTCGCACGACCTGCAGGAGCCGCTGCGGAAGGTGGCGAGCTTCTGCCAGCTGCTGCAGAAGCGCTACCAGGGTCTGCTCGACGAGCGCGGCGAGCAGTACATCGAGTACGCCGTCGACGGCGCGAAGCGGATGCAGGTCCTGATCAACGATCTCCTGGCGTTCTCGCGGGTCGGGCGCAAGCCGGGTGACCACGTCGTGGTCGAGGCGGGCCGGCTGGTCGACGACGCGGTCGCGAACCTGGACGTGGCGCTCTCGCTGAGCGCCGGCAAGGTCGACCACGGCGAGCTGCCCGAGGTGCGGGTCGAGCCGGCGCTGATGACGGCCGTGTTCCAGAACCTGATCGGCAACTCGCTGAAGTTCAAGGGCGAGACGCCGCCCGAGGTGCAGGTCGCCGCCGAGCGCGACGGCGACGACTGGATGTTTTCGGTGTCGGACAACGGGATCGGCATCGAGGCGGAATACGCCGAACGGGTCTTCGCGCTGTTCCAGCGGCTGCACACGCGCAACGCGTACCCGGGCACCGGCATCGGCCTGGCGATGTGCCGCCGGATCGTCGAGCACCACGGCGGCCGGATCTGGCTCGACACCGAGGCCGAGCGCACGACGTTCCGCTTCACCCTCCCGGCGACCGAGAACACTGTGGGGACGCATGACGCAGGCAGCTGACCCGATCGACATCCTGCTGGTCGAGGACGACCCCGGCGACGTGCTGATGACGCAGGAAGCGTTCGAGCACCACAAGATCCGCAACGCCCTGCACGTCGCGAGCGACGGCGTCGAGGCGCTCGAGTTCCTCAACCGCGAAGGGCGTTTCAAGGCGGCGCCGCGGCCGGGGCTGATCCTGCTCGACCTCAACCTGCCCCGCAAGGACGGCCGCGAGCTGCTCGGCGAGATCAAGCAGAACCCGGAGCTGCGCACGATCCCGGTGGTCGTGCTGACCACGTCGGAGGCGGAGGAGGACATCCTGCGCAGCTACGACCTGCACGCCAACGCTTACGTCGCCAAGCCGGTCGACTTCGAGAAGTTCGTCGAGGTGATCCGGAAGATCGACGACTTCTGGGTCACCGTCGTCAAGCTCCCGCACCGGTAGCGGCCGGCGTTGGCGCGGCGGCGGTGATTGGGGCACGATAAGGGGCCGTGACCTCTTCATCACGGGATCTTCCCGCCACCGAGCTGACGGTCACGCTCGACTGGCGGGGCCGGGCCGCGGTGCTGTGCGTGGCGGGGGAGATCGACCTGCTCAGCGCCCCGGAGTTCGAAGACGTCGTCGGCGTGGTGCTGGCCGACGAGCCGGAGATACTGGTGGTCGACCTGCACGCGGTGACGTTCTTCTGCTCGGCGGGCCTGCAGGTGCTCGCCGCGGCGCACCGCAAGTTGGCCGACCGCGCGCTGCGGGTGGTGAGCGACTCGCCGGTGACGTCGGGGCCGCTGAAGACCACCGGGCTCGACACGTGGATCGGCATCCACCCGACGGTCGACGAAGCGCTCGCCCGGTGACGGCCCCCGGAGAAAGGCGAGGCCCGATGCCCGAGCCCGTGGGCCCGTTCCGTGGCCGTGGTGTGCAGGCCACTCCCGAGCAGCTGCGGCGGCTGCGGCACGAGCTGATGGCCTGGGTGCTGGCGGCCGGTGTCGACCCGGCGCGGGCCGGGGACATCGTCCTGGCGAGCTACGAGGCGCTCGCGAACGTGGCGGACCACGCGTACGACGGGGCCGGGCCGGGGTTGGTCGACCTGGACGCGTCGGTGCTCGACGACCGGATCGAGGTGGTGATCACCGACCACGGCCAGTGGCGCACACCGGTGCCGGACCCGCGGCCGGTTTCGCTGCGCGGGCGCGGGTTGATGCTGGTCCGGGCGAGTGCGGACCGGGCCGACATCTTCTCGGGTGCCGAGGGGACGGTCGTGACCCTGGCCTGGGACCTGGACCCCGTCCGGCCCTGAGCCGGAAACTTTTTTGCGGTGGGTGTCGGACGGCGGCGAGCCCGTTCGTGGTCGAGGTGAGAGACCCCGATCCGAGGAGGACACCATGACCGCGGCCTACACCTTCGACGTCTTCTGCAGCCTCGACGGCTTCGGCTCCCACACCGGCGACTGGGGTGGCTACTGGGGCAAGCAGGGCCCGGAGTTCCTCGAGCACCGCCTCGCGACCTACCGCGACGAGCAGCGGATGGTCTTCGGCGCCACCACGTTCCGGGAAAACATCGAGATGCTGGGGCCGGACGTCGAAGACGCCGAGGCCCGGGACCCGTGGGTCGCCCGGATGCGGAACCTGCCGGCCACGGTGGTGTCGAGCACGCTGCGCGAGCCGCTCCACTGGCCGGACGCGACCGTCGTGAGCGGCGACCCCGTCGACATCGTCGCCCGGCTCAAGAAGGAGTCCGGAGTGCCGCTGCGCTCGCACGGCAGCCTGACGCTGAACTGGGCGCTGCTGGCCGCCGGCCTCGTCGACCGCGTGCAGGTGACGGTGTTCCCGGTGATCACCGGGAACACCGGAGCGGGCCCGGTCTTCGGCGGCGCCGCCGACTTCGACCTCGAGCTGCTCGAGAGCCACACGTTCGACGGCCGTATCCAGGAGCTCGTCTACCGGCCCACCCGGCACGGCTGACTCCGGGCGGGTCCGGCCCGTGCCGGACCCGCCCGGCCGGGCTCAGTGGTGCGTCACCGCGCCGGTCTTCGGGTCGAGCGGCAGCTTCGCGGCCCGCGGCCACCAGAAGTCGAACATGCCCGACAGCGAGTTCGCCCGGGCGTCGAACGACGAGTCGCCGATCCGGCCGGCGAACCAGTTGTCCTCGATGAACTTCAGCACCGAGGTCTGGTCCGTCAGCGTGTGGTCGACGTGGTTCACCTTGCTGTACGGCGAAATCACCAGCAGCGGCAGGCGCGGGCCGTAACCACAACGGTCCGCGTAGCCGCCTTGGGTGGTCGGCTTCCCGGTGCACACCGCCTGGTCCTGCGCGGCGTCGTGCGAACCGTTGACGACCTTCGACGAAACGTGGTCGTACCAGCCGTCGGAGTCGTCGTAGGCCAGCACGATCGCCGTCGACCGCCACTCCGGCGACTGCTGGATCTTGTTGATCTCGCCGACCACGAACTGCTGCTCGTCCAGCGGGTCGGAGTAGCCCGCGTGGCCGTCCTGGTACTCCGGGGCCTTCAGGAAGCTCACCGCGGGCATCGAGCCGGCGCGCAGCGCGTCGTCGAAGTCCGAGGTGTCGTACTGGTGGTTGGCGCGGTCGGTCTGGCCGATCGCCTGCACCGACGACGGCGCGACGTGCTTCGGGTTCGCCGTCGACCGGTAGTACTGGAACGGCTCGTGGTGCGGGCTGTAGTCCACCGCCGCGTTGCCGCCCACGTTCGTGTGCGTCTGGCCGCAGACCGCGTAGCCGTTCGCTTCGCCGGTGGGCCGGAAGCCGCCCTGGAACCAGCCCCAGGTCACGTGCCGCTGGTTCAGCAGGTCACCGATGTTGCGGCCGTGCATCGTGGCCAGGTTGTCCTTGCTCGTGTGGTTCTTGTCCGAGCAGTCGTCCCAGGCCGGGTCCGGGTCGTTGATCATCGTGCCGATGCCGTTCGCGTCCGGCGACTGCACGGTGTAGGCGTCGCTGACCGGCTCGTGCGTCACCGGGTCGACCGCCTGGACGCCGTGGGTGTTGCCCGAGATCAGGTCGATCGCGCCCGGGCTGGACGGGCCGAACACCGTGTTGAACGAGTTGTCGTTCAGCGCGTAGTGCTGCGCGTAGTTCCACATGCCGGTGACGGTGTTGCCGTCGTAGTAGTCCATCACCAGGCCGGGCTCGCCGAACAGCACCGGCTGGCCGGTGCACTTGTCCGTCTCGGTCTTCTCGACGAACTTGTCCATCTTGCCGCCGTTGAAGGCGGCCTGCTCGGCGCCGTAGTTGTGGTTCTGGTCGCAGGTCAGCGCCTGCTCGTGCGTGAGCCGCTTCGGGTCGTACGCGTTCGGGTTGTCCGTCAGCAGCTTGTGGTCCAGGCCGTTGACCTTCGGGGTGTTGTGCGCGGCCTGGAACGGGGTGCCGTCCGTGTTCGCCGCGTCCGGGTAGGTGCCGAAGTAGTGGTCGAACGAGATGTTCTCGCCGAAGATGACCACGACGTGCTTGATCGGCGTCGAGGTCGGGATCCAGTGCGCGGGGAACAGGTTCAGCGGCTGGGCTTCCGCGGTGCTCGCCGCGGAACCGGTGACGACGGCCAGCGCGGCGACCGAGGCGAGGGCCCCGGCGCCGAGCAGGCCGCGTCGCCGGCGGCGGATTCTCGTGTCCACAGTGGATTCCTTTCGTGGTGGGTTCGCCGGTCAGGCGAGCAAAGAGCGGCCGAAGTGGTCGTCCGGCCCGGTGACGCCCGGCAGCGCGAAGAAGTAGCCGCCGCCGAACGGGGAGATGTAGTCGGTCAGGGGTTCGTCGGCCAGCCGGGTCTGGACCGCTTCGAACTGGCGCTCCAGGTCCTGCTGGTAGCAGACGAAGATCAGGCCCATGTCGAGGTTGCCGTTGCTGTCGACACCGCGGTCGTAGTTCACCGCCCGGCGCAGGATCCGGCTGGCGTCGGTGTCCGGTGTGCGTGGGTTGGCTTTCCGGATGTGGCTGGTCAGCGGGATCACCGTGCCGACGGGGTCGTCGGCGTAGCGGGGGACGTCGGTCTCCTCGGTGCCGTCGAGCGGGGCGCCGGTGTCGCGGCGGCGGCCGAACATGTTCTCCTGCTCGGACAGCGAAACCCGGTCCCAGAACTCGACCAGCATCCGGATCAGCCGGACGACCTGGTAGCTGCCGCCCGCGGTCCACGCGGGCTCACCGCCGCCGTTCGTCCACACCAGACGGTCCAGTTCGGACTCATCGGGGTTGGCTGTGCCGTCCTTGAAGCCCATCAGGTTCCGCGGGGTGCCGGCCGGCCGCGGCGGCGAGCTGAACCCGGCCAGCTTCCAGCGCAGCTGCATGCCGCCGCGGGTCGCGCGGGCGATGTCGCGCAAGGCGTGCAGCACCGTGTCGGTGGCGTTCGCCGACAGGACCAGGCTGAGGTCGCCGTGGCACTGCGCGGGGTCGAGCGCGTCGTTCGGGAACGTCGTCATCGGCTTCAGCTTGGCGGGCTTGAGCTTCGCCAGGCCGTACCGGTCGTCGAACAGGGACGAGCCGACACCGAGGAGCACGCCCAGGTCGCCGCCCGGCACGACCGGCCCCAGCACACCCGAGTCGGCGGGCGGCGCGCTGATGCCCAGCGCGGCGGGCGCCCCACCGGCGGTGAGGAACCGGGCCCGGTCGGTGATCGCGCGGAAGAGGTCGGTCAGCTCGGCCTTGGAGCCGGCGACGACGTCGAACGACGCGACGATCGTCTGGGTCGGCGGCACCCGCAGGATGGCGGCCTGGTTCCGGCCGTGGAAGGGAACCGGCGACGTGCTGCCGGTGATCGCCGAGGACGCCCCGAGCCCGGCCCCGGCGGCCACGGTCAGGCCGGCGCCCATCGCGGCCCGGCGCAGGAAGGAGCGGCGCGGCAGGCCCGCGGGCGGGTGTGGCACGGGACAGCGAGGCTGGTCCGTCACGAAACCCTCCTCGGCTCGGCGATCGCGGCGATCGGGGCCAGCAGCTCGGTCAGCTCGCTCACGTCGGCGTTGAGCTTTTGCCGTTGCTGCTGCGGTAGTTGCGCCAGCGGTGTCCAGCTGCCGTCGGGCCGGTGCGCGGCGTCCAGGGTGGACTGCGTGCGCGTCAGCCAGGTGTCCACTTTGGACAGGTCGGGATAACGCGGCGTGAGCAGCGGGCGGAGGACGTCGAGCACCGCGCGTGTGCCGTCCAGGTTGGCGCGGGCGGTGGCCAGGTTGGTGCCGCTGCCGTAGTCGGTGCGGCCGGTGAGTTCGAACTGCAGCGTGTTCTCCATGATCTCGTGCGCGCGCAGCCCGAGGTCGTTCCCGTCGACCTGGCTGGTGCCGAAGGACGCCTGCAGCGCGCGGGCATCGGAATCCAGCTGGTCGGCGACGCCGGCGAGCGCGCCGGTGTCCTCGTTGTGCCAGAGCCCCTGCTCCAGGCGGTGGAACCCGGTGAAGCCCGCGTCGGACGGGCCGCCGGGCAGGCCGTCGTCGGTGCCGTTGAGTGCGCCGTCGGAGTCGCCGAACGCGTCGTACGCGGCGCCGAGCCGCTCGTAGGCCAGGTGCGCGGTCAGCCAGGCGGCCTCGCTCGCCGCGCGGTCACCGCCGTGGACGGCGTTCTTCAGTGCGCCCGTGTTCGCGACGAGCTCGCCGAGCCCGGTCATGACGTGCTGCTGGTAGGCCTTGAGCGGGCCGAGCAGGTCGTTGTGCGTCACCGGCGCGACACCCGGCCCGGTCCGCTCGGTGCCACCGCTGATCCGCACGGCCGGCCCGACGATCGCGCCCGCGTCGTCGGGCAGGCAGCGGAACGCGTAACTGCCGTTGCCGAGGTTGACCTGCAGCGGCCGGGTGGTCGCCGCGCCGAGGCCCTCGACCTCGCCGTAGATCACCCCGGTCGCCGGGTCGATCAGGTCGACCTCGGCCGTCACCGATCCGGTGTTGTGCAGGCGGAACGTCTGCGGGCCGGGCTTCGGGTCCGACCAGCCGGTGCCGCACGCCGAGCGCGAGACCGCGATCTCCGGATCCGGCGCGTCGGCGCTGTCCGGCCAGAACGCCACGACGGCTCCCGCCGCGGCGGCCACGACCACGGCCGCCACGATCCAGCGGGCACGCACTGACCCCGGCACGCAGACTCTCCCGTCACTCGATCGGACCATCACCGATCACGGATTATGCGAGCCTAACGCCCGGAAAACCGCACCGGAGGGCGTCGAAAGGAGGGAATTCACCCGGACTTCAGCCGGTCGCCCACAAAAGGGGGAGAATTCAGACGTTTTTCTGTGTCAGTTCTGTCTGGTTCGGATGGTTGGTCCGGTTGGTCACGCTCACGGAAGGGGGACGCCGGTCTCCAGCAGCGTCTTCAGGCTGGACAGCAAGGCGGGCCAGCCCTGGCTGCACATCTCGCGGACCGTGCTGCCGGTGTCGAAGCCGTCGTGCAGCACCGTCAGCTTGACCATTTCTCCGCTCGGTTCCAGGGTGAACGTGACTTTCGAGCGGTTTTCCCGCTGCAGCTTCGCCAGCGTTTCCTCGTCGACGCCGACGCTTTTCGCCCATTCCGGCGTGAAGGTGTGCCAGGTGTAGGCGAGCCGGGTGAACGGGTCCGATTCGAGGACGACCTGTTCGGGGTCGGTCGTTTCCGCGCCGCCTTCGGCCCACACCATCGGCGAGCCTTTCTTCCAGTCGGTGGTGAACGAGACACCCCAGTACTGGCGGGTGAAAGCCGGGTCGGTAAGCGCTTGCCAGAGTTTTTGCGGGGTGGTGTTGATGTAGGTGGTGTAGACGAATTCGTTCATCGGTGCGGACTCCAGTGCTCGTTTCAGATCGGCCAGCGCGCCGGCCCGCCTGCGGTCGTAGCGGGTCATCCAGCGCTCGGCGATGGCGTTGATCGGCGCGGCGTCGAGGTGGTGCAGCTTTTCCCGGCCCCGCCAGGTCGTCGTGACCAGCCCGGCCGCCTCGAGCACGGCCAGGTGCTTGCTCACCGACTGGCGGGCCATGTCCAGCCCCGCGCACAGCTCGCGCAGGGTCTGGCCGTTGCGCTCGTTCAGCACGTCGAGCAGCTGACGGCGGCTGGGATCGGCCAGCGCCTTGAAGACCTCGTCCATCGCGCCTTCCCAGTGGACATGCAGCCATCTGGCTGCCTATGCACGATAGGCAGCCGAACGGCTGCATGTCAACCGGCCCGGTTACGGGAAGCGGATCACCGCGACGGCGGCCAGCACGAAGAACACGAGGATGACCAGCGTGCCGGTCTGCCCGCCGGACGACCTGGTCACCACCTGGTCGACCGCGCCGGTCAGCCGCACCCCGCACTCGGCGACGACGGTGTGCCGGCCGGCTTCGATCCGGGTGAACTGGACCGGCGCGGTGAACGCGCCGGTGCTGTCGGTGTAGGCGGAGCCGACCTCGCCACCGTCGGACGTCAGCGTCACCATCCGGCTCGGCTCGCAGCCCTTGCCGGAGGCCGACAGTGTGTCGCCGGCCTGGATGCTCGGCCGGTCGAGCACCAGCTCACCCGGCTTCGGCTCGGTGCCGGTGGTCGTGGGCGTGCCCGGCGTGGCCGGGGTGGTGGACGTCGGCGGGGTGGTCGTGGTGGTCGGCGGTGTGGTGGTGGTCGTCGGCGGCGGGGTCGTGGTGGTGCCGGGCGTCGTGGGCCGGGTGGTGACCGGCGGCGGCGTGACCGGGGTGGTGGTCACCGGCGGCCGGGGCGTGGTGGTCGTGGTCCCGGTGACGACGAAGGTGCCGCTGGCGGTCTGCTTCTGGCTCGTGCAGGTCGCGGTGACCGGGTACGAGCCCGGCTTGGTGCCCGCGGGGACGGCGGTCGGGAACTGGCCGCTGACCGCCGGAGCCACCTTCGAGCCGAGCGGGGAGCCCGCCCAGAAGAAATTGATGATGCGGCAGGTCGGGAATCCATTCCAGGAAATCGTGAAAGAACTGCCCGCCGGACCACTCGACGGTTTCAAACCAACCGACGGGGGAACCTGTGCATTACCCGTGCTCATGAACGCCAGGAGAAGCAACGTTCCGGCCACGGCGCCGAAAAACAGCCGAACCACGATTCGCATTGGGACGTCCCTCCCCGGTGTGTGCTCGCTGTAGCATTCCGGACCAGTCGGATAACGCAAGTAGGGGATGCCCAATGGGACGTGTCATCGCGGCGGGGGTTGCGTTGGGTTTGTGCGTGGTGCTGCTCGGCGCACCACCGGCGTCGGCGCAGTCCGGCTCGGCACCGGCGGGCTCGCTCGGTGTGCAGGCGTCGATCGACCGGCGGCCGATCGCGGACGCCACGGTCCCGATCGACCCCACCCAGCAGGTCGAGCTGCAGGTCATGGCCACCAACACCGGCACCGCGCCGGTGAAGGTCCGCAGCGTGCGGCTCTCCGGCGTCGCGCTCGCCCTCACCTTCTTCGCCTACGACACGACGGCGCCGTTCGAGGTGCCGGCCCGCGGCACCGTCACCCGGACGTTCGTCCTCGACCTCGGTGACCTGGCCGGGCAGGCGACCGGGCTGCTGCCGTCGTCGGTCGAGCTGCTGGACGCCCAGCGCGCCACACTCGGCGAAGCGACGACGGTCGCCGACGTCCGCGGGTCCATCTGGTCGGTCTACGGCGTCTTCGGCCTGGCGATGCTCGTGCTCACGATCCTCGCCTGGCTGGCCTCGCTGCTGGCGCTGGCCCGGCACCGCCTGGCGCCCAACCGCTGGCGCCGTGGCCTGCGGTTCCTGCCCGCCGGGTTCGGCACCGGCCTGGTCGCGGTGATCAGCCTGTCGGTGCTGCGGCTCGTCCCGCCGGAGCCGGCGATCGAGATCCCGGTGGTGCTCGGCGCCGCCGCGATCGCGTTCCTGCTCGGCTACCTGACCCCGCACCCGGCGCCGCCGGCCGCCCCGACCGCCGGCGACGGCGCCACCGTCCGGCTGCCGGTCCCGTCGACGCAGGAATTCACCCGATGAGCGCACCGGCCGAGCTGGTCGCCGCCCTGCCGCAGTACGACATCGGGGCCGAGATCGGCGAAGGCGGCATGGGCGTCGTGTTCGCCGGGACGCACCGGACGCTGGGGCGCAGCGTCGCGATCAAGCAGCTGCCCTGGGACGTGCTCAACCACACCACGACCAGCGAGCTGTTCGACCGCGAGGCCCGCGTGCTGGCCAGCCTGGACCACCCGCACATCGTGCCGGTGTACGACTACGTCCGCACCGGCCGCGAGCACCTGCTGGTGATGGAACGGCTCGACGGCGGCACCGTGCACAGCCGGTTCCACGGCGGCGGGGTCAGCGGTGAGCAGGCGTGCGCGATCGGGCTGGCGACGCTCGCCGGGCTGCACGCGGCGCACCGGGCCGGCGTGCTGCACCTCGACGTCAAGCCGCGGAACCTGCTGTTCAGCACGCAGGGTGTGATGAAGGTGGCCGACTTCGGCATCGCGCGTGTCATCAGCGAGGGCGCCACGCTCGTCACGCACGGCGGCGAGATCCTCGGCACCCCGGCCTACATCGCGCCGGAGCAGGCGATGGGCAACGCGCTGAGCCCGGCGGCCGACGTCTACGCGGCCGGCACCGTGCTGTACGAGCTGCTGTCGCGGCAGCTGCCGTTCGACAACACCCGCGGCGCGATCAGCATGATGCGCCAGCACATGTTCACCGATCCGCGGCCGATCGCGGGGGTGCCGATGCCGATCGCCGGGGTGATCATGCGCAGCCTCGCGCGTGAGCTCGATTCGCGGTATCGCGAAGCCGAGTCCTTCGCGGCCGACCTGGCCGCGGCCGCCACCGCCGTCTACGGCCCCGGGTGGCTCGAACGTTCCGGCGTGCCGGTGCTGCACCTGACGCCCCGCGTGATCGCCGGGCTCAACTCGGCCACGGCGCCGTCGCCACCCGTCGAAGCCCGGACCCGCCCGGTGCGGCGGCCCGGCCCCGATCCGACGCTGACCGCCACGACCGGCGGGCCCACGTCCCCGCCGGCCGGATCGGGGCCGCACCCCGACCCGGCCGCGTCCGGGGGAGGCGCGGCCGCCGTGCTGTGGTTGCGGCTGGCCGCGGCGGCGGCCGCGATCGTGCTGGTGGTGCTCGCCCTGCTCACCCCCGAGCGGCTGCCGCACGAGGCGTCACCCACGCTGAACCTGGGCGGGGCGCCGGTGACGGCGCCGGTCGAGGTTGATCTCAGCAAACCGCTGGTGCTGACCGGACCCGGCAACCCGGGCCTGGTCACGGTCGACCTGGCGGCGGCCGGGATCCCGCTCGGCTCGGCCGAGGCGCAGGCAAAACCCGAAGGCAACGGCTTCACCGCGCAGCTCACGTTGCCGGGAATCGCGCGCTGGATCGTCGGCGGCGCGGTGACCGCGACCGTGCGGACCGAGGCGGCCACGCAGACGTTCACGCTGCTCACCAGCCAGCACCCGCTGGCGAGCGCGATGGGGGCGGGCAGCCTGATCCTGGCGCTGTTCGCCCTCGCCTACCTCGAATCGGGGCTGCGGACCATCCGCAACGGCCACCGCTGGCGGGGCGCGGTGGTCGGCGCGCCGGTGCTCGGCATCCTGTTCGGCGCCGCGGTGTGGCTGTGCGTGTCGGTGCTGCGGGTGCACGAGCCGTCGCCGGGGTTCGGCGCCGGGTGCGCGGTGGCCGGCGCGGTCGCGGCCGGGCTCGTCGTCGCCGCGGCGCGCCGCCGGGCGTCCACTTTGGTCAGTCGACCATCCGGACGGTGACGTGCGGGCTGTAGCTCTTGCGCCGGCTCCACCCGTGTTCGGCGCAGAGGCTCAGCTGGATCGCGCGGTCGGCGGGCGCCCAGTAGCCGGTGCGGACGAAGTAGCCCTCCATCGTGGTGAGCGCGCCGAGGCTCTTGCGGGCCGAGCACATCTCCCAGCCCCACTGGCGCCCGCTCTTTTCGACACCGTTGCGGCGCACCGAGAGCCGCGGGTTGCCGACGGCGCGGACGTCGGCGTCACCCTCGGTGACGTAGATGACGCCGTCGACCTTGTAGAAGCGGTTGTTGTCGAGCAGGGACACCTGCCCGGAGAGCGTGATCCCGACCCGGCCCCCTTCGTCGCCCGTGAGCGTCCAATCGAGACAGAATTCCTGGACCGGGAGTTCCAGCGACTGGGTCATGAGTTTCCCCTGTTCTAGCCGAGCGTCCCTTCCAGAAGATAGGGATTTTCCGGGCGCCGGGAAGGGGTGCGGGCGATCTTCACCCGAAGCGGTTCCGCCGTCGAATGCCTTGTCGCGCATGGGTTTTCAAGCGAGTGGGTGACCGGCGGCACGGCGGGTGAGAACCGGCGTTCCGGCCGGGTGGTGCACACTCCACGTCCGCTGGACGCAGTCACGTTCTGTGATCGCAGGGTAAAGGAACCATTACCTTCGGCGGGGCGTTGAGCGGGAATGAGCGAGCCCACTGTCATCGAACTCGGGCCACGCGACATGCTCGTGGTCGCGGGCCTGCCCGGCGCGGGCAAGACGACCATGCTCCGCCATGCGGCGACCGGCCTGCCGGTGCTCGACTCCGACCAGGTCCGCGCCCGCCTGGCGGCGGCGATCCCGGCGGTGCCGTACCGGTGTTACCGCCCGGTGGTCCACACGTGGCACCGGCTGCGCATCGTCTCCCGCGCCCTGGCGGCCGACGGCCCGATCGTGGTCCACGAGCCCTCGACGCGGGCTTCGACCCGGGCGCTGCTGGCCCTGGTCGGCCGGGTGACGGGCCGCTCGGTGCGGTTGCTGTTCCTGGACGTGACCGCGGAGCAGGCCCTGGCCGGCCAGCGGAGCAGAGGCCGGCTGGTGCGGCCGCGGTCGTTCGCGCGGCACGTCCGGCGGGCGGGGAAGTGGCGGGAGGAGCTGCTGGCCGAGCAGGTGCCGCCGGGCTGGGAGAGTGTGCAGGTGGTCGACCGGGCGCGCGCGGGGCGGACGCGGCTGGTGGCGAAGCTGCTGGTGGGCTGCTGAGGCGGGTCAGGCGGGCGGCCGCGCTCGGGTCGGCGTGCTGCCGCCGGGTTGCTGAGGGTGGCGGGGCGGGTGGTTCCGCTTGGCTGGGCGGCCGCGCTTGGGTTGCCCAGCGCGGCGCCGGGCTGTCGGCGGGTTGCTGAGGGTGGAGGGGTGGCTGGTTCCGTGTGGCCGGGCACTGCCCGGCGGCGGAGTTCTGGTCGTGGCGGCATTGGCATGATCGGGCGCGGCTGTTCGCCTGGCCGAGCGTTCTCGCTGACTCGTTCACGGCATCCGCGCCGACGGCCGCCCCGAGCGCCCAGCGCCGTCAGTTGGTCTGGACATTTTACATATTGGTCTAGACAATATAGGTCTCTCCCCGACTGGAGGACCCGATGAGGCGTTCCAGACTGTCCGTAGCCCTCGCCGCCTTCGCACTGGCGCTTTCCGGTCTGGTGGCCGGGCCCGCCGAAGCCGCCAACCTCCTCACGAACCCCGGTTTCGAAGCCGGCTCGCTGTCCGGCTGGACCTGTGCCAACGCAACCACCGTGAGCACGCCCGTGCACGGTGGTGGTTACGCACTGGCCGCCACGCCCGTCGGCGCCGACTACGCGCAGTGTGCGCAGACCGTGTCCGTGCAGCCGAACACCACCTACACCGTCTCCGCGTGGGTTCGCGGCAACCCCGTCTACCTCGGCATCACCGGCGGCGCCTCGACCTGGTCCGGCAACTCGGGCGCCTACAACCAGCTCTCCCTCACCTTCACCACCGGCAGCCAGACCTCCGCCCAGCTCTACCTGCACGGCTGGTACGGCGCGGGCACCTACTACGCCGACGACGTCGTCCTCGACGGCCCCGGCGGCAGCACCCCCGGCACTCCCGGGGCTCCGGCCACGCCGCAGGTCGGCACCGTCTCGTCGAATTCGATCGCCCTCAGCTGGGGCGCCGCCGCCGGGACGGTCACCGGGTACCGGGTCTACGAAGGCAGCACGGTCGTCGCGACCGTCACCGGGACCAGCGCCACGATCTCCGGCCTGAAGGCCTGCGAAACCCACAGCTACGCGGTGGCCGCGTACAACAGCGCCGGTGAATCACCCAAAACTTCGACGACCAGCGCCACCACCACCGGCTGCGTCGACACCGGCCTGCCGAAGCACTCCCTGATCGGCTACCTGCACGCGAGCTTCGCGAACGGCTCCGGTTACGTCCGGATGGCCGACGTCCCGGCGGCCTGGGACATCATCGACCTGGCCTTCGGTGAGCCGACGTCCGTCACCTCCGGCGACATCCGCTTCAACCGCTGCCCGGTCGCCGAGTGCCCCAACGTCGAGAGCGACGCGGACTTCATCGCTGCGATCAAGGCGAAGCAGGCGCAGGGCAAGAAGGTGCTGATCTCCATCGGCGGCCAGAACGGCCAGGTCCAGCTGACCACCACCGCCGCACGCGACAAGTTCGTCAGCTCCGTCTCGGCGATCATCGACAAGTACGGCCTCAACGGGCTCGACATCGACTTCGAGGGCCACTCGCTCTCGCTCAACGCCGGGGACACCGACTTCCGCAACCCGACCACGCCGGTGATCGTCAACCTGATCTCCGCGGTGAAGACGCTCAAGGCCAAGTACGGCTCGGGATTCGTGCTGACGATGGCGCCGGAGACGTTCTTCGTGCAGGTCGGCTACCAGTTCTACGGCGGTTCGGGCGCCGGTGACGCGCGGACCGGCGCGTACCTGCCGGTGATCCACGCGCTGCGCGACTCGCTGACCGTGCTGCACGTCCAGGACTACAACTCCGGCCCGGTCATGGGGCTGGACAACCAGTACCACAACATGGGCGGCGCGGAGTTCCACATCGCGATGACCGACATGCTCAAGGCCGGCTTCAGCGTGGCGAACACCGGCCAGTTCTTCCCCGGGCTGCGACCCGACCAGATCGCGGTCGGGCTGCCGGCGGCGGTCAGCGCGGGCAACGGCTACACGTCGCCGTCCGACGTCCAGACGGCGGTGAACTGCCTGGTCAAGGGCAGCGGCTGTAGCTCGTACACGCTGCGCGGCGGCACGTCGCCGGCGCTGCGCGGGCTGATGACCTGGTCGATCAACTGGGACAAGTACTACAACTGGGAGTTCCAGAACAGCCACGAGCCGTTCCTGAACTCGCTGCCGTGACGCAGGGCGGTGTGCCCTGCCGCGAGGTGGGGCACACTGCCTGACATGGCAAAACCGGTGCGGGGCGAGTCGCTGCTCTCGCGCGTCGTCCGCATCTTCGAGTCCTTCGGGCCGGACACTCCCGCGCTGCGCGTCACCGACATCGCGCGCCGCGCGGACCTGCACGTCGCGACCGCGTCCCGGCTGATCGACGAGCTGGTCGGGCACGGCTGGCTGCGGCGCGACCCCGACCGGCGGATCCGCGTGGGTGTCCGGTTGTGGGAGCTGGCGTCGCGCGCGTCGCCGACACTCGGGCTGCGCGAAGCGGCGCTGCCGTTCATGGAGGACCTGCACGCCGTGGTCGGGCACCACACCCAGCTCGCGGTGCTGGAGGACCGCGAGGTGCTGTTCGTCGAACGGCTTTCGGCGCCCGGCGCGATCGTGAACGTGACGCGTGTGGCCGGGCGGTTGCCGCTGCACGCGTCGTCGTCCGGGCTGGTGCTGCTCGCGCACGCGCCCGCCGACCTGCAGGAACAGGTGCTGGCCGCGCCCCTCCCGGCGTTCCGGCGGACCACGTTGACCGAGCCCGCGCGGCTGCGGCGGTTCCTCGCCGACGTCCGGCGCGACGGCTACGCGTACTGCGCGGGGTTCATCGACGAGGAGACGACCGGCATCGCGGTGCCGCTGCGGGGGCCGGACGGCGACGTCGTCGCGGCGCTTTCGGTGATCGTGCCCAACAACCGCACCGCGCGGATGCAGATCCCGGCCCTGCGCGCCGCGGCGCGCGGCATCTCGCGGGCGATGGGGAATCTCTCTCAGTGAATGAGAATGCCCTGGTGCAGCGCGTGTTGCCGGGGTCATCCTCGGAGTCCAGCCAGTGAAAGGACGTTCCGCGTGCGCACCCAGGTCGCCATCGTCGGCGCCGGCCCGGCCGGGCTGCTGCTGTCCCACCTGCTCGGCCTCGAGGGCATCGACTCGGTGCTGCTCGAACGGCAGACCGCGGAGTACGTCCAGGCGCGCATCCGCGCGGGCATCCTCGAGGCGGGCACGGTCGAGCTGCTGCGGAACACCGGCCTCGGCGACCGGCTCGACGCGGAGGGCATGGAGCACCGCGGGATCCACCTGCAGTGGCCGGAGAACCGGCACCACCTGGACTTCGTCGACCTCATCGGCCGGTCGGTGACGGTCTACGGCCAGACCGAGGTGACCAAGGACCTGATGGCCGCGCGGGAGAAGGCCGGCCGTCCGGCGTTCTACTCCGTTTCGGACGTGACCCTGCACGACGTCACGGAGCAGCCATCCGTGTCCTTTGTGGACGCGGACGGCCGGGCGCAGCGGATCGACGCCGATGTCGTCGTCGGCTGCGACGGCTTCCACGGGCCCAGCCGGACGTCCGTTCCGTCCCCGCAGGTGTGGGAGCGCACGTACCCGTTCGCGTGGCTCGGCGTGCTGGCCGACGTCGCGCCGTCGACGGACGAGCTGATCTACGCCTGGCACCCGGACGGGTTTGCCATGCACAGCATGCGGTCGCCGCGGGTGAGCCGGTTCTACCTGCAGGTGACGCCGGACGAGGACATCGCGCAGTGGAGCGACGACCGGATCTGGACGGCGCTGTCGGCGCGGCTGGGCGTGGCGGGCTGGACGCTGGAGACGGGGCCGATCACGGAGAAGAGCGTGCTCCCGATGCGCAGCTTCGTCTCGACGCCGATGCGGCACGGAAACCTTTACCTGGCCGGGGATGCCGCGCACATCGTGCCGCCGACCGGGGCGAAGGGGCTGAACCTGGCGGTCGCGGACGTCGCGCTGCTGGCAACCGCCTTGACCGCGTCGTTCCGCGGCGACGACTCGCTTGTCGACGCGTACTCGGAGACGGCGTTGCGGCGGGTCTGGCGCTGCACGCACTTCTCGTGGTGGATGACGTCGATGCTGCACCGGCACGGTGACGACTTCGACGCCCAGCTCCAGCTCTCCCAGCTCCGCCGGACGGTGACGTCGGAGCCGGCGGCGCGGGAGCTGGCGGACAACTACGCCGGCCTGCCGCTGTAGCCCGTACCGGAGGGGCATCACGCGTGATCAGCCGGGCATCACCTGTGTCTGGAGGGGCATCACACGTGTCTGGAGGGGCATCGCGCTGATGCCCCTCCAGACACGCGTGATGCCCGCTCGGTCACGCGTGATGCCCCTGCGGGCACAACTCGCCTCTTGACGTCCGGTGCTCCTCTCGCGCACCATACCCGCGTAGTAATTCGAATTATCAGCGCCGGGGAAGGCTTCATGAGGGAACTGGACACGGAGATTCTGGTGGTCGGCGGGGGACTCGGCGGGGTCGCCGCCGCGCTCGCCGCGGCCGCGCACGGCCGGCGTGTGGTGCTCACCGAGGAGACCGACTGGCTCGGCGGCCAGCTCACCGCCCAGGCGGTGCCGCCCGACGAGAACCCCTGGATCGAACGGTTCGGGTCCACCCGCACCTACCGCGAGCTGCGCGAGGGCATCCGCGGGTACTACCGCCGGCACTACCCGCTCCGGGCCGAAGCCGCGAAGCACGCCGAGCTCAACCCGGGTGCCGGGAGGGTCAGCAAGCTCTGCCACGAACCGCGGGTGGCCAAGGCCGTCATCGAGGCCATACTCGCGCCGCACGTCAGCGCCGGGCGGATCCGCGTCCTCCTCGAGCACCGCCCGGTCTCCGCGCACACGACCGGCGACCGTGTTGACGCCGTGGTCCTCGAAGGCGAAGACCAGGTGACCGTCCGGGCCCGGTACGTCCTCGACGCCACCGAGAACGGCGACCTCCTGCCGCTCACCGGCACCGAGCACGTCACCGGCGCCGAGGCGAAGAGCGAACACGGTGAACCCCACGCCCCGGACCAGGCCGACCCGGCCAACCTGCAAGGCTTCACCTACTGCTTCGCGGTTTCCCACCACGAAGGTGAGAACCACGTCATCGACCGGCCGGAGATGTACGGCTTCTGGCGCGACTACCAGCCGGACTTCTGGCCCGGCCCGCTGCTCGGCTTCGTCGCACCCGACCCGCGGACGCTGGACCCGGTCAAGCGCACCTTCGTGCCGAACCCGCCCGGCGACCCCTTGGCCGTCAGCGCCGACCAGAGTGCCGACGCCGGGGACAAGGAGCTGTGGGCCTTCCGCCGCATCCTCGCCCGCGGCCTGCACACCGACGGCGCCTTCGCCTCCGACCTCACGCTGGTCAACTGGCCGCTCAACGACTACTGGCTCAAGCCGTCGCACACCATCCCCGGCCACACGACCGAAGCGGACGTGAAGACCGCGCACCACGAAGCGAAGCAGCTGAGCCTGTCCGTCCTGTACTGGCTGCAGACCGAAGCGCCCCGCGCCGACGGCGGCACCGGCTTCCCCGGTCTGCGGCTCCGGCACGACGTCACCGGCACCGAGGACGGGCTCGCGAAGTCCGCGTACATCCGCGAAGCGCGGCGCATCAAGGCCGTCACGACGGTGACCGAGCACGACGTGTCGGCCGAGATCCTCGGTGTTGACGGGCGGGTCCGGCGCGAAGACGCCGTCGGGGTCGGGAGTTACCGGATCGACCTGCACCCGTCGACCGGTGGGGACAACTACATCGACGTCGCGAGCGTGCCGTACGAGATCCCGCTCGGCGCACTGCTGCCGGTCCGGGTCGGCAACCTGCTGCCCGCCGGCAAGAACATCGGCACCACGCACATCACGAACGGCTGCTTCCGGCTGCACCCGGTGGAGTGGAACATCGGTGAGGTCGCCGGGCTGCTCGCCGCGTTCGCCGTCCGCGAGGGTGTCGAGCCGCGGGAGGTCAAGACCGACGTGCGCCTCTTCGAAGACTTCGCGCGCGTCCTGGACGCCGCCGGGGTGGAGCGCCGGTGGCCGGAAGTGCGGGGGTACTGATCGTGTCGCCGGTAAGGTCTGACGGAGTCGCGGAGGGAGTCTTGGATGACGGCGGGTTCGGGCCGGGTCACGCAGGCGCAGGTGGCACGCCTGGCCGGCGTCTCGCAGGCCGTCGTCTCGATGGTGCTGAACGGCTCCGACAGCCTCCGCATCACCCCGGAAACCCGCGAGCGCGTGCAGCAGGTGCTCCGCGAAACCGGGTACACGGTGGACATCATGGGCCGCCGGCTGCGCGGCAAGTCCAACCAGATCCTCGGCGTCTTCACCTACGAGTCGGTGTTCCCGTCCGGGGTGGCCGACTTCTACCGGCCGTTCCTGCTCGGTATCGAGGAGGAAGCCGAGGCGCAGGGCTTCGACCTGCTCCTGTTCACCAGCGGTGGCCGCCGCGACGGGCGCCGCCGCATCTACGACCAGGGCACGAACCGGCTCCGCATCGCTGACGGCTCGATCCTGCTGGGCCGGCACAACGACCCGCAGGAGCTCGCGCAGCTCGTCGAGGAGCAGTTCCCGTTCGTGTTCGTCGGCCGCCGCGAGTCGCCGACCGGGCCGATCAGCTACGTCGGCGCCGACTACGTCGCGGCCACCCGTGAGGTCCACGAGTGGCTGTGGGGGCTCGGGCACCGCAAGATCGGCCTGCTGAGCGTCACCGAGGAGAACGAGCCGACACTCGACCGGCGCGCCGGTTACGAAGCGGCGGCGCGCAAGCACCGCCGTCCGCCGCTGGTGTTCCTCGCCGACGACCCGGCGCTCGCGCTGCGGCAGGCGCTCGACGAAGGCGTCACCGCGCTGCTCGTCGAGAGCTCCGCGATGGCCGACGGCATCCTGGTGTGCGCGCACGACCTCGGGCTCGCCGTGCCCGAGGACCTTTCGCTCGTGGTGCTGGGTGACGCCGACCCGTCGCAGCAGCCGGCCGCGCACGCGGTGCCGAGCACGCCCACGGACTGGTCGATGTTCCGCATCCCGCGCCACGAGATGGGCGCGCACGCGGTGCGCGTCCTGGTCGAGCTGCTCGCGGATCCGAAGCCCCGGCAGCTGGTGCTGCCGTGCACGTTCCACGAGGGTGCCACCGCGGCGAAACCCTCCACAGTGCACACTCGATAACCAGGCGCACTGGCTGTTGACAGCTACTGAACGCGACGTTTACCGTCGCTGCTAATTCGAATAACCAGGAGGCATTGTGGCCTACCAGAGAGCCCGGCTGCGCATCGCCGCGGCGTTGTCCGCCGTCGCACTGGCTTCGACCGCCTGCTCGGGCGGCGCCGGCGACGACACGAACATCGCACTGCGCATGACGGTCTGGACGACGGACAAGAACCAGCTCGCCCTCTTCGACTCCATCGCCGCCGAGTACCGCAAGGCTCACCCCGAGGTCGCGTCGGTGAAGTTCGACGTCGTCCCGGGCGACACGAGCGCGTACTCGGCCGCCCTGACCACGCAGATGTCCGGCGGCAACCCGCCCGACCTCGCGTGGATCCTCGAGCGCGACGCGCCGGACTTCGTCCAGTCCGGCGCGCTCACGAACCTGAAGCCCACTTTGGACGCGACCGCCGGGTACAACGCCGGTGAACTGGTCCCGTCCGCCACCAAGCTGTGGACGAAGGACGCCGGTCTCTTCGCCTACCCGTTCTCGACGTCGCCGTTCGGCATGTTCTACAACAAGAACCTGCTCACCCAGGCCGGGATCACCGAGACGCCGGACCAGCTGCTCGCAAGTGGACGGTGGAACTGGGACGCGGCGAAGCAGATCGCCACCCAGGTCGCCGCGCGGGACACCGGCAAGGCCGGCCTGGTCGTCCGCGAGTTCGAGTACAAGCAGTGGGTGCTGCTCGCCTCGGTGTGGCGCGGCTTCGGCGCCGACGCCTGGGGCCCGGACGGCAAGACCTGCGGGTTCGCGACGCCGGAGATGACGTCCGCGATGACCTTCCTGCACCAGGCGATCTTCACCGACAAGGCGCTGCCCGGCCCGGGCACAACGGCGGACTTCTTCGCCGGTGAGTCGGGCCTGACCATCGCGCAGATCAGCCGCGCCGGGCTGCTGAAGGCCAAGCCGTTCGAGTGGGGCATCGTCCCGCTGCCCGCCGGGCCGAAGGCGAACGCGCAGGTCATCGGCCAGGCCGGGATCGGCGTCCCGGTGAAGGGCAAGCACGCCAAGGCCGCCGCGGACTTCCTCGCCTTCTTCACCAACCCGGCCAACTCGGCGAAGCTCGGTCAGTACTTCCCGCCGGCCCGCGACAGCCTGCTCAACGCGGCCACCCTGGCCAAGGCGAACCCGTTGTTCAGCCAGGACCAGCTGCAGAACGTCGTGGTGAACGGGATCAAGACCGGCGCCGTGCTGCCCTCGCACACCGGCAGCGCGCGGATCGCGTCCCTCGTCCAGTCCGCTTTGGACCCGATGTGGAAGCCGGACGCGAACGTGCCCGCCGCGCTGGCCGGGGTGTGCCAGGCGATCGACCCGGCGTTGAGCCAATGACTCTCACTTCGAAGAAGCGCGAAGAGCTCGCGGGGTGGATCTTCATCGCCCCGCAGGCTCTCGGCTTCCTCGCCTTCGTGGTGGCGCCGCTGGCCGCGGTGGTCTGGTACAGCTTCCAGGACGTCAACCTGCTGGCCGGGACATCGACGTTCGCCGGTGCGGACAACTACGCCAAGCTGTTCGACGACCCGACCGCGCCGAAGGTCGCCCGCGCGACGGCGATCTTCTGCGTCGGCCTGGTTGTGCTGAACCTGGCTCTGGCGCTGTCGCTCGCGTTGCTGCTCAACCTGAAACTGCGCGGGACGACCGTGTTCCGGACGGTCTTCTTCTCGCCGGTGGTGGTCACGCTCGTCGCGTGGACGATCGTGTGGAACTTCCTCCTGCAGGACAATGGCGGGATCAACTCGCTGCTGCAGGCGATCGGCGTGGACGGCCCGAACTGGCTGCGCGGCAACGGCACCGCGATGCTGTCGGTGATCGTCGTGCAGGTGCTGAAGAACGTCGGGCTCAACATGGTGCTGTTCCTCGCCGCGCTGCAAGGGATTCCGACGTCCATCATGGAAGCGTCCCAGCTGGACGGTGCCGGCCCGTGGCGGCGGTTCCGGTCGGTGATCCTGCCGATGATCAGCCCGACCACCCTGCTCACCGCGATCATCACGGTCGCCGGCGCGCTGCAGGTGTTCGCGCAGATCCAGGTGCTGACCCTCGGCGGGCCGGCGGACAGCACCAACGTGCTGGTCTTCTACTTCTACCAGCAGGCCTTCGCCAACCACGACCTCGGTTACGGCGCCGCGCTGGCCGTGGTGCTGTTCCTGGTGATCCTCGTGCTCACGCTGCTGCAGTGGCGGATGCGGAGGCGGTGGGTGTTCCATGAGTCGTAGGGCGAAGATCGCCTGTTACGTGGTGATGGTCGTGCTGGCCGTGCCGTTCGTGTTCCCCACCTGGTGGATGATCACGGCGTCGCTGCTGCCGGCCAACGAGGTGCTCGCGTACCCGCCGAAGCTGTTCCCGAACCAGCCGCAGTGGGAGAACTACAAGGCGGCGTTCACAGACTTTCCGTTGGCGCAGCAGTACTTCAACAGCTTGTACATCGCGGTGCTGGTCACCCTCGGCACGATGTTCTTCTCTTCGCTGGCCGGTTACGCGTTCGCCCGCATCCGGTTCCGCGGCGAGAAGGTGTTCGGGCTGATCCTCATCGGGCTGATGGTGCCGAGCGAGGTCACGATCATCCCGCTGTTCCGGGTGGTCGACGACCTCGGGCTGACGAACACGCACTGGCCGCTGATCGTCGTCCCGATCTTCGGCGCGCCGAGTGTGCTCGCGACGTTCGTGATGCGGCAGTTCTTCATCACGATCCCGGGTGAGCTCGAGGAAGCCGGGCGGCTCGACGGCCTGTCCCGCTTCGGGCTCTACCGGCGCGTCGCAATGCCGATCGCCAAGCCGGCGCTGGCCGCGGTCGCCATCTTCACCTTCCTGAACACGTGGAACTTCTTCCTGGAACCGCTGGTCTACCTGACCGACAAGAGCATGTTCACCCTGCCGGTGGCGCTGACGCAGTACGTCGACGTCTACGGCGGCCACCTCTGGAACGTCCAGCTCGCCGCCGCGACCACCACGGTCGTGCCGGTGCTCATCGTCTTCATCATCGCGCAGCGCCAGTTCGTCGAAGGGCTCGCCCAGAGCGGCCTCAAAGGCTAGGAGGCAGTCGTGATCGATCGCAGAACCTTCCTCGGTGGAGCCGCGTCCGCCGCGGTGCTCGGACTCGGGGGCGCGCGGACGGCGTGGGCCGCGGTGCCGCCGCCGGCCGGGCCGTACCCGCCGCTCGCCCCGCTCCCGCCCGGCGCCCCGGTGCGGAGGCTCTTCACGCCGCTGGAGCAGCGCTTCGCGCCCTACCTCGCGATTTTGCCGGGCCTTGTCAACGATGTCAGCACCGACAACCCGGCAAGTCCGGGGTTCATGGGCGGCGGCTGGTGGCGGACGCCGAGCGAGCCGTACAACGCCCGCGTCCAGGAGCACGTCTACACGTTGAGCTGGTTCTACGCGAACCGGCGGCCGTGGAACCCGTACTACCTCGACCCCGCGCTGCGGAACCGGCTCGAAGCCGTGCTGGTGCACTATTTGAATCTGCAGCACGCCGACGGGTCGTTCCCGGAGTACTCGATCACCGAGAAGTCCAAGGCCGCCACCGGGTTCGGCCTGGGGTACCTGGCGAAGACGCTGGCCAATCTGCGGCAGGTCAACGCGCTTCCGGCCCGGCGCGCCCAGCTGGAAGCGGCACTGCACCAGGGCATGACCTGGTTCCTCGACCCGGCCAACCCGATCTGGGCGCACCCGATCGAGTACGCCAACCAGAACACGTCCGGGCTGTCGTCCGCGCAGCTCGCGCTGAGGCTGACCCCCGACACCGGACTCGCGAAGAAGCTGCACGACCGCATCGAGTTCCTCGCGGCGAACGGCCAGAGCCCGGCCGGGTTCTTCTACGAGCCGACCGGGATGGACGTCAACTACAACTTCGAGGTGATGCTCCCGGAGCTCGCCGAGATCTACGCGCTGACCCGCAACCGCACGGTGGCCGGGATGGCCCGGAAGTTCGCCGGCTGGTTCGGTTACAACGTCGTCCGCGAACCGGACGGCTCCGGCTCGCTGACCTACGTCGCGACGTCGAGCCGCACGCACGTGTCCTACTACGACAACGTGATCCCGGATCCCGACCGGACCAACCTCGCCTCGCTGTTCGTGCCGGAGATCCCGGACCTGGCCGCGTTCTTCACCACCCGCGAGGACCGCGCCGAGACGCGCCGGCAATGGGCGAAGGTGCCGGGTCCGGCGATCGGACCGGCCAAACAGGACACCTCACCGCGTATCCTCGCCCACGTCTCCTACGGCGAGGCCTTTCCGTCGCAGGGGGAGAAGCAGGCGTCGATCCGGCAGCTGCCCTACCTGCGCTCGAACGACTTCGCCGTGCAGCGCCGGGACGACGAACTGAACCAGATCTACTGCTACGTCCGACGTCCGGAGCTGTACCTCGCCGGGTTCTGGGGCACCCGGCCGTCGAGCTACGTCCGGGGTGCGCAAGGCCTGCTGTGGCACCCGCGGGCCGGGATGGTCGTCCACTCGCAGCAGGACGACACCCAGTGCTGGGCCAGCCTGCTCCCGAACGGCAGCCCGGACGCCCGCGGCCTCCTGGATTCCGCGTTCTTCCTCGGCGACCGCGCGTGGGACGGCAGCCGGAAGGTGCCCGGCTCGGCGCCGGTCGTCGTCCGGTATGGCCTCGACACCCGGATCCGGACCGCGCTGACCATCACCCGCGACACCGTCACCCGGGCGGTCCGGGGCACCACTCCGCTCACCGAGCAGATCCCGCTGGTCCTGCACCCGGGCGACGACGTGCGGTTCGCCGACGGCACCCCGGTCACCCACGGCGCCGATGCCACGGCGACGGCGTCAGGACTGACGATCCGCCGCCGCGGCACGACGATCACGATCGGCTGGGGCACCGCGCTCGGCGCCACGGTGACCGCCACCGCCGTCACCTTCCTCCGCGACGGCGCCCGGCGGCTGCACGTCCTGCGGGTCCCGCACCCCGGCACCCTCACCACGGAGATCCGGCTTCGGTAGCCGGACGGTGAACGTCGACCCCGAGTCCACTTCGGACTCGGCGGTCACCGTGCCACCGTGCGCCTGCACCAGGTGCCGCACGATGGCGAGGCCGAGCCCGCTGCCGCCGGTCTGGCGGCTGCGGGACTTCTCGGCCCGCCAGAACCGGTCGAACACGTGCGGCAGGTCCCCGGCGGCGATCCCGGTGCCGGTGTCCGCGACGGCGAGCGTCACCGCGTCCACGGTGGACGACACGTGGATCGTCACCCGGCCGCGGGTGGGCGTGTGCCGGATCGCGTTGGTCACCAGGTTCCCGACCACCTGGCGCAGCCGGACCGGATCGGCGGTCAGGCCGGTGTCGCCGGTCGTGTCGACGGTGAGCGTGACCCCGGCCGCCGCGGCCCGGTCGGCGAGCGCGGCGGCGACGTGGCCGGCCAGCTCGGCGGCGTCGAGCGGCTCGGGGTGCAGGCGCAGCTGCCCGGCGTCGGCCGCGGCGAGGTCCTGCAGGTCGTCGACGATGTGCTGCAGCAGCACGGTTTCTTCCAGCAGGGACGCGCTCAGGGAGCGGTCGAACGGCAGGTGCCCGTCTTCGGCGGCCTCCAGCCGGCCGCGGATGACGTTGAGCGGGTTGCGCAGCTCGTGCGCGATGTCGCTGACCATCGCCTTGCGCTGCTCCTCGATGCGTTCGCGCCGCGCGGTGAGGTCGTTGAACGCGGTGGCGAGGTAACCGACCTCGTCGCGGGACTTCACCGGCGCCGGGCGGTCCTGTTCGGCCGCCACGGTCAGGGCCCGCAGCGGACGGGCGAGCCGCCGCGCGACCAGGACGGTGATCGCGGCGGCCAGCACCAGCACCCCGCCGGTCACCGCGAGGATCCGGGCCAGGTTCTCCTGCGACAGCGTGAACGTCGGCAGCTGCGAGCCGCCCGGCCCGAGGGTGAACAGCAACGCGGGCGGCGCGACGTACGGCGCGAGCTGTTCACGGCGGGCCGAGTCCACACAGCCCTGGCTCGGCCCCTGGTCGGCGACGCCGAGCGCTTCCAGGTCGAGGTTCAGCTGCACCCGCTCCGCGCCGAGGCTCCCCAGGCACCGGTTCACGGCGTCGTTGAGGCCGGTGAGGGCGGCCTGCTCGGTCGGCGTCGGCACGGCCAGCTCGTAGAGCCCGCACTTGGCCGCGAAGTAGCGGGCGGCGAGCGGGTCGGCGCCGGCGAGCTGGGGCCGCCCGGTCGGCGAGTCGCGCACCTGGGCCGGGATGCCGAGCGAGGTGAGGCACGCGGCGACCTTCTTGGCCAGCCCGGCGACGTCCTCGCGTTCGGTCGCCGGCAGCCGGAACGGGCCCGCCGCGCGCGGGTCGATGCCGCTGGTCCCGGCCTCGGGCAGCAGCACCGGGTCGACGTGCAGCGGGTCGACCGACGCGGCCGCCTTCACCGGCAGCGTCACCGGCGCGCCGCCGGAGTCACCCAGGACGCGGCGGTCGAGGGTGGTCAGCACGATCCGGCGGCCGGTCTGCTCCGACAGCGTCCGCAGCTTCGGCCCGGCCTGGTCCCAGGTGTGGTGGGCCGCCGCGTAACCGAGCAGCTCGGTGTAGATCGTCGCGTCGCCGGAGAGCGCCTGGCCCTGCTCCTGCTGGATCGCGCGCGTGGTGGTCTGCACGGCGAGCCACGCGGTCGCGGCGATCGAGCCGAGCGCGATGAGCAGGGAGACGGCGGTGAGACGGACGACGAGGCTGCGCCGCCGCGGGAAGCGGCTACGACCCATGCTCGTCGGTCAGCTTGTAGCCGACGCCGAACACGGTCCGCAGGTAGGCGGGGTGCTGCGGGTCCGGCTCGAGCTTCTTGCGCAGGTTGAGCACGTGGACGTCGATGATCCGGGTGCTGACGAACCGGTCGTCCCCGCGGGTCAGCTCCAGCAGCTGCCGCCGGGTGAACACCCGGCCCGGCTGCTTGATCAGGGTCTCGAGCAGCTGGAACTCACCCGGGGTCGTCTCCACCGGGCGGTCGTCGATCGACACCTCGTGCCGCACCGGGTCGAGCCGCAACCCGCCGAGCCGCAACGCCGTGTCCGGTGGCTCGCGCCGGGTGGCCGTCCGCCGCAGCAGCGTGCGGACCCGGGCCATCAGCTCGCGCGGGCTGTACGGCTTGGTCAGGTAGTCGTCGGCGCCGAGGTCGAGGCCGAGCAGGAGGTCCTCCTCGGTGGCGCGGGCGGTGAGCATCAGCACCGCCACGTCGGACTCGCCGCGCAGGATCCGGCAGACGTCGAGGCCGTCCACCTTGGGCATCATGACGTCGAGAACCAGCAGGTCGGGGCGGTTTCGGCGGGCCTCGTCGAGCGCCGCCCGGCCGTCCGGGGCCAGCACGACGGTGTGGCCTTCGCTCTCGAGGTAGAGCCGGAGGACCTCGGCCTGCTTCTCGTCGTCCTCGGCGACCAGTACACGTGCGCACACGGCGTCGAGGTTAGGCGTCCTGACCCGGCAACCACCCGATCCTGACCGGATCTTCACACCTCGGAGCACGAGCCAGGTCTTTGTCAAAGTGTTGACCTCGGGCCCGGCGGCAGGCAAAGGTCGGATGTCCAGGCAGTGCGGCCGCGGGAGGTACCGGTGCGGTTCAGGTTCATGGCGGCGATGGTCGCGACGGCGGTGCTCGGGGCGCCCGCGGTCGCTTCGGCGGCTCCGACAACGATGTCACCGCTGGTCGGGGACCCGTCGGCCTACGTCGACCCGCTGATCGGCACCGGCCGGGGTGGCAGTTCGGTCGGCGAGATCAACAATTTCCCGGGCCCGCGACGCCGTTCGGCATGATGCAGTTCTCGCCGGACACCCAGGGCGCGTACGCCGGCTACCAGTACCACAGTGATCAGATCCGAGGTTTCAGCCTCGACCACGCTTCGGTCGGCTGCAACGCGTTCGGCGACGTGCCGATCCTGCCGATCACCGGCGACGTCGGCGCGGCGCCGTGGGACCGCACCGAGCACTTCACCCACGACGACGAGAAGGCCGAGCCGGGCTACTACGCCGTGACGCTCGCCGATTCGAAGGTCCGGGCCGAGCTGACCGCCACGACCCGCACCGGGCTCGCCGCGTTCACCTTCCCGGCCGGCGCCAACGCGCAGGTGCTGGTCAAGGGCGGCGCCAGCCTGGCCGGGAACTCGAAGGCCGACCTGAAGATCACCGGCGACCGCGAGGTCAGCGGCTCGGCGACCACCGGCAACTTCTGCGGCAAGCCGAACAAGTACACGGTCTACTACGACCTCACCTTCGACCAGCCGTTCACCGCGCACGGCACCTGGGACGGCTCCTCGGTGAAGCCGGACACCGACAGCGTCGACTCGCCTCGTGCGGGCGCGTACCTGACCTTCGGCTCCCAGACCGTTGTGCACGCGAAGGTGTCGATGTCCTATGTGGGCGTCGACGGCGCGAAGGCCAACATGGCGGCGGAGGTGCCGGGCTTCGACTTCGGCGCCGTCCGGAAGTCCACCAGGGACAAGTGGACGTCGGCGCTCGGCAAGATCCGGGTCGCGGGGCGTGGTACCGCTCAGCTCAAGACATTTTACACCGCGCTGTACCACTCGCTGATGCACCCCAACACGTTCGACGACGCCGACGGGCGCTACATCGGCTTCGACGACCAGATCCGCACCCTGCCGAAGGGACGTCACCAGTACGCGAACTTCTCCGACTGGGACACCTACCGCTCGCTCGCGCCGCTGCACGCCATGCTGTTCCCGAAGGAAGCCAGCGACATGGCGCAGTCGCTGACGAACGACGCCGTGCAGGGCGGCTGGTGGCCGCGCTGGCCGATGGCGAACGACTACACCGGCCAGATGACCGGTGACAGCTCGGTCGCGCTGATCTCGAACCTGTACGCGTTCGGCGCGCGGGACTTCGACGTCAAGACGGCCCTGAAGTACCTGGTCAAGGGTGCGACGTCGGTGGACGACACGCCTGGTGCGTATCAGGAACGACGTGGCATCGCGGACTACGTCGCGCGTGGGTACCTGCCGAACAACGACGCCTCACGCGGTGACCACGCCCGCGTCGGCGCGTCGATCACCCTGGAATGGGCGATCGACGACTTCGCCATCGCGCAGTTCGCGCAGGGCATCGGTGACCGCGACGTCGCGCGCGAGTTCACCAAGCGCGGCCAGAACTGGCAGAACATCTTCAACCCCTTGACGGGCTATCTGCAGCCGCGCGGGCAAGACGGCCGCTTCCCGGACGGCCCGGCCTTCGTGCCGCCGCCCGGCAAGTTCGGCCAGGACGGCTTCGACGAGGGCAACGCCGCGCAGTACACCTGGCTGGTACCGCAGGACCCGGCCGGTTTGGTGACGGCGATGGGCGGTCCGGCCGCGGTTTCACCGCGGTTGGACACCTTCTTCCAGAAGCTGAACGTCGGCCCGAACGAGCCGAACATGTGGGCCGGCAACGAGCCCGACTTCGGTGTGCCGTGGCTGTACAACCACGTCGGGCAGCCGTGGAAGACGCAGCAGGTGGTCCGCGAGATCGCGACGACGCTGTTCAGCGCGACGCCCGACGGCGAGCCGGGCAACGACGACCTCGGCGCGCAGTCGTCGTGGTACGTCTGGGCCGCGCTCGGCATCTACCCGGCCACGCCGGGCACACCGGACCTGGTGGTGCACAGCCCGCTGTTCGAGCGTGCCGTGCTCTCGCTCCCGAATGGACGGACGATCGACATCCGGGCACCGAAGGCGTCTTCAGGCACACCGTATGTCCACGATCTGTCCTTGAACGGCCGCGACTGGGACCGCACTTACCTGCCTGCGAACACCGCCCGCGACGGCGGCCGGCTGGACTTCTCGCTGCAGTCCACTCCGGACAAGCGGTGGGCGGCCGGCGCCACTCCGCCGTCCTATCGGGACAGTGAGAAGCCGTTCCTGGTGTCGGCGACCAACCAGGTTGTCGTCGAACCGGGCGGCACCGGCGAGGTCACGGTGAGCGGTCAGCGGCTCGGCGGGCACGACCGCACCCTGGATGTCACGACGAAGGCTCCCGCCGGTCTCACGGTCACCGGGCCGCGGCAGCTCCGGCTCGACGACCGGACCGGCAGTGGCACCGCGAAGCTGACGGTCGCGGTAGCTGCCGGGACGCCGGAGGGTTACTACCAGGTGCCGGTGACCGTCCGCGGTGGCTCGACGTCCGTGCCCGGTTCGGTGATCGTGCTGGTCGCGCCGAAGGGCGGGCTTGCGGCGGCGTACTCGAACGTCGGCATCTCGGACGACGGCGACGTGGGTTCCGCGGACATCGACGGCGCCGGGAACAGCCTCTCCCGCGAGGCGCTGGCCGCGGCGGGCCTGGTCGGCGGGAAGCCTGCTCAGGCGGTCGGCACGACGTTCACCTGGCCCGCGGCGCCGGCCGGACGCCCGGACAACGTCGTCCCGGCCGGGCAGACGATCCGGCTGTCCGGGACCCGGCTGTCGTTCATCGGCACGGCCTCGAACGGCGACCACCGGGCTTCCGCAACCGTCACCTTCACCGACGGCACCACCGGCCAGGCCGACTTGTCCTTCGGCGACTGGGTGTTCCCGGGCGGCGGCACGGACCCGGTGTTCGGCAACACGCTTGTCGCGCGCGCCGACCACCGCAACCAGCCGGGCGGCCCGGGCGGCGGCGCGTCGGTCTACGCGACGGCGCCGTTCGACGCCCCGGCCGGGAAGCAGATCGCCTCGGTGACCCTGCCGAGTGATTCGAACCTGCACGTGTTCGCGATCGGCCTCGGCTGACGTCATGAACGACTCGTTCATCGCGCCGGACGCGGTGAACGAGTCGTTCATGAGCCGCCTACCGCGCCCGATCGGCGTAGTGCCAGCGGAAGGCGTAGGCGTCGAGGGCGGAGTCGAGCGCGTCGGAGGGGGCGGCCGCGATGACCACCACCGGTTCGTCGCGGTCCAGTTCCACCGTCACCTTGACGTCGTCGAGGCCGAGGGCCGCCAGTTCGTCTTCGGCCACCCGCCGCAGGGTGTCCTGGCGCAGTGCGGGTTTGTACTGCTTGCCGACCGCCGTCAGCGGGATCTCCGGCACGACGTGCACCTCCTTCGGCACCGCCGCGCGCTCAGAAACCCGGGAAGCCGCCCACTCCAGCAACTCCTCGGCGGGCGTCGGGGCGTGCAGCGTCACGTAGACCACCGGGACCTCGCCCGAGTGCCGGTCCGGCCGCCCCACCGCGGCCGCACCGGACACCGCCGGGTGCGCCAACAGGGCCTCTTCGATCGTCGCGGGGTCGATGTTGTGCCCGCCCCGGATGATCAGGTCCTTCGCCCGACCGGCCAGCCGGACGAAGCCCTCGGCGTCGACGCTGCCCAGGTCACCCGTGTCGAGCCAGCCGTCGACTACCTTGCCCGCCGGGTCCGGTCTTCCGTCGCGGAGGTAGCCGGGGAAGACGTTCGGGCCGCGGATCACCAGCACCCCGGTCTCGCCGGCCGGCAGGTCGGTCCAGCCGTCACCGGTGATCCGGACGGCCTTGAGCTGCTGGTACGGCATCCGCTGCCCGACCGTGCCGGGCCGCGAGACGCCGGGGAAGCCGCGGGCGGACGCGCACGTGCCCTCGGTCAGGCCGTACCCCTCGACCAGGTCGACACCGGTGTGCTCACGCCACTGCCGCCGCACCGCCGCGGGCAGCGGGGCCGCGCCGACGATCGGGAACGTGAGACTGCTGATGTCCGCGTCGACCGGCACCTGCGCGAGTACGGCGTAGACCGTCGGCACGGCGGACATCGCGCCGATCCGGTAGCGCTCGACGATTCGCCAGAACACCGGGTACAGCGTCGGGTCGCGGTAACCGAGCGGGCCCGCCCAGACCACGTGCTGGCCCTTGAACAGCGGCGCCAGCCCGGTGACGATCAGCGCGTTGACGTGGAACAGCGGCAGCGCGGCGAGCAGCACGAGGTCGGCGGCGCCGGTGGACGCGGCGAGCGTCCAGGCCATGCCGACCTCGCCGGCCTGGGTGTGCACGGCGATCTTCGGGGTGCCGGTGGAGCCGCCGGTGTGGAAGTAGCCCGCGAAGTCCGACCCGCGGGGCGGCTCGGCGTGCAGCCGGACCGGGTCGGCCTGGCCGGCCAGCGCGGCCAGCCGCCGGAGCGAAAGCACCGGACGGCCGACGTCGAGACCGGCGTCGGCCGCGATCACGAGGCGAGCGCCGGACGTCTCCAACAGCTCCCGCACCTGGTGCGGCGCGAGGCCGGGGTTGACCGGCGCGGCGATGCCGACGGCCTGGGCCGCCAGCGTCGCCGCGAAGACGTCACCGCTGTTGGGCGCGAGGAGCGCAACCGCGTCCCGCCGGGTGACACCCAGGTCGGTGAGCACGTTCGCGATCCGGTGGACGCGGGCGAGCAGCTCGCCGAACGTCCAGGTCACCGGCTGTTCCCACGCCTCGCCCGAGGGCAGCAGCGTGAGGGCCGGGCGGTCGGCGAACCGCGTCCCGGCCTGCCGGAGGAGCTCGTAGGTGCTCTCCGGCAGGCCGCGGTCTTCGAGCGGGACGGCTTCGATGACGGCGAGGTCCTCGGGGCCGTCGTAGCGGGGCCAGGTCATCCGGGCGAGCCCACGGCGCAGACCTTGATCGGCGTGGCGTGCGCCGGGTCGAGGGCGTTGCGGACCAGGTGCCAGACGTTGAGGTCGTAGGCCTCGCCGATGTGCCCGACCGGGTCGAACGGGCAGAAGTCCTGGACGTACTGGTTCCGCACGCCGGGCTCGCGGATGAACGACGTCTCGGTCGGGGTCACCAGCTCGTCGTAACGCGAGGTGATGATCGTGTAGCCGATGCCGGGCTGGGCGACCGGGCCGGTGTTGAGGGCGACGATCGCGGCGCCGCCGTCCAGCTCGTCGGCGAAGATCGGCAGGCCGATCGTCTTGACGATGTTGTCCCAGGTGCTCTTGCCGAGCAGCTTGTAGGCCAGCGTGAGGAGCCCGGACGCGTTGGCGCCGTGGGTCGGCGGGGCGATCGCGACGACCTGGCCGATCTCACTCTGGATGCCCTGCATCTTGGCCAGGTAGATCGACTGGAGGCCGCCTTCGGAGTGCCCGACGACGTCGACCTTGGCCGCGCCGGTGGCCCCGCGGACCTTCTCGACGAAGTTCTTGATCTCCAGCGAGGACTCCGCGACCGGCTTGAGGCCGCCGGCGAACGGGAACTGCGGGTAGGCGCCGTAGGTCAGCGAGAACGTGCAGTAACCGCGGGCGGCGAGGTCGGCCTGGAGGAAGTTGAGGTCTTCGTAGTAGGTGGCGAAGGTGCCGTGGAGCAGCACGACCGGGTTCGGGTGGGCGGCACTCGGGCGGCAGCCGAAGTCGTTGTTGCCGCCGGCCGTCGTCGCCGCCTGGACCGGTGCGGCCGCGCCGAGCGCGAGCACGCCCGCCAGGCCGATCGCGGCCAGCCATCGTTTTGTTCCCCGCGCCATTGCGAAGTCCCTTCGTCTGGTTGTCATGCACAGCATGCGCCACCCGATCAAGGCTGTCTGCTGGCAAAACAAGCAGAAACTTGCCGGAGCCGTTTGTGCATGGTGACAATGTGGCATGGATTCCGTGGCCAAGCTGTTCCCTCGATCGGGTGAGATCGCCGCCGCGATGATCACGCGCTGTGCGGCGGAGATCCCGGAGTACCGGCTGTTGCCGGCGAGTGTGCTGGCGGGCGACCTGGTCGCCAACGCGACGGCGGTCTTCGAGCTGTTCCTGACCACGGTCGCCGAGGACCGGCGGCCGACCGAGGACGAGCTGGCGCTGCCGATCGCGTGGGGCGCCGAGCGTGCGCGGGACGGCCTGCCGCTGGAAGCCGTGCTGAAGATCTACCCGCTCGCCGCCGGTGTCGCGTGGGAGCTGGTGGCCCGCACCGGCGACCCGGCCACGCTCGGCGCGCGGATGCTGGACTTCCTCGGCGAGGTGATGCCGCGCGTCGCCTCGGCGTACCTGCGGGAGCGCGACGACCTCGACTGGGAACAGCGGGAGGACCGCCAGAACCTCGCGGCCAGCCTGCTCGCCGGCCGTCCGGTGCGGCACCGTGAACTGGCGCCGAGCTACCACGTCGTCGTGTTCCACCTGCCGCTGGTGCCCACCTCCTCGGGCTCTCGCGAGGCGACGGACCTCTTCCGCGCGGTCCGGTCCGATTTGGACGGTCAGGCTGGGGTGCTGGTGACGTTCAAGGGGGACGGCGGGGTGCTGCTGGTGCCGTCCTCGTCGTCCGTCGACCCGGTCGCGGCGCGGGTGGACGGCATCTGCGGCCGGCCCTGCACCGCCGCGACGGCTCGCGCCGCGACGCTTGCGGACATTCCGGCCGCGCACTCCGAAGCCACGGAAATCCTTGCCCTGGCGGAGAGTTTGGGTCGTCCGCCGCGACTGTACCGGCTCGCCGACCTGGCGATCGAATACCAGCTGGCCCAGCCGAGCCCGGCGCGGGAAGCGCTCGCCGCGGTTTTGGCGCCGCTCGAGGACCACCCGCACCTGATCGACGCCCTGCGCGCATTCGTCACGTCGGACTACAACCGCGGGGAAGCGGCGACGGCGTTGAACATCCACCGCAACACGCTCACCTACCGCCTCGGCCGCGTGCAGCTGATCACCGGCTACGACGCAACCCAGCCCGCAGACGCCCGCCACCTGGCCGCGGCGATGACGGCTTACGACATAACGCGCCGGAACGGCTGAATTCAACGGGATAACGCTTGGGTCCCGTTCTCGAACTTCCGTAGCGGATTTCGCCGGGCGGCCGATTCCTGGGTGGCGAACACGGAAGAAGTTGATTCTGATGAAAGCTGCCGGAATTCTGATCACCGCCCTGGTCGTGGTGGGTGCTGCCGCGTGTGGAACGCCGGTGGTGGGTGTGCCGGTCGCCGTGCCCCTCGCCCCGGCGCCGACGACCAGCACGGCCACGGCCACGGTCGCCGTGCCCGCTCCGCAGACGGTCTACGTGCAGCAACCGCCCGCTCCGGTCGACGTCGCGCCGGCCGACACCGCGGCGGCGCGCACGATTTTCGCTTACTACGACGCGATCAACCGCCGCGACTTCACCACCGCGTGGTCGCTCGGTGGCAGCCGCATCGCGGGCGGCGGCGGATACGCCAAGTACACCGACGGTTTCGCGACGACCGCGTGGGACACGCTGACCGTCACGGACGTCCGCGGCAACACGGTCTACGTGGTGCTGTCCGCCGTGCAGACCGATGGCAGCACGCGCACGTTTTCCGGCACCTACACCATTTCCGGCGGCGTCATCGTCGGCAGTCACATGACCCGAACGAAATGAGCCAGCCCATGCGTTTCCTCCGCGCGACCGCCGCCCTTTCCGCCGTTCTCGCCCTCGCCGCCTGCGGTCTGCCGCGCACCGTTGCCGGCAGCCCGGCCCAGGCGCCCGCGGTCACGGCGACCGTCACCGCTCCCAGTGTGCCGACCGTCACCGTGCAGCCGCCGCAAACCGTTGTTGTGCAGCCGCAGCCGCAACAGACCGTTGTTGTTGCGCCCAGAGCCACTTCCGGTCAGTGGTACGCCCAGTCGAGCTGGATCAACACGCAGCCGTGGGTCACCATCACCCCCTCGGCCGGGCAGACGCCGTGCCAGTGGCTCTACGCGCGCGGTTACTCCTACGCGCAGGCGTACGCGGCTTGGGCGCAGAACGGCTACCCGGCGAGCTGGTCCGCCACGAACGACGGTTACCCGTGCCAGAAGTCCTACGGCATGCAGCACTGATCGACCCAGGCGCGGACGACGTCGTCCAGCACCTTCAGGGGCAGCGGTCCGCTGTCGAGCACCACGCCGTGGAAGTCCTTGAGGGAGAAAGAATCCCCGAGCTTCTCCGACGCGAACCGGCGCAGGCGCAGGATTTCCAGCCGTCCGGTCAGGTACGCCAGCGCCTGGCCGGGGGATTCGATGTACCGGTCCGTTTCGGACTGCACCTCGACCTCACTGAGCACCGTGTGCGCTCGCAGGAATTCGACACACTGCTCGCGCGTCCAGCGCAGCGCATGCAAGCCGGTGTCGACGACCAGGCGCGCCGCGCGCAGCGAATCCTCGGCCACCATGCCGAGCCGCATCACTTCGCCGGAGAAGAGGCCCATCTCGTCGGCGAGCCGTTCGGTGTAGAGCGCCCAGCCCTCGCTGTAGGCGGTGATCAGCGCGATCCGCCGCAGCTGCGGCAACTCGGTCAGCTCCTGCGCCAGTGATTCCGCGAAGTGGTGGCCCGGCACGGCTTCGTGGAACGCCACCGTCTCGCCGATGAACCGGTCGCGGGTGCGCACGTCGTGGGTGTTGGTGAAGTACACGCCCGGGCGTGAGCCGTCGAGGGCGGGCGGCATGTAGTACGCCGGCGGGGCGACCGGCGCTTCCGCCTCCGGGACGGCCCGCACGACGCACTCGGCGGCCGGCACGCGGGGAAACCAGCCCGGCGCGGCGGCGGTCGCGCGGGTGATGGCCGCGCGTGCGATTTCGAGCATCTCCTCGGCGTCACGCCAGCGAAGGCTTTCGTCGGTGCGCAGCCGGCGGCGCACCTCGGCCGGGTCGGTCAGCCCGAACACGCGGCCGCCGAGCTCGGTGTACTCGGCTTCGAGCCCGGCGAGGACGTCGAGGCCCAGCTGGTGCAGCTCCGCGGGCGTGTGATCGGTGGTCGTGTGCATGCGCGCCAACGCTGCGTAGTGCGCTTCGCCGTCTTCGAGCCAGCAGATCCCCGGCTCGTGGTCGGGACGGCCGCGCCCGGCCAGCTCGGTCGTGACGAACTCGCGGTAGCGGGCGAGCGCGGGCCGCACCACCTCGGCCACCAGCCGGTCGCGGCGCTCGGCGCGGTCGCCGGTCAGCGGCAGGGGGAACGGTTTTTCCTGCGCCAGGAACCGGTCCAGGAACCCGATCGTGGTGTGCGCCATCCGCTCGACGTGCCGGTGCGAGCTGTCGCGCTGGCGCTGGGCCAGGGCGGCGTAGAACGCCGGGAACGCGGCCAGCCGGGCCAGGAAGTCTTCCTCGGCCTGCTCGCCGGACGCCGTCAGCTGCGGCAGGAACGTCAGGTGGCTGACCCCGATCGCGAACATCGGGTTGGCCAGGGTGAACTCGACGTCCCGCGCAGCGAGGCGGGCCAGCACCGCCTCCGCCTGCTGGACGACCACGCCGAGCGTCACGCGGTCGGCGTCCGGCGAGACCCGCGCCCGTGCCAGGACGTCGGCGGCGCGGGCCCGCAGCCGCGCCTGCCCGGCCTCGCTCGGGTCGCCCAGTTCGGCGTCGTGCCCGGGGATGCCGACGAAGGTCGCTTCGAGCGGGGTCCAGGTGGCCAGCACGTCCAGGAGCTCGTCCGCGAGCGCGGCGGCGGAGGTCATCCCGTCATTGTGTCGGCGTGCTCACCCGCGATCCAGCGGATTTCGCACCGGGGCGAGCGCGAGTTCGCGGGACAGCGCCAGCGCCGCGGTCCGCACCGCGGGGGCCAGCCGGTCGAGGTCCAGCTTCGCCGCGTTGCCCGTGATGGACAGCGCCGCGAGCACCCGGCGCCGCGCGTCGAACACCGGCGCGGCGACCGCCGACACCCCGACTTCGTACTCCTCGTGGTTGACGCCGTAACCGCTTTCGGCCGCGCGGGCCAGCTCCTGCCGCAGCCGCCCGGGCGCGACGATCGTGCGGGGTGTCCAGCGCGCCAGCCCGGCGACGGCGACCCGGCGGAAGTACTCCGGCGAGCCGAGCGCGAGGAACACCTTCCCGGTCGCGGTGCAGTGCAGCGGCAGCTTCCCGCCGACCTCCGACTCGATCGGCATCGACCGCCGTCCGCTCACCTTCTCCAGGAACAGCGTGTGCGGGCCGTCCTGCACGGCGAGGTGGATGTTCTCGTGCGTAGCCTCGTACAGGTCTTCTAGGTACGGCAGCGCGGCCTCGCGCAGGTCGCGCCGCCGCGGGACGCGCTGGCCCAGCTCGAACAGCTTCATGCTGAGCCGGTAGCGGCCGTCGCTGCGTTCCAGCCCGCCCCAGTTCACGAGCTCCGCGGCCAGCCGGTGCACGGTCGGTTTCGGCAGGCCCGTCCGCGCGGTCAGCTCGGCCAGCGACAGCGTGGTGTCGGCCGAGGAGAACGCGTCCAGCAGCATCAGGCCGCGGGCGAGCACGGACTTCGGCGGGCCGCTCATCCCGTGATGATGATCCGGTGCCGCCCCGGGGGCAACGCCGCTGAGCCGAGCGGTCACCGGATCGCCCCGGCGACCTTGGCGGCCAGCGCCAGCACGGTCAGCGCCGGCGGCACCGAAAGCACCGCGGGCAGCACGGATCCGTCCCCGACGTACAGGCCGTCGACGTCGTGGGAGCGGCCGTCCGGGCCGACCACCGACCGTGCCGGATCGTCCCCCATCGGCGCGCCGCCCTGCGGGTGGGCCGCGGTCAGCCCGCTCCAGACGACGTCACGGGCCCCCGCCGCGCGCAGGACGGCGACGCCGAACTCGAGCGCCGCGGCCAGCCGCCGCCGCTCGGCCGTCGAAAACCGTTTGCCCACGACGACTTCGCCGCCGAGGCCGAGGTCGGCGACGGCGGTGTTGTCGTCGGCCACGAGGACCCGCAGCCCGAGCCAGTGCGGATAGCCGCGGACGACTTCGGCGAGCCGCCCGCCCCACAGCGGCCGGTCGCGGGGGTCGACCAGGCCTTCGGCGAACGCCACCGGCTCGGGCCGCACGGTCGCCTCGACCGCGATCCCGTCGTGGGAGTCGCAGCACGCGGTGGTGGCGCAGCCGGCGGGCTCGGGGAACCAGCCGTAGACCAGCCGGGCCGGGTGCAGGCCGAGCGTGCGGCCGGCCAGCCGCGCCGACGGTGTGTCGAGCCCGGCCTGCTCACCGGTGCGGACCAGGATCCGCGGGGTCTCCAGCGGCCCGGCGGCGAGCACGACGACCGGGGCGCGCAGCTCACCGTCGCAGCCGTCGCGGGTGTAGGCGACGCCGGTGACCTTCGGCCGCCGGCCCGCCGTGTCGAGGAGGACGTGCCGGACGCCGTGCCGGGTCCGCACCCGCGCCCCGCCCGGCGCCGGGATCGACGGCCAGCTCAGCCGCGGCCGCAGGGGAGTGCCGAGGGCCACGAAGCCGGGCTCGACGACGGCCGGGGAACGGTCTGAGCTGTCCGGCGGCCCCAGCCGCGCTTCCACCCGCGAGTACCACGGCTCGAGGTCCTCGGGGCCGAACGGACCCGTCGCGCCGAGCAGCCCGGTGCTCTGGTGGAACTTCGCGACGTCGGCCGCGGGCGCGCGCTCGGCGGCCACCGGCCCGGGTCCGCCGGCCAGCACTACCTCGTCCACTGTGGACACGAACCGGGCCGGGGCGGGGACGACGTCGAGCAGCAGCACGTCGGCGCCGCGCCCGGCCAGGTCCGCGGCGATCGGCGCGCCGCCGAGGCCGACGACCAGCACGTCCGCCCCGTCGGGGCCGCGCCGCCCCGGCGGGGCGTGGTCGCCGTAACCCGCCTCGATCGCCAGCCGGCGGAACCGCTCGAAGGCGGCGCTGCCGGCCAGCCGCGACAGCTCGCGCGCGTCGGTGACCCCCGCCAGGACGCCGATCGCGGCGTGCACGGCGTCCTCCTCGCCCGCGCTCAGGCCGGCCAAAGTTGCGGCGAGGTAGCGGTCCGGCCGGCCGGCGGCCGAGCCGGGGACGAGCAGTTCGCACACCCGAGTCACCACGGCCGCTTCGCCGGCGCCCAGCAGCTCGACCACCTCGCGTCCCCCTCAATGGAAAGCCGAGCCGCCGTCGACGTTCAAGGTCTGGCCGGTGAGGAAGCCGCTGCCCTCGTCGACGACGTAACGCAGGGTGGACACCAGGTCCGCGGGGCTTTCCGTGCGCGGCACCGCCTGCCGGGCGCGGACCCGTTCGAAGCCGCCGCCGGCGCCGGTTGTCTGTGCGGCGGTTTCGGTCGACGTCAGCCCGGGCGAGATGGCGTTCACCGTGATGCCCTCCGGGCCGAGCGCGTTCGCCAGCGCGCGCGTGAACCCGACGAGCCCGGACTTCGACGTCGTGTAGGCGACCAGGTCCGGCGGGCCGAGGAAGACGACCGCGGACACGATGTTCACCACCCGGCCCCAGCCGGCGGCCCGCAGGTGCGGCAGCGCGGCCCGGGTGACCAGGAACGGCCCCTCCAGGTTCAGCCGCATCACCTGCCGCCAGTCGTCCACAGTGGTCTCTTCGAAGGCGATCGGCGGGTAGATCCCGGCGTTGTTCACCACGATGTGCAGGGCGCCGAAGATGTCCACGACCTGTTCCACCGCGGCCTCGACGGCGACCGGGTCGGTCACGTCGACCGGCATCGGGAGGAACTCCCCGCCGGCGGCGACCACCCGCGCGGACGTTTCGGCCTGGTCCACCACGTCCCAGCCGGCCACCCGGTGACCGAGCCCGGCGAGGGTGACGGCGAACTCCCGGCCGAGCCCGCGGGCGGCTCCGGTGACCACGGCGACCCGGCTGCTGGACGGCATGGCGGGCAGCGTGACGGCGGCAGCCGGGTCGCGGCAAGGTCACCGTTTCACCCACCGAAACGCGCGTCTTGCCGAACTCGCGGACGGCTGGTCACCTTCGCGGCTATGTCCACCCGGCTCGTCGACACCTCCGGCGGGACCGCCGCGCGCCCTTGGTACCGCCACCTCGTGCGCGACGAGCTCGGTGTGGTGCTGGTCCTGGTCGTACTGGTGGGCGTCGTCGGGCTGGCACACCCGGACTTCCTGCGGCCGCTCAACCTGCTCTCCACCGCGCAGAGCTCGGTCTACGTCGGCCTGATGGCCTGCGGGATGGTGTTCCCGCTGGCCATGCGCGAGGTCGACCTGTCCCTTGGCGGGCAGTACGCGCTCGGCATCGTGCTCGGCGCGGTGCTGATCCGCGACGGCTGGTCGCCGTGGCTCGCGCTGCCGGCGATCCTGCTGGCCGCGACCGCGCTCGGCTGCCTCAACGGCGTGCTCACCACCTACCTGCAGCTGCCGTCGTTCATCGTCACGCTGGCCGCGGCGCTGCTCTTCCGCGGCGCCGCACTGGCGCTGGCCGACGGCAAGCAGATCAGCGGCATGCCGCTGGACCACGCGTTCTTCAGCGTGCTCGGCGGTGAGCTGGCCGGCGTGCCGACGTCGGTCTGGGTGCTGCTGGCCGCGACGGTGGTGCTCACGGTGGTGTTCACCCGGACCCGGTTCGGGGCGCGGGTGCGGGCCGTCGGGTCCAACCCGGACGCCGCCGAGTTCAGCGGCCTGCCGATCGCCCGGACCCGGATCGCCGCGCTCGGCCTGTCCGGCTTCATGGGCGGGGTCGCCGCCGTGCTCGGGCTGGCGTTCTTCACCGCGGGCGACCCGACCGTCGGCAACGGGTACGAGCTGACCGCGATCGCGGCCTGCATCATCGGCGGCACCCCGCTCGCCGGCGGGCGCGGCTCGGTGCCGGGCGCGGTGCTCGGCAACCTCATCCTCACCACCGTCGCGGCCAGCCTGGTGTTCCTGCAGGTGCCGATCAACTGGACGACGTTCGCCACCGGCGCGGTGATCCTGGTCGCCGTCGCCTTCGACAGCGTGCTGCGCCGCACGCGCGGCCGAGGCTTGTTCCCGCGTTCGAGGAGGAACCGTGAAAAGCATCCCGATCCTGGCCCTGGTCGTGTGCCTGACCGCGAGCGCCTGCGGTAGTTCGGGGGACTCCGGTGGCGGTCGGTTGAAGATGGGCATCGCGGTGGCCAACATCAGCCTCAACTTCGCCCACGAGATGGTCGAAGGCGCGGAAACCGCGGCGCAGCACGAAGGTGGCGTCGACTTCAAGGCGGTCGGGCCGCCCAACACCGACGGCCCCGCCGAGCAGCAGCTGTTCACCAACCTCACGCAGACCAACCCGGACGGCGTGGTGCTGGAGAACCTCGACCCGCCGATCTTCACCCGGCCCGCCGCGACGGCGATCGACCGCGGGGTCCCGGTGGTCGCGCTCGACACCGCGCCCACCGACGGCAGCAAGATCACTTTCTACGTCGGCAACGACAACTACGACCTCGGGGTGCAGCTCGCGCAGGAGCTGCTGAAGCGGCTGCCCGCCACCCCGTCCGGCATGGTGGTCGTCGGGGTGCCGAACCCGGGGACGCCGGTGCTGGACAGCCGTGCTCGCGGGATCAAGGAGACGTTGAACGCCAAGGCGCCCGGGATCAAGGTGCTCGGCCCGTTCCAGACCTACAGCGACCCCAACCAGAACTACGGCGCGTGGTCCGCGCTGGTGCACGCGAACCCCACGGCGCTGGCGTTCCTCGGGGTCGGCGACGCGGACAGCTACGACCTCGCGAAGATCAAGCAGACCGAGAACGGCAAGTACCTCGTCGCGGGCGCCGACGTCGACGCGAAGACGTTGCAGGGGGTCGAGGACGGCCTCGACTTCGTCACCATCGACCCCGAGCACTTCCTCAAGGGGTACGTCGTGACCGCGCTGCTCATCCGCTCGGTCAAGGAGAAGAAGCCGCTGCCGCAGGGCTGGCTGCGGATGCCCGGGCTGGTCGTCGACTCGTCGAACATCGACTCGGTGATCAAGCGCCAGACGTCCACGCAGGCCGCCTACGACTTTTACAAGCCGGAGATCGACCGCATCCTGGCGAACCCGCAGGCCCTGGTCCGGCCGCTGGCCGAGGCCCGCTGACGTGCTGCGCGCCACCGGCCTGACCCGGCGCTACGGCGGGGTCACCGCACTGTCCGAAGTGGACATCGTGCTGGCGCCGGGCGAGGTGCACGCGGTGGTGGGGGAGAACGGCGCGGGCAAGTCGACGCTGGTGAAGATCCTCTCCGGCGTACTCCGGCCGGACGCGGGAGCGCTTTCCCTGAATGGCGCTCCCGTGACGTTCTCCAGTGCGGGGGACGCGGTCGGCCGCGGCGTCTCGCTGGTGGCCCAGGAGCTCGCGGTGTTCCCCGACCTCACCGTGGTGGAGAACCTGTTCCCGCTCGACGCGCCCCGCCGCGGCCCGCTGCTCAGCTTCCGCCGGATGGCCGCGCGTGCGGCGCCGGTGCTGGCGGAGCTGGGCCTCGACGTGCCGCTCGACGCCCGCGCCGGCTCGCTGTCGCTGGCCGACCAGCAGCTGCTGGAGATCGGCCGGGCGCTGCTGCGCGACCCGGCGGTGCTGATCCTCGACGAGCCGACGTCGGCCCTGCCCAGCGAGGCCGTCGACCGGCTGATGGTGGTGCTGCGCAAGCTGGTCTCACGCGGGGTCGCGGTGCTGTACGTATCGCACTTCATCGAGGAGGTGCTGCGGATCGCCGGACGTGTCACCGTGCTGCGCGACGGCCGGGCCGTGCTCGCCGGCGTCGACACGGCGTCGGTGGACCTCGACGGCGTCGTCACGGCGATGCTGGGTGACCGGAAGCTGACGTCCTACGAGCGCCGGCCGGTCGACCCGGACCGGCCGCCCGCCGTGGTCGTCGACGACCTGGCGGTCGCCGTGGCGCCGGGGGAGATCGTCGGGCTGGCCGGGCTGCAGGGCGCCGGGCACCTGACGGTGCTGGCGATGCTGTCCGGCCGGGCGCGGGGCCGGGTGAACGGCGCTGCGGCGCCGCGCTCACCGCGGGCCGCGGTCCGGGCCGGGACGGCGTTCGTGCCGAGTGACCGCAAGCGCTACGGCCTGATGCTCGACAAGCCGGTGTGGCAGAACACGAGCGTGGTGGCCTGGCTGGCCCTCGGCCGCGGCGGCCGGTGGCTGCGCCGTCGCGCCCACGTCTCGGCCGCACGTTCGCTGGTGACCCGGCTGCGCATCAGCGGCACCCCGGACGACCTCGTGTCGAGCCTGTCCGGCGGCAACCAGCAGAAGGTGGTGGTCGCCAAGTGGCTTTTGTCGGATCCGGCGTTGCTGCTGCTGGACGACCCGACCCGCGGCGTCGACGTCGGCGTCCGAGCGGAGATGCACGGCGTGATCGCGGCGATGGCGGCGGAGGGCAAGCCGGTCCTGCTGGCGTCGACCGACCTGGCGGAGCTGTGCGAGCTGTGCGACCGGGTCTTGGTGTTCCAGCGCGGCCGAGTCGTGGCGCGGCTGACGCGGGCGGAACTGTCGGAACGGGCGTTGAGCGTGGCGATGAACGCGGGCTTCACCGCCTGACCAGGCTGAATGACCACCGCAGGAAGCACTCTGAGGTCTCGGGGAGTCGTTGCGGACCTCCGAGACCTCAGGCGATGAGTGCCGTGCCACCGGCCGCTCATCTGGGGCCGTGCTCCGACTTCACCGTCTTGACACTCGGAACCCCGTGCGCGGGACTAGTCCGCGCGCGTTGACCACTTAACCAAAAGTCGCTCCTGAATGGCATACTGGTATATACCGGAATTGCACTCTGCGGCGGCGATCTAGGGTGCTGACCAGCAGAAGAATTCCTTGGACACTTCTTGGCCTTGGACGCGAACTTCGCCTGATGCGTGCATTGTGCCGAACTCGGGTGGGAGTATCGAATTCGTTCCTGCCCGTAAGGTGCAGTCGAGGCGGGGAACGTCCGACACCGAGTGCCACCTCGTGTCGGGCGTGAGATCCGGTGTCTCCGACTTCACCGACTCGACCGGCGTCCCGGCACCTCGGGGCGTCGCGACCCAGGAGCAACGATCATGCCCCCGAAGCAGCAATGGCCGTGCGCGCTTGTCGCAGGCGATCTGCCGATCATGACAGCCCGGCACGCGGCGATCCTGGTGATCATGATGTCACTCCTGCTCGGGGTGCATCTGCTTGCCGAGGACTACAGACTTGTCCTTGCCGGGCTTCTCGCATGCGCTGGCTTTTCGATCGATTTTCATGCAGGAGGGCCACTGGTGGTGGTGAATCTGCGTTTTGTCGCTCTCGGTTCGGGTTCGAGTCGGTGAGTGGCATATGACTATTTCTGTAGATAGTCGGCCGTTGCGGAGTTGGCGTCCGATGCGACGCAGTGGTCTTCAACTGCAGCGTTGCCAGAAGGAGGTCGTCGAACGTGGCCCGGAGACCTTCAAGTCCACCGAACGTGTGGTATTGACGTCGGAGGAGCTGGCGCTGGCCACAATTCCGGAGTTCCTGGTGATGTTGCGACTCGTGTTGGAAAAGTCCGGCTTGACCGCAGGCCAAGTCGCGGCGAAAACGTCGATCGCCCGGAGTTCCGCGTACAACCTGGTGGCTGTCACAAGGACGGGACTGCCGATCGATCCCGGCCAGGTGCGTTTGTTCCTGAGTGGTTGTGGTCTGCGGATCGAGCAAGTTGACGAGGTGATGCATGCGTGGAAGCGGCTGGGCTTTGATCGTCGCCGTCGTCGGAGCGGGAGAGCGGCCAAGCCGGAGTCAGCGCCTCGGAGGAGAGCCCCAGGAGCTGACACGTGCCTGGAACACATTCAGCGCTCCCGTGCGTCGGGCGATCTCGCCGGCGCGGCGGCGTGGGCGCGGCGGTTGGCGGAAGCTCTGCTGGCTGAATGTGCTCAACCGGGTGTGTAGGCACCGAGCATCTGCGCGTTTGTCGTCGTTCGAAGCAAATCTGAACCAGAAACCGGGCCGGGAGCGGTGTGCTCCCGGCCCGGTCGTCGTCAGGTCAAATCGGAACAGGGTCTTGCGTCAGGATCCTTCGCCCCCTGTGGCACCCACCGCACGTTCGCGAACGAGGCCGAGAACGGGCCGTCGGTGTACACCAGGAACGGGGTGTTGATGTTCTCGAAGTCCAGCCCGTTGTTGAAGCAGGACAACGGGATCTTCACCGACGCCTTCACCCCCGTCGAACCGAGGTCCGTGAACAGCTTCGTCGCGTTCACCTCGGAGAAGCACGGGTAGACGCAGTGCATGCTGATCACCGTCCGGTTGGTCGGCGCCTGGTGCACGATCGTGTCGAACTCCAGGGCCGCGTCGGCGTTCAGGTAGCTGCGCAGGTCGTTGGTGCCCGCCGGGTTCTGCAGGTAGATCTGGGCCGGGCCGGTGCCCGTCCAGGTCGTCTTCAGCCCGTCGGCCTGCACGTTGACGTCCGCCGGGACGACGTTGATCTCGCTGTGCGCCGCGGTGCCGTCCGGGCCGATCTCGGTGCCGCCCCAGTTCTCCGCCGAGCCGATGAAGCTCTTGTACGGCGCGACGTCGGTGCGGTCGTAGATCGACAGGTCCTCGGTCGCGGTCCCGCCGCCACCGGTGGAGGTGCACGACGCCGGCCCGGGGGTCTCGTCGAGCTGCCCGATGGTGACGCGCTGGCCGGTCTTGAGGCCGTAACCGAGCTTGAACAGCGGGTCGTAGTCCGGCGACCACGGGTTGAGCGGCGACTGGCACGCGCTCTTCGGCCACGAGTAGGACAGCTTGGCCGTGTACCCGCCGTTGACGTCCTTGCCCTTGACCATCAGGTCCGCGACGCCGCCGCCCTCGGAGCCCGGCAGCCACGCGGCCACGAACGCGTCGGAGCGGTTGATCTCCTTGTTCATGTACAGCGGGCGGCCGCCGACGTACACGGTGGCGACCGGGGTGCCCTTGCCGCTGACCTTGTCCAGCACGGCCAGGTCCTCGGGGTAGAGCTTCGAGGCCTCCAGCGTCTTGCGGGTCAGGTCGCCGACACCCTCGGCGTACGGCGTCTCACCGATGACGGCGATGACGGCGTCGAAGCCCTTGGGGTCCACGTCGCCCTTCTCGTCGAAGGTGACGTTGGCGTCGCCGAGGTCCTGCTTGAGCCCGGCGAGGATCGAGGTGGCGTTCGGGAAGTCGGCGTTGGTGTTGCCGGTGCCCTGCCAGCTCAGCGTCCAGCCGCCGGTCTGGTTCTGGATGCTGTCGGCGCTCTTGCCGACCACCAGGACCTTGGACTTCGGCTTGAGCGGCAGCACGTTGCCGTTGTTCTTCAGCAGCACCTGCGACTCGCGGGCGGCGGCGCGGGCGAGCTGGTGGTCGGTCAGCGCCGCGCCCGATTCGGCGAACGAGCGGTCCGACGGCGCCTGGGCCTCGAAGATCCCGTCACGCAGCTTGACACGCAGGATGCGGGTCACCGCGTCGTCGATCCGCGCCATCGGGATCTGGCCGCTCTGCACCTGGGCGACCGTGTTGGTGATGAACGCCTTCCAGTCGGCGGGCACCATCACGACGTCGATGCCGGCGTTGATCGCCTGCGGGCAGGACGAGTTCGTGCAGCCGGGGACCTGGCCGATGCCGTTCCAGTCGGACACGACGAGGCCGTCGAAGCCCATCTTGCCCTTGAGGATCTGGTTCAGTGCCTTGTCGCTGCCGTGCAGCTTGCCCTCGTTGATGCCGAGGTCGGTGTTGGTCCAGCTGTTGAACGACACCATCACGGTCTGGGTGCCGGCGGCGAGCGCGCCGTAGTAACCCTGGCCGTGGACGTTGATCATCTCGGCCTCGGACGACGGGTTGACCCCCTGGTCCTGGCCCTTGAGCGTGCCGCCGTCGCCGATGAAGTGCTTGGCGGTGGCGATCACGCCGCTGCGGCCGATGCGCTTGGTGGCTTCGTCCTGGAGACCGTCGATGGCCTCGTAACCGTACGCGCGGGTGATGCGCGGGTCCTCGGAGAAGCCTTCGTAGGTGCGGCCCCAGCGGTCGTCCTGGACGACGGCGAGCGTCGGCGAGAAGGCCCAGTCCTGCCCGGTGGCGCGGATCTGCCGCGCGGTGGCGGCGGCGACGTCGCGGGCCAGGCACGGGTCGTGCGCCGCGCCGAGGCCGATGTTGTGCGGGAAGACGGTGGCGCCGTAGACGTTGTTGTTGCCGTGTACGGCGTCGATGCCCCAGATGACGGGGATCTTCGTGCGGCTCGACTTGGACGCGTACCAGTAGGCGTCGGCGAGGTTCAGCCAGTCCTGCTGGGTGGCGTGCTTGTTGGCGCCCGGCCACGCGCCACCGCCGTTGAGGACGGTGCCGATGGCGTACTGGCGGACCTCGTCGGGGGTGATCGAGGTGATCTCGGGCTGCGTCATCTGCCCGACCTTCTCCTCCAGGGTCATCCCGGAGAGGATCTGGGCGATGCGCGCCTCGTCACCGGCCTTGCCCTTGAACCGGCTGTCGACCTTGGGCCAGTCCGCGAGGGTGGGCAGGCTCGGCTCGATCTTGGCGCAGCCGTACTTGTCCTTGGCCGGCTGGCCGATGACGGGCTGCTCCGCGGCTTGGGCCGTCTGGGGGATCGCCTGCGCGATCCCGCCCAGCAGGCTCAGGCTCATCAGCGTGACGAGCGAACTTCGGCGCGCACGGGACCACGCGCGGGATCTTCTGGCCATGGTCTGGTCCATTCTGCGATGAACGGCGGACCGGCCGATCCTCACCGGGCGAAGGGGACGGCGTCAATAGTTTCGGACGCTTGCGGGGCAAGTTAATTCTCGACATAAAATAAGAGTCGCCCGGCGGCTGGGCACGTCTAGCGGGCATTGTGCTTGCGGTCAAGGGTGCTGCGGGGCAAAGGTTCTGCCCCATGGACATCCGCCGGATCACTTCGCCTGCGCCGGTCGTGCAGGCCGGGCACCTTTTCGACGACCCTCCGCGACCTTCGGCCACTGAGCGCTTCCTCGCGTCCGAGGGGCATCACTTGCTGATCGCGTATGTGAACGACGAGCCGGCGGGGATGGTGACGGGGGTCGAGATGACGCACCCGGACAAGGGGACGGAGATGTTCCTGTACGAGCTGGGCGTCGACGCCGGGTTTCAAGGGCGGGGGATCGGCCGGGCCCTCGTGACGGCGTTGGCGGAGGTGGCCCGGGAGCGCGGGTGTTACGGCATGTGGGTGGTGACGTCGGCGGACAACACCGCGGCGCGGGCGACCTACCGCGGGGCGGGTGGCGTCGCGGAGGAGGGCCAGACGGTTCTGGTGTGGACGTTCGAGGAGCCCGGGCCGACCTCCTGATCACCCGAGCCGACCCTCCAGGTACGCGAGCCGACCGTCCAGGTACGCGAGCCGACCCTCTGGGTGCGCGAGCCGTCCCTCTGGGTACGCGAGCCGTCCCTCCGGGTACGCGAGTCGACCCTCTGGGTGCGCGAGCCGACCCTCTGGGTGCGCGAGCCGTCCGTCCCGGTACGCGGATGGCGCCTCGGTCCGCGTGATCGGACCCGGAACTCGCGTGACTGCGGACGGAACTCGCGTGATCGAAGGCGGAACTCGCGTGATTCGGCGCGCATCTCGTGTGATCAGGCGGGCATCTCGCGTGACTGGAGAGGCATCTCGCGTGATTGGAGGGGCATCACGGTGTCAGCCGAGGACCGAGCCGGGTAGTTCCTCGAAGATCAGCCACGTCCGGGTCGACCGGACCCCCTCCAGCGCCTGCAGCCGCTCCAGGACGACGTCTCGCAGCGTTGTGTTGTCCGGGGTTCGCACCAGCAGCAGGATGTCGAAGTCGCCGCCGACCAGGGCTACGTGGTCGACGTACGGGATGGCGTGGAGGTCCGTGGCCATCGTGCGCCAGGACGTCTGCTCGACCGTCACCATGATGTACGCCGACGTGCCCAGCCCGGCCCGGCGCGGGTCGATGCGGGCGCCGAAGCCGGTGATGACCCCTTCGGCCATCAGGCGCTCCAACCGCGCGTAAGCGTTCGTGCGCGAGATGTGCAGGCGCTCGGCCAGCGCGCGCACCGCGAGGCGGCCGTCCGCGGACAGCTCCGCCAGCATCGCGCGGTCGACGTCGTCGAGGGCCGGGACCGTTCGTCCCGTGAGCCCGTCCAGCGGCTGGGAGTCGGAAGACGTTTGGTCTGCGGAAGGACCATCGGGAGGCCGTTTGTCGCTCATTTCGCCGAGACCTTGAACAGACGACCAGCAGGAACCACCATTTCAGCATCATATGTCTGCGAGAGGTGGTGTGCGTCATGGCTCCGGAGACCCTGTTGCCGTCCGCGGCGCCGGTGCGGTTCGTCGCCGAGGACGGGAGCCGCGCCGACCAGCACGGCGCCTATGCCGAGCCGGCCGAAGACCGGCTCAAGAGCGCCTACCGGCTGATGGTCCTGGGCCGCCGGTTCGACGTCCAGGCGACCGCGCTCACCAAGCAGGGCCGCCTCGCCGTCTACCCCTCCAGCGCCGGCCAGGAGGCCTGCCAGGTCGCCGCCGCGCTCACGCTGAAGAAGCAGGACTGGCTCTTCCCGACCTACCGCGACTCCGTCGCCCTCATCGCCCGCGGCCTGAAGCCCGGCGAAGTGTTGACGCTGCTTCGCGGTGACGCGCACTGCGGCTACAACCCCGCCGAGACGCGCGTAGCGCCGCAGTGCACTCCGCTCGCGACGCAGACTCTGCACGCCGCCGGTCTCGCGCACGCGATGCAGCGACGCGGTGAAGACGCCGTCGCGCTCGCGCTCATCGGGGACGGCGCCACCAGCGAAGGCGACTTCCACGAAGCCCTCAACTTCGCCGCCGTCTTCAAGGCGCCCGCGGTGTTCTTCGTGCAGAACAACGGCTACGCGATCTCGGTGCCGTTCGAGAAGCAGAGCGCCGCGCCCGCGCTGGCGTACAAGGGGATCGGTTACGGCATGCGCTCGGAGCGGGTCGACGGCAACGACGCCGTCGCGGTCCTGAGCGTTCTCGACGACGCCGTCCGCCACGCCCGCGAAGGCCACGGCCCGGTCCTCGTCGAGGCCCACACCTACCGCATCGACGCTCACACCAACGCCGACGACGCCACCCGCTACCGCGACGCCGGCGAAGTCGCGAAGTGGCGCGAAGCAGACCCGGTGGCCAGGCTCGAGACCTACCTCAAGGCCCAGAAGGCCCTCAGCGACAACGAAATCGAGCAGTTCCGCAGCGATGCCGAGGACTTCGCCCAGACCGTCCGCGACACCCTCAACGCCGAGCCCGAGCTCGACCCGCTGTCGCTGTTCGACCACGTCTACGCCGAGCCGACCCGCCACTTGGAAGCGCAGCGGGCCGCTCTCAAAGCCGAGCTGGAGGCCTGATGACGACCACGATGGCGCAGGCGCTCAACGCGGCCCTGCGGGACGCGCTCAAGGACGACGACCGGGTGCTCGTGTTCGGCGAGGACGTCGGCCCGCTCGGTGGCGTCTTCCGGGTCACCGACGGCATCACCGCCGACTTCGGCGAGGACCGCTGCTTCGACACCCCGCTGGCCGAGTCCGGTATCGTCGGCTTCGCGGTCGGGATGGCGATGGGCGGCTTCCGCCCGGTGGTCGAGATGCAGTTCGACGCCTTCGCCTACCCCGCGTTCGAGCAGATCACCTCACACGTCGCGAAGCTGCGCAACCGCACCCGCGGCGCGCTCTCGCTGCCGATGGTCATCCGCATTCCCTACGCCGGCGGCATCGGCGGGGTCGAGCACCACTGCGACTCCAGCGAGGCCTACTACACGCACACGCCGGGCCTGCGCGTCGTCACGCCGGGCACCGCGCAGGACGCCTACGACCTGCTCCGCGACGCCATCGAGTCGCCGGACCCGGTCATCTTCCTCGAGCCGAAGGCCTGTTACTGGTCCGGCGAAGAAGTCAGCTTCACGCGCAGCGGTCCCGGCATGGACAAAGCCGTCGTGCGCAAAACCGGCAAGGACGTCACGCTCATCACCTACGGCCCGATGGTCGCCACCGCCCTGGAGACGGCCGAAGCCGCGAAGGACGAGGGCTGGGACGTCGAGGTGGTGGACCTGCGGTCCCTGAACCCGTTCGATGACGAGACCGTGACGGCGTCGGTGCGCCGTACCGGGCGGGCCGTCGTGGTCCACGAAGCCGCCGGGTTCGGTGGTTACGGTGCCGAGGTCGTCGCTCGCGTCACAGAGCAGTGCTTTCACCAGCTTCACGCGCCGGTGCTGCGCGTGACCGGGCTCGACATCCCTTACCCCGCGCCGAAGCTCGAGCGGCACATGCTGCCCGACGTCGACCGGATCCTCGACACGATCGCGCGCCTGCAGTGGGCCGACACCCCGGTGGTGGCCGGTGCCTGACTTCCTGCTGCCGGACCTCGGCGAAGGCCTGACCGAGGCGGCGATCCTCAACTGGCACGTCAAGATCGGCGACACGGTCAAGATCGACCAGATCGTCGTCGAGGTCGAGACGGCGAAGGCCGCGGTCGAGGTGCCCGTGCCGTTCGCCGGTGTGGTGTCCGCGCTGCACGGCGAGCCCGGGCAGCTGCTGCCGGTCGGCGCGCCGCTGCTGTCCGTCGGCGGGTTCGCCGAGCCGGGTGTGACGACGTCCTCCGGGAGCGGCAACGTCCTCATCGGTTACGGCACCGCGCCGACGACCCGCCGCAAGCGCGTCCGCCGCGTCGAAACGCCGGTTCCGAAGGCCAAGGCGCCCGGCGTCATCTCGCCGTTCGTCCGGAAGCTGGCTTCGGACAACGGGATCGACCTCGCGAAGGTCACCGCGACCGGCCCCGATGGCATCATTCGCCGCGCCGATGTCGAGGCGGCCCTGAAGAAGCCCGCTGCGAAGGGCTCGAAGGGCAAGCGCATCCCGTTGACCGGGATCCGCAAGGCCGTCGCCGACAAGCTCACGACGTCCCGGCGGGAGATCCCCGAGGCCACGGTCTGGGTGGACGTCGACGCGTCCGGGCTGGTCGCCGCCCGCGCGGCCCTGAACGCCAAGACGGACCGGCCGGTCAGCCTGCTCGGGCTGATCGCGCGGTTCGCCGTCGCGGGGCTGAAGAAGTACCCGGAGCTGAACTCGCGCGTCGAGGGCGACGAGATCGTGCTGCTGGACGAGATCCACCTCGGGTTCGCGGCGCAGACCGATCGCGGGCTGGTCGTCCCGGTCGTGCGGGACGCGGGGGAGCTGTCGACGCGGGACCTCTCGGCGGCGATCGGTGACCGCGCACGCACCGCACGGGACGGCAAGCTCGCCCCGGCCGAACTCACCGGCGGCACGTTCACCGTCAACAACTACGGCGTCTTCGGTGTCGACGGCTCGGCCGCGATCATCAATCACCCCGAGGCCGCGATCCTCGGCATCGGCCGGATCATCGACCGGCCGTGGGTGGTCGACGGCGCGCTGGTGGCCCGGAAGATCTGCGAGCTGACGCTGGCCTTCGACCACCGCGTCTGCGACGGCGGCACGGCGGGCGGCTTCCTCCGGTTCGTCGCCGACTGCGTCGAGTCGCCGGTCACGGCGCTGGGCGACCTGTAGCGACTCACCGTCGTCCTTGGCCGGTGGTGACGGTCCTGGCACTTAAAGTGTTCGCGTGACGACTCCAGCCCAGCACGACCGGGACCAGGCGGAAGCGCGCGTGGGCCGGCTCAAGCAGGACCTGCGGGACGGGCTGGTGACCCCGCCCGGTGACGTCGAGGTGATGGACGAGCTGGTGGCGACGGCGCACCGGCTGCTCGATGCCGAGCTGGCGTACGACGAGGCGAAGCACCGGCTCGCCAACGCCGAGCTCGAGTCGCGGCACGCGGCGACCCAGCGCGCTGTCGTGTACTTCGCGGCCGCGCCGGTGCTGGTGCCGCTGGTCGCCGCGGCGCTGGTGCTGTTCGAGGTGCTGAGCCCGCTCTGGCTGTTCGCGCTCGTCCCGCTGTTCGCCGCGGGCCTGTGGATCGGCTTCGGCCCGGTCCGCCGGGTCGGCGACGTCATCCGCGAGCGGACGCGGGCGGCGTGGGCGGGGAGCGTCACGGCGGTCTTGCTGGTCATGGCGCTGGTGCCGTGGGCCGGCTCGGTGGTCTGCACGATCCTCACGGCGCTGGGCATCGCGGCGACCGGCGCGGTGCTGTGGCGGGAAAGCCGGATCCCATGAGCCACGGTTACGCGACCTACGGCGACGATCCCGAGTTCGGGCAGGAGTACGCCGAATACCCGGAGACCGCCGACCCGACGCGACGAGACCTCGACGAGCTGTTCGCGGCGGTCGACGGGCTGCGCAGCGCCGTCGAGGAGGCCGACGACCGCGATCGCGGGCTGCGGCAGGACGTCGCCGACCTGACCGATCGCCTCGAGCGCGGCGGTGCGCACCACCAGCAGGACCGGCTCGACGTGCTCGGCCGGCAGCTGGAGCGGCTGCAGCAGCAGGTGCAGGCCCTCGAACGCGCGGTGCGGGTGTCCGACGGTGTGCCGCAGGCCGACCTCGACGACGTCGGCGCGGAGACCCGGGCCCTCGCCGCGGAGGCCGCGCGCTGGGACGACCTGCACAAGGAGCTCGTCACGAAGGAGCAGCGCGCCCGGCACCAGCAGGAGATCGCGCGCCTCGCTTCGGCGCACGAGGCCCACGCGCAGTGCGATCGTGACCTGCTGGACGTGATCGGGACCCTGGCTTCGACGGACCGCTCGACCCGGGCCCGCGGGGACGCGGAGTCACGGTTGCGCGCGCTGACGACCCGGCGCCGCACATTGCTGGACGAAGAGATCCCGGCGGCTTCCGAAGCCGCGGAGCAGGCGAAGCTGGCGCTGCGCGAGGCAGACGCGGTCGAGGCACGCGTGGTCCCGCAGCTGGAGCGCGCCGAACGTGCGTGGCACGACCTGCAAGTGCGGCTGCGGACCAGGATCACCGACGTGCTGGGCTCGAACGCGTTGCTGCCGCCGTGGTTCGGGCACGCGCTGGGCGTCGCGCCGCCGTCGGGGACGTCCGGCGACGCGTGGATCCGGACGGCGGCTTCAGTGCTGGCTTACCGGGTGACGTTCCGGATCAAGGACCAGGCGCTGCCGCTGGGCCCGCCGGCCGGCGACCACACGGACACCACGGAGCGGCGCTGGACCTGGCGGGCGAGGCTGGAGTCCGACCTCGACGAACTGGCCCTCTAGCGAATTCCGCCCCGGCCGGCGACGGTGATGAACTACGTTTTGATCATGTCCTACCGCGCCGCCACGGCCCACTACACGTCGCCCAAGCGGCGCGATCCGGTCAAGACGATGCTGGAAGAAATCGTCACCCACCGGGTGCTGCGAGACGCCATCACCCGGATCCGGCCCGAGCCCGGCCGGCCGCTGCGGGTGCTCGACGTCGGGTGCGGCGCCGGGGACGGCCTGGCCCTGCTGACCGAACAGCACGGCGCCCTCGCCCCGCTGACCGACGAGCACACCCTCGACTACCTCGGGGTCGACCTCGATCCCGACATGGTCGACACGGCACGCTCGCTCCACGCCGGCCGGCCGGCCACGTTCGCCGTCGCGGACATGCGGTCCGAACCGCCCGCGGGCGACTTCGACCTCTACCTGTCCTGCGGTGTGCCCTACTCCCACCTGCCCCACGAGGACGTCGTCGAGGTCCTGACCGGCCTCATGCGACGGATCGTGGAGACCCGCGACAGCGCGGTGATCATCGTCGACGTCCTCGGCCGCTACTCGGTCGAGTGGACGCCGATGTGGCCGGAGACCCGCTGGTCGTACAACATGAGCTTCTTCGAAGACGCAACCGAAACCCTCCACGACCAGATGAGCTTCTTCGACCGCAGGTCGCTCGACGAGGCGCTCGTCGAAGCCGCGATCCGAGCCGGCGCCCGGCTGGGCGGGACGACGTTCACCGACCGGTCCGTCCTCGCCGGCCGGCACACCGCCACCCGGTCCTTCAACCCGGCGATCCCGCCCTACCGCACCCTCCTCAACGAACTCGCCCGCGGCAACACCGACGTCGTCCCCGCGCAGCTGCGCTTCGAGCCGCCCGCCGGACAAGCGCCGCGACCGGTCGAGCTGTTCTTCGCGGCGTTCGCCGAACGCTGGAACCGGATCATCACCACGGCCGCCGGCGACGGACAGGGCTTGCCTTCGGCCGAGCACGCGAAGCAGCTGGCGACGGCATTGTTCGCGTGTGAACAGCAAACCCAGCAAGGCCTCGGCGTCGGGCACTCCCTGATGGCCACCGTGGTGGTCGAACGCCCCACCAGCGCCTGATCCGCTCAGGCGCGGAGGGCCGACTCCAGCCGGCGGTGCAGTTCGCCCAGGCGGGTTCGGCCCGGCTTGCCTTCCGGGAAGCGGCGCAGGATGTCGCGGACCGCCGGTGGTGCGTGGCCGAGCGCCCAGCCGATCTCGGCTTCCGCGTCACCGCCGGCCAGTTCGTGCGCCAGTGTTGACTGCTGCGCGGGGCCGACGATGTGCTTCACCTGGTGCGGCGACTCCAGCGGGTGCAGGTAAGCCGCACCCGCGGCGCCCACAGCGGCGCGGGCCGCGGCGGCCGCCACGGGATCGGGGGCCGAACCGGCCGCCTCCAGCGCCGCCCACGCCACCGTGCGAAGCAGCTTCGTCCGCGGAGCGCCCGAAGCGAACTCGCTTGCCGCCGAGATCGCTTCCCGGGGACGAGGATCGCTGGGGACCCGCGACTCGTACAAAGGCAGCGCACGCGAAGCGCAGTCGGCGGCCCAGCCCGTCAGCACCCGCAGCTCGTCGAGAGTCAGCTCCATGTGGGTGAAGCGTATCTTTGAACCGCCGGTTGAGACTTCAGACGGCCGCTGGAACCCGAAGCGGACGTCGCAAGCGGTTGAACAGCTTCGGATTGTTCAACGCGAACACGCCGACGGTGGCGCCCTCGCGCGCCCAGACGGCCACGAACGACGAGGACGCCGGGTCGCCGTCCACGAACGAAAGCGTGTCGCCGGGACGCGGGTGGCCGGCCAGCTGCAGCCGCCCCGAATACTGGTCCGACCAGACGTAACCGCTCGGTGTGTAGGTGCGTTCGGTGCGGCCGGCCAGGAGGTTCGCGATCGCGACCGGCGCCTGCTCCGACGCGTTCGTCCAGTGCTCGTGCCGCCGTCCGACGCCGTTGGCGTGATAGTGCGCGACGTCGCCGATCGCGACCACCTGGGGCAGGTCCGTGACAAGGCCGGCGTCGATGTGGACGCCGTTGCCTACCTTCAACCCGGACCCGGCCAGCCAGTCCGTCGCCGGGATCATGCCGACGCCCGTCACGACGACGTCGGCCGGGACGAGCGAACCGTCGGCCAGCCGGACGCCGGCCGCGTCCATGCCGGTCACCGACACCCCGCAGCGCAGCTCCGTGCCGTGCTCGGCGTGCAGCCGGGCGCAGACGGCCGCCAGCTCCGGGCCCAGCACCGGGGTCAGCGGCAACGGCAACGCTTCCAGGACGACCACGTCGAGGCCCAGCGAACGGCACGTCGAGGCCACCTCGGCGCCGATGAACCCGGCGCCGACGATCGCCACCCGGACCCCGGGCACCAAGGCCGCGCGCAAGGCGAGAGCGTCGTCGATCGTCCGCAGGGTGTGGGCGCCTTCGAAGCCCGGCAAGGTGCGGGCGCGGCCGCCGGTGGTGATGACCACGCCGTCCGCGTGCACGGAACCGCCGTCCGAAAGGAGCACCCGGCGGTTCCCCGGTTCCAGGGCCGTGGCCCGCACGCCGAGCCGGAAGTCCAGCGCCAGCGACGCGAGGTCGCCGGCGTCGAGCAGTTCCAGCGAAGCGCGCTCGGCCGTCCCCGCGAGGAACGCCTTGGACAGCGGCGGCCGGTCGTAGGGCAGGTGCGCCTCTTCGCCGATCAGCACCACACCGCCGTCGTAACCCTGCGCGCGCAGCTCCTGCGCGGCGCGGACCCCGGCCAGTGAGGCGCCGACGATCGCGACGCGCTTCACGCGGCGTCCTCGCGGGCCTCACCCTGCACGTAGATGACACCGTCGTCGACGACCACGGAGTAGGTCCGGACCGGCTCCTTCGCGGGCAGGCAGCTCGGCATGCCGGTGCGCAGGTCGAACAGCGCCGCGTGCAGCGGGCACTCGACGAAGCAGCCTTCGAGCCAGCCGTCGGCCAGGGAGGCGTCCTGGTGGGTGCACGTGTCGTCGATGGCGTACAGCTCCCCGTCCTCGGTGTTGAACACCGCGATGGCGGGAGACCCCTCGAGCCGGACGGACTCACCCGGGGGCAGCTCGTCCACTGTGCACGCGCGAATCATGACGCCTCCGAGACTGTTGCGCATAGGGGAACATCAACTGTGATCCGCAACAAAGTCTGAGTCCCATGCCGGACGTCGTCAAGGGGGTACGCCCCGGTAGTTTTTGTTCCCCGCCAACGGATAATCCGGGCATGCCGAAGGCCCGTACCGAGGATGGCGGTACGGGCGCTACGACGTCCGGGCTAGCTCTCCCCGTGCCGGTAGAACGGCGTCTTGATCGGGGCGAGCGGGGTGTTGCCGAGGATGAGGTCGGCCGCCTTCTCGGCGGTCATCATCACCGGCGCGTAGATGTTGCCGTTGGGGATGTAGGGCATGACCGACGCGTCGACGACGCGCAGGCCCTCGGTGCCGTGCACCCGCATCGTCTGCGGGTCGATCACGGATCCCTCGTCCACGCCCATCTTGGCGGTGCACGACGGGTGCAGCGCCGTCTCGGCGTCCTTGGCGACCCAGTCGAGGATCTCCTCGTCGGACTCCACGGACGGCCCCGGCGAGATCTCGCCGCCGTTGTACCGGTCCATCGCGGACTGGTTGAGGATCTTCCGCGCCACCCGCACGGCCTCGATCCATTCCTTGCGGTCGTTTTCGGTCGACAGGTAGTTGAACTTGATCGCCGGGTGCTGCCGCGGGTCGGTGGACGTGAGCTTCACCGAGCCGCGGGTGTCGGCGTACATCGGGCCGACGTGCACCTGGTAACCGTGCCCTTCCGTAGGCGCCGAACCGTCGTAGCGGATCGCCACCGGCAGGAAGTGGAACATCAGGTTCGGGTACTTCACCTCGTCGTTGGAGCGGACGAACCCGCCACCCTCGAAGTGGTTGGTCGCGGCCGGGCCGTTCCGCAGGAACAGCCACTGCGCGCCGATGTAGGGCCGCTTCCACTTCGCCAGCGACGGCTGCATCGACACCGGTTCCTTGCAGGCGTACTGGATGTACACCTCCAGGTGGTCCTGCAGGTTCTCGCCGACACCCGGCAGGTCCTTCACGACGTCGATGCCGAGCTTCTCCAGGTCGGCCGCGTTGCCGACGCCGGAGAGCTGCAGCAGTTGCGGGCTGTTGATCGCGCCGCCGCAGAGGATGATCTCCTTGCCGTACACCTCACCCGGCACGCCCCGGCCTTCGCTGTACTCGACGCCGATCGCGCGGGTGCCGTCGAAGAGGATCTGCGACACGAACGCGTGCGTCTTCACCGTGAGGTTGGGCCGGTTCTCCACCGGGTGCAGGTACGCGCCCGCCGCGGACAGCCGCCGTCCTTTTCGGACGTTCCGGTCGAAGGCTGCGAAGCCTTCCTGGCGGTAGCCGTTGACGTCGTCGGTGCGCGGGTAGCCCGCCTCTTCTGCGGCGTCGAAGAAGGCCTGGAACAGGGGATTGCTGGCCGGGCCGCGTTCCAGCTCAAGCGGCCCGTCGTGGCCGCGCCAGGGCCCGTCGGGGGCGTCGGCGAGGCAGTTCTCCATGCGCTGGAAGTACGGCAGGCAGTGCGCGTAGTCCCAAGTGGACATCCCGGGGTCGCCGGCCCAGCGCTCGTAGTCCAGCGGGTTGCCGCGCTGGAAGATCATCCCGTTGATGCTGGACGACCCGCCGAGCACCTTGCCGCGGGCGTGGTAGATGCGGCGGCGGTTCATGTGCGGCTCGGGCTCGCTGCGGTAACCCCAGTCGTAGAACTTCGACCCGATCGGGAAGGTCAGCGCGGCCGGCATGTGGATGAAGACGTCCCACTTGTAGTCGGACCGCCCCGCTTCCAGGACCAGGACCTTGTTGTTCGGGTCCGCGGAAAGCCGGTTCGCCAGCGCGCAGCCCGCCGAGCCGCCGCCGACGATCACGAAGTCGTAGGTATCGGAACTCATGGGGCCTCCTCAGCCGGGCAGGGTGTCCGGGGCGCTGTCGGGCATGTGCTCGGGGCTCGTGTGTGACGAACCCCAGGTGCCGCGCCGGACGTAGAGCATGATCGCACCGATGATCACGATCAGCCCGGTGACGATCACCGCGCCCCACTGGAAGTACCAGTGGTCGTCGCCGTAGACCTCGGCGCGCGGCCAGATCAGGTTGACCGTCATCGCGGCGCCGTAGAGCACCGCGACCAGGTTCACCAGCGTGCCCCAGCGGCCGAGCTTGAAGTACGGGCCGTGCCCGGGGCGCGGCCACTGCCCGCGCAGGCGGCGCAGCAGCATCGGGCCGGTGACCATCAGGTAGGGGATGTAGAACAGGATGATCGCGGTCGAGGTCAGGATGAAGAACGCCCGCTGGTTGCCCAGGTTGATCAGCAGCACCACGACGGTGAGGCCGCCGGTGAGCAGCGCCGGCAGGATCGGCGTCTTCGACCGCGGCGACACCTTCGCCATCGCCTTGCTGAACGGCAGCCTGCCGTCGCGGGCCATCGCCCAGGCCATCCGGATCGCCGCGGTCTGCACGGCGAGGCAGCACACCGTGATCGCGATCGCGGAACAGATGAGGAAGGCGTTGCCCAGCCCGGTGCCCAGCGTGCTCTTCAGCAGGTACGGCATGCCGGACGTGCTCAGCTCCTCGGCGTTGATGTCGCCGACGGCCATCATGCCGACGAGCATCACCAGGCCGCCGACGATGAACGAAGCCGTGATCGCCCGCAGGATCGCGCGCGGCGCGTGCTTGCGCGGCTGGGTGGTTTCCTCCGCGAGCGAGCCCGCGGTGTCGAAGCCGTAGAAGACGTACGCGCTCATCAGCGACGCCACCAGGAACGCCCCGAGGTACCCGAGCGAGTGACCGTCACCCGTGGCGTGCGTCTCGAAGACCACCTGCGGGCCGCGCTTGATGTGGATGGCCAGCGCGATGATCAGCAGGATGACGGCGGACAGCTCGACCGCGACGCCGAAGTTGTTGATCTTCGCCATCAGTTTGACGCCGATGACGTTCACGATCGTGGCGAACACGACCAGCACCAGGGCCAGGATGATGGCGTTCTGCGCGCCGCCCGGCGTCGACGTCAGGCCGGCGTCGGAGTCGCTGCCGACGATCTGGAACGCGGTCGAGACCTGCGGCAGGATGATCTGGTAGGCCACGGCGACGGCACCGGCCGTTACGATCGCGCCGATGATCATGATCCAGCCCGCGAGCCACGACGTCGCGGGCTTCGCGATCTGTTTCGCCCACTGGTACACCGAACCGGCGAGCGGGAACTGGCCGGCGAGCTCGGCGAAGCACAGCGCGACGGCGAGCTGGCCGATGAACACCAGCGGCCAGGTCCAGATGAACGCCGGCCCGCCCGAGCCGAAGCCGAAGAAGAACAGCTGGAACACGCCGGTCATGATCGAGATGTAGGAGAACCCGGCGGCGAAGCTGGAGAAGGAGCCCAGGGAGCGTTCGAGTTCCTGGCGGTAGCCGAACTTCTCGAGGTCGGAGCTGTCGTCCGGGGCAGGCCCCCCGCCCGCCGGCTTTTCTTGCGTGGTCATGGCAACGTCCTCACGTGGGGGAAGGGATCAGCCTTTGAACCAGTGCTGCGGAACGGGGTTGATGTTCTGGTAGACGTGCTTGCTCTCCTGGTACTCCGCCAGCCCGGACGGTCCGAGCTCGCGGCCGATGCCGGACCGGCCGAACCCGCCCCACTCCGCCTGCGGCAGGTAGGGGTGGTAGTCGTTGATCCACACGGTGCCGTGGCGCAGGGCCCCGGCGACCCGCTGGGCGCGGGACGCGTCCGACGTCCACACGGCCCCGGCGAGCCCGTACTCGGTGTCGTTGGCCAGCGCGATCGCGTCGGCCTCTTCGGTGAAGCGTTCCACGGTGACGACCGGGCCGAAAACCTCTTCCCGGACGATCGCCATGTCCCTCGTACAGTCGCTGAACACGGTCGGGCGAAGGAAGAAACCGCCTTCGTACTGCGCGCCTTCGGGCCGTTTGCCGCCTGCCCGGAGCGTCGCGCCTTCTTTGAGAGCGCTTTCGATGTACCCCTCGACCTTGGCACGGTGCTGCGCCGAGACGAGCGGACCCGTCTCGGTCGCGGGGTCGAGGCCGTCGCCGACCCGGATCCGGTCGGCGCGCGCGGCGAGGTCCGCCACGAACCGGTCATGGATCCCATCCTGGATGATCAAGCGCGCGCCCGCCGAGCAGACCTGTCCCGAATGGACGAACGCGGCCATCAGCGCGTAGTCGAGGGCAGTGTTGTAATCGGCGTCGTCGAAGACCACGTTCGGGTTCTTGCCGCCGAGTTCGAGCGCGACCCGGCGGACACCCTTCGCCGCGGCCGTCATGATCTTCTCGCCGGTCGCGTAACCGCCGGTGAAGGAGACGAGGTCCACGGCCGGGTGCTCGACCATTGCGGCGCCGACGTGGCCCGGCCCGAGCAGGAGGTTGACAACGCCGGGTGGGGTGCCGGCCTCTTCGAGCAGGGCGACCAGCTTGATCGTGGTCAGCGGCGTGACCTCGCTGGGCTTGAGCACGACGGTGTTGCCCGCGGCCAGAGCGGGCGCGACCTTCCAGGACATCTGCAGCAGCGGGTAGTTCCACGGTGCGATGAGCGCGCAGACGCCGACCGGCTCGTGCACGATCCGGCTCACGACGGTCGCGCTGCCCGCGTCGACCAGGCGTCCGGCGTCCTTGCCGGCCAGGTCGGCGTAGTAGCGGAAGACGTTCGTGACGTCGTCGATGTCGATGCGGCCTTCACCCAGCGTCTTGCCGGTGTCGAGGCTCTCGGTGCGGGCGAGTTCTTCGCGGTCGCGGACCAGCAGGTCGGCGGTGCGCCGGAGCAGTTCGCCGCGTTCGGTGGCGGTGGTCCGCCGCCATGGACCCTCGTCGAAGGCCTTCCTCGCCGCTCTGACCGCGGCGTCCACTTCCTCGCGCCCGGCTTCGGCGACCTGCTCGATCACCTGGCCGGTGGCGGGGTTCAACACGTCGGAGTGGCTTTCGGCGTCCGACCAGACGCCGTCGATGTGGAGGTCCTTCATGCGGCCCCTTCCGGATCGGTAGTGGCTGCGTCGCGCGTTGAGTGCGTACATTTGTACGCGAAGCGTGTACAGATGTCCACAAGGGGGCTTCGATGACGAAGACCGAACCCGGCGCGAGCAGGCGCCGCGGCCCGAACGACCCCGAGCGGCGCGCGCGGATCGCCAAGGCGGCGGTCGAGGTTGTCGCCCAGCGGGGGATCGACGGGGTCACGCACCGTTCGGTCGCGGCCGCGGCGGGGGTGCCGCTGGGCTCGACGACCTACCACTTCGCGACCCTGGACGACCTGCTGGAGGTGGCGCTGCACGAGGCCGCCGAGAAGAACGTCCACGCGCTGAAGGAGTGGGAGTCGGCGCTCCCGCCGGACGCCGACTTCGCCGCGGCCCTCGCCGACCTCGTCATGGGGTACATCAACGAGCAGTACCGGGACACTGTGGTCGAGTACGACCTGTACGTCGCGGCCCTGCACCGCCCCCGGCTCCGCGCGGCGAGCGCGGCCTGGGACCAGGCACTCATCGCGTTCTTCGGCTCCCGCACCGACCCCCTCACCGGCCGCCTCCTGGCCGGCCTGTTCTGCGGCCTCCTGATGCAGGCGGCCCTGGCCGACCCCCGCCCGACCCGCGACGAGATCGAAACCCTCTTCCGCCGAGCCATCCACGGCCCCGCAGCCTGACCCAGACGGTCGGCTCGCGTACCTGGACAGTCGGCTCGCGTACCCAGACGGTCGGCTCACGAGCCGACCCTCCAGGTACGCGAGCCGACTCTCTGGGTACGTGAGCCGACCCTCGGGGTACGCGAGTTCGCTGAAACGTGCCGGAAATCTTTGGCGGGCGTTGAAAAACTTGGGTTGACAGCGCTTCGGGGTGGCAGTCACTCTGTTCCGGAGTGAGCAACAAGACGCGTTCTGCGCAACTCCCGTCCTGATCCGCGGAGAGGACCACGCCGGTGACCACTACCGATCTGCCGCCGAGCCTGCTCGCCACGCTGCCCGGCACCTACTACACCGACCCGGCGATCTTCGGGTTGGAGCAGTCGAAGATCTTCGAGGCCGACTGGTTCTGCGCCGTGCGCAGCGCGGACCTCGCCGGTCCCGGCTCGTTCGAGACCGTCCAGGTCGGCCGGGAGAGCGTCCTGGTCTCGCGCGGGCGGGACGGGAAGCTCACCGCGTTCCTCAACGTCTGCCGCCACCGCGGCGCCCGGCTCTGCACGTCCGAAAGCGGCACCGTGAAGCGCGCTTTCCAGTGCCCGTACCACGCCTGGACGTACGGCCTCGACGGCAAGCTGATCGCCGCGCCGAACCTCACCGGCATGCCGGACGTCGACCGCACCGCCTTCGGCCTCACCAAGGTGCACCTGCGGGAATGGCTCGGCTACGCGTGGGTCTGCCTGGCCGACGAGCCGCCGCCGTTCGACGGCACCGTCGTCGCCGCGGTCACCGAACGGCTCGGCGGCGAGAGCGCGATCGAGGCGTACGGCGTCGACGGCCTCGCCCTCGGGAAGCGCATCGAGTACGACGTGAAGGCGAACTGGAAACAGATCATCGAGAACTTCATGGAGTGCTACCACTGCGCGACGATCCACCCGGAGCTCACCGAGGTCCTCCCGGAGTTCGCCGACGGCTACGCCGCGCAGTACTACGTCGGTCACGGCGCGGAGTTCGGCGGTGACGTCCAGGGCTTCACCATCGACGGCAGCGAGGGCGTCGACCGCCTCCCCGGCGTCACCGAGGACCAGGACCGCAAGTACTACGCGATCACCATCCGGCCGCAGGTTTTTGTCAACCTGGTGCCGGACCACGTGATCCTGCACCGGATGTTCCCGCTCGCCCCGGACCGGACGCTGGTGCGCTGCGACTGGCTCTACCTGCCCGGCGTTGTCGAGTCGGGCCGCGACCTGACGCGTTCGATCGAGCTGTTCCACCGCGTCAACCAGCAGGACTTCGAGGCGTGCGAACGCTGCCAGCTCGCCATGGACTCGCGCTCCTACGCCAACGGTGGCGTACTCGTGCCCAGTGAGCATCACATCGGCGAGTTCCACGACTGGGTCCGCACCCGGCTGGGTCTTTAGATCAACGCCCGGATGGCGGCCTCGAACCCGGCGACGTGCTCGAGCGTCAACGCGGCCGCCTTCTCGGCGTCACCCTCGATGATCGCGGTGAGGAGCGGGACGTGCTCGTCGACGTGGCCGGCCATCCCGGACAGCCGGGGCACGAACACGCACCAGATCCGGGTGGCGAGGTTGTCGTACCGGATCAGCGTGTCCTCGAGGAACGGGTTGTGCACACACCGGTAGATCGCCCGGTGCAGGGCGAGGTCGGTGCGCAGCAGGTCGGCGTTGTCCCCGGTGGGGACCCCGGCGTCGAGCTGCGTGCGCAGCTCGGTGAGCGTCGCCCGGTCGGCGTCGGTCGCGCGCTCGGCGGCGGCCGCCGTGGCCATCGGCTCCAGCGTCCGCCGCACCTCGGAGATATGCGCGAGGTCGGAGATGTGGACGTCGGTGGCGAACGTCCCGCGCCGTGGATAGGCGACGACCAGCCGTTCGGACTCCAGCCGCTTCAGCGCTTCGCGGATCGGCGTCCGGCCCATGCCGAGGGTGGTGCCCAGCCACTCCTCGTTGATGGGGCCGCCGGGGCGGATGTCGAGCATGACGAGCTGGTCGCGGATGAAGACGTAAGCCTGTTCCGCGAGCGACGGGGGATTGACCTGGGGATGCACGCCGCTTAGCCTACATCGACGATTGATATATCAGAAGTCGACCAGACGGAGTTTCGGATGACCGCGACGATCGACCCAGTGCTCAACCGCTCTTTGGCCGACTACGACCCGGCGGTGGCCGACGCGATCGGCGCCGAGCTGCACCGGCAGCAGTCGACGCTGGAGATGATCGCCAGTGAGAACTTCGCCCCGCTGAGCGTGCTGCAGGCGCAGGGCTCGGTGCTCACCAACAAGTACGCCGAGGGCTACCCCGGCCGCCGCTACTACGGCGGCTGCGAGCACGTCGACGTCCTCGAACAGCTCGCCATCGACCGGGTCAAGACGCTGTTCGGCGCCGGGTTCGCCAACGTCCAGCCGCACTCGGGCGCCCAGGCCAACGCCGCCGCGATGGCCGCGCTCATCAAGCCCGGTGACAAGATCCTCGGCCTGTCGCTCGCCCACGGCGGGCACCTGACGCACGGCATGCGGATCAACTTCTCCGGCCTGCTCTACGACGTCGCCGCGTACGAAGTGTCCGAAAAGGACTTCCGGGTCGACATGGCCGAGGTCGAACGTCTGGCAAAGGAACACCGGCCGAAGCTGATCATCGCGGGCTGGTCGGCCTACCCGCGTCAGCTCGACTTCGCCCGCTTCCGCGCGATCGCCGACGAGGTCGGCGCGTACCTCATGGTCGACATGGCCCACTTCGCCGGCCTGGTCGCCGCCGGGCTGCACCCCTCGCCGGTGCCGCACGCGCACGTCACGACGACCACCACGCACAAGACGCTCGGCGGCCCGCGCGGCGGCGTGATCCTGACGAACGACGCGGCCCTGGCCAAGAAGGTCAACTCTGCGGTGTTCCCCGGCCAGCAGGGCGGCCCGCTCGAACACGTCATCGCGGCCAAAGCCGTCGCGTTCAAGATGGCGTCCGAACCCGAGTTCGCCGAACGCCAGCAGCGGACCCTGCGCGGCGCGAAGCTCCTGGCCGAACGGCTCCTGGGCGAGAAGGACATCTCCGTGCTGACCGGCGGCACCGACGTCCACCTGGTGCTCGTCGACCTGCGCGACTCCGAACTGGACGGCAAGCAGGCCGAGGACCGGCTCCACGAAGTCGGCATCACCGTGAACCGCAACGCCGTCCCGTTCGACCCGCGACCGCCGATGGTCACCTCCGGCCTCCGGATCGGCACTCCGGCCCTGGCCACCCGCGGCTTCGGCGACGCCGAGTTCCGCGAGGCCGCCGACGTCATCGCCGAGGCTTTGAAACCCGGCTTCGACGTCGAGAAGCTGCGGGCCCGCGTCACTGCGCTCGCCGAAGCGTTCCCGCTCTACCCGGGGGAGGCCCGATGACCGGCCTGCCCGAGCACCCCGACTTCCTCTGGGACAACCCGGACCCGAAGCCGGCTTACGACGTGATCGTGGTCGGTGGCGGTGGGCACGGCCTCGCCACCGCGTACTACCTGGCGAAGGTGCACGGCATCACGAACGTCGCCGTGCTGGAGAAGGGCTGGCTCGCGGGCGGCAACATGGCCCGCAACACCACGATCATCCGCTCCAACTACCTCTGGGACGAGAGCTCCGGCATCTACGAGCACTCCCTCAAGCTGTGGGAAGGCCTCGAAGAGGACCTCGGCTACCCGATCCTGTTCAGCCAGCGCGGCGTGCTGAATCTCGCACACACGCTGCAGGACGTCCGCGACAGCGTCCGCCGCGTCGAGGCCAACAAGCTCAACGGCATCGACGCCGAATGGGTGGACGCCGCCGGCGTCAAGGAGATCTGCCCGATCGTCAACACCTCACCGGACGTCCGCTACCCGGTGCTCGGCGCGACCTTCCAGCCGCGCGCGGGCATCGCGAAGCACGACTACGTCGCCTGGGGCTTCGCCCGCGCCGCGCACGAGGTGGGGGTCGACCTCATCCAGAACTGCGAGGTCACCGGCATCTCCACAGCGAACGGCCGAGTCACCGCGGTCGAGACGTCGAGGGGCCGGATCGCCGCGGGCAAGGTCGCACTGTGCGCGGCCGGGCATTCGTCGGTGCTGGCGAAGATGGTCGGCCTCGACCTGCCGCTGGTGTCGCACCCGTTGCAGGCCTTGGTGTCCGAGCTGCTGGAGCCGATCCACCCGACGGTCGTCATGTCGAACGCCGTACACGTCTACGTTTCCCAGGCGCACAAGGGTGAACTGGTCATGGGCGCGGGCATCGACAGTTACAACGGCTACGGGCAGCGCGGCTCGTTCCACGTCATCGAGGAGCAGATGGCCGCCGCGCTGGAGCTGTTCCCGGTGTTCGCGCGGGCGCACCTGCTCCGGACGTGGGCGGGCATCGTCGACGTCAGCCCGGACGCCTCGCCGATCGTCGGGCTCACCCCGGTGGAGAACCTGTTCCTCAACTGCGGCTGGGGCACCGGCGGTTTCAAGGCCACGCCGGGGGTCGGTGACGTCTTCGCGGCGACCATCGCGCGCGGGAAGCCCCACGAATACGCCGAACCGTTCACTTTGGACCGGTTCACCACCGGTGCCCTCGTCGACGAGCACGGCGCCGCCGCCGTCGCGCACTAGGAGCTTCTGATGCAACTGATTCCCTGCCCGTGGTGCGGGCCGCGCGAAGAGGCCGAGTTCCACTACGGCGGCCAAGCCCACGTCGCCTACCCGGAAGACCCGGCCGCACTGTCCGATGAGGACTGGGCGAAGTTCGTCTTCTTCCGCGCCAACCCGAGCGGCCCGCTCGCCGAGCGCTGGAGCCATTCCGCGGGCTGCCGCCGGTGGTTCAACGCCGTCCGCGACACCCGCACCCACGACCTCCTGGCGGTCTACCGCCTCGACGAGCCCAAGCCGGTGATCTCATGACCCGACTGTCCGGCGTCCCGCTCAAGTTCACCTTCGACGGCCGCGAGCTGACCGGTTTCCTCGGCGACACCCTGGCTTCCGCGTTGCTGGCCAACGGCATCCACCAGGTCGCGACCAGCATCAAGTACGGACGGCCGCGCGGCATCGTCGCGGCGGGTGTCGAGGACTCGAACGCCCTGGTGCAGATCGAGAAGCCGTTCCCGGAGCCGATGCTGTCGGCCACCACCGTCGAGCTGTACGACGGCCTGGAGGCTCGTGGCCTGCGCGGTCAGGGACGGCTCGCCACGGAACCGGACCCCGCGCGGTACGACGCCAAGCACGCCCACTGCGATGTCCTGGTCGTCGGTGCGGGACCCGCCGGACGCGCTGCCGCGGCCGAAGCCGAGGGCCGCGTGCTGCTGGTCGACGACCAGCCTGATGGCGAAGCTCCGGAGGGCGTCCGGTTCCTCTCGCGGACCACGGCGTTCGGCATCTACGACGACGGGTTCGTGCTGGCTTTGGAGCGCCGAGGCGAGCCCGCCGCGCCCGAACGGATCTCGCGGCAGCGGGTGTGGCGGATCCGGGCTCGAAAGATCGTGCTGGCCACCGGCGCCCACGAGCGGCCGATCGTGTTCCCGGACAACGACCGTCCCGGCATCATGCTCGCCGGTGCCGCGCGCACCTACCTGAACCGCTACGGCGTCCTGGCCGGGCGGCGGGTGGTCGTTTTCACGACCAACGACAGCGCGTACGACGCCGCCTCCGAACTGGCCGAGGCCGGGGCCGAGATCGTGCGGATCGTCGACGCTCGCGAGGGTTACGGCGTCATCGGCACCGACGGCGACTCCCACATCACGGCCGCCCACGTGGCGAAACTGGGCGAGCTGACCGGGGAGCGCATCCCCTGCGACCTGCTGCTGGTGTCCGGCGGCTGGAACCCGGCGGTCCACCTGTTCAGCCAAGCCCGCGGCAAACTCCGGTACGCGCCCGAGCTGGGGGCGTACGTCCCGGACGGCGATCTGCCGACGGTGAGCGTCGTCGGCACGGCCGCGGGTGAGGGGCTGCCGGAGACCAAGGTGCTCTGGCAGGTACCCGCGCCGGAGTCCGAAGTGGACACCCGGTTCGTCGACCAGCAGCGCGACGCGACCGTGTCCGACGTCCTGCGCGCGACCGGCGCCGGGCTGCGGTCGCTGGAGCACATCAAGCGCTACACCACGATCGGCACCGCGCACGACCAGGGCAAGACGTCCGGGATGCTCGCTGCCGGCATCACCGCGGAAGCCCTCGGTGTCGACTTGGCGACCCAGCGGCCGACGACGTTCCGCCCGCCGTACACGCCGGTGTCGTTCGCCGCACTGGCCGGGCGGAACCGCGGTGACCTGCACGATCCCGTGCGCGTCACGGCGATCCACCCGTGGCACGTCGAGCACGGCGCCGAGTTCGAGAACGTCGGCCAGTGGAAACGGCCCTGGTACTACCCGCAGCCCGGCGAGACGATGCACAACGCCGTCCTGCGCGAGTGCCGCGCGGCTCGGACGAGCGTTGCCATGATGGACGGGTCCACTTTGGGCAAGATCGACGTCCAGGGCCCGGACGCCGGCTGGTTCCTCGACATGCTCTACACGAACATGATGAGCACCCTCAAGGTCGGCCGGATCCGCTACGGCGTCATGTGCGGCGTCGACGGCATGGTCATCGACGACGGCACGGTCATCCGCATCGCCGAGGACCGCTTCCTGGTCACCACGACGACCGGCAACGCGGCCATGGTCCTGGAATGGATGGAGGAGTGGCTCCAGACGGAGTGGCCACACCTGAACGTCTTCGCGACGTCGGTCACCGAACACTGGGCCACGATTCCGCTGGTCGGCCCGAAGTCACGGGAAGTCCTGGGCCGCCTGGCACCGGACCTCGACGTCTCCAACGAAGCTTTCGGGTTCATGACCTGGCACGACGCCGAGGTCGCCGGGATCGCCGCCCGCGTCTGCCGGATCAGCTTCTCCGGCGAGCTGGCCTACGAGATCAACGTCCCGTCGTGGTACGGGCTCGCGCTGTGGAAGTCCATGGTGGACGAGGGTGCCACGCCGTACGGCACCGAAACCATGCACGTCCTACGTGCCGAGAAGGGCTACCCGATCATCGGCCAGGACACCGACGGCACGGTCACCCCGCAGGACCTCGGGATGTCCTGGGCGGTGTCGAAGAAGAAGGCCGACTTCCTCGGCAAACGCTCCTTCGCCCGCGCCGAGAACAACCGGCCGGACCGCAAGCACCTGGTTGGCTTGCTCCCGGTGGATCCCGCGGTGCTCCTGCCCGAAGGGGCGCAGATCATCGAGTCCGAAGTTGTCCCCGAGCCCCCGGTGCGGATGCTCGGTCACGTCACCTCCAGCTACGACAGCGCCGCGCTCGGCCGGACCTTCGCGCTGGCTTTGGTGCGCTCCGGACGTGAGCGCGTCGGCGAAACGCTGTACGTCCCGGTCGGTGACCAGGTGGTGCCGGTGACCGTGACCGAATCCGTGCTCTTCGACAAGGAAGGAGCCCGCCGTGACGGTTGACGCGGTTGAAGAACCGTTCCGTACCCAGCTCACCGTGCGCCTCCGGGACGGGCACACCCTGCTCGGCGTCGGTCTGCCCGAGCCGTGCACGTTCACCAGCGGCAACGGTGTGGACATCCTGTGGATGGGGCCCGACGAATACCTTGTGCTCGCCGATCCCGGCCGTCAGATCGAGCTGGAAACCGCTCTCCGGGACGAAGGCGCGCCGGCCGTGGTCGACGTCTCGGCGCAGCGCAATGTCCTGCGGCTCACCGGGTCGCACGCCCGGGACGTCCTGGCTCACGGCTGCTCGATCGACCTCGACCCGTCGGTGTCGCCGCCCGGAACCTGCGTCCAGACGTTGTTCGCGCGCACCGGGATCGTGCTCCTGGTCCGGGAGGACGGCTTCACGATCCTCGTGCGGCAGTCGTTCGCCGGCTACTTCACGGCCTGGCTGGCCGACGCGAGTTTGGAGTACGTCTCGTGACCTTCACCTTGACGCTCAAGTGTCCCGAGCGGTCGGGCATTGTGCATGCCGTCACGACCTTCCTCGTCGGGCAGGGCTGCGACATCGTCGAGCACCAGCAGTTCGACGACGACGTCCGCGGCTCGCTGTTCCTGCGCACGTCGTTCACCGCGCCGGAATCGACCACAGTGGACGACCTGCGCCGCGACTTCGTGCCGGTGGCGGGAACCTTCGAGATGGAGTTCGGGTTCGCCGACGGCACCCAGGACCGGCTCCTGGTGATGGTCTCGAAGTTCGGGCACTGCCTCAACGACCTGCTCTTCCGCTGGCGCGCGGGCAGCCTCGGCGCGGACATCGCCGTGGTCGTGTCCAACCACGAGGACCTGCGGCCGATGGCCGAAGCGGCCGGCGTGCCGTTCGAGCACGTGCCGGTGACACCGGAGACCAAGCCCGAGGCCGAGCAGCGGCTGCTCGACCTGGTCGGCGAGTACCAGGCGGACCTCGTGGTGCTCGCGCGGTACATGCAGGTGCTGTCCAACGACCTGTGCCTCAAGCTCGAGGGCCGCGCGATCAACATCCACCACTCGTTCCTGCCCGGCTTCAAGGGCGCGAAGCCGTACCACCAGGCCTACGACCGCGGGGTGAAGTACGTCGGCGCGACCGCGCACTACGTCACGCCCGACCTCGACGAGGGCCCGATCATCGAGCAGGAGGTCGCGCGCGTCGACCACACCTACTCGCCGCGCGAGCTGGTGACCGTCGGGCGTGACGCCGAAGCGCTCGCCCTCTCCCGCGCGGTGCGCTGGCACTGCGAGCGCCGCGTCCTGCTCAACGGCAACAGCACTGTTGTATTCCGTTAGGAGTTCCGCCATGACCGCACCGAAAGTCGTGATCATCGGCGCCGGCATCGTCGGCGCGAACCTCGCCGACGAGCTGACCGCCCGCGGCTGGGCCGACGTCACCGTGCTCGACCAGGGCCCGCTGCCGCGCACCGGCGGGTCGACGTCGCACGCGCCCGGGCTGGTGTTCCAGACGAACGCGTCCAAGACGATGACGGAGTTCGCGAAGTACACCGTCTCGAAGTTCCTGGAGCTGGACTGTTTCCTCCAGGTCGGCGGCATGGAGGTCGCGACGACGCCGGCGCGCTGGGAGGACCTCAAGCGCAAGCACGGCTGGGCGACGTCGTGGGGTGTCCAGGGTTCCCTCATCAACGCGGAGGAGTGCGTCCGGCGCTGGCCGCTGCTCGACGGCTCGCAGGTCTTCGGTGCGTTGCACGTGCCCAGCGACGGGCTGGCCCGGGCGGCGAAGGCGGTGGCGGTGCTCGCCGAGCGGGCCACTTCGCGGGGCGCTCGGTTTGTCGGGTCGACACGTGTGACCGACGTCCTCCAGGAGGGCGGGCGCGTCACCGGTGTACGGACCGACCAGGGGGACTTCCCGGCCGAAGTCGTGGTGTCGTGCGCCGGGTTCTGGGGCCGTGAGATCGGCGCCATGGTGGGCATGGACGTCCCACTGCTGCCGCTGGCGCACCAGTACGTCAAGACCGGCCGGGTCGACGAGCTGGTCGGGCGCAACACCGAAGAGGTCGAGGCGAGCCTGCCGATCCTGCGGCACCAGGACCAGGACCTGTACTTCCGCGAGCACGTCGACCGGCTCGGCATCGGCTCCTACGCGCACCGGCCGATGCCGGTCGACGAGTCCATTTTGGACCCGTCGGTGACCGAGACGGCCATGCCGTCGATGCTGCCCTTCACCGAGGAGGACTTCGCGCCGTCGTGGGAGGAGAGCAAGCTGCTCCTGCCCGCGCTGCGGCAGACGAAGGTCGAGGAGGGCTTCAACGGGATCTTCTCGTTCACCCCGGACGGCCAGTCGTTGGTCGGGGAGTCCGCCGATGTCCGCGGGTTCTGGCTCGCCGAGGCGGTGTGGGTGACACACTCCGCGGGTATCGCCAAGGCCGTCGCCGAGCTGCTGGTCGACGGGCACTCCGAGACCGACCTGCACGAGGTGGACGTCCACCGCTTCGAGGAGATCCAGCTCGCGCCTTCGTACGTGAGTGAGACTTCGCAGCAGAACTTCGTCGAGGTTTACGACATCCTGCACCCGTTGCAGCCCAAGCTTTCCCCGCGTGAGCTGCGGGTGACGCCGTTCCACCTCCGGCAGCGTGAGCTGGGGGCGGTGTTCCTGGAAGCAGGTGGCTGGGAGCGGCCGCACTGGTTCGAGGCCAACGCGCCGCTGCTGAAGAAGCTGCCGCACGACGCGCTGCCGCCGGCCCGCGACGCGTGGTCGGCGCAGTTCCACTCGCCGATCGCGGCGGCCGAGGCGTGGCACACGCGCAACGGTGTGGCGCTGTACGACATGACGCCGCTGAAGCGGGTGGAGATCAGCGGGAGTGGGTCACTGGAGTTCTTACAGTCACTGAACACAAATCAGTTGCAGAAGTCTGTCGGGTCGGTCACCTACACACTGATGTTGGACGACGCCGGTGGGGTGCGCAGTGACGTCACGGTGGCGCGGCTCGGGCCGGAGCTGTTCCAGGCCGGGATCAACGGGAACATCGACGTCGACCACCTCGTGAAGCACGCGCCCGATGGAGTGCAGATCCGGGACATCACCGGCGGGACGTGCTGCATCGGCGTCTGGGGCCCGCTGGCGCGAGAGCTCGTCCAGCCGCTGAGCAAGGAAGACTTCTCACACACCGGGTTGAAGTACTTCCGGGCGCGCCGGGCGCGGATCGCCGGGGTGCCGGTGGTCGCGATGCGACTGTCCTATGTGGGCGAACTGGGCTGGGAGATCTACACCGGCGCGGACAACGGCCTCCGGCTGTGGGACGCGCTGTGGGCGGCCGGGCAGTCCCTGGGCGTCATCGCGGCCGGGCGGGCGGCGTTCAACAGCCTGCGGCTGGAGAAGGGTTACCGGCTGTGGGGCACCGACATGACCACCGAGCACGACCCGTACGAGGCCGGTGTCGGCTTCGCGGTGCGTCCGGCCAAGGGTGAGTTCCTCGGGCGCGACGCGATCGAAGGCCGCAGTGAGGAAACCGCGTCCCGACGGTTGCGGTGCCTGACGATCGACGACGGCCGCACGGTGGTGCTGGGCAAGGAGCCGGTGTTCGTCGACGGTGTCGCGGCCGGTTACGTCACCAGCGCGGCGTACGGCTACACGATCGGCCGGCCCATCGCCTACGCCTGGCTCCCGGCGTCGGCGGACGTCGGCAGCGGTGTCGAGATCGAGTACTTCGGCCGCCGGGTCGCGGCCACCGTGGCCGCGGAGCCACTGTTCGACCCCGGCATGGAACGGATCCGGCGTTAGTTCCGGGAAGGACGAGTCATGCGTGACCAGATCCTGAGCGACTTCCTCAAGGCCCTCGCCGCCCGCGAGACGTCACCGGGCGGTGGGGCGACGGCGGCGCTGCACGTCGCGCAGGCCGCGGCGCTGGTGGCCCTGGCCGCTCGCTCGAGCGACGAGCGTGCGGTGGTGGCCGAAGCGGAGGCGCTGAGCATGCACGCGCTGCGGCTGGCGGAGAAGGACGCGCACGCGTTCACGACCGTCAGCCGTGCGCGCTCGGGTGACCAGCGTGCGTTGCTCGACGCCCGGCGAGGCGCGTGCGCGCCACCCGCGGACGTGATCGCCGCGGCGGCGGTGGTGCTGGACCTGGCCGAGCGGGTGCCACCGGATCCCCAGGTGGCGGCGGACCTCGCGGCGGCAGCCGAAGCAGCTCGCGCGGCCGCGGCGACGGCCCGGGTGGGCATCGAGGTGCACCTGGCCGGGTTGCCGGAGGACGAGGCACTGCGGGAGACGGTGGCCGGGGTGGCGGCGCTCTGCGAACGCGCGGACCGCGTGACGTCGGTGATGCGGGAGGCGGTGGGAGCCGGGCACCTCGTGTGACGGCGGCAAGATTCACCCTTGACGGGTAACTTCGGTCACGTCGGCAGATCTTTGCTCCCGCGCCGGGTAATCCACAGCAAGTCCATGGAACCGGACAAGGAAATTCTCAGGAACGGGGCGTTTCCTGGAACGGCCGGAGGCTTGTCGAGGGCTGGAGCTGTGCATGAGCGAGTACGACCGAGGCGGCGAGCACCCGTACGGTTACGGCCGGGGTGAGTACCCGCAAGGCCACTACGGCCAGGGCTACTACGACCAGCAGCCTTACGACCAGCAGCCCTACGACCAGCAGCCTTACGGCCAGCAGCCTTACGGCCAGCAGCCCCGCGACCAGTGGGGCCGCCCGTACCCGCCGCAGCAGCCCTACGGCCATGAGGGGCACCCCCATGGCTTTTACGGCCAGGAGGGTGCCCCTCATGGCTACGGCTACCCGCAGCCCGCCTACCAGCCGCCGCCGCGCAAGCGGCACCCCCTTCGCGCGCTGACCCTCACCCTGGTCGCCATCGCGCTCGCGGTGGTCGCCGGGCTCGGCATCGGGCACCTGATCTCGGCGAACAGCCCGACCGCGAGCGGCAACCAGAACTTCGGCTTCTCCGGCCAGCCCACCGCGGCGGCCACCGTGCTCGACGTCGACGCCGTGTCCGCGAAGGTCAACCCGGCCATCGTCAACATCAACACCGAGCTCGGGCTGCAGGGCGCGGCCGCGGCGGGCACCGGCATCGTGCTCACCCCGGACGGCGAGGTGCTCACCAACAACCACGTCGTCGCCGGCGCGACCAGCATCAAGGTCACCAGCATCGGCACCGGCGACACCTACAAGGCCGAGGTCGTGGGGTACAACCGCAGCGAGGACATCGCCGTCCTGCAGCTCGAAGACGCCTCCGGGCTGCCCACCGCGGCCATCGGCGACTCGTCCTCGGTCAAGGTCGGCGACCAGATCCTCGGGCTCGGCAACGCCGGCGGCCGCGGCGGCGACCCGGTGCCCGCGCCGGGCACCGTCACCGCGCTGGACCAGTCGATCACCGCGTCGGACGAGTCCAGCGGCTCGTCCGAGCAGCTCACCGGGCTGATCCAGGTCCGGGCGAACATCGAGTCCGGCGACTCCGGCGGCCCGCTGGTCAACGCGAACGCGCAGGTGATCGGCGTCGACACCGCCGCATCCACCGGTTACCAGCTGAACGGCCGCCGCAGTGGCGCGGGCGGCCAGGGATTCGCCATCCCGATCAACCAGGCGATCGATATCGCGCACCGGATCGTCGCGGGCACCGCGTCGGACAAGATCCACATCGGCAAGACGGCGTTCATCGGCGTCTCGGTGTCGGACGGTCAGGGCGGCGCCCAGGTCCGCGAGGTCGTCCCGAGCGGGCCGGCGCAGAAGGCGGGCCTGGCCGCCGGCGACGTGATCACGGCGATCGACGGCAAGCCGGTCGACTCGGCGACCACGTTGACGGACGTGATGGACACCCACCACCCGGGTGACCAGCTGACCCTGACGGTGTCGAACGCCGGCGGCGCGCAGCAGCAGGTTCAGGTCAAGGCGATCGAAGGGCCGGTGGGCTGACGCGTCAGCGAAGGGTCTCGTTCAGCACTTCGCGGTGGGTCTGCTTCGCCTCGAGGTAGCGCTCGCGGCCGGCGTCGGTGAGGGTCACGAAGATGCCGCGCCGGTCCGCGTCGCACAGCGCGCGCTGGACCAGCCCTTCCTTCTCCAGCCGGGCCACCAGGCGTGAAGTCGCGCTCTGGCTGAGGTGGATCGCCCCGGTGAGGTCGGCCGAGCGGCACTGGAAGTCGCAGGTCGCGAGCCGCTCCAGGGCTTCGAACTCGTTCGCGCCGATCCCGTGGCGCTCCTGCAGGCGGCACTCGAGCGTGCTGAACACGGCCGAATAGCGCGCCAGCAGCTCGTGCCACTCCTGCACCAGGCCTTGCTCAGCGACGTCGCTCACGGCGACCAACGTAGCATGCGCGTACATCAGATGCAAACACATTAAATGCATCGACATTAGATGCGCGTGCATGTACTGTCGCCGCCATGAGCTCTTCCGCGGTCTTGTCCACCACTTCAACCCGGTGGGACGCACGTCTCTGGGGTGTCCTGCTCACCGTTTCGATCGTCATCGGTCTCGACGCGCTCGACGTGTCGATGGTCGGGGTCGCGCTCCCCGCCATCCAGGCCGACCTCGGCCTGTCCACCAACGCGCTGCAATGGGTCGTCAGCGGATACGTGCTCGGTTACGGCGGGCTGCTGCTGCTCGGCGGCCGCACCGCCGACCTGCTCGGCCGCCGTCGCGTGTTCCTCGTCGCCGTCGCGGTGTTCGCGCTGGCCTCGCTGCTCGGCGGGCTCGTCGACGACGGCGCGCTGCTCATCGCCAGCCGCTTCATCAAGGGCCTGGCCGCCGCGTTCACGGCGCCGGCCGCACTGTCCATCATCACCACGACGTTCCAGGAGGGGCCGGCCCGCAACAAGGCGATCAGCATCTTCGCCGTGTTCGGCGCCAGCGGGTACTCCGCCGGGCTCGTGTTCTCCGGCCTGCTGACCGAGGTCGGCTGGCGCTGGACGTTCCTGCTCCCCGCGCCGATCGCGCTGATCGCGTTCATCGCCGCCTGGAAGCTGATCCCGTCCTACCGGCGGGAAGAAGGCCGCGGCTACGACTTCCCGGGCGCCATCACCGGCGCCGCCGGTTCACTGTTGCTGGTGTTCGGCGTCGTCGAGGCACCCGAGATCGGCTGGGCCGCGCCGCGCACGCTGATCACGTTCGCCGTCGCCGTTGCGCTGCTGGTGACGTTCGTCCTCATCGAGAAGCGCAGTGCCCACCCGTTGCTGCGGCTGGGAATCCTCAAGTCCGGGCCGCTGGCGAGGGCCAACCTCGGCGGTGCGCTGTTCTTCGGCGCGTACATCGGGTTCCAGTTCGTCGTGATGCTCTACCTGCAGCGGGTGCTCGGCTGGTCCGCACTGCAGACGGCGCTCGGCTTCCTGCCGGCGGCGATGATCGTGGCGTTCGGCTCGCCGCGCATCGAGCCGCTGATCGACCGGGTCGGCACGCCGCGCACGATCTTCGCGGGTGTGGTGGCGCACGTGCTGGGTTACGCGCTGTTCCTGCGCGTGGACGAGCACTCCGGTTACGCGGCTTACGTCCTGCCCAGCATGATCCTGCTCGGCATCGGCTTCACGCTGGCGTTCTCGTCGCTCAACATCCAGGGCACCGCCGGGATCTCCGACGACGAGCAGGGTTTGGCCGGCGGCCTGCTGAACACGTCACTGCAGGTCGGTGGTGCGATCGGGCTCGCGGTGGTGACGGCGGTGCTGACCGCCAACGGTGGCCGTGAGGCCTCACCCGCCGCGTTGCTGACCGGGCTGACCCCGGCGTTGAGCGTGGTCACCGGCATCGCGGTGCTCGGCCTGCTGATCGCGATCAGCGGCCTGGTGGCCCGCAAGCAGCCGGAGCCCGTCATCGAAGAGCCCGTCGCCGACGAGGACCTGCTGGCCCTCGCGGACTGACCCAAGCGCCCCAAGGCGGCCTTCGGTTCGTCAGACGCACCGAAGGCCGCCTTGGGTGCGTCAGACGCAACCAAGGCCGCCTTGGGGCGCTCAAGCCGGGACCGTCGCGACCGGCCGGGAAGCGCTGAAGCGCAGGGCGGCCAGGGCCGTCACGGCGATCCCGGCCGCGGCCAGCAGCACCGCCGTGCGGAGACCGTCCACTGTGGCCACCCGCAACGCCTCGCCGGAGAGACCGTGCGTGCCCGCGTTCGCCACCGCGACGAACACCGCCAGGCCCACCGTGCCGCCGACCTGCTGCGCCGTCGACGCCACGCCGGACGCGATGCCCTGCTCCCCGGGTGACACGCCCGCTGCCGCGGCGCCGAACATCAGCGTGTACCCCGCGCCCTGGCCCAGGCCCAGCACGACCAGCGCCGGCACCAAAGCCGCGTAGGAAGCCGACGTGGTCATCGACAGTCCGAGCAGCACCGCGCCCGCCCCGCCGACAGCGAGGCTCGCGACCAGCGTCGGGCGGCTGCCGAAGCGGGTGGCCAGCCGGCCCGCGGCTTGCGAACCCGCGGCGATCGCGACCATCGGCACGCCGAACGCGAGCCCGGTGGCCAGCGCGCCGTAACCGTGGACACCCTGGAAGTAGCCGGTCAGGAAGTACAGCAACGTCCCGAACGTGCCCATGTAGAGGAACGTCACGACCACGCCGGTGCCGAGGTTGCGCTCCCGCAGCAGCCGTGGAGGCAGCAGCGGGTCAGGGCCCCGGCGTTCGATTCTGACAAAAGCGGCCAGCAGCGCGACGCCTGCGGCAGCGGAGGAAAGGACCACCGCCGACGTCCAGCCCAGCTCCGGGCCTTCGACGAGGGCGAACACCGCCAGGGTGGTGCCGAGGGTTGCGGTCAGCGCGCCGGCGAGGTCGAACCGGCGGCCGGGCTCCCGGGCGGGGTCGGCGAGCAGGAGCACCACGGCGAGCACGGCGGCGGCCGCGGCCAGCGGGACGTTCACGAAGAACACCGCCGCCCAGCCGAACGCCTGCGTCAGCACCCCGCCCAGCAGGGAGCCGAGGATCATGCCGCTGCCGCCGGCAGTACCCCACACCGCGAACGCGCGGTTGCGCTCGCGGCCCGCCGCAAAACTGGTGCTGACCAGCGTCAACGTCGCGGGGAAGAGCAGCGCCCCGCCCAGGCCTTGCCCGGCCCGGGCGCCGACGAGCAGGCCCGGGTCGGCGGCCAGCCCGCCAGCCAGCGACGAGCCGGCGTAGAGCGCGCAGCCCAGCGCGAACACCCGGCGCGGCCCGAACAGGTCGCAGGCCCGGCCGCCCAGCAGGAGGAACCCGCCGAACGCCACGGCGTAGGCGCTCACCACCCACTGCAGGCTCTGGGCCGTGAAGCCGAGTTCGCGGCCGATCTCCGGCAGGGCCACGTACACGATGTTGTAGTCGAGGGAGATGATCAGCTGCGCGAACGCCAGCAGCGCCAGCACCGCGCCCGGCCGGCGGGTCATCGGGCGGCCCGCTCGTCCGTGCCCGGCACCTTCGCCGTGGTGATGGCAATGCGGTTCCACGTGTTGATGGTGAAGATCAGGGCAAGGAGCTGGGCCAGCTCTTCCTCGCCGAACTGGCCGGCGGCTCGTGTGTAGACGTCGTCGGGAACACCGCCCGAGATCAGCGTGACGGCTTCGGTGAGAGCCAGCGCGGCCTGCTCCTTCTCGCTGAAGAAGCTCGTGGCCTCGTGCCACACCGCGACCATGTGCAGCCGCTCTTCGCTTTCGCCGGCCTTGCGGGCGTCCGAGGTGTGCATGTGCAGGCAGTAGGCGCAGCGGTTGAGCTGCGACGCGCGGATCTGGACCAGCTCGACCAGCGCGGGGTCGAGCCCGGCGCGGGCGGCGGCGTCGAAGCCGATCAGGGCCTTGAAGGCCTTCGGGGCGGTCTTGGCGAAGTTCACTCGGTTCGTCATGACCAGAAATCTAGGGCCCGGTTGACCTCCGTGTAGGGTGCATTTCCGTGGCAGATTCGTGGGTCAATTCCGGCGAACGGCTCGGCGCGGACCTGCACCTCGAGCTGGCGGGCACCGGCGGCAAACGGGCCGCGCTGATCACCGCGTTGCGTGACGCCGTCCGCAGTGGACGGCTCACCCCGGGCACCCGGCTGCCGCCGTACCGCTCGCTGGCCGCCGACTTGGGCCTGGCCCGAAACACCGTCGCGGACGCCTACGCCGAGCTGGTCGCCGAGGGCTGGCTCACCGCCGTCCAGGGCTCCGGCACCCGGGTCGCCGACCGGGCCGAGCCGCTGACCAGGTCCCGGACCCCGAAGAAGGCCCCCGGGCCGCCCGAGCCACGGCACAACCTGCGGCAGGGGCAGCCGGACGCGACGTCGTTCCCGCGTGCCGACTGGCTCGCCGCCGCCCGCCGCGCGCTGAACGTGGCCCCGCACGACGCCTTCGGCCCCGGTGACCCGCGCGGCCGCCGCGAACTGCGGGAGGCGCTGGCCGGGTACCTCGCCCGGGCCCGCGGGGTGCGGACGTCGCCGGAGCGGATCGTCGTCTGCTCGGGCTTCGCGCACGCGCTGCGGCTGCTGTTCCCGGCGGTGCTGAGCGGCCCGCTCGCCGTCGAGTCGTACGGGCTCGCGTTCCACCGCTCGATCTTCACCACCGCCCGCGTCGAGACGGTTCCTCTTGCCCTGGACGAAAAGGGCGCGGTTGTAGAGGACCTGGCCACGCGGAACGTGCTGCTCACACCCGCGCACCAGTTCCCGACCGGCGGCCCGCTGCACCACGACCGGCGCACGGCGGTGGTGGGGCACGTCCGCGCGTCCGGCGGGGTGCTCATCGAGGACGACTACGACGGCGAGTTCCGCTACGACCGCAAGCCGGTCGGCGCGGTGCAGGGCCTCGACCCCGAGCACGTCGTGTACGCCGGTTCGGTGAGCAAGAGCCTGTCACCCGGGCTGCGGCTCGGGTGGCTGGTGCTGCCGGAGCACCTCGTCGACGCCGTGCTGGCCGCGAAGGGTGAGCGCGAGGCGTGGGCGGGCGTGCTCGACCAGCTCACCCTCGCCGAGTTCATCGGCGCCGGCGCGTACGACAAGCACATCCGGCGGATGCGCCAGCGCTACCGGCGTCGCCGGGACGTGCTCGTCCAGGCGCTCGCCGAGCGGGCGCCGCACGTCGTGCCCACCGGCGTCGCGGCCGGCCTGCACGCCGTGCTGCGCCTGCCGCCGGGCACGGAGAAGTCGGCGGTCAAGGCCGCGGCGTGGCAGGGACTCGCACTGGACGGCCTGGCCGCCTTCCGGCACCCGGCCGCCACGATGTCCACAGTGGACGGACTGGTGGTCGGCTACGCGACCCCGCCCGAACACGCCTACGCCGCAGCCGTCGACGAACTGTGCCGCGCCCTGCCGCCCGCGTGAACCGCCGCTCGAGCCCGGTTGCCGAGCGCCCCAATGTGGCCTTCGGTGCGTGAGACGCACCCAATGTGGCCTTGGGGCGCTACCTGCTACCCGACGATGTCGACCTCGAACGGCTCGGCCGCGCTGTAGTTGATGTCGGCCCACACCGCGCCCGGCAGGTCGTACCGCCGGTGCGAAGTCAGCCGGTTGTTGTAACCCGGGGTCTTCGTCGGGTTGTGGCCGACCCCCTGGCGGTCGTTGCCCCAGGCGAAGATGTCGCCGACCCACATCGGCTTCGAGTAGCCGTCGCCGCCGAGCCGCGGCCGGACGATCACTGCGGCACCGGAGCTGCCGGACAGGAAGACCCGCACCGAGTTCTGCTCGGCGTTCGGCGGGGTGACGGTGATGCGCTCCATGATCTCCACTCCAGTCGAGGCGGATCCGTTGCCGTCCACTCCGGGCCAGAAGTCCGCGACGGACGAGACGTCGTAGCCCGGGGCGACGTTCCCGCGGTACTGCTTGGCGACCGCGCCGGCGGGGATGGCCGGGTCGCCGTTGTAGTGCGCGATCCAGTAGTGCGGTTCGGCCACGCCGGCCGACGAGAACGCCGACCGCACAGTGGGCCAGGTCGAAAGGTTGCAGTAGATGGTCGGGTCCGCGCCGGCGGCGCGGCGCATCCGGACCCAGCCCGGTGCTTCGCCGGGGGTGGCGTCACCGGGTTCCACGTCGAGGACGTGGCCGTCGTTCGTGCTGGCCTTCTTGACGATGGTGACCTTGACGGCGCGGGGGAAACGCGCCCAGTCGGCGGCCGACCAGGGTTCCAGTTTGATCTTGTCGATGTATCCCGCGACCATCTGCGCGTCGCCGGGGATGTTGGCGGCCGTGACCGCGTCGTACATCGTGCGCACGGGTTACGTCTCCGTTCGGTGCCGGATCGCCGTTTCGGGGCACGGCGAAATCGTCTCCGCGATCCGCCATCGTGCTGTTACCCACGTGGGACGGGCGTCAAGCGGGAAACGTTACGCAGTTCTTGTCAATCACCAAAACGGCCGCATCACGCAATTCCTTCACCGCGGGTTCACGATCCGATGGTCACTTTCCGCGATCGGTACTGGCTTCCCGCTCACCCGGCTGGCAAGCTGCCAGCACTTCACGACGGAAGGCACCTGCATGGCGGCACACCCGGCGCGGCCCCGGCGCATCGACGCGCGGGTCGTCGTCCTGAGCGTGCTGCTCGTGGTCGCCCTGCTCGCCTGGGCCGGCGTCGACTACCTGCGCGACCGGCTGGCCGCGGGCGGCTGTGACACCACGACCCCGGTGCACATCACCGCCGCGCCGGACGTTGCACCGGTGCTGACGGCGCTCGCCCGGTCCATCCCGGAGCCGGACTGCTACACCGTCGAAGTCACCGCGAGCGCGTCGACGGCCACGGCCGCGGCGCTGGAACTCAACGGCGCGAACGGTCCCGACGTCTGGGTGCCGGAGTCGAGCACCTGGCTGCTGCAGGCGCGGGACGGCGGCGCCTGGAACCTGCCCGAGACCGGCCAGTCGGTGGCGAGCTCGCCGGTGGTGCTGGCGCTGACCGACGACGTCGCGAAGAAGGCGGGCTGGCCGGGGAAGTCACCGTCCTGGTCGGACGTCCTCTCCGGAAGCCCGGTCGGGCTGCCCGACCCGGGCCGCGACCCGGCCGGCATCGCCGCGCTGCTCGGCCTGCAGCAGCTGACGAAGGACGCGCCCGACCCGGCCGCCGCGTTCACCGAGGAGATCCGCAAGCTGTCGGCGGTGAAGGAGCCGTTCACCGCTTCTCCGGCGTCGGAACAGTCCGTGCTGGCCCGCAAGCTCGTCGCCGCGTACCCGGCGGCCGGCGTGCCGAGCTTCGACTACCCGTACGTCGTGCTGCCGCGCGCGTCCGAAGCCTCACGCTCCGCCGCCGAGCGGTTCCTGCGGCTGCTGCTCGACCAGACCGCCACGAAGTCGTTCGCCGACGCCGGGTTCCGCACGCCGGCCGGGCAGCTGCTCGGCGACCGGCCGTCCGACACCCGCACGAACGCCGCCCCGCGCCCGGTCGGACCACCCGCGCCCGAGGCGATGTACGGCGTGCTCCAGGCCTGGGCCGGCGCGAACCTCAGCGCGCGGGTCCAGGTGCTGCTCGACGTCTCCGGCTCGATGGCGGCCACCGTTCCCGGCACCGGCCGGAGCCGGATGGCGCTGACGCTGGAAGCCGCGACGCAGGGGCTCGGCCTGTTCAAGACGACGACCGAGCTCGGCCTGTGGCTGTTCTCCACCAAGCTCGACGGCGACAAGGACTACAAGGAACTGCTGCCGATGCGCTCGATCGCCGACCAGCTCGCCAAGGGCGGCCTGGCGACGCTGCAGGCGGTGAAGCCGAAGGCCGGCGGCGCGACCGGGCTGTACGACTCGATCCTCGCCGCGTACCAGAACGCCCGGCAGAGCTGGCAGCTCGGCCGGATCAACGTCGTCGTGGTGCTCACCGACGGCCGCAACGAGGACAGCGACTCGATCGGGCTGCCCGGCCTGCTCGCCGAGCTCGGCCGGCTGCAGGACCCGCGGAAACCGTTGCCGGTGATCGGGATCGGCATCGGCCCCGACATCGACGCGGGGGAGCTGAAGCAGGTTTCGGCCGCGACCGGCGGCGAGTCCTTCACCACGCCGGACCCGCGCAAGATCTCCGACGTCTTCTACCAGGCACTGAGCAAGCTGATGTGCCAACCACCCGCCTGCAAGAATTGAGGACACCCGTGTTGCTGGAAGCAGAAAAGCCCGCATCACGGGCACTCGAAAGACCGTCGGCGCTGGTGCTCGTGGCGTTCGTCGCGGGTGTGGTGCCGTTCGTTCTGCACGCCTGGGCCGCATTGCACGGGAGTTTCGCCCAGGACGACTTCGTCGTCACTTACCGGGCGGCCGTGGTGGGACCGTTCGACCCCGGGTTCCTCTTCCAGGACTACCACGGGCACCTGCAGCCCGGCGGGTTCTTCCTCGCCGGCGTGCTGACGTGGTGGGCGCCCCTGAACTTCACCGTCCTGATGCTGCCGCTGCTGCTGATGCGGGCGCTCGCGACGGTGTTCTTCTGGTGCCTGCTGGTGCGGTGTTTCGGCCACCGGTGGGCGATCCTCGTGCCGTTCACCGTGTTCAGCGCGTCGACGCTGCTGCTGGTCCCGACGCTGTGGTGGTCGTTCGGCGTCCAGCTGGTGCCGGTGGTGCTCGCCGTCGCCGGCGCGCTGCACGCCCACGTCCGGTACCTCACCGACGGCGGCCGGTGGTGGATCGGCGCCTTCGCCTGGACGCTCTTCGGGCTCGCGTTCTACGAGAAGGCCGCGGTGATCCCGGTGCTGCTGGCCGGCGTCACCGTCCTGCTCGGACAGTCCTTCCGGGAGCGTCTCCGCTACTGGCTCGGCCACGCCGGGCTGCTGGCGGCGTTCGTGGCCGTGTTCTTCACCTTGACGTCGAGCCAGGTCGGCACCGGTGATTCGCGGTTGTCGGCCGGCACGGTCGCCGACCTGACCGGCCGGATGCTCGGCGACACGCTGCTGCCGGGACTCGCGGGCGGGCCGTGGTCCGGCCCCGGGCCGGGCGCGACCTGGGCGCCGTCACCGTTCCTGGTCGTGGTTGCGCTGTTCGCCGTGGCACTGGGCGTGCTGTTCGCGGGCGTGCGCCGCGGCGGCCGTCGCGCCTGGCGGGCGTGGGCGTTGCTCGGCGTGCTGTTCGCCGTGGACATCGCCCTGCTCGCGCTGACCCGGCTGCGTGAGGTCGGCCCGGCCGCCGGGGACGATCCTCGTTACGTCGCCGATCTGGTGCTGATGGCTGCCCTTTGTGGAGGGTTCGCCTTCCTGACACCCGGAGAAGTTGCGCCGTCCGGCGGAAAGCGTGAACGGCCGATCGCCCTAGCGGTCTGCCTGCTTCTGCTCGGCAGTTCGGCGGTGGGGTTCTCGCGGTTGTCACCGCCGATGCGGTTCGAGCATTCGGGACAGTACGTCGGCAACGTCCGCGCGGCCGTCGCCGAAGATCCGGATCTGGTCTTCTACGACACCTTTGTGCCCTCCGACGTGGTGCACGAGTGGTTCGGCGTGGACTCCCAGGCGTCACGGGTGGTCGGCCTGCTGCCCGGCACGCACTTCGACCAGCCGACGAGCCGGATGCACCAGTTCGACGCGACCGGCACGCCGCACAAGATCATCGGGGTGGAGCCGATTTCCCGCGGTGTGCCGGGCCCGGTGCCGAACTGCGGGTACACCGTCGGCGAGACGCCGGTGCGCGTCCCGCTGGACGCGCCGGTGCTCGGCCGGCACCTGCTGAAGATCGACTACTTCACTTCGGACGGCGGGGAAGGCCTGGTGGACCGGACGCCGGTCTGGTTCCAGGCCGGGCTGCACTCGCTCTACCTGCCGGTGGACGGCCTGTTCGACCACCTCGACCTGCGGCTGTCGAGCGCGGGCGCGCCGGTGTGCGTCGCGAAGGCCGAGATCGGGAAACCGGTCACCCAGTGAGGACTCAGTAGGGATCGTAGGGGCTGTCGTGCCCGAACACCCGGGCCACCGGCCGCAGCCGCAGGCGCAGCAGCACCTTGATCCCGACGTTGCGCAGGAACCACGGCAACTGCGCGAGCACGCGCACTCGGTCCGCCGTGGACGGTGGGGAAAGCCGGAAGCGCGCCAGGGACGTCGTCCGGTCCACATAGGTGTACCGGCGTCCGAAAAGGACCTTCGCGATCGTGCCGAGCGTGACGCCGATCGAGGAGAAGCAGTCGTGGACCAGGATTTCCGCGCCCGGCGGCAGGTGGGCCGACCAGCGCAGGTCGTCGGTGTAGGTCCAGTAGTCGTGCTTGCCGTCGATGTAAAGCAGCTGTAAGGGCCGGTCCCAGTCAGGGCGCAGTGCCGTGCTGTAACCGGCCACGAGCTCGACGACGTCGTCCAGCCCGGCCTGGCGGATGTTGCGCTCGAACAGTTGCCGCGTCGGCGATCCGCCGAACAGCCGGCCGTCGACGAACGGGTCGACCGCGATCACCGTGGCCCCGGCCGTGCGGGCGGCGGCGCCGAGCACGATCGTGGATCTGCCCTGGTGGCTGCCGATTTCCAGGATCACGTCGCCCTTCTCGAGGCGGCACGCGGCGTTCCACAGCGCTTCGCCCTGCGCGCGCGTCATCCAGCCCTTGACCGGTTCGGCCAAAGCCCAGGCGTCTTCGAACGAGATGGCGCACCTGCCAGGAGTTCGGGGGACCGGGGAAAATCGTCGGCACATGGTAGCCAGGTTTCGGCCTAGTATCTACCGGATGGTAACCGCCACCCGCGAACGAGCCCGGGACGACGCCCCGCCCGCCGGGGGCGCCCGGAAGTTCTCGCCGGGTGCGTTCGTGCGCCGGCCGAGCACGTGGATCGTGCTGGCGCTGACCACGTTGTCATTCCTGCAGATGCCGGGGAAGACGACGTTCGACACCAAGCTCGACCTCGCCGTCGACCCGCTCGCGTTCCTCGGCCGCGCGCTGCACCTGTGGAACCCCGAAGCCACCGCCGGCGAGCTGCAGAACCAGGCGTACGGCTACCTGTTCCCGATGGGTCCGTTCTTCGCGCTGTGCCAGGCCGCCGGGGTGCCCGCGTGGGTCGCGCAACGGCTGTGGGGCGCGGTCCTGCTGTCGGCGGCGTTCGGCGGCGCGCTGCTGCTCGCGCGGGCGATGAAGATCGGCACCGAGCGCACGCGCCTGATCGGCGCGCTCGGGTACGCGCTCGCGCCGCGCATGCTGACCGAAATCGGTGGTCTGTCCGCGGAAATGCTGCCCGCGGTGCTGCTGCCGTGGGTGCTGGTGCCGCTGGTGCGGGCCGGGGTGACCGGCTCGCCGCGGCGCGCGGCCGGGCTGTCCGCGCTGGCCGTGCTGTGCATGGGCGGCGTGAACGGCGCGATGGTGGTGATGGCGCTCGTCCTGCCGGGACTGTGGCTGCTGACGCGGAAGTGGACGCGCGAGCACGTCCGGCTCGTCGTCTGGTGGGCCGTGTTCGTCCTCGGCGCGACGCTGTGGTGGATCCTGCCGCTCCTGCTGCTCGGTGAGTACAGCCTGCCGTTCCTGGACTACATCGAGTCCGCGACGAACACCACCGCGCCGATGTCGCTGTTCGAGGTGCTGCGCGGGACGAACCAGTGGGTCGCCTACGTCGTGCAGGGCACCCCGTGGTGGCCCGGCGGCTGGTCGCTGATCGACAACCCGGTGCTGATGCTCGCGACCGGGCTCGTCGCCGGGGTCGGCCTGTTCGGGCTGACCCGGCGGGGCCTGCCGGAGCGGCGGTTCCTGGTGCTGGGGGTGCTCACCGGGCTGACCCTGCTGACCATCGGGTACGTCGGCACGCTCGACAGCCCGCTGGCCGAGCAGGTCCGGCACCTGCTCGACGGGCCGCTGGCCCCGCTGCGCAACGTCCACAAGTTCGAGCCGGTGCTGCGGCTGCCGCTGATGCTGGCGTTCGTGCACGGCATCTCGAGCCCGGCCCGGGTGAAGTCCGCGCGCCGCTTCCTCCGGCCGGCGATCGGCCTGCTGCTGGTGCTGGTGATGGCCGCGCCGGCGTGGATGCTGAACCTGCGGTCCGGGCCGGGCTGGGACGAGGTGCCCGGCTACTGGTACGACGCGATGGGCTACGTCGCCAAGGCCGACCCGAACGCGCGGACTCTGCTGCTGCCGGCCACCGGGTTCGGCGAGTACGACTGGGGCCGCACGGTCGACGAGCCCGCGCAGGCGATCGCGAAGAGCCCGTGGGCGGTCCGCAACCAGGTGCCGCTGGGGTCCGAGGGGAACACACGGCTGATGGACTCGGTGGACGCGGCCCTCGCCGACGGCCGCGGTGACCCCGGGCTCGCCGCGCTGCTCGCGCGGTCGGGGTACCGGTTCCTGCTGCTGCGCAACGACATCGACCGCGAGCGGACCACAGCCCCGCCGATCGCGACGTTGCGTGCCGGGCTGGCCGGCTCGCCGGGCATCGGCAAGGCGGCGGAGTTCGGGCCGCTGGAGGTGTACGAGGTCCGCCGGCCGGTGCCGCTGGCCACCGCGACGTCCACAAAGGACGTACCGACGGTGAGCGGCGGCCCGGAGAACCTGCTCCCGCTGATCGACTCCGGGCAGCTCGACCCGGGGACGCCGACCGTGCTCACCGGCGACGGCGGCTCGGCGGGCGGGCCGCGGCTGGTGACCGACGGCCTGCGGCGCGCCGAGCGGAACGTCGGTGGGGTGCGGGACAACCTCAGCCAGACCCTGACCGCCGGTGAGGCCTACCGTCAGCAGCGCGCGGCCGGTGACGTGCTGCCGTTCCCCGGCCAGGAGCACCAGACCGTGGCCGCCTACCGGGGCATCCGCGCGGTGACGGCGTCGACGGCCGCGTCGTTCGCCGATGCCTTCGGCGGGTCGGACCCGGGGCACCAGCCGTTCGCCGCGATCGACGGCGACCCGCGCACGGCGTGGCAGTCGTCGTCGTTCACCGGCCCGATCGGCCAGTGGCTCGAAGTGGAGCTGGACACCCCGCGGCTGGTGACCTCGGTGGACCTGCAGATGGTGGACGACCTCCGGGTGGGCTGGCCGCCGACCCGGATCCGGATCACCACCGACAACGGCTCGGTCGACCAGCAGGTGATCCGCGGCGCGGGGGCGCACAACTACGCCGTCGCCGGCGGCGTCACGCGCAAGGTGCGGATCACGTTGCTGTCGCTGGTGGTCGGGCGGCAGGACGGGAACGTCGGCATCGCGGACCTGACCATCCCGGGCACCGAGCCGCAGCGAGCGCTGGAAGTGCCCGCGGACCTGCCGGCCGGCCCGGCGCCCGGGTTCGCCTTCACCCGCGGCGCGCAGCCGCGGTACGCCTGCCTGCCGGCCGACGGCGCCGTGCGGTGTGACGCTTCTTCCGCGCGCGACGGCGAGGAACCGGACGGCATCCGGCGGTTGTTCAGCACACCCGCCGAGCAGACGTTCCTGGTCGGCGGCTCGGTGCTGCCCGCCGGGGGCGGGAAGAACCCGGTGCAGCTGCCGGGGGTCACGGTGGCGTCGACGTCCCAGCTCGGCGGTGACCCGGCGGCGGGCGGATTCGCGGCGGTGGACGGCGACGCGGGCACGACGTGGCGCCCCGACGTCACCGACCTCCGGCCGACGCTCACCCTCGGATGGGCCGGTCCGAAGCGGATTTCCGGCCTGCAGATCGGGGTTTCGCCGTCGAGCGGGGCTCAGGTGCCGAAGCAGGTGGTGCTGATCGGCCGGTCGGGCAACCGCACGGTGCAGCTCGACGCGGGCGGGTCGGCGTCGTTCGAGCCGCTGGACACCGACCAGCTGCAGATCGTGCTGCCCGGTGACGACGACGATCCGGCGGCCCGCGCGGCGGTGGGTGTCGGCAACCTTTCGCTGTCCGGATCGGACGGTCTGCTGCCCGGGCCGGACCCGGCGTTCACGGTGCCGTGCGGCGCGGGGCCGAACGTCCACCTCGACGGGCTCGACTACCGGACGTCGGTGCAGGGCACGCTGGCGGACATCATCGCGCACCGGCCGCTGGAGCTGCGGATGTGCCGCGACTCGGAGGGCGGCATCGCACTGCCGGCCGGCGGCCACGAGCTGCGCACGGACCGGTCGGAGTCGTTCGTGGTCCAGGACCTGTGGCTGCGCCCGGCCGTCGCCGCCTCGGCGCCGGTGCACCGCGCGGTCCAGGTGGGATCGTGGGACGCGGCGTCGCGGACGGTGACGGTGGCGCCGGGCGCGGAGGCGGTGCTGGCGGTGCCGGAGAACGCGAACGCGGGCTGGGCGGCCACCTTGGACGGCCGCGAGCTGACCCGCACCCGCGTCGACGGCTGGCAGCAGGCGTGGATCGTCCCGGCGGGCGCCGGCGGGGTGGTTTCGCTTTCGTTCACGCCGGATTCCACGTACCGGCTGGGCTTGCTGATCGGGGCTACGGCGGTGTTGCTGCTGCTGGTGGGGGTCTTCTGGCCGGCCCGGCGGCGGTCGTTCGCCGTGACTCCCGGTGGGGCGGCGGTTCCGGTGGTGCTGATCGGGTTGCTGGTGGCGCTGGGTGGGATGCTGCCGGTGGTGCTGCTGATCGCGTGCCTGCTGGCGCGGCAGTTCTCCGAGCGGGCGCCGCGGTATCTGGCGCTGGGCGGGATGGTCGTCGCGGTGGTCGTGTCGGTGTCCGGCCGGGTGGTGGGGCACGGCCAGGAGTGGGCTTACGGCCCGGTGACCCAAGCGGCTCTCTTGCTGGCCGCGGCGGCGATGGTGTCGACGTGCGTGGATTGGTTCATCCGGAAGGAGAAACCGGCGGGCTGAGGCTCTTCCGGCGGGACCGGAGTTCCAGCACCACCCCGGCCACCGCCAGCCCACCGGCGCAACAAGCAGCCACCGTCACGACCTGCGCCGCGGAAGCATGCAGCCAAGCGGTGATCAGCAGCGCCTCGACGCCCACCGCCGCCCACATCAGCACCGTCACCCGGCGATCCCCGTCGGCCAACCGCGCGTACAACAGAATCTGCACCAACGCCAGCATCGACCCGGCCAACGCAAACGGCCACACCGGCATCGTGCTCCCGGCATACCGCGGCCCACCGATCAACGCCAGCAACGACGGACCCAGCACGAGAGAAACCAGCAACACCAAAGAATCCAGCGCCGCACACACCGCCAACGCCACCGGCAGCACGCGACGGCGTCCGGAAGAGACCGCGAACCGGGGGAGGACCAGCACCCCCACCGCCTGCGGGAGCCAGTAAGCGATCTTCGTGACGATCGCCCCCAGCGCGTACTCGCCGGCTTCCGAAGACGGCAGCGTGTGCCGGGCCAGGACCAGGTCCAGGTTCACCAGCAGCACCAGGGCCAGCATCGCCTGCGCCGTGTGGAGCACCTCGGCGCCGTGGCGGTCGGACCAGCGGGGGCGCGGGCGGCCACAGACCTGCCAGCCCGCCGCGACCACCGCCAGTGAGCCGATCGCCGTGCCCGCCAGTGCGCCGGTCGTCGTGCCCGAGATCAGCAGGCCCGCCAGGGAACCGCCGACCTTGCCGGCGCCCTCCAGCGCGATGAGCCCGGCCAGCGTCGCGAAGCGGTGGCCGCCCTGCAGCAGTCCGTGGAACATCCCGAGCAGCGTCAACGGCCCGAGTGCGGCCGTCACCAGGAGGGCCGGGGTCAGGGAACCCAGGTGCAGCAGGAGCACCAGCAACGGGCTGAGCGTCAACGCCGCCGTCGCGACGATCCCGCTCGTCACCAGCCCCAACGCGAACAGCGAACCCTGGGAAGTCGAAGGCGCGCGGGCGACACGCAGCGCCACCACCGTCTGCAGCCCCATCGCCGGGACGACGCCGATCACCAGCACCGCCAGCAGCGAGCTCAGCTCCCCGAACGCGCCGGGCGCGAGGATCCGCGCGGCCGCCAGGCTCAGCACGTAACTGGCCGCGTTGTTGCCCGCGAGCGCCAGCGAGACGAGGATCGCCGCGACCCGGTTGCCGGTCCGGGCCGGCACTTCGGTGGCTACGCTCAACGTCGGGCTCCCATTACCGGTGGGTAATGACCAGGGACCCTAACCGCGCGGGGCACGGAAAGGAAGGGCAGTGGACGCACCGAGCAGGCGGCTCGCGCTTCCCGTGTTGTCCGCCGTCCTGGCGTTCGCCGTCTGCGCACCCTTGCTCGGCCGCGGGTTCGTCCTGAGCTACGACATGGTCTTCGCGCCCCGGCAGTACTTCGTGCCGGACGCCTTCGGGATCGGCAGCGTGCTGCCGCGTTCGGTTCCCGCGGACGCCGCCGTCGCGCTCGTGACCACCGTCGTCCCCGGTGACCTCGTCCAGAAGATCGTCTTGCTGCCGGCCATCTTCTTCGCCGCCCAAGGCGCGGGACGGCTCGTCCCGACCGAACACCTCGGCACCCGGCTCGTCGCCGCGACGGCCTACGCCTGGACGCCGTACGTCGCCGAGCGGTTGTTCATCGGGCACTGGCCGTTGCTGCTCACCTACGCGTGCCTGCCGTGGATCGTCCGGGCCGGGCTCGACGCGCGGAACCACGAGCCGAACGCCGTGCCCAGGCTGGTGCTCGCCTGCGCCCCGGCGGTGCTGACACCGCCGGGCGGGGTGCTCGCCGCCGCCGTCATGGTGGTGGCCGCCGGCCGGCGGCGGCTCTCGCAGACGATCGCCATCGGCATCCTGCTGAACCTGCCGTGGCTGGTGCCGACGTTCCTCAACGCCGGCAGCACGTTTTCCGACCCGGCCGGTGTCACGGCGTTCAGCGCCCGCGCCGAAAGCTGGGGCCCGGCCCTGCTCAGCGTGCTCGGGCTGGGCGGCATCTGGAACGCCGAAACGGTGCCCGGCAGCCGGGCCATGCCGCTGATCCCGGTGCTCGTGCTCGTCACGGCCGTGATCGCGGTCGCCGGGCTGCGCACGCTCAAGGCGCGCTGGGGAACACGGCCCACTCGCGCTCTTGTCCTCCTCGGTGTCGCGGGTGTGCTGCTGGCGTCACTGGCGACGTTGCCGGGCGGCGAGGCCCTGCTGAACTTCGCGACGCGGCACGTGCCCGGCGCGGGACTGCTGCGTGACGCCCAGAAGTGGGTGGCCTGGTGGGCATTGCCGCTCTCGATGGGGTTCGCGCTCGCCATCGAGGTCGCCGCGGCGAAGCTGCGGACCGTCGGCGGAGGCCGGGCGCTGGTGGCCGCGGCGGTCGCTTTCCCGCTGCTCACCATGCCGGACCTGGCCTGGGGTGGCTGGGGACGGCTCGGCACCGTGCAGTACCCGCCGGACTGGCAGGCGGTGTCCGAAGTGCTCGGTGACCGTCCCGGTGACGTGCTGGCGCTGCCGCTCTCGGCGTTCCGCGGGTTCGCGTGGAACGACGGCCGCACACAGCTCGACCCGGCGCCGCGTGTGCTGCCGAAACCGGTGCTGATGGACGACACGCTGAAGGTCGGCGCCGACCGCATCACCGGCGAGGACCCGAGGATCGGCGACGTCCGCGCCGCGACGTCGGCGCAGCAGCTCACCGACGCGGGCATCGGCTGGATCCTCGTCGAGCACGGGACGCCCGGCGAGGTCGACACCCGGCTGCTCGCCGGTGCGACGCAGGTGTGGTCGGGTGAGTGGCTGACGCTCTACCGGACCCCGGGTGTGCCGGCGGTGAAGGAGATCGTGTGGGCGCCCGCCTTGGTGGCGAACGGAGTAGCGCTCACGTTGCTGTGCGTCGCACTGTTGTGCCGCATGTTACCGATGCGTACATTGGGCCGCGGCAGGAGTTCCCCGCCGCGGAAGGAGTGACACGTGGGCACGGTCATCGGCGTGTTCGCCGCCGTCATCATCGGAGGCGGGCTGGCGACGGGAGCGGGGTTCGCACTCACCGAAAGCGCCGATCCCGACACCACCACCCAGGTGCAGGAAAAGCTCAACGCACAGGTGAAGTACAACCCCGCCGACCACCCGGCCAAGCTCTACGGGAACCGCTGACGCGGTGACCCGGCTCGCCTCCGACCACGCGCACCGCGTCGTCGGGCTCTACGGCGACCCCACCGTTTCCTGGAGCATCCTCCTCGAAGCGGAACTCGGCACGGCCGTGCCCGAACCGGAAAAGCTCCGGTCGCGCCTGGCCGCCGCCGGTCAGCAGTACCCGCATCTCGGTGCGGTGCCCGAAATCGAGCAGACCACGGCGGCCGGCTTGCCCGCCGTCCGTGATCGGTTCGCTTCGGAGCCTTACGAACGCACCGATCCGCTCGTGCGTGTCGCCGTCTGTGTCGACGAGCTCACGCTGCTGGTCGCCGCGCACCACGGCGCGCTCGACGGCCTCGGCCTGCTTTCGCTGCTCGGCATCCTCCTCGACGTCCCGGTTTCCTCGGGCGCGACCGGGATCGGCGAACGCGCCGCCGGTAAGCCCTTTCTCGTTTCGGCCGTCCAGCGGCTCGCTGAAGCGCTTTTCGCGCCACCGGCGCGGATCGCTCCCGATCGGGCCGCTCCGGCCGCAGGTGACGTTTTCGCGGCCGTGTACGAACCGCGGCTGCGTTTGGGCGCCGCGGCGTTCGTCGCGGCCGCGGCCCGCACCACCGAACGCTGGAACCGGGAACACCACGTCCGCGCCGCCCGGGTGGTGGCGGCGCTGGGGGCGTCCTGGCGCTCCGGCGCCGCGCCGGAACCCGTGCACGACAGCGCGTTCTTCCGGCTGCGGCTGGGAAACCACCCGGTGGTGGCCGACGTCGCGGCGCTGCTGGGCGAGCAGCCGCCCGAGCCGGACTTCCCCGCACGCAGCAGCCGGCTCGCCCGGCTGGGCACCCGCTTGCTGGCGAGCCGCCTCGGTTCGACGTTCCTGATGTCGAACCTCGGCGTGGTGTCCACCGGGGACACCGTGCGCTCGCTGGCCTTCTACCCGGCCGCCAGCGGCCGCTCAGGCGTGGCGTTCGGCGCGGCGACCACCGGCGGCACCACCACGGTGACCGTGCGCGCCCGTCGTAAGGACTTCGACGCGCTCGCCGCCGCACGGCTGCTCGGCGCGTTCCGGGACGCGGTCCGGGAGCAAGACCCGCGGTAACGACCTGAACGACTCTTTCCGGTCATTCGGCGAGCTCCGGGACCCGAGCCGGGACCAGGACCCGCGGCCGCGGCGCGGGCCGGCCGGAGACGTCCCGCACCAGTGCGGCGAACTCGCCGACACTCGAGTCCCAGCTGAACTGCCCGGCCCGCTCGGCCCCGGCCAGGCCCATCTCCGCGCGCCGCAGCCCGTCGGCGAGCAGGCCGTCGACCTGGGCGGTGAAGTCTTCGAAGTCCTCCGCGAGCAGGCCGGTGCGGCCCTCCACAATGGATTCGGCGACCCCGCCGGCGGCCCGGTAGGCGACCGACGGCACCCCGTGTGCCGCGGCCTCCATGATGACGATGCCCCAGCCTTCCTTGACCGACGGGCACAGGTGCAGCCACGAGCGGGCGAGGATCTCGTGCTTGGCCTGCTCGTCGACCCAGCCGTGCAGGATCACGCGGTCCGCGACACCGCGCTCCGCCGCGTGCGCGCGCAGCACCTCGTCCCACGGTCCCTGGCCGACGACCTCGAGCCGCAGGTCCGGCCAGCGCCGCGCGAGCTGCGCGACGACGTTGATGGCGTGCTCGATCCGCTTGTGCGGCACCAGCCTGCTCACCGCGACCAGGGTCGGCGAGGTGTCCCGTTCGGACACGCACACCGGCGGCGCGTCGAGGCCGTTGGGCACCACCGTGACGCGGTCCCGTTGGACGCCCAGTCCGGCCAGCTCCGCCTTGGTGACCTCGGAAACCGTGACGTACCGGCACCGGCGGAACAGCCACGGCGCCAGCCGCGACTCGATCCACCAGCCGGCCCGGCCCACTACCGCGCCGAGCGCACTGATCCACTGTTCCTTGTGGACGTGGTGCACGAGCACCAGCACGGGACAGCCGGCGACCAGCCGGGCGAAGAACGGCATGCCGTTCTGCACGTCCACCACGAGGTCGGCGCGGGCCCGGCGGATCGCCCGCAGCGCGTGCGCGTACACGCCGAACTTGTTGCCCCGCCGCCGGTAGCGGACGCCGTCACGCCATTCGCCGTCGGTCGCGCCCGGGTAGGCGGCACACTGGATTTCAACCCGGTACCCCGCTCTCGCGAGCCCTTCCGCCATCCGCTCGACGTACCGCTCCGACCCGCCGCCTTCGGGGTGGCCGGTGTCGCGCCAGTTGACGAGGAGCACACGAGGACGTTCCATCGGGTTATCCAAACTGTAGCGACGATGCTAGGTTACCGGTGCGTACACAGTAGAGGAACGTATTCGGGAAAGCGACGGTTCAATGGTAGGCAATCCGGTTTTCACCGCGACCCCGCAGCCGCACCGCGCCACGCTCCGCCGTTCCGTGACGCTGTTCCGCACGTTCCTCACCGAGCAGACCGACCCGGACGGCTTCTATTCCGCGTTGGCCGCCGACTCGGTGCGGCAGTTGGCGGCTCACACTCCGCTTTCCGGACGCACGATCTTGGACGTCGGCGGCGGCCCTGGCTACTTTTCGGACGCCTTCCGCGCGGCGGGCGCGTCCTACCTCGGTCTCGATCCGGACGTCGGCGAGCTGTCCGCGCGGGGTGAGCCGGGGGAGAACATGATCCGTGCCAGCGGCACGGAACTGCCGGTGCGCACCGGATCCGTGGACGTCTGCTACTCGTCGAACGTGCTGGAGCACGTCGCCGAGCCGTGGGTGATGCTCGAGGAGATGTGCCGGGTGACCAAGCCCGGCGGCACGGTCTTCGTGTCCTTCACGCCGTGGTACTCACCGTGGGGCGGCCACGAGACGGCGCCGTGGCATTTCCTCGGCGGCGACTACGCCCGGCAGCGTTATCTCCGGAAACTCGGGAAACAGCCGAAGAACAAATTCGGGGAAAGCCTGTTCCCGGTTTCGGTCGGCGCCGCGCTTCGCTGGGCGAAGGCGACGCCGCTCGCCGACGTCGTGGCCGGTTATCCGCGTTACCACCCGGGCTGGGCGATGTGGATCGTGCGGATTCCCGGCCTGCGGGAAATCGCTTCCTGGAACCTGGTTCTGGTCCTGCGCAGGCGCTGATCAGGTCTGGGCGAAGACCACCTGGCGCCGCTTCCGCGGGGCCGGCGGCTCGGCCGGGCGTCGGCGGACCAGCAGCACGATCGCGACGATGATCAGCACGGCGCCGCCGATCCCGAGCCAGAGCGGGCCGGTGGTCGACAGGAACTCCAGCTTGCCCTTGTTCGCGTCCACCTGGTCCACCATCTGCGCGATGGTCGTGCCGTTGTAGGCGAGCGTCCCGTCGAACACCACCGCCGCGCTGGTCAGGGAGCGCAGCTCCTGGTGCTGCTGTTGCTGCTGCTTGACCTCGATCCCGGTGACCGGCTCCACCCACAGCGTGTTGATGCCGCGGTAGTAGAGGTCGGCCTGGACCGTCGGCTCGGTGCGGCCGACGAGCGCGCCCGGCACGTCCTTGGTGGCGATCTTCGTGTCGGGGATGTCCTGGACGTACTTGTAGGTCTCGATCCCGTTCACCGTCTCGGGACCGACGAACCGGGCGGTGACGGCCGCGCCGGTGTTGTCGTCGTAGACCTTGTAGTCCTTCTGCTCGGCGCCGAACGGGAACTTGAAGTTCAGGCCGGGCTGCGCCTTGTAGTCGTTCGTCTCGGGCGGCTTCAGGCCGTCCTTGTCGGCCTTGTCCTTCAGTTCGGTGACGTAGCTGCTGTTGGCGGCACACGGCGGGTCGGTCTCGCCGTGCGGCTCGTAGCCTTCGCCGGTGCGCCGGTCGAAGCAGACCTGCCGCTTGCTGGCGGAGAGCAGGGTGCCGTCGGCGTCGTCGGTGACCTGCACCGCCAGCATCCAGACCGCGTAGTCGGTGTCCTGGCGCATCTCCGGCGCGGCGAAGTTCGCCTGCACGTGCCCGGTCGCGGTCAGCTTCGCGTCTTCCCGGATGTTCGAGACCGGGCCGGATCCGTTGTCGGTCACGGCGAGGACCTTGCTCGCGGTGCCTTCCAGCACCGACGTCGAGTCCTGGTCGAGCGGCACCTTGGCGAGCCGGGGGTAGACGTAGGTGGGGAGGAGCACTGCCCCCGCGACCGCGAAGACGCCCAGCGCCAGCAAGATCAGGCCGAAAACACGTCGCAACGGTCCTCCTGGGTCGTCTTCGACACCGCACAAATTACCCGGCGGTAATCAGTGGACGGAATAGTGGCCCGCGCCACGCCGCGCGTCAAAGTGTGACCGGCGGTCACAGACACCGGGTGCGACCGGAAGGTGGCATGTGCGCGCCCGTTCGGACCAAGCGACCAAACATGTTTGTTCCCGGGCACAACGGGCACGGGCCCACCATCGGACGATCCTCACTCCGCCGCGCCGGACCACGAAGGAGAATTCCCCTTTTGCCCCAGGACCCATCGATGGTCGCCATCGCGGCGACCGCGCGCTGGCGGGCCCGGATCGTGGCGGCGGCCGCGAGCGCGGGGATCACCCTCACCGACCCGCTCGCCGGCGTGCCCGGCATCCGGGTGCTGGAATGCACCCCGGGCGACCTCGGCGTGATCGTCCCGCGGCTCGCCCGCGAAGAACCACCACCCCGGCCGGCGATCGGCGCGCACTCGGACTCGATCGCCGACCGTGAGCTGCGCGACGCCGTCGCCGACGTCGCCGCGCTGCTTTCGTTGCACGGCAACGTGGTGCTCGACCTCGACGCCGGCGGCCGGCGAAGCGTGGTGACCCGCCCGGACGTGGTCGTTTCGGCCGGTGTGGACCGTCCCCAGTGGACGGAGCCGGCGGTGACGCTCCCGGTGGGCACGGCCCGCCGCGGGGGCCCGCTCACGGTGGCGCTCACCGCCGGCGCCGGCTTCGAGGGCACGCTGCTCGACCTGGCCCGGCTCGTCGAGGCGGACGCGGCTTAGCCTTCCTCGACGACGGCGGTCACCCGGATCTCGACGCGCATCCCCGGCGCGCCCAGCGCCGCGACGCCGAGCTGGGTCCAGATCGGCGCGCGGTCGCCCATGCGCTTGCGGAACTGCTCGACCATGACGCGGGTGTGGTCGTCGCCGATGGTGTCGGCCTCGGTGGGGATGTGGAACGAGTCCACGGCGACGACGTCGGCCCAGCTCGCGCCCGCGGTGGCGAGGGTGCGCTCGACGTTGTCGAAGGCCTGGACGATTTCGTCCTCGAGGGACTCGGGGAAGACGGTGTTGTCGTCCCAGCCGCCCTGCCCCGAGATCTCGACACGGTCGCCGATCCGGACCGCCTGGGTGTAGTGCAGGGCTTCGAGGTGCCGGGGGCCGTAGCCGGGGGTGACGGAGAACTGCGGCATGGGAATCCCTTCGATTGACTTCACGCTTGAAGTCAACGTAGCACGGTTTCACTTCAAGCGTGAAGTGATCGACGCCGAGTATGGTTTCGCCATGGCCACCACCGACGAGCCCCGATGGCTCAACCCGGCCGAAAAGGAAGCCTGGACCGGGCTGGTGTCGCTCGTCCTGCTGCTGCCGGGCCGGCTGGAAGCACCGTTGCAGCAGGAGGCGGGCCTGACCCTCTTCGAGTACCTGGCGCTCAGCCACGTCTCGGAAGCGCCGGAGCGCCGCCTGCGGATGAGCGAGCTGGCTTACCTCGCCAACGGCTCGCTGTCCCGGCTGTCCAATGTGGTCAAGCGGTTCGAGCAGCGCGGCTGGGTGGTGCGCTCGCCCGATCCCGACGACGGCCGGTACACGCTGGTCGCCCTCACCGACGCCGGTTTTGCGGTGGTCGAGGCGGCCGCGCCGGTGCACCTGCGCGCCGTCCGGCAGGCGCTCGACCCGCTCACCGCGGCCGACCAGCAGGCGCTGGCCCGCATCGCCGCGAAGCTGCGGGTGCGGCCCGCCGACCTGGCTTAGTCGTCGACCCACTCGAGCAGGTCGCCCGGCTGGCAGCCGAGCGCGCGGCACATGGCTTCGAGGGTGCTGAACCGCACCGCCTTGGCCCGGCCGTTCTTCAGCACGGCGACGTTGGCCGGCGTCAGCCCGACCTTCTCGGCGAACTCCCCGACGCTCATCTTGCGCTTGGCCAGTTCGACGTCGATGCGCACGACGATCGACATCAGATGACCGCTTCCAGGTCGGTCCGGAGCGCGGTGGCCTGCCGCAGCAGGGCGCGCATGACGATCATCAGCAGCCCGAGCACGGTGATGCCGACGGTCACCAGGAACAGCAGCATCGGCATTCCCGGGTCGTCCGCGTTGAAGCCGACGAAGATCAGCATGCCGACGAAGACCAGCCACGCGGCGGCCACGGCCCAGACGATCGCGTCGACCCACTTCAGGGACGCGGTGGTGAAGATCCGGTCCTTCTTGACCAGCGTCAGCAGCTTCCAGGTCGCGACGACCACCACCTGGACGCACAGCACGAGGAACACCGCGATGGCGGTCAGCGGCCAGCGCAGGTTCGCGTCGTGCGGGTTCTGCTGCGTCTGGTAGGCGATCCCGCCCGGCAGCGACAGCGTTTGGAACACGACGAGCACCCCGAACAACACGACGAGGAACACTCTGAGCGCGGCGACGGCCCGCTTCTCGGTCAACATGCGCCGACTATCGCTGGATATCTATCGAAAGTCAATAGGCGTGCGGGCGGCTAGTCCGGCTCGGGGTCCAGGCGCACCGATTCGAGCGCGACGTACAGCTCGCCGATGTCCGCGGGGTCGGTCAGGTCGCGCTTGGTCAGGTCCTGCACACGCCTCAGGCGGTAGCGGACCGTGTTGGGGTGCACGAACAACCGGTCCGCGGCCTCCTTCGCCGAGCCGTGGCCGGCGAACCACGCGAGCAGCGTGTCGAGCAGGACCTTGCGTTCCGCGCCCGGCAGGGTGAGGACTCCGGCGAGCGCCGACCGCACGACGTCGCGGGCCATGCCCGGGGCGGCGGCGACCAAGGTGGTCACCGGGGAATCGCCGAACACCACCACACCCGCGGTCGCCGAGGGCAGGGAACGGCGGGCGATCCGGGCGCGGTGCAGGGCGTCCGGGACGTCGGGGAACCCGGTGAAGGGCCGGCTCAAGCCGGCCGCCACCGGTAGGGAGCCCAGCACTTCGCGCAGCCGACGGACGTCTTCGATCCGGTCGATCGCCACCAGCCCGGCCTCACCGCCGCGCCGCCACGCCGAGCGCCAGCGGCGGGCGCGCAGCAGGGCCTCGACGGAGTCCTGCTCGTCCGGCTCGATGCGTTCGGTCACCACGACGACGAACATGCCCGCGGTCGGCAGGCCCAGCTCGCGGGCCGCGGCCTCCATGTCGGCCTGGCCGGTGAGCCGGCCGCGCAGCAGGTCGTCCAGCCGCCGGAGGTTCGCGTGGGACGGCTCGGCCGCAACCTCGTCGTACGCCGTGGTCAGCGCGTCCGAGTAGAGGTCGATCGCCTTCCAGACGTAGGAGTTGATCTCGATCGTCCTGGTCGGGTTGAGGAACTCCGGGCCGGCGAGCTCGAGCAGGGCCTCGTAGACGAACGTGCCGCCGATCCGGAACGCACGCAGCACCGCGGGCAGCGGAATGCCTTGGCGCGCCTGGACCAGCCCGGTCTTGCGGGCGGCGTCGAGGGCCAGCCCGCGGCCCTCGGCCAGCGCCGTCAGCGCGCGTTCGAGGTTGGCGCGGCAGACCTGGCGCAGCTCCTCGGGCGCGACGTGGTCGACCTGCCGGTAGAACTCGTCTTCTTCACTGAGCAGGTGGGCCAGCCGGTCGGCGAACTCCGGCAACCTGGCCAGCATCCCGCGCAGCAGCTCGCGGTGTTCGCGAGGTACCGGCTCGGCCACAGTGCCCATGGCTCACTTTAGCTCGGGTCAACGGCCGGGGACACGCACGAACTTGAGCAAAATTCATGTCCGTCGGGTGATCGTGCCGGTGAGGGGTTGACGCCACGATCGACTCACGAAGGCTTGCGCGCGGTGAGGTGGACGTGCGGCTCGGGGGTCGCGCCGGGGTGGTCCGGGACGAACTCCGCCCGCACCTCGCGGATGATCTCCAGACCCGCGGCCCGCAGGTGCCCGGCCAGCGCCTCGGCGGTGAAACTGCTCGCGCGGACGGGGTGTCCCATGAAGACGATGTCGACGCCGTCGACGTCCGCGGGCACGGTGGCGAAGACCAGCCGGCCGCCGGGCTTCAGCCAGGCCGCGAGCCGGCCGAGCATCGTCTCCTGCTCGGCCCGGGGGAGCTGCAGCATCGAGAAGAAAGCCGTGATCGCGTCCCAGCTGCCGTCCTCGTAGGACAGTTCACGCATGTCGCCGAGCTCGAAGCGGGCGGCGGGCACCTGGGCCCGCGCGAGCTCCACCATCTTCGGCGCGACGTCGTACCCGGTGACGTCGTGGCCCGCCGCGGCCAGCAGTTCCGCGGTGGGCCGGCCGGTGCCGGCGCCGAGGTCGAGCACCTTCGCCTTCGGCGGCAGGGCCGCGAGCAGGTCGGTGATCGCCTCCCGCTGCGCGGTCGCGGCGCGGAAGGCGGTTTCGTAGTCCTTGCCGAGCGCGTCGAAGACCTCGGCGGCGGATTCGGGACGGGTCATGGGCTCACCTAACCAGACGTTCGGTTGCGCAACTTCTGTATTGATGCCTGCAAGTAGTGAGTAAGTTCGGGCAAAATCGCGGCAAGACCTTGTGGTGAGAGCGAGGCGCGACCTACTCTTCCGCGGCACTCCCGAGTGAAACGAGGTCCGCGATGGCGCGACGCACCTTCGGAGCCGTGCTGGTCGCGGTCCTCACCCTGCTTTCCGTGGCCGCTCCGGCGTCGGCGGCCGACCGGCCCGTCGTTACGCGCGCCGCGCTCGATCCGGGCCTCGTCGCCGGGCGTGGTGCCACGGTCGGGTTCCTCGAGCAGGAGGCGGAGAACGCCCGCACCGACGGCGCCGTGCTCGGCCCGGACCGCTCGGCCTACACGCTGCCCGCCGAAGCGTCCGGACGGCGGGCCGTCCGGCTGACGCCCGGGCAGCACGTCGAGTTCACGCTGCCGGCCGCGGCGAACGCGATCACCGTCCGGTACAGCATCCCGGACGCGCCGCAGGGTGGCGGGATCACCGCGCCGCTCGACGTCACGGTGAACGGCGCGCACCGGCAGCGGATGACGCTGACCTCGCAGTACTCCTGGCTGTACAACCAGTACCCGTTCACCAACAACCCCGCCGCGGACCTGCTGCACCCGGACTGGTGGATCACCGAGTGCTCGTGCGTGCCCGCGGCGACCACACCGCCGCCGGTGATCACCAAACCGTTCCGGCCCAGCCACTTCTACGACGAGCAGCGGCTCCTGCTCGGCAAGACCTACCGCGCGGGGGACAAGGTGCGGCTCACCGTCCCGGCCGGCAGCAGTGCCGCGTGGACGGTGGTCGACCTGCTCGACTCCGAACTGGTCGCGCCGCCTCGTGTCGACCTCTTCGCCGCGAACGCGCTGTTCTTCGGCGCCGACCCGACCGGCAAGCGCGACTCGGCCGACGCGATCGACCGCGCGATCACCTTCGCGAAGCGCACCCATCTGAAGGTCTACCTGCCACCGGGCACCTACCAGGTCAACCGGCACATCGTCGTCGACGACGTCACGATCGAAGGCGCCGGCAGCTGGTACACGATCGTCAAGGGGCACGAGGTGAAGCTGGACGTCCCGGCGCCGGACGGCTCGGTCCACACGGGAGCCGGCTTCTACGGCAAGGACGCGGCGGCCGGCGGCAGCCACGACGTCCACCTCTCCGGCTTCACGATCGAAGGCGACGTCCGGGAGCGCATCGACACCGACCAGGTCAACGGGATCGGCGGCGCGCTCAGCGATTCCACTGTGGACGGCCTGTACCTGCACCACACCAAGGTGGGCCTGTGGTTCGACGGGCCGATGACGAACACGCGCGTGACTAACAACGTCATCACCGACCAGATCGCCGACGGCCTCAACTTCCACACCGGCGTCACGGATTCTCTGGTGTCGAACAACTTCGTCCGCAACACCGGTGACGACGGCCTCGCGATATGGTCGGAAAAGATCGAAAACGCACGCAACACGTTCAGCCACAACACGGTCCAGACGCCGGTGCTGGCCAACGGGATCGCGCTCTACGGCGGCGCCGACACCACCGTGTCCGGCAACCTGGTCGCCGACCCGATCCGCGAGGGCAGCGCGATCCAGGTGGGCTCGCGGTTCGGCGCCGAGCCGTTCACCGGCAAGCTGCGGATCGCGGACAACACCACCGTGCGCGCCGGCACCTTCGAGCTGAACTGGCGGATCGGGCTCGGCGCGATCTGGTTCTACGCCCTGGAGAAGGACATCGCCGCGGACATCGAGGTGACCGGCGGCCACTTCCTCGACAACACCTACAACGCGATCATGCTGGTCAGCGACTTCCCGGTGAAGGACAAGTACTCGATCACCGGCCTGAAGTTCGCCGACCTGCGTGTCGACGGCGCGGGGACGTCGGTGCTCAGCGCCCGCTCGGCCGGCTCGGCGTCGTTCCGGAACGTCGACGCGCGCAACGTCGGCGCGGTCGGCGTCAACAACTGCGGCTCGTTCAACTTCCCGCCCACGGGGTCGGAGTTCTCGGTGACCGACCTCGGCGGCAACGACGGCGGCTGGCTCGCGCCGTGGGAGCTGCCGAACACGATCACCTGCGACGACCGCCCGCCGGTTGTGCCGCCGCCCGCGCCTTCGGGGTGGTGACCGGCCGCTAGGGTGCCGGAATGGCGGAATTGCGGAAGGCTTTCGCAGGGATCGGCAAGAGCCGGGCGTTCGCGGCGGTCGGCCGGGCGCTCGCGCCGGCCGACCGGGTGCTGCTGCGGATCAGCGGCGGCCGGTTCGGCGTCGGCACGGCCATCGGGCTCCGGACGATGCTGCTCACCACCATCGGGCGCCGCAGCGGCGAGCCCCGCCAGGTGCCGCTGCTGTACGTCGAGCGCGCCGGCGGGTACGTCGTGCTCGGCTCGAACTTCGGCGGCGAGGCGCACCCGGCGTGGTCGGCCAACCTGCTCGCGCAGCCGAAGGCGACGATGGCGATCCGCGGCCGGACCGTCGAGGTCACCGGACGTCTCCTGGCCGGCGAAGAGCGTAAGGCGATGTGGGACGCCGTCGCGGAGTACTGGCCCGCGTACGACCAGTACGCCGTGCGGGCCGAGCACCGCGAGATCCGCGTCTTCCTGCTGGAGCCGGTCAGTCGATGAGGTCGGTGTGCCGGATCCGGTACACCTGCAGCCGCAGGTTGTAGTACTTGTCGGTCTCGCCGACCCACTGCATGCCGAGGCGTTTGGCAACGGCGATCGCGCGGGTGTTGTTCGGCCGGGCGACCGCGAACAGCTCGTCGGTGTCCTGCGTGAACGCCCACTGGATCAGCGCTTGCGACGCCTCCGACGCGTAGCCCTGGCCCCAGACGCCGGGGCTGAGCTGCCAGCTCAGCTCGAGGTCCTCTTCGAACGGCGGGAGCAGCCGGATGCCGAGGCCGCCGATCACGGCGCCGTCCTCCTTGCGTTCCACGGCCCAGCGCCCGCGCGGGGGCCAGAGGTTGGGCTGCGCCTCCTGCCACGCGGCCAGGACGGCACGCATCGCGCCGACGTCGCCGACGCGGTCCATGGCGGGGGTCAGCCAGTGCGTGACGTCTTCCGCGCCGTAGATCTCGAACGCGGCTTCGGCGTCGTCCACCGTCCAGTCCCGGATCACGAGCCGGTCGGTGCTGAGCGCAGTCTCCATATCAAGACGCTACGCCGGGAGCGTCCCGATTGTTCCCGCGCAAAAGTGCTCAGAAGGTGAACACTTCACCCTCGATGATGTGGGCATGGAGACTTTGGAAGGCATCGCGGTGCTGAAGGTCACGTCGGTGGCGCAGTGGCGGGAATGGCTGGCAGCGCACGGCACGGCGTTGTCGGTGTGGCTGGTGATCCGGCGCAAGCACAGCAGCGCTCCCGGCGTCCTGGTGCACGAAGCGATGGAGCAGGCGCTGTGCTTCGGCTGGATCGACAGCAAGGCGCTCCGGCGTGACGCGGAGAGCACGTACCTCTGCTTCACACCGCGGAAGCCGAAGAGCACGTGGAGCCGCGTGAACCGCGACCGCGTGGCGCGGCTGACCGCGGCGGGGCTGATGACGCCGGCGGGTCAGGCGATGGTCGACCTCGCCCGGCGTACGGGGACTTGGGACGTGCTCGCCGAGGCGCAGGAGGGAGTTGTCCCGGCGGACCTGGAGCGGGCGTTCGACACCGTCGCGGCGGCGAACTTCGCGGCGTTCCCGCCGTCGTCGCGGCGGTTGATTCTGGAGTGGATCGCCAAGGCGAAGCGGCCGGAGACCCGGCAGCGCCGGATCACGACGACTGTGGAGCTGGCCCGGGAAAATGTGCGAGCCGCGCACCCGAAGGCAGCTTGACGCGGTCGATAGCCGAGCGCCCCAATGTGGCGTTGGGTGCGTGGGATGCACCCAATGTGGCCTTCGGTGCGTCTCACGCAACCAAGGCCGCCTTGGGGCGCTTCGCTCTCGGCCGCGCACCCGAAGGCGGCCTAGAGTCGGGCCGTGGACGAGATGCGTGACCTCCTGGCCCGGGCCGCCGAACTGGCCGCCGACCACCGTGCCGGCCTGCCGGACCGGCCGGTCGCCCGTGCCGTTGATGCCGCCGCCTTGCGCGCGGGCTTCGGCGGGCCGCTGCCGAAGGACCCGAGCCCGCCGTCCGAAGTGCTCGAACAGCTCGCGCGGGCCGCCGAGCCCGGGCTGACGGCGACGGCCGGGCCGCGGTTCTTCGGGTTTGTCATCGGCGGGTCGCTGCCCGCCGCCACCGCCGCCGACGTCCTCGCCGCGGGCTGGGACCAGAACGCCTTCAACGCCGTGCTGTCCCCGGCCGCCGCGGCCGCGCAGGACGTCGCGGGTGGCTGGCTCAAGGAGCTGCTCGGCATTCCGGCCAGCGCGTCCGCCGGGTTCGTCACCGGTGGACAGGCGGCGAACACCGTCGGGCTCGCCGCCGCGCGGCACCACGTTCTTGCCGAAGCGGGCTGGAACGTCGAGCGCGACGGGCTCTTCGGCGCGCCGCGCGTCCGCGTGGTCGCGAGCGCCGAACGGCACGCGACGATCGACCGCGCGCTGCGGCTGCTGGGCTTCGGCACGGCGGCCGTCGAGGAGGTGGCCGCCGGTCCGCAGGGCGCGATCGACGTCGCCGACCTCGCGCGGACCCTCGAAACCGGCACCGGCCCGGCCATCGTCTGCCTGCAAGCGGGCAACGTGAACACCGGCGCGTGTGACGATCTCCGCGCCGCCCGGGCCGCCGCCGGCGACGCCTGGATCCACGTCGACGGCGCCTTCGGGCTGTGGGCCGCCGCCAACCCCGCGACGGCCGCGCTGGTCGACGGGGTCGAGCTGGCCGACTCCTGGGCCTGCGACGGGCACAAGTGGCTGAACGTCCCGTACGACTCCGGGTTCGTCTTCTGCGCCCGCCCGGACGCCCACGCCGCCGCCTTCGCCAACCGCGCCGCCTACCTGACCGGCGCCGGCGAAGTGTCCGGCATGGGCGACCTGACCCTCGAGTCGTCGCGCCGCGCCCGCGGGTTCGCGGTCTGGGCGGCGTTGCGCGAGCTGGGCCGCGACGGTGTCGCCGAGCTCGTCGACCGCTGCTGCCGGTTGGCCCGCCGGTTCGCGGACGCCTTGGCGGCCGGCGGCGCCGAAATCGTCAACGACGTCGTCCTGAACCAGGTCCTGGTGTCCTTTGGCGACGATGCCCGCACCGATTCGATCGTCACCGCGGTTCAACGCGACGGAACGTGCTGGCTCGGCGGAACCACCTGGCGTGGCCGCCGTTGTCTGCGGATTTCGGTGTCCAACTGGTCGACGACGGAGGCCGATGTGGACCGTTCGGCCGCGGCGATCCTCCGGCTGGCCGCTCAGTAGCCTTCGCGCACCGAAAGCGAATCCGTCCGCCAGGCGATCGTCTTGTCCGCACCGGTCGGCCAGGCCGACGAGAGCCGCCGGCGCACGCTGCCGAGCGCGCCCAGGGTGGCGAGGTCGACGCGGGAGCCCTGTGCTGCCAACGATGTCACCTCGGTGCGGGTGAGGGGGACGATGTCGAAGTACTGGGCGTCCTCACCGCCGGTCCAGTCGACGAACTCGGTGAAGATCGCGACGAACGCCTGGCCGCATTCCGGGCACTCGCGCAGCGAGATGCCGAAATGCGACTGGCGCACCAGGCGATGGGTCTCCCGCAGCCGCGTGGTGCAGAACGCCAGCGCGGTCAGGGCGTCTTCGCCGTAGCAGCGCGCGCAGCCGAACTCGGTCATGCGGGGATCTTCGCACACCCGTGAATCCGCGCCCCGCTGGGTGGCTACCACGAAATCTGTTGGCAGCACACGATTCGCTCTGTCCGCAGTGGTCTGGACCTGTTAACCTCGGCCCGTCCGACCGGCCGGTTCGCCGAAGGGAAACAGCGTGCTCCGCATGAGAAAACGCATCACCAGCGCTCTGGGGGCCGCCGTGCTGGCGCTGGCCGGCGCCGCCGTCGTCGCGCCGCCCGCGGAAGCCGGCCCGGTCCAGGGTGGCCACGCCCAGGGCAAGGTGATGGCCTACTTCGCCGACTGGGACGTCTACGCGCGCAACTACCACGTCAAGGACATCCAGACCTCCGGGTCGGCCGCAAAGCTGACCCACATCAACTACGCCTTCGGCAACGTGACCGGCGGCGGGTGCGCCGTCGGCGACCCGTGGGCCGACCACGACATGCCCTACGACGCCGCCACGAGCGTCAGCGGCCAGGCCGACAGCACCGAGCCGGGCGCGCTGCACGGCAGCTTCAACCAGATCCTCCAGCTCAAGAAGCTGAACCCGAAGCTCAAGGTGCTGTGGTCCTTCGGCGGCTGGACCTGGTCGGGCGGCTTCACCGAGGCGGCGAAGAACCCGGCCGCGTTCGCCGAGTCCTGCTACAACCTGGTCAACGACCCGCGCTGGGCCGGTGTCTTCGACGGCATCGACATCGACTGGGAGTACCCCAACGCCTGCGGCCTGACCTGCGACACCAGTGGGCCCAAGGCGTTCACGGGCCTGGTCAAGGCGCTGCGCGCGAAGTTCGGGCGCCAGCTCGTCACCGCCGCGATCACCGCGGACGGCTCGCGCAACGGCAAGATCGACGCGAACGACTACGCCGGGGCGAGCCGCTACCTCGACTGGTACAACGTGATGACCTACGACTACTTCGTCGCCGGCGGCAGCCCGGCCGGGCCCACCGCGCCGCACTCGCCGCTGCGGTCCTACCCGGGCATCCCGACCGCCGGGTTCTACGCCGACGCGGCCATCCAGAAGCTGCGCCACCAGGGTGTGCCGTCGTCGAAGATGCTGCTGGGCCTCGGGTTCTACGGCCGCGGCTGGGACGGCGTGACGCAGAAGCAGCCGGGCGGCACGGCCACCGGTCCCGCTCCGGGCACGTACGAAGCGGGCGTCGAGGACTACAAGGTCCTCAAGACGACCTGCCCGGCCAACGGCAAGATCGCCGGCACGGCGTACGCGAAGTGCGGCTCGCAGTGGTGGAGCTACGACACCCCCGAGACGGCGTCGGCCAAGGCCGGTTACGCGAAGTCGCAGGGACTCGGCGGGGTGTTCGCCTGGGAGCTCTCGGGTGACACCGCCAACGCGGAACTGCTGCGGGCCATCGCGGGCCGCTGCTGAAAGCTGGAGGGCCCGGGCGCTGCGGCGTCCGGGCCCTTCGTCCACTCAGGACCGGTGCGGGAAGCCGTGCCGCCGGGCGCCGAGGACCACGGCGAGCACCGGCAGCAGGAGCACGAGCAGCGTCCACGGGAACGACGCCGGCCCGGCGGCGTCGAGCAGCACCCCGCCGGCCACCCCGCCCGCGGCCATCGCCGCGTTCCACAGCGTGACGAGCATGGCCTGCGCGTTGTCGGCCGCCTCACCACCGGCGTTCCCGGCCGCCGTCTGCAGCAGGGTCGGGACGCCGCCCCAGCCGAGTCCCCAGAGCGCGACGGCGACGTAGATCAGCGCGGGACTGTCCGCCACCATGAGCGCGGCGGCCACCGCGACCAGGATCGTGCTGAGGATGGTGAGCCGGCGGAGCGCGCGGTCGATCCGGGCGCCGACGATCCCGATGCCCGCCATCGACGCGACACCGAACACCAGCAGGACGACGTCCACCGAACCACCCAGCCCGGCGTGGCCGAGGAACGCGGCGACGTAGGTGTAGAGCACGGTGTGGGCCAGCACGAACACGAGCGTCACGGCCAGCACGGGCAGCACACCCGGCACGGTGAGCGTGCGCAGCACCGGCGTCCGGCCGCCCGCCTGCCCGGGCTGGTCCGGGACCCGCGCGGTGATCCAGGCGAGCAGCACGACCGCGAGCACCGACATGACGCCGAACGCCGAGCGCCAGCCGAGCAGACCGCCCAGGAACGTCCCGGCGGGGATGCCGAGCGACAGCGCGAGCGGGATGCCGGCCATCACGACCGCGATGGCCTTGCCCTCCCGGCCCGCGGGCGCCAGCCGTCGTGCGTAGCCGGCGAGCAGCGCCCAGACGACACCCGCGGCCACCCCGGCGACGAACCGGGCCACCATCGTGAGCGGGTAGTCCGCCGACAGCGCCGTGACGGTGTTGGCGACCGCGAACCCGGCCACTCCGGCCAGCAGCAAACGTTTGCGGGGCCAGGTCGCGGTGGCGGCGGAGAGCGGGATCGCGGTGAGGGCGGTGCCGAGCGCGTAGATCGTCACGGCCTGGCCCGCGGCGGATTCGCCGACCCCCAGGCCGGCGCTCATCCCGGGCAGCACCCCCGCGGGCAGCGCCTCGGTGAGCACGGTGACGAACGCGGCGGTGGTCAGGGCGAGGAGGGCGGAACGGGGCAGGACTTCGGTGCTCGTCATACGGTTATGCTCGAACCCTCACATACATGTGAAGGTCTACTCCGGCGGACGTGAGGTGGCACACATGCGGATCGGCGAGCTCGCGGAGCGCACCGGCACGGCCCGCCGGCTGCTCCGGTACTACGAGGAGCAGGGGCTGATCATCGCGGCGCGGGGCCCGAACGGCTACCGCGACTACGACGAGCCGACGGTCGACCGCGTCGTCCAGGTGCGCGGGCTGCTCGACGCCGGGCTGCCCACCCGCATCATCAAACAGATCCTGCCCTGCCTCGACAAGCCCCGCGCGATCTACTTCCCCGACGCGACCCCGGAGATGATCGCCACCCTGGAGGCGGAGCGCGACCGCATGGCGCGGCGCGCGGAGTGCCTGCTGCGCAACCGCGACGCGATCTCCGAGTACCTGGCCGCGGTGCGCGAGTACGACCCCGTCTAACCGGCTTCTTCGGCGGCGTTTTCCCCGGGGTTCTGGACCCAGTGCAGTGTGTCGGCCTCCGGCCACCACCCCGGCGGGTCCGGCCGGGGACGGCCGCCGTCCTCGGCCCACCAGCGCGGCGGAGCGTCGTCTCCCATGCCGCTGACGGTAGGAGCGCCCCGCGGTTCGCACACCGGTCGAGGGCGGCCAACGTCCGGTTCCGGCCGGGCGGCCGGTGGCCGGAACCGGACAGTGGCCGAAGCCGCCCCTGGCTGCGCGTTCGCGGTGGCCTTACGTTTGGCCGGGGAGATCACTTCGCGGGAGGAAAACGCATGGTCAAGCGTGTGCTGGCGGGCTTGCTCGCGGCAGCGGCGATCGGCACCTTGGGCGCGCAGGCCGCGGTGGCCGCGGCGCCGGGCAACGGCGACCCGGGAGTCCGGGGGCCGGGTGACTGCGTGTGGATCTGGACGAACGGGCCGCCGGAGTGCCGCAAGCTGGAGTAGCGCGGCTCAGGTGGTGGGCGGGTGGCCGCGACGCTGCGGCCGCCCGCGTCCGGGTTCAGGCGGTCAGGCGGTGAGTGGCCTTGCCGGTCGGGCCGCGGCGCTCGTCCGGCCTTGGTCCACGCGGCCCCGGCAGGCTGCAGCGAACTTGCCGGCCGGATCGAGTGCTCGCCGAGAGTGGGCGTGTCTCAGCCCGGCCGCGACACTGCGGCCGCCCGCGTCCGGGTTCAGGCGGTTATGCGGCGAGTGGCTTTGCCGGTCGGGCCGCGGCGCTCGCCCGGCCTGGGTCCACGCGGCCCCGGCAGGCAGCAGCGAACTTGCCGGCCGGACCGAGTGCTCGCCGAGACTGGGCGTGTCTCAACCCGGCCGCGACACTGCGGCCGCCCGCGTCCGGGCGTCAGCCGAGCCAGCCCAGTCGCGTCGCCGCGAACACCGCGGCCACCCGGTTGTCCGCCTGCAGCGCCTCGAGCAGACCCTGGACGTGCCGCCGGACCGTCCGCTCGCTCACGTCCAGATGCCGTGCGATCGCACCGTCCGTCATGCCCGTCGCCAGCAGGTCCAGCACCTTGGCCTGCGTCGGGGTCAGCCCGTGGCGAGGCTGCTCGCCCGGGTCGTGGATCGCCACCGACTGGCTCCAGACCAGCTCGAACAGCATCCGCAACGCCGCCACGATCGTCGGGCTGCGGACGAACACCGCGCCCTCCATCCCGCTCGGGTCGAGCGGCACCAGCGCGGAATGCCGGTCCGCGACCACCATCTTCATCGGCAGCTCCGGCGCCACCCGCATGGTCCAGCCGGCGGCCACACTCGCGTCGACGACCTCCTTCGCGCCGTCGAACTCGAGGGCCGCGCGCTCGTAGACGTTGCGCAGGCGCACTCCACGTTCGGTCACCGCGTCGGGCAGGCGCATCACCGTGCTCGCGTCCGGTTTGCGCCGGAAGTGCCGGGTGGTGAACGTCAGGAACTCCTCGCGCGCCGACAAGCAGAGCTCCAGCGACAGCGAGCCGATGCGCCGCGGGTCGGTCAGCACCTCGACGGCCGAGTCGCCGCCGGCGCCGTTCGCCGCGCGGTACACCGCCTGCAGCATGTCGAGCTGCTGGCGCGCCGCGACGATCTGGCGCTGCTGCTCCAGCAGCCGCTGCTGCGCGCCCAGGATGGCGTGGTCGACCGCGCGCACCGGCTCCATCGGCGCGATCACCGGATCGTCGCGGTAGTCGCGGCGCACGAACCCCCGGTCGAACAGCTCCCGCATCTCCGGGCTCTCGGCCCGCGGGTCGTCCAGCGGCATCGGCCCGGTGCGCACCATGGCGTCGTACAGCGCGCCCGCGCCGGCCGTCAGCAGCCCTTCCAGCATCCGTGTCCCTCCCCGGCAGGCGCGGGCCCGGCCGGATCCGGACGCTGACCGCTCTGCCACCTACCCCACGCGCCGGACGGGGGAAAGGATTAGGCCGCTCGCGGAATTCGGGGCCGGACCCGTCGTGGGGGTGGGTCCGGCCTCACCGCGGCGGGTGGCCGGCCCGGCCGCTCACCAGCGCCGCGACGGGTCGATCACGTGGACGGCCGCTTCCTCCGCCGACGCCGCGCCGCCGTCGATGCCCGCGTCCGAGGCGTACAGCTCTTCGTCGCTGTCTCCGCCGTAACCCTCGTCGGTCGCGACCAGGCGGCCCGCGCGGACGTCGCCGACCTCGTCGTCGATGAGCTCGCCGTCGGTGTCGTCGCTGTCGCCGAGGCCGTCACCCTCCTCGTCCGCGACGTCCGGGACCTCGCGAGCCAGCCGCCCCGACCAGCCCTCACCCTCGGCGGTTTCGCGGGCGGTCGTGCCCCATTCCTCCGTGGCTCGCGGCCGTTCCGGCGGTGAATAGCCCTCCGCCAGCTCGTCGCGGTCGTCCAGGGTGTCCTCGGGGTCGAGGATGCCTTCGTCGGCGTGGTCTTCGATGTCGTCGTCCATGCCTGCCATCCTCGCGCAACTCCTTGGCCGCGGCGGGCGCGGGTGATATCACCGTGCAGGCCGCCGCACGGGCGGTTGTTCCGGTGAAAGGTGAATCCCCATGCCGATGAGACGCAGGGTGCTGGCCGCGGGGCTGGCCGGGGTGTTCGGCGCCGCCCTGTCGGGGCGGACGGCGCAGGCCGCGCAAGCCACGCCGCCGGTGCGGCTCGACCAGCTCAACCTGGTCAACCTGTCGCACGTCAACGACCCCGCCACGACCAACGTGTTCCCCGGCGACCCGGCCTTCGAGCTGGAAACCATCGCCACCATCCCCGACGACGGCTACTACCTGCAGTTCGTCCGCGAAGGCGAGCACACCGGAACGCACTGGGGCGCACCCGGCCACTTCACCACCGGCGAACCGCTCGCCGACCACATGGACCCGGCGGATCTATTCCGGCCCGCCGTCAAGATCGACGTAAGAGCGAAGGCCGCGGCCAACCCCGACTACGCCGTCACGATCGACGACCTCAAGGCGTGGGAGAAGCGCCACGGCCGCATCCCCGACGAAGCCGTCGTGGTGCTCTGGACCGGCTGGGACGCCAAGTGGGGTACCCCGGCCTTCCCGAACACCGGCGCGGACGGCGTGCTGCACCAGCCCGGCTTTTCGATCCCCGCGGTGAAGTGGCTGATCGACACCGGACGGCTCGGCCGCCGCGGCGGCACCGGCACCGACACGTTCAGCCCGGACGTCGGCCTCGACGAGACGTACACGGTGTCGAAGCTGGTGTACCAGCGCCACCGGATCAGCCTTGAGATCCTGGCGAACCTGAAGGCGTTGCCGACGACGGGAGCGTGGGTGCTCGCGGGCGGCCCGATCAACCGCAACGGCGCCGGCTCGACGGCGACGATCTTCGGCGTGCTGCCGCCCGGCGTGAAAGCCTGACCGGCTTCGCCTGGCTCAAGCGCCCCAATGCGGCCTTCGGTGCGTCAGACGCACCGAAGGCCGCCTTGGGTGCGTGAGACGCAACCAAGGCCACCTTGGGGCGCCGGCTAACCCGCCGAGACGCTCGAAAGCCGGAGCGCGGACAACGGCGCCGGGCGGCCGAACCGGTACCCCTGGGCGGCGGGACACCCCGCCCGGATCACCAGTTCGGCCTGCTCGGCCGTCTCGATGCCCTCGGCGACCACCTCGAGCTCGAGATCGGCGCACAGCCCGACCAGTGACCGGCACAGCGCCGCGTCGCGTTCCGGCTGCACACCCGTCGTCAGCGCGCGGTCCAGCTTGATCAGGTCGACCGGCAGCGCGTGCAGCACGGTCAGGGAGCTGTACCCGGCGCCGAAGTCGTCGAGCGCGACCCGGACGCCGAGGTCCTGCAGACGGCGGATCGCCGCGGCGCCCGCGGCCAGGTCCGGCACCGGCACCGTCTCGGTGATCTCCACGACGAGCCGTGACGCGGGCAGCGTGTACCGGTCCAGCGCCGCGGCGACACTCTCCTCCAGCGCGGCCGCGCCGAGCCGGCTCGCGCACACGTTGACGTGCACCGTCAGGTCGAGCCCGGCCTTGGTGATCTCGCGGCAGGCCAGGTCCAGCACCAGCGCGTCCAGCTCGGCGCCGAGCCCGGCGGCTTCGGCCGCGCGGACGAACGTCTCGGGTGACACCGCGGCGCCGTCGCGGGTGGTCCAGCGGGCCAGCGCCTCCACGGCCACCGGCGTCTCGTCGGCCAGCCGGACGATCGGCTGGAACACCAGCCCGAAACCCTCCGGGATGCCGCCGGCGGCGCGGCGCAGCGCCGTCGGGAAGTCGGGCGGGCCGTCCTGCGACGGGCGGTACACCACCGTCGTGTCCTTGCCCAGCCGCTTGCCCGCGTACATCGAGGTGTCCGCGCGGCCCAGCAGGACGTCGGAGGTGACGAGCGGCTCGGCCGGGTCCGGCACCACCAGGCCCATGCTCGCGCGGACCGGGACCAGCGTGCCGGACACGGCGAACGGCCGCCGCAGCGCGCCCTGGATCCGGTCGGCGACGGCCTGCGGCGCGTCCAGCTCGCCTTCCAGGAGGATCGCGAACTCGTCGCCGCCGAGGCGTGCGACGGTGTCGGTCGAGCGCACGCAGCTCAGCAGCCGCTGGGCGACGGCGTGCAGCAGGACGTCGCCGCCGGCGTGCCCGAACCGGTCGTTGACCTCCTTGAAGTCGTCGAGGTCGACGAAGAGCAGCACCAGCGGCCGGCCGGCGGCTTCGGAGCCCTGCTCGACGGCCCGGTCGAGCCGGTCGGCGAACAGCGCGCGGTTGGCCAGCCCGGTCAGCGGGTCGTGGTAGGCCTGGTGGGTCAGCTGCTGCTGGCCCTCGTACACCCGGCGCAGCAGCAACCTGTTGTCCAGCAACGAAAGCAGCTGCCGGGCGAGCACCAGGAACACCACCAGCACGCCGACGAAGATCTCGACGGCGTCCGGCCCGGCGCCGGCGATCAGCTGCACGGTGATCAGCAGCGCCACCGCCGTGACCGGGACGTACGGCAGCGCCAGCTGCCACCAGTCGACCCCGCCCGGCGAGCCGGCGTCGTCCCACCGCCGGGCGCCCGGCGTCACCAGCAGCGCGAACGCGATGAACAGCGGCCCGAGCACGAACCCGCCGTCCGACCACGGCTTCATGCTCTCCGCGCCGATGCTGACCAGGTAGGCGAACACGCTGTCGGAGGCGGCGAGCGCGACGATCCCGACCGCGGCCAGCAGCAGGTTCGTGCGGTAGGGCCGGTCCACCCGGTCGAACACCACCAGCAGCACCGCCACGACCACGATCACCAGGTCGGACAGCGGGTAGGAGATGGCGACGGCCCAGGTCCCCTGGTCCGGCGCGGTGGCTCGGACCAGCTGCCCGAGCGCCGCGGTCCAGGTGAGGATGAACAGCGAGCCGGTGACGATCAGGCCGTCGAGCACCACCGCGACGCCGAAGTGCGCCGTCCACTGCGCGGGCCGGAAGCGCTCGCGGTCGGGCCGCACCCGTGCCCGGGCGAGCACGAACAGGGCGGCGAGCGCGAACACCGGGAAGCTCAGGTACCCGACGTCGGCCAATGACGGCGACGGCAGCCCGCGCCCGTCGACCAGCTGGTACCAGGACCAGACGCACTGGCCGAGCGACCAGCCGGCCATGCCGGTCGCGACGAGCACCCGCCACCAGCGCTGGTGGCCGCGGACCCGGCGGGCCACCAGGACACCGCAGACGACCGCGCCGACCCCGGCGCTCAGCTGCATCACGTCGTCGACCCACAGCGCGAAGGTGTCGCCCCAGAACGCAAAACCGTTCACCACGACCAGGGCCACCGTGACGAGGACGAGCAGGACCGCCACCGGGTACCGCCGCACTGTCATGGCACCTCACGTGGGGTTCATCCGCCGGTCGGACCGGCAAACACTACACCGCGCGCACGGTGGTGCCGGCGCACCGCACCGGTGGCCGGCACCCCCACATCAGGCGATGTCACGGCGGTGCAGCAGCCACCCGCCGAGCACGCCGAACACCACCAGGTAGCCCGCCAGCACGGCCATGGCCTGCCCGGATCCGACGACCTGGTCGACGCCGGGCGCGTTCGCCCCGAACGCGGCGGCCAGCGCCCCGGCGTTCGGCCCGGGCAGCACCTTCTGCAGCTGCGCGACCCAGTCGAGCAGCGGCGCGGCGATCGACGCCAGGAGGTTCTGCACCGCCAGCAGCCAGACCAGGCCGAGCCCGATCGGCAGCGCGACCGAGCGCAGGCCGATCGCCAGCAGCACACCGAGCGAGCCCCACATCGTCGTGACGAGCCAGCCGGCGCCGAGGCCGCGCAGGACGTCGGTGAGCGACGGCCAGACCAGCGCCTGCCCTTCGAGTGACGCGACGAGTGCGCTCGCGCCGGCGGTGGCGGCGAACAGCGCGAGCACCACGGCCAGCGCGGCGATCGCGACGGTGACCAGCTTCGCGCCGTAGACCGCGACGCGCGACGGGTGCTGCACCAGGATCGTCTTCCAGGTGCCGTAGCCGTATTCACTGCCCGCGACCAGCACGCCGAAGATCAGCGCCAGCGCGCCGACGAAGATCGGCAGCCCGCCCAGCGCACTGCCGACGAACGCGTCGGGCAGCATCGCCGCCAGCCCGCGGCCGGAGCCCGGTGGCCCGGACGTCGCCCCGCTCAGGCCGGCGTAGGGGATGGCGTAGCCGAACGTCAGCGACAGCACGACGGCGACGGCCAGCAGCAGCCAGCTCGCCGGGCGGCGGGCCTGCTTGGTGAGCTCGGCTCGGATGTCACGCAGCATCGGAGGTACCTCCGGTCAGGGCGAGGAAGGTCTGTTCCAGGTCGGGTTCGTGCCAGCGCAGCTCGGTGACGGTCATCCCGGCGCCGACCAGCTCGGCGTTGACGCGCCCGGCTTCACCCGGGTCGACGTCGAGCTCCAGGGCGTTCCCCTCGACGCGGACACCGTTGTAGAGCTGTCGCAGGTGGTCGCGGGCCCGGTCGAGCGGGTCGGCGACCACCCGCAGCGCGCCGCCCGCCCGCAGGTCCTCGACGGTCGTCTCGGAAACGAGCCGGCCGTGGTCGAGCACCCCGACGCGGTCGCAGATCTGCTCGACCTCGGCCAGCAGGTGGCTCGACAGCAGCACGGTGCAGCCGTCCGCGGCGAGCTTGCGGAGGGTGACGCGCATGTCGGCCATGCCCGCCGGGTCGAGGCCGTTGGTGGGCTCGTCGAGCACCACCAGCTCGGGTTCCTTCAGCAGAGCCGCGGCGAGGCCGAGGCGCTGCTTCATGCCGAGCGAGTACGTCGCGTACCGGTCCTTCGCGCGGTCGGTGAGGCTGACGACGTCGAGCACGGCGTCGACCCGGGTGCGGCGGACGCCGGCGTGGTCGGCGAGGATCCGCAGGTTGGCCCGGCCCGAGAGGTACGGGTAGAACGCGGGTCCCTCGATGAGCGCGCCGACCCGGGCGAGGCTGCCCGGTCCCGGTTCGGCGCCGAGCAGCCGGACGTGCCCGGACGTCGGCCGGATCAGGCCGAGCAGCATCCGCAGCGTCGTCGTCTTGCCCGCGCCGTTGGGGCCGAGGAAGCCGTAGATCTCACCGGCGTGCACCGACAGGTTCAGGTCCTCGACCGCGGCGGCCGTTCCGTAGCGCTTGGTCAGTGCCGTTGTGTGGACGGGCAGGGTCATGGGATTCCTTCCGGAGGCGGCCCCACGGCTTGAAGACCGAGAGGACGCTGGCGAACAGCAACAGACCGGGGGCGACGACCACGGGGTAGAGCAGGCCTTCGGGGTTCGTGGTGGCTTCGGCGATCCCGGGTCGCAGCGCGACGAGGATCAGCACGACCATCAGGACGTTGATCGCGAGTTTCACGGCGACCCACCAATAGCGGACCAGGCCGTACTTCGACCCGAGGCCGAGCACGGCGCCGGTGACGAGCGCGAGCAGCGCGGCGGCCAGCATCGGCCACACGGCGAACAGCCCGAGCGCCTGCAGGCTGGTGGCGCGGACGGCGGCGTTGTCGGTGAGCAGCGCGGTGCAGACGAGGATGCCGAGCACCGCGTCGATGCCGATCCACGCGCCGGCCGACACGATGTGGCCCACCAGCCACCACTTCCGCGCCCGGGTCTTCAGCTTCATGACGTCTCCTTTTCGACGCCTCTCATCGTCTTGCTCCGGCGGCTTCCGGTCGTCCGGCGGCGGACGGCTCTTGCGGCTACGCCGGAGCGCGTACGCGGGTACGTTCGGTGTGGTGATCGTTCGCATCCGGGGGTACGCGCTGCCGAGCGGCGAGTACGTCGATCTGTATGCCGACGGGGACCGCTGGACCACCGACCCGGTGCCCGGCGCGTCGCTGGTCGGCGAGGGCTGGCTGCTGCCGGGGCTGGTCGACGCGCACACCCACCCGGGCGCGGTCGAGGTCGGCCGGCCGATGGACGCGGACCTGCTGCGGGAACAGCTGCACCAGCACGTCGACGCCGGGGTCACGCTGATCCGCTCGCCGGGCCTGCCGGGCGAGCCGCCGCCGTGGTTCGGCGAGGACCCGGACGTGCCGCGCGCCCGGCACGCGGGTCCGTGGCTGGCGCAGCACGGTCAGTTCTTCGACGGCTGGGGCCGCCGCGCGGACCACGACGAGCTGCCGGCGCTGGCGGCGTCGCAGGCCGCCCGCACGGGCTGGGCGAAGATCATCGCGGACTGGCGCATCGGGGATTCCTCGGTGCCGGTGGACGTGCTGCGGGCCGTGGTGCGCGCGGTGCACGCGGCCGGCGGACGCGTCGCGGTGCACAGCCAGCACCCGGAAGGCGGGGCGGCGGCGGTCGCGGCGGGCGTGGATTCCCTGGAACACGGGATGTGCCTGGATCCGGATCTGCTGGCGCGCATGGCTTCGCAGGGAACGGCGCTGACACCGACGTTGTCGACGCTGATCGCGGGCCTGCCGAACGCGGAGAAGGCGCCGGACAGTCCCAAACGGACCTGGTTCCTGCGCGGGGCGGGCGCACACGGCGCGTTGACGGCGGCCGCGGCGGAAGCCGGGGTGCGGGTGCTGGCGGGCACGGACTCCTTGCCGCACGGCGGAATCCACGCCGAAATCCGCGCGATGGTGGCCGCCGGGATGCGGCCCGAAGCGGCGCTGGCGGCGGCGTCGTGGAGCGCGCGTGAGTACTTGGGGCTACGCGGTCTGGAGCCCGGTGCCCCGGCCGACGCGGTGGTCTACGACCGTGATCCGCGGCTGGATCTGGACCAGCTCGCCGACCCGGTCGCGGTGGTGCTGCGGGGGCGTTGTGTGCGGAGCCGCGCGTAGGGTCGCGGGACCTCCCGTCCGGCGGTGCTTCGCGGTTGTGCCGGATCCCGGCTGTCACAGCCGGCCGCTCCGGTTCGTCGAAGCGGTATGAGCACCTCAACCGTCTTGACCGAGCGGCCGCGGCTGATCGGCATCGCCTACCGGCTCCTCGGTTCGCTGAGTGACGCCGAGGACGTCGTCCAGGACGCCTACGGGCGCTGGTTCGCGTTGTCGGAACCGCAGCGCGCGGCCATCGAGTCGCCCGGCGCCTGGCTGACGACCGTGGCCGGCCGCATCTGCCTGGACGTGCTCGGTTCGGCGCGCGTGCGGCGGGAGCGGTACGTCGGCGAGTGGCTGCCCGAGCCGCTGCCGGAGCAGGGGAGCGACGCCGACCCCGCCGACCGCGTCACGCTCGACGAGTCGGTCACGATGGCGTTCCTGGTCGTGCTGGAGGCGATGACGCCGGCCGAGCGGGTGGCGTTCGTCCTGCACGACGTGTTCGGCTACCCGTTCGGTGAGGTGGCCGGGGTCCTCGGCCGGACACCGGCGGCGTGCCGGCAGCTGGCGTCGTCGGCCCGCCGCCGGGTCCGCGCCGCCCGGGAGCCGGAGCCGTCCCGGGCCCGCAGCGCGGCGATCGTGCGGGAGTTCAAGCTGGCCTGGGAGGCGAAGGACATCAACGGGCTCGTGCGGTTGCTGGACCCGCAGGCGACCGTGACGGCGGACGGCGGCGGCCTGGTGAGCGCGGTGCTGCACCCGGTGACCGGCGGCGAGCTGATCGCGCGGCGCACGGTCGAGCTCACGTCCCGGTTCCCGGCGTCGACCCTCCTGGAGCGGACGGTCAACGGCCGGCCGGGCCTGGTCATGGAGCGTGCCGGGGTGGTGGTGACGGTGCTGGCGTTCGAGCTCACCGGCGAGCGGATCAAGCGGATCTGGGCGGTCCGCAACCCCGAGAAGCTCCGCCCGTGGCTGGCCGGGTGCCCGATCGACTGAATCCGGCACGGCGGTTAGCGGGCCCGCTAACCGCCGAGCCGCTCGTGCGGGGTCCGGGGCGCCGGGACGACAAACGCGATCACGGTCGCCAGGAGCCCGGCGAGCAACGAGAGGTGCGCCGCGGCCGGCACGGCGCTGATCAGGAAGAGCCGCAGCGTTCCCGAGATCAGCAGGCGCCACAACTTCGGGTTCATGATCAACAAGTACCCCCTCGGCGCCGGCCGTGAACCGGGCCGGGCCACGATCACCCGGCCGTGGTGACGGCTCCCAGGGGAACGTCACCACAGCCGCGCGCTCAACCGAAGAAGCCGGTCAGCAGGGCCAGGACGAGCCCGATGGCGTGGGTCTGCATCGCTACCGCACCTCCTCTCCGTGCGCGACGACCACGGGGGTGGTGTCCGGTGTGGGCGGTGCCGTGTCCCCGGGCTGCCCCAGTGCGACGCCGGCCACGAGGGCCACCGCCGTCAGCCAGAAAGCCAGCCGCAGGAGCAGCGAAAACGAACAGACGACCTTCATTTCGACTCCTTCGACACGAGCGCACGAGGGCGGCGGCGAGCCACCCGGGAACACCCGGTGGTCTTGTGGGTTTTCGCCGCGGAATCGATGCGGCCCACCAAGAATGCGGCCGCCGGGAACGGCGCGGCAAGGCGTTTCCCGTTTCCCGTGCCGGTGGGACAGGAAACCGCGGGATAACGATCCGCAAGGCGTCCCATGATCGACTGGACAGCAGCGGTTGCACTGACGAATATTGATCCCCGTGCGTGGACGGCGAGGGGAGTAACGGTGGACTTCAGCCCGGCGGACGTGGTCGGTGAACTGAAGGTCCTGCGCAAAGGGAGGGGAATTTTCACCACACCACTGGCGGACCGCGTCGGTCCCGCTTTGCGTGCCGTGTGCGGCATTTTGGAAGATGACGACACAGTGGAGATGCGGCGTAAGCTTTCGGGTCGTTTGCGGCCGCTCGTGGAGTCGTTGCCGGACGACCTGAAGATCGCCCTGCTCGCCGCGTTCGCGCTGGACGAGCGGGCGCGCAAACCCTTCTACCAGGAACGGGTGCACTGGGCGGCGATCACGATCGACCGCGACGACCGCACCGTGCGGCGGCGGATCGACGAGGGAATCGAGCAGGTCGCGGCAATGGCCGTGGCGGCGGGCGCGCCGGACCCGGGGCCACGCTATCCGAGCCGCAGTTGGCACACCGAAGAACTGCGCGTGTCACTGGCGCTCGATCAGCCGGTGGCGGAGGCGTTCGAATTCCGGCGGGTGGTCGCCGACGCGGACGAAATCGCCGAACTGGACCTGGCGTTGACGCTGACCGCGATCGGCGAATCCGCCGAATCGGTGCGGGACTCGGATCTCGAGGTCGACGTGTTCCACGGCGGTGTGCTGGCCGGGCGCGTGATGGAGTCGAGTGACCGGGTCGGGTTGTCGTTGCGGCTGCCGGAACCGTTGCGCCGCGGCGAACGGCACGAGATCGGCCTGCGATTCCGGGCGCGGATGCGCGAGCCGCACTACGTGTGCGTGCCGCGGCACCCGTGTGATCTTTTCGACCTGCACGTCCGATTCGGCGAAGACGTTCCGCAGCGGATCGTCCGGCTGGAAAAGGCTTTCCAGGTCGACACGCGCGACCGCACCCCGCGCGGCGCGGTGCTCGAGACCGACGACGCCGGTGAGGTGCACGTCCGGTTCCGGCACCTGGCGCCCGGCTTCGCGTACGGGATCCGGTGGCAGCCCGCGGGCACCGGCTGAGCGTCAGTCACCCGGCCAGACGAGCCGTTCGAAGGTGAACAGCGCGGTCATGAACGGCTGCGGGATCCGCACGAGCTGGCGCGCGGCGCGGGCCTTCGCCGCCAAGCTGCCGACGGCTTCGCGGGCGGCGTCGTCGACCAGGGTGGTCGCGCGTTCGCGGGGGCCCCGGCCGCTCAGGGCGAGCGCGAGCCCGAGGTCGAGGCGGCTTTCGACGGTCTCCGGGTGACTCCGGCCGAGCAGCCGGATCTGCGGCCCGACCACCCCTTCGAGGAGGTCGGCCTGCCGGTCGAACTCGCGGAGCCGCGCGTGCGCCAGGCCCATTCCGTGGCGGATCCGCAGGTGCAGCGGGTTGTTGTCGCCGAACACCCGCAGGACCACCTGCTCGGTCGCGGCCAGCGACTTCAGTGCCGCATCGGGGTGGCGGGCCAGCCGCGCACGGTCGGCGAGCACCGAAGCAGCAAGGGCCAGCGGGTGCTCGGGGCCGTACTGCCGCGCGTAGTCCGTCTTGCGGTCGGCCGGACCGAGCGCCAGCACGGCATCGGCGTGCACCAGCTGTGCTTCGGCGAACCGGGGATGCCGTTCGCGGCCCGCCGCCTGGTGGCGCGCGACAACCTCGGCGGCGACGTCCCGCGCCCGTCGCGGATCCCCGGCCTGCAGGAGGCTCCGCGCGCGCTCGAGGTCGAGGTCGTCGTCCGGCTCCGCCGATTCGAGGAGTGTGACGGCGTCCCGTGGGCGGCCGCGGAGCCGCCGGGCCCGGGCCGCGGCGGCCTGCGCCGCGGCGGGCAGCGGCTCGGCCTGCCAGAACAGCCGATCGGCTTCGGCGTAGTCGCCCTGACCGTCGAGGGCCTGCGCCGCGATCAAGCCGGCGGCGAGCCGCCCGGGTTCGTCGACGGCCAGCGCCAGTGCCGCACGCGCGTGTTCGACGGCCTCCGCGTGCAGGCCGCAGGCGATTTCGACGCGGGCCGCCGCGGTGAGATCCGCCGAGGTCGCTTCGCCGGTCGAGAGGATCGCCGCGTGGATTTCACCCGCCGTCGCCGGGTCGCCGTGGTCCTCGAACGCCACCGCGACCGGGCGCAGCAGCCGGACCCGGTGGGCCGGCGCGTGGTCGGCGAGCACCCGCGCGTGCTGGAGCAGGCCGCCGTCGAGGACGGCTTCGGGCGCCTGGCCGAGCAGCTCGCCGAACTCGCCCTGGGCGACCTCGACGGCGAGCGCCTGGAGCCGCAGGTCGTCGCCGTCCCGCGTGGCGAACCCGTGGGTGACGAGCTCCTCGACGGCCGTGTCGAACTCCGCGGCGCCGGGGGAGCCGAGCGCCGCCCGGGCGACCTCCGGCGGAAGCGGCGCCGGCGCGAGCACCGCGCCCAGCCGCAGCAGGTCGCGGGGCAGCGGGCCGAGCTCGCGCAGCAGGTTCCGGACGGCTTCGGGCGCCGAGTCCGGCTCGGCCCCGGTGATCGGGCCGGGCACGGCCGCGGTGGTGTGCAGGGTCATCGGGTGGCCGTCGCAGCGGGCGGCGAACCGCAGCACCGCTTCGCGCTCGGCGTCGTCCGCGAGCGGCCGGACCGCCGTGACCAGCCGCAGGCTTTCGTCCGGGGTGAGGCCGGGCAGGTCCACCGTCTCCGCGGCCCAGGGTGACGGCGTGAACCGGCTGGTCACCAGGGTGCGCACTCGCTCGGCCGGCACCAGCAGCCGGTCGAGGACGGCGGGTGGCAGCCCGGCCGGGACGTCGTCGACGAGCACCAGCACCCGGCCGGGCGCCGCGCCGATCCGGTCGGCGAGCAGCCCGCGCAGGCGGTCGAGGTCCAGGCCGGCGACGTCCGCGTCCAGCCGGTCCGCGGCGGCCCGCGCCAGCGCGAGGTGGAAACCGGGGAGGAAGTCGTCCGGGTCGAGGTGGCCGAACGGGCCGGTCCGCAGCACCTGGCCGGGGAAGAGGCGGGCGTACTGCTCGGCCAGTGTGGTCTTGCCGGTGCCGGGCAGGCCGCGGAGCACGACCACCGGCCGTGAGCCCAGCGCTTGGTGGACGGCCCGGAGCATCGGATGCCGGCCGACAAAAGCCGGTCTCCGGTCCGCCGCGACTTTGCGGCGGATTCGTTCGACGAAGTCCTGCAGCGTTTCCGCATCGGTGAAGAAACGGTAGTTTTCGGCCGGGCCGTGTTGACGATGGGCCAGCAATACCCGGGCCCCGGCGGCCGCGTCCACGAGTTCGGCGGTGAGTGTGTCGAATTCGTCGAAACGGACGTCGCGGAACACGCGCAACCCGCCGGACCGGAGGGCCTTTTCGAGCCGGTCGGCTGTTTCGCCGGTGGCGCGGAGGACCACGTCGAAGCGGTCCGCGGTGGCGTTCAATGGGTGATCATGAGTTCGGTCCCTGGTGATCGGCTGCCGTCACCCGCGGTGGATCGGCCCGGGACGGGGTTTTGCTACCGTTTTCCGCCGGGTGGACAGGAACTGTCCACTATTTGACCCGTGTGCCGCGGGTGACCGGCCGGTAGGCCGAATGGGTCGTTTCTCGTTAACGGACAATAGCTGGACAAGAAGTTCGCTCTTGCAACGTTGCTGGTCAGTGCCTCGATTACTCCGTATGTCGGATCGCGGATCGTCCAAGGACCATTGTGGTCCATTGTGGACGGCGGGTCCGGTGGACGGAGCGAGGAGGGAACCGTGGACACCACGACCTTGGAGACGCCGGCCCCGGTCGACGGATATGTCGTACTCGAGGAACTGCCGCGGCCGGACGGCAAGCTGACCAAGGAGCAGCTCGACCCGGTGGTGGCGGCGGCGCGCACCGGCGACCCGGACGCCGTCCAGGCGCTGCTGCGGCTCATCAAGCCGACGGTCGTGCGCTACTGCCGCGCCCGGATCGGCGGCCGGGACCTGTCCTACCTCTCCGCCGACGACGTCGCGCAGGAGGTCTGCCTGGCGGTGCTGAAGGTGCTGCCCAACTACCAGGACCGCGGCGGCTCGTTCCTGTACCTGGTGCGCGCGATCGCGGCGAACAAGGTCGCGGACGCGTTCCGCTCGATCGCGCGGGACCGGTCGAAGCCGGTCTCGGAGCTGCCGGACCGCCCCCTGGGCGGCAACGAGCCGGAGAACCGCGTGCTGGAGCAGGACCTCGGCGTCCGCCTGGGCCGCCTGGTGGCGCTGCTGCCCCCGCTGCACCGCGAGATCCTGTCCCTGCGCATCATCGCCGGCCTGTCGGCGAACGAAGTGGCGGAGGCCCTGGGCATCTCGGCGGGCAATGTCCGCATCACCCAGTACCGCGCGTTGACCAAGCTGCGCGGCATGATCGGCGACGGCGAGCTTTGAGCGGTGTCCGGTCCGGTCGGGCAGGGCGCCTGGCCGGACTAAGCTGCCCATCGTGGGTTCTGACCTGGCCGATCTCGCACGCTTGCCTTCGCCGCTCGTGGAGCTGCGCGACGACAGGATCGAGCGGCACGGTGTCCACCTGCAGCTCAAGCGGGACGACCTGATCAACCCGGAGATCCCGGGCAACAAGTGGCGCAAGCTCCGCCACAACCTGCAGGCGGCCCGGGATCAGGGCTTCACCAGGCTCTTGACCTTCGGTGGCGCGTACTCGAACCACATCCGCGCCACCGCCGCCGCCGGCCACCACCTGGGGCTGGAGACGGTCGGCGTCATCCGGGGTGACGAGCACGATTCGCTCAACGAGTCCCTCGCCTACGCCGTCGAACGCGGGATGACACTGACCTACCTGGACCGTGAGACCTATCGCCGCAAGACGGAACCGGCCGTCCTCACCGCGCTGACCCGCCGGTTCGGCCCGTGCTACGTCCTTCCCGAGGGTGGCAGCAACGGCCTCGCCGTACGGGGGACCGCCGAACTGGTTGCTGAGATCACGACGGATTTCGACGTCATCTGCTGCGCGACCGGAACCGGCGGCACGCCGGCTGGTGTCGCCGCCGGCCTGACCGGTCCACGGCGTGCGCTCGGTTTTGCCGTCCTCAAGGGTGCTCGATTCCTGGAAGACGAAGTCCGCCGACTTCAGCAGGATGCGGATGGGCAGGTCACCACGAACTGGGCGGTCGACCTCGACTTCCACTTCGGCGGCTACGCCAAGCGCAGCACCGCGCTTGACGCGTTCATCGTCGATTTCGACGATCGGCACGGCGTCACGCTCGATTGGGTGTACGAGGCGAAGATGCTTTACGGGATCTTCGAACGGGCCGAGGCCGGAGCTTTCGCGCCGGGAACTCGTGTTGTCGCGGTGCTGGGCTAGCCCTCATGCCGGACAGCCTGGTGCCGGGCTCGTCACCGACCGGCACCGGATCGGCAGCGGTGGGAGAGGCCGACATGACCCACCGGCTGACGTGTCACTCCAGCCATTCGGTGATGAAGTGGTCGCTTTCGTGGATGTGCACGGCCTCGTAAACGCCGGGGCCGAGCACCGCGAACTTGTGCGGCGTGCCGGCCGGGACGACCAGGACGTCGCCCGCGCCGCCGTCGCGTTGGTCGTCGCCGATGGTGAAGCGGGCGCGGCCCTGGATGATGACGAACGTTTCGGTGTACGGGTGCCGGTGGAGGCGCGGGCCGGAGCCGATGACGTCGGTGCTTTCGCGGATGACGGAGATTCCGGACCCGACGTCGCGTCCTTCGAAGTTCTCGCTGTCGCTCACCTGGCCAGGCTAGCCCGAAACGACCCGCCGCAGCCGGCACAGCGCCCGGTGCTGGGCGACGCGGACCGCACCCGGTGTCGAGCCGACCGCCGCCGCCGTTTCCTCCGCGGTCAACCCGACCACCACGCGCAGGACCACGATCTCGCGCTGCTTCGCCGGCAGGACCTGCAGCAGCCGCGCCATGCGTTCGCCCAGCTCACGCCGCAGCGCGTGGTGCTCGGGGTCCGGCGAAGCGTCGACCTCGTCCGGCAGCTCGGCCACCGGCTCGGCCCGCTGGCGCGCGGCGGCCCTGCGCGCGGCCACGACCCGGTCGCGGGTGATGCCGCAGACGAAGGCCGGGAACGGCCGTTCGGGCGGCCGGCCGGGCAGGGCCTTCAGCAGCTCGACGCAGACGTCCTGCGCGACGTCGTCGGCCGTGTTCGCGCCGAGGCGGGCCCGGCAGTAGCGCACCACCAGCGGCCGCGCCGCGGCGAGCAGGCGGTCCGGAGCTTCCTGAGCGGTCATGACTTCCTCCCCAGCGCGGATGTCCGGGACGGAACTACCCGTTTCCCGCCGGCCCAGTCACCGGCCGCGCGGATTCCCCGGTTTCCGGGGCAGATCCGCCTCCGGGACGTCGATTCGGAGGTCATCACCCCATGGCGGCAACCGCGCGGTCCCGGGGTCAACCTCTCGGGCGGTCAGGCCTGCGCGGTCGGCCGCACGACGATCTCGTTCACGTCGACGTCGGCCGGCTGCTCGATGGCGAACGCGATGGCCCGGGCGATCGACTCCGGCGGGATGGCCAGGGCGTCCCGCGCGCTGGTCAGCCGGGCTTTCTCCGCCGGGTCGGCGATGCCGTCGACGAAGTCCGTCGCGATGATGCCGGGGGAGACGAGCGAGACGCGCAGGCTCGGCCCGGCTTCCTGGCGCAGGCCTTCGGAAATCGTGCGGACGGCGGTTTTGGTGGCCGCGTAGACCGCCATGGCCGGCACGGTCCGGTACGCCGCGGTCGACGCCGTGTGCACGAACTGGCCGGCCCCCTGTGCGCGGAACACCGGCAGGGCGGCCGCGATCCCGTTGAGCACCCCCTTGACGTTCACGTCGAACATCGCGTTCCAGTCGTCGCTTCGCAGGTCGTCGAACCGCGAAAGCGGCGCGATGCCGGCGTTGCCGACCAGGACGTCGACCCGGCCGTGCTGCTCGCGGGCCAGCCGGACGAGGTTCGCGACGTCCTCGGGGTGCCGGACGTCGGTCGGCAGGCTGACCGCGCCGAGCTTCGTGGCCAGCTCGTCCAGCCGGTCCTTGCGCCGCGCGCCCAGCACGACCTTCGCGCCGCGCTCGGCCAGCAGGGTTGCGGTCGCCGCGCCGATCCCGCTGCTGGCGCCGGTGATGACAACCACCTTGTCCTTGATCATGGGAAGCTCCTCGTTAAATGGACATGTGTCCGCTTGCCCTTCCGACGATAGCGGACACTTGTCCACTTGGCCAGCGTGCAGCATTACCGCTCGGTGGGATGTGTCACGAACGACCCATTTCCGGGGTCGCTCGACCAGGACACGGTGAATGGCTCATTCCTGGCCTTCGGCGACGGGAATGAGGAAGCGCGAAGCGGAGTTCGGCTCAGGAGTCCGGCGACCGGAACGCATCCAGCACGCGGCGTTCCCTTTTGGTCGGCCGGCCCGCGCCGCGATCGCGCCGGGCGACCGGGATCACCGCGTCCGGGGGCGGCTTCGGCGTCCGGTCGATGAAGCAGGTCGCCGCGTCCGGTGCGCCGACTCGTTTCTGGATCACCCGTACCACGTCGAGGATCCTGGTCGTCCCGGCGACGCGCAGGCGCACTTCGTCACCCGGCACCACGGTCGTCGCGGGCTTGGCCGGCTTGTTGTTGACGCGCACGTGACCGCCCCGGCACGCGGCGGCGGCGTCCGGGCGGGTCTTCGTCAGCCGGACCGCCCAGAGCCAGCGGTCCACTCGGGTCGACTCCACAGTCGTCCATCATGGCCCATTCGCATCAATGGTGCGCCGTCCCCGCAGGTTACTCATGGGTATATGTCGACTTGTCTGCACCAATGGGGTTATAACTTGTTCTAATATACCTCAACGGTGAGGACATCACATGAGCGACGAACCCGTGTGGAGAACAACTTCTGGCGCTGTTTCCCGTCGTCTCTTCATTGCTGGAACTGGTTCTATCTTGGCGGGCGCCGCGCTGGCCGGCCGAGCCGCCGCCGCAGCGCCGCGGACGGCCGGCGCCACCATCGCGGACGCCGCCCGCGTGCCCGCGCTGGTGATCGGCTCCGGGTACGGCGGCCAGGTGACCGCGCTGCGGCTCGCCCAGGCGGGTGTCGACGTCCAGCTGATCGAAATGGGCATGGCCTGGGACACGCCCGGCTCCGACGGCAAGATCTTCGCCAACACGACCACACCCGACCAGCGCTCGTTCTGGCTGCGCACCCGCACGAAGCAGCCGCTGTCCAACTTCCTCGGGTTCCCCATCGACAAGGACATCCCGAAGTACACCGGCATCCTCGACGCCGAGGAGTTCAGCGGGATCACCGTGTACCAGGGCCGCGGGGTCGGCGGCGGCTCGCTGGTCAACGGCGGCATGGCCGTCACGCCGAAGCGGGAGAACTTCGGCGCGATCCTCCCGACGGTCAACGCCGACGAGATGTACAACACCTACTACCCGCGCGCGAACTCCGGGCTCGGGGTGAGCCTCATCGACCCGGCCTGGTTCGACACCGCCGAGTGCTACCAGTACGCGCGGGTCGGCCGGAAGCAGGCGCAGCGGTCCGGGTTCCCGTTCGTCTTCGTGCCGGACGTGTACGACTGGAACTACATGAAGCAGGAGCAGGCCAACACCGTGCCGCGCTCGGCGCTGGCCGGGGAAATCCTGTACGGCAACAACTACGGCAAGAAGTCCCTGCAGAAGACCTACCTGCCGCTGATCAAGGCGACCGGCCGCGTCACCATCTCGCCGCTGCACCGGGTGGCGTCGGTGACACCGGCGTCGGGTGGCGGTTACACGGTCACCATCGAGCAGCTGAACACCTCGGGCGCGGTGACGGCGACCAAGGTGGTGACGGCGGACAAGGTGTTCTTCGCCGCCGGCAGTGTCGGCACCAGCAAGCTGCTGGTGAAGCTCAAGGCCACCGGCGCGCTGCCCAACCTCAACGGCGAGGTCGGGAAGAACTGGGGTGACAACGGGAACGTGATGTGCGGGCGTGCCAACCACATCTGGGACCCGACCGGCAGCCTCCAGTCGTCCATCCCCTGCGGTGGCATCGACAACTGGGCCGCGGGCGGCGCGTTCGCGGAGGTCGCGCCGCTGCCGACCGGGATCGAGACGTGGGCGTCGTTCTACCTGTCCATCACGAAGAACCCGAACCGCGCCCAGTTCTCGTGGAACCCGTCGACGCAGAGCGTGGACCTGAACTGGCAGACGGCGTGGAAGCAGCCGTCGATCGACATGGCGAAGTCCATCTTCGACAAGATCAACTCGAAGGAGGGGACGATCTACCGGACCGACCTCTTCGGCGTGTACAAGATCTGGGGTGACCATCTCACCTACCACCCGCTCGGCGGCGCGGTGCTCGGCAAGGCGACCGACAACTACGGCAGGCTGGCGGGTTACCCGGGCCTGTACGCGATCGACGGCTCCCTGATCCCGGGCAACACGAGTGTCAACCCGTTCGTCACCATCACGGCGCTGGCCGAACGGAACATCGAGAAGATCATCGCGACGGACTTCTGACCCCGGCTGTGAGGGGCGGGCCGCCCGCCCCTCACAGCTGGTGGGACGGCAGCACGCAGACGACGTCGAGACCGAGGACGTGGTTGAGCCGGCCGAACGCCAGCCAGGCGCCGAGGCTCATGCTCAGCTCGACGATCTCCTGCTGGCTGTAGTGCTCGGCCATCCGCTTCCAGAACTCGTCGTCGAGGTTGTGGTGGTCCACTGTGTACCGCTCGGCGTACTCGGCGGCCAGGCGCGTCCGCTCGTCGAAGCGGTCGGTGGTGCGCCACTCCAGCACGGCGTCGGCGAACTCCGCCTCGACCTTGACGCCGTCGCGTTCGGTCCGCCAGTCCAGGCAGAAGACACAGCCGTTGAGCTGCGCGATCCGCAGCCGCGCGGCCTCGAACTCCCGCAGCCCCAGCGTCGTGTGCGCGTAGACCGCCAGCGAGAACTGCGAAGCGGCGATCCCGATGCCGGGCACCATCTCGCCCCACACGTACCCGATCGGGTCCTTGCCCTCGGGGATGTCGATGTTCACGGGCGCCTCCTTCCGAGCTTGCCGGCTGCCGGGCGCAGCGGGACGTCGAGTGCGTCGTAGAGACCGGGTTCCGCGGCGGCCAGCCAGTCGATCGCGCCGACGAGCCGGCCGACCGCGGTGGCATTACCGCCCGCGGACCGGTTTTCGCCCTCGTCACTCGCCTCGATGCTGACTTCGATGCGGGGCCGGCCTTCGATGATCACGCGGTGCGCGCCGTCGCCGCTCGGCGGTGTCGGCCAGTCCGGGGCGCACGACGGGTGGATGCGCGTGACGTGCTCGATGACGATCCGCGGTGCACCGTCGACGATGCCCTGCACCTCGAACCGCACCGCGCCTTGGGTGCCCTTTTCGAAGTCGCCCATGGTCCTGGTGGAGACGGTTTCCTCGAGCGGCCGCCGGTCGAGCGTTTCGCGCAGCTCGGACACCTCGACGCCGAGGCCGCGCGCGATCAGCCGGACCTGACCGCCCCAGACGATCGACGGCACCCCCGTCATCAGCATCGGCGGGTCGTAGTCCATCGGCTGGCCCATGCCGACCAGGTACCGGACGGAGTCGGGCTGCTCGTAGGTCGAGTAGTCGAAGATCTCCTGGCAGCGGATGACGTCGACGTCGGTGCCGAGCCCGCTGATCAGCAGCGGCAGCACGTCGTTGCCCCAGCCGGGGTCGACACCGGAGACGAACAGCGAGCCGCCGCCGTCCTCGATCGCGGCCAGCACCGGGTCCCGCAGCTCCGGGGGCGCGTTGCGCTGGTCGTAGAGCGGGTACAGCGCGGGCGTCACGACCACCGCGCCCGCCCGGACCGCGCGCACGATGTCGGCGAGCGCGTCGTCGAACCGGACGTCACCCGAAGCGGCGTAGACCACGGCTCCCGGGCTCGCGGCCAGCACGGTGTCGATGTTGTCGGTGGCGGCGACCCCCAGGTCACCGACGCCGGCGAGCGAGCCCGCGTCCTTGCCGACCTTCGCCGGGTCGTGGACCAGCACGGCGGTGAGCTTCAGCGCCGGGTGGGCGTCGACGGCCCGGATTGCCGCACGGCCGACGTTGCCCGTGCCCCACACCACTGTGGCGATCATTTTGCCGAGTTTTCGCCGGTTCGCCCGGACCCGGGAAGCGAATCGTTCCGGTCAGCGGACCGCGCGGACCCGGGTAGCATGCAGTGCGTCCGAACGTCGTATCGGAGGCCCACTGAGATGACCATCGACCCGAAGCCCCGCAGCCGCACGGTGACCGACGGGATCGAGGCCGCGCCCGCGCGCGGTATGCTCCGCGCCGTCGGCATGGGGGACGGCGACTGGCGCAAGCCGATCATCGGCGTCGCCAGCTCGTGGAACGAGATCACGCCGTGCAACCTGTCCCTCGACCGGCTGGCGCAGGCGTCGAAGGAAGGCGTGCACGCGGCCGGCGGTTACCCGCTGCAGTTCGGCACCATCTCGGTGTCCGACGGCATCTCCATGGGCCACGACGGCATGCACTTCTCGCTGGTTTCCCGCGAGGTCATCGCCGACTCGGTCGAGACGGTGATGCAGGCCGAACGCCTCGACGGCTCGATCCTGCTGGCCGGCTGCGACAAGTCGCTGCCCGGGATGCTGATGGCCGCGGCGCGGCTGGACCTGGCGTCGGTGTTCCTCTACGCCGGCTCGATCGCCCCCGGCTGGGTGAAGCTCACCGACGGCACCGAGAAGGACGTCACGCTCATCGACGCCTTCGAGGCGGTCGGCGCGTGCCGGGCGGGGCGGATGAAGAACGCCGACCTGGACCGCATCGAACGTGCCATCTGCCCCGGTGAAGGCGCCTGCGGCGGGATGTACACGGCGAACACGATGGCGTCGGCGGCCGAGGCGATGGGGATGAGCATGCCGGGGTCGGCCGCGCCGCCGTCCGCGGACCGCCGCCGGGACAACTACGCGCACCTCTCGGGCGAAGCCGTGGTCGGGCTGCTCGAGAAGGGCATCACCGCGCGCGACATCTTGACGCGGGAAGCGTTCGAGAACGCGATCACGGTGGTGATGGCCCTCGGCGGCTCGACCAACGCCGTGCTGCACCTGCTGGCCATCGCGCACGAGGCGAAGGTCGACCTGAACCTGGACGACTTCAACCGCGTCGGCGACCGCGTCCCGCACCTGGGCGACCTGAAGCCGTTCGGCAAGTACGTCATGAACGACATCGACCGCCACGGCGGCATCCCGGTGCTGATGAAGGCGCTGCTCGACGAAGGCCTGATCCACGGTGACGCGCTCACGGTGACCGGCAAGACCGTGGCCGAGAACCTGGCCGAGCTGGACCCCGAGCCGATCGACGGCGAGGTGCTGCGCAAGCTGGACAACCCGCTGCACCCGACCGGCGGCATCACCATCCTGCGCGGCTCGCTCGCGCCCGAAGGCGCGGTCGTGAAGTCCGCGGGCTTCGACACGTCCAACTTCGAAGGCCCGGCGCGCGTGTTCGAACGCGAGCAGGAGGCGATGGCCGCGCTCAACGAGGGCCAGATCAAGGCCGGCGACGTGGTCGTCATCCGCTACGAAGGTCCCAAGGGCGGGCCGGGCATGCGCGAGATGCTGGCGATCACCGCGGCGATCAAGGGCGCCGGGCTGGGCAAGGACGTCCTGCTGCTGACCGACGGCCGGTTCTCCGGCGGCACCACCGGCCTGTGCATCGGCCACGTCGCGCCCGAAGCCGTCGACGGCGGGCCGATCGGGTTCGTCCGGACCGGTGACCGGATCGCCGTCGACATCAAGGGCCGCAGCATCGACCTGCTGGTCGACGCCGCCGAGCTGGCGCGGCGCCGGGAAGGCTGGGAGCCGCTGCCGAACAAGTTCCCGGAAGGGGTGCTCGGCAAGTACGCGAAGCTGGTCCGGTCGTCGTCCTACGGCGCCGTCACGAGCTGAACGCGGCCCGCAGCGCGCGCTTGTCGACCTTGCCGACGCCGGTGAGCGGCAGCGCGTCGACGAAGTCCACGCCCGCCGGGACGTAGTGCTCCTGGCCGAACGCCGTTCTCGCGTGCGCGCGGACTTCGTCGGCGGTGACGTCGCCGGAGGCGACCACCACGGCGTGCAGCAGCTGGCCGTCCAGGCCCGGGACACCGAAGACGGCCGCGCTCCGGACGCCCGGATGGGTCGCGAGAGCGTGCTCGACGACGGTCGAAGGCACCTTCGTGCCGTGCTCGCCGACCACCACGACGTCGTCCGCGCGGTCGAGCAGGTAGAGGTAACCCTCGTCGTCGAAACGGCCGAGGTCGCCGGTGCGCAGCCAGCCGGCGCCGACCTCCGGGCCGCCGAGGTAACCGTCCATCATGGACAGTCCACGCACCTCGACCTCGCCGTCGGTGATCCGCGCCTCCATGCCGGGCACGATCCGGCCGACGGAGCCGAGCCGCTCCGGGTGCCCGATGAGCTCGGCGGCGGCGATGCTCGCGATCATCGGGGCCTCGGTGAGGCCGTAACCCTGGCCGACCACCGGGCCGAAGACGTCGAGGGCCTGGGCGAGCCGGTGCGGGGGCAGCGGCGCGGCGCCGAGCGAGAGCGACCGGACGCTGCTGACGTCGGTCTTTTCGCGTGCCGGGTGGTCGAGCACCGCGGCCAGCCGCGGCGGGGTGAGCGAGAGCGTGTCGATCCGGTGCTCCTCGATGGCGGCGAGGACCGCGCCCGCGTCGAAGCCGTCCTGCACCACCAGGGTGTCGCGCCGCAGCAGGGTGCCGAGCACGGTGGCGTTGCCGGTCATGTGGGTCATCGGCGCGACGAGCAGCGTGCGCCCCGGGCCGTCCGGCGACGGCGCGAAGATGTGCGCCATGCCGTCGTAGATGCCGCTGTGGCGGATGAGCTTCGGGGTGCCGGTGGTGCCGCCGGTGGGGAAGAGGAGGTGGACGGCGTCCGGCAGGCTCAGCGGTCCGGGCTCGCCGTCGAGGTTGTCGAGGGTGCGGACGTCACCCGCGGGCCAGGCCTGCGGGCGGTCGGTGACGATCGTGGTGACCTTCGCGGCGGCGGCCGCGGCCAGCCGGTCCGGCTCGGGGGCCGAGGTGGCGACCAGCAGCACGGTCGCGCCCCGCAGGAGGGCGGCGAGCTGGACGAGGACCGTCTCCGGCCGGTTGCGCAGGTCGACCGCGACGACGTCGACGTCGCCGAGCCCGGCGTGCAAGCGGCGCAGGCGGTCGCGGGCCTGGTGGTACGTCGTTGTGGCGGCACCGGAGTGGAACAGCGCCCGGTCACCACCGTCGTCGAGCGCGGCGAGCACGGTCGTCAGGAAGAAGCTCACCCGCGGGACGGTACTCAGTCCAGGTAAGCGAGCTTCGCGAGTTCCTCGTCGAAGTCGAACCAGTCGCCTTCGCTCCCGGCCGGGATGCTGTCGTAGGTCCGGTCGAGGAAGGCCGCGATCTCCTTCGCGGGCGCCTCGAGCACGGCGGCGCCGTCGGGCGAGTTCAGCTCCACGACGACCAGCGCGGGATCACCACCGGGGCCGATCCGCACGTCACCGTCGCCGCAGCGGGCGAGCAGGCCGTCGGCGAGCAGGTCACGCCCGAAGAGCCAGCGGACGGCGGCTGGGCCGGCGTGCAGCACGACGGCGACCGCGTACGGGTCACGGGTGTCGTACTCCAGCTCGGCCGGCACCGGCCGCGGCGCCGCCCCGAAGGTGCGCAGGGCGAAGTCGATGCTGGCGCTGGTCACGCTGTGCGGGTCGGCCATGGGGGCTGCCTTTGCTACTCGTCGGTTAACTTCGTCTTGTTCCAGGGATAACCCATGGTGAGTTCAACGCCCAGCCTTCCGAAAAACTTTCACACTCTGGGGTGATCAAGAAGTGGGCGAGGTCACCGTTGGTGGCGGCGATGTGTCCGTTCGGTGACAGCGGGTGAAGAGCCCGCTCGGCGCGCTGAAACGCTGTTAGAAAGGGTCCGTGGACACGGCCGGGGGCGGGGGCACGCGGCGGTTCGTCGTGCTCAACGACGCCCCGGTCGGCGACGGCGCCGAGGACGACCTGCTCGAGGTCGACCAGGTGGCCCGCGGTCTCGCGGACCTGATCGTCGCCTCCCGGGCCACCGCGCCGTTCACCCTCGCCGTCGACGGCGCGTGGGGCATGGGCAAGAGCAGCCTCCTGCACCGCCTGGAGGCGACCCTGTCGGCCGAACCCGCGGTGTCCGCGGTCTGGTTCAACGCGTGGACGTCCGGCCGCGCCAGCGCGCTGGAGGGCCTGATCAAGTCGGTGCTCCTGCGCTTCGACCGCAACGTCCTGCGCCGGGCGCTGCGGTCGATGTCGCAGCGGGCCCACCTGCTCGGCGCGATGCGCGGCGCGGTCCTCGCGCTCGCCAGCTTCTTCGGCGCCGGCCGGGTCGTGGACGAGATGTGGCAGCGGATGTCGCTGGACGCCCAGGCGCGCAACGAGATCAAGGGTGTGCTGCGGGACGCGTTCGGCGCGTGGCTGGCGAAGGGCGGCGAGGCCGGCGACCGGCGGCTGCTGGTCGTGTTCGTCGACGACCTGGACCGGTGCGCGAGTGAACGCATCGTCGAGGTCTGCGAGGCGATCAAGCTCTACCTGGACGTGCCGGGCATCGTGTTCGTGCTCGCCTGCGACCAGAGCGCGCTGTGGCGGGCCGTGCGCGAGTCCGCCGGGGTCGCCGAGCCGGCCGCCGCGGTCGAGTACCTGGAGAAGATCGTCCAGATCAGCTACCGCATCCCGGCGCCGTCGGCGGAACAGGCGACGCGCCTGGTGGACGGGTACCTGGCGCGCTCGCACACCAGCGGGCTGTTCGGGGAGTCGCTGAAGGACGTGATCATCGCGCGGTCCGGCCGGAACCCGCGGCGGATCAAGCGGCTGATCAACAGCTTCGTGCTGGAGTACCACCTCAACCGGTCGTGGGACGAGGTCGGCCTGGAGAACCTGGTGAAGGTGATCCTGCTCCAGCACTTCTACCCGGGCTTCTACCGCCTGCTCGCCAACCCGCGCCACGACGACCTGATCAGCGAGTTCCTCGACTACCAGCGGTACCGCGGGGCGGTGAAGCAGGGTGACGAGCCGGACCCGGACCGCTGGGCGGGGTTGTTCGGCTCGAAGGGGCTGCGCCCGCCGAGCGGCGCGGAGTCGCTCCTCGAGCTGGAGGGCGAGCTGCCCGCGGAGTTCCCGGCCCTCGCCGCGGACCGTGACTTCGTGGCCCTGCTGCACAGCGTCGACGGGCCCAGCCGCCGGCTCGTGGAACAGCTGCGCCGCCGTCCGCTGGCCACCGTCGAGCCGCCGGCGCCGGCCTCGCGGCCCGAGGTGTCGGCGCCGCGGCCGGTCCGGAGCCGGCGCGCCCTGCGCGTCTCCCTCCCGCCGGGGGTCGCGCCGTGGCCGGCGCTGCGCGACCTGCGCGTGCTGTGGATCGACGACCACCCGGGGAACAACACCGAGCTGGCCGGCTACCTCGATGCCAGCGGGGTGCGGCTGGACGTGGTGACCGGCCGGGGAGAAGCCGTCACGGCGCTCGCGCGGTCCGCCCCGGACGCCGTGCTCTCGGACTTCCGCCGCGGCCAGGACGACGACGCCGGGCTCAACGACCTCGCGTTCTTCCGGGAGGGCGGCCACCACGACGGTCCGGTCCTGTTCTTCTCCGGGCGGATCCCCGAACTCGCCCTGCAGGAGCGGATCCGGGAGCTCGGCGCGGACGGCCCGACGAACAACGAGAACGACGTCGTCCGCTGGCTGGAGCAGGTCGCGACGAGGAAGAAGCGCGACGAACCGGGCCGGGACGTCCAGCCGCCCGCCTTCTGATCGCCGCGGTTCCCTACGGACCTGCTTCGGAGCTGCGGCCGTCGCGGATGGGTCCTTCGGCTCGAGTTGCCCCGTCCGAGTGGGACCCGCCACCTCATCACCGCGCAAACCAGTCCGGCCCGCGGTCCGGCCGCGAACCCCTCGTACAGGCCGAAAGGCGTGTGGGTGAGGTGGAGGGTGCCGGGCAATGGGAGAGCGTGGGCGGCTACGGCTGCATGCGGACGAGACACCGGCGACCGTGCCGAGCGCCGAGGAACTGCTGCGGCGCGTGGCGGCCGGCGACGAACCGGCGTTCGCGGCGCTGTACGACCTCGTCGCCGGTCCGGTGCTGGGCCTGGCGACGCGCGTGCTGCGCAACCACGCCCAGGCCGAGGAAGTGGCTCAGGAGGTTCTGGTGGAGGTGTGGCGCAAGGCCACGAGGTTCGTCCCGGAGCGCGGCAGCGCGCTGTCGTGGGTGCTGACGATCGCACACCGCCGGGCCGTCGACCGCGTGCGCTCGCACCAGGCCGTGCTCGACCGCGAGGACCGGGCGGGCCGGATGGACGTGCGGCGGCCGTTCGACGAGGTCACCGAGTCCACTTTGGCCACTCTCGACCAGCAACGGGTGCGGCAGTGCCTGGCCGAGCTCACCGACCTGCAGCGCGAGTCGATCGTGCTCGCCTACTACAACGGCTACACCTATCCCGAGGTCGCCGAGGTGCTGAAAGTGGCGCCCGGCACCGTGAAGACCCGGATCCGCGACGGCCTGATCCGGCTGCGTGACTGCTTGGGGGTGGACCGATGACTGCCGAGCTGCACACGCTGACCGGGGCCTACGCCCTGGACTCGGTGTCCGATGTGGAGCGTGCCGAATTCGAACGGCACCTCGGGGAGTGCGCCGCCTGCCGGCAGGAGGTGGCCGAGCTGCGGGCGACCGGGGCCCGGCTGGCCCTGGCCGCCGCGGTGGACCCGCCGCCGCGGCTGCGGGCGGCCGTGCTGGCCGGCGTGGCCGCCACCCGCCAGCTGCCGCCGAAGGTGCCGGTGGTCCGCAAGCTCAGCCGGGCCAAGACGTGGCAGCTGCGCATCGCGCTCTTCGGCGCCGCCGCGGCGGCCGTGGTGGCGGTGGCCGTCGGCGTCACCACGGCGACCGCCCCGCAGCAGGCGATCCCGCAGCAAGGGGTCGACTCGGTGCTGGCCGCGCCGGACGCTTCGACGATCCAGGGCGTCGGCAAGGGTTCCGCGACGCTCGTGGTTTCCCGCAGCCGCAACCAGGCCGTCCTGCTGGCGTCCGATCTGCCGGACCTCGACGCGGCGCACGTCTACCAGGTCTGGCTCATCGGCCGGGACGGCGCGCGGTCGGCCGGGCTGATGCAGCCGGAGGCCTCGCACCAGATGCGGCCGATGCTGGCCCAGGTCCCGGCGGGCACCGACCGGATCGGCATCACCGTCGAGCCCGCGGGCGGTTCCCGCGGCCCGACGACGCCGTCGGTCAACATGATTTCCCTTGCCTGACCACCAGAAATCCGACGTCTTTGTGACAGGAGTGCGATGAGCACGTCAACGACCGATCCCCGGCTTCGCCGCTGGGTGGCCGCGCTGCTGGGCGTCCTGGCGCTCGGCGCGGCCCTGGCGGCGGGCCACCTCGTCGCCGGGTTGGTCGGTGTCAACGCGTCGCCGTACCTGGCGGTCGGCAACGGCGCCATCGACCTGACCCCCGTGCAGCTCAAGGACTTCGCGGTCCGCACCTTCGGCACCTACGACAAGCTCGTGCTGCTGTCCGGGATGGCCGTGGTGCTGGTGCTCGTCTCGGCGGTGGCGGGACTGGCCTCCCGCCGCACGCCGTGGCCGGGCCTGGTCGTGATCACCGGCTTCGGCCTGGTCGGGCTGGTCGCGGTGTACGCCCGGCCGGACCTCGACACCCTCGCGCTGCTCGCTCCGCTGGCGAGCCTGGTCGCCGGGGTCGCGACGTTCGCGGTGCTGCACCGGCTCGCTTCCCGCCAGGCGGATCCCGAGGTGGCGGAAGGCTCTTCCCGCCGGACGGTGCTGCTGGCCGGGGCCGGCGTGGTCGTCGGGGCCGGGCTCGCCGGCGCCGGGGGACAGCTGCTCGCCGGCAGCCGGGACGCGGCTTCGTCGCGGGCCGCGGTCGGGCGGCTGGTCCCGGCCCGGACCGCGCCGATGATCCCCGCGGACGCCGACTTCGCGAAGCTCGGGACGCCGGCGTTCGTCACCCGCAACGCCGACTTCTACCGCGTGGACACCGCGTTGTCGGTGCCGCAGGTGCGGACCGAGGACTGGAGCCTGCGGCTGCACGGCATGGTGGACCGCGAAGTGCGGTACAGCTACGGCGACATCCGCAACCGGCCGCTCGTCGAGCGCACCATCACGATGACCTGCGTCTCCAACGAAGTCGGCGGCACTTACGTGTCCACCGCGAACTTCGTCGGCGTCGACCTGGCGGACCTGCTCGAAGAAGCCGGCGTGCGGCCGGGTGCCGAGCAGCTCTACTCGACCAGCGTGGACGGTTGGACGTCCGGCAGCCCGGTCGCCGCGGCCGCGGACCGCGCACGCGGCGCCATGCTCGCCATCGGCATGAACGGCGAACCGCTGCCGATCGAGCACGGTTTTCCGGCGCGGCTCGTGATTCCCGGGTTGTACGGGTACGTGTCGGCCACAAAATGGGTGACCGACCTCGAAGTGACCACCTGGCAGGCGCGGCAGGCCTATTGGCTGAAACGCGGCTGGGGCCGGGAAGCGCCGATCAAGACGGAATCGCGGATCGACACACCGAGAGGTTTCGAAACCGTCCCTTCGGGGAAGGTGCGGGTCGCCGGGATCGCGTGGGCGCAGCACACCGGCATCACCAAGGTCGAGGTGCGCATCGACGAGGGCCCGTGGCGCGAAGCCATGCTCTCCCAAGAGGTCAACCTGAACACCTGGCGCATGTGGTGGATCGAGTTCGACGCCGGGCCCGGCGGCCACCAGGTCGTCTGCCGGGCGACCGACCGGAGCGGCTACACCCAGACCGACCAGCGCGCCGGCACCGTTCCCGACGGCGCGACCGGGTGGCACAACATCAATTTCACGGCGCAGTGACCCGGATCACTCGAATGGGTGCCAATCCGTTTACCGCGCAGCCCCGAATACCCGACAAGAAACAGTTCACTGAACTGTCCAAGCCGCTTATTGGAGTGATTTTCGTGACCAAGCTTCGTGTCGCAGGAATTGGCGTTGCCGCCGTCGCCGCCCTGTCGCTGACCGCGTGCAGCGGCAGCGACACCGCTTCCTCGGGCAGCTCCAGCGCCCCGGCTCCGTCCAGCTCGATGGCCGCGCCGTCGTCCAGCGCCGACTCGGGCGCCTCGAACGGCATGACCACCAACGCCGACGTCTTCGGCCCGGCCTGCTCGCAGCTGCCGCAGGGCTCCGCGCCCGGTTCGCTGGACTCGATGGGCCCGCAGCCGGTCGCCTCGGCCGCGTCCACCAACCCGCTGCTGACCAAGCTGGTGGCGGCGGTCAAGGCCACCAACCTGGTCGACACCCTCAACAGCCAGCCCGCGATCACCGTGTTCGCGCCGGCCGACCCGGCGTTCGCCGCCCTGGGCGACGCGAAGTTCAACGAGCTGGCGGGCAAGCCGGCCGAGCTGGCGCCGATCCTGCAGTACCACGTCGTCGGCAAGCGCTACGACGCCAAGGGCCTCGAGTCGGCCGGCACGCTGGAGTCGCTGAACACCGCCGGTGGCCCGCTGAAGATCGAGGGCTCGGGTGAGAACATGACCGTCAACGGCGCGAAGATCCTGTGCGGCAACATCCCCACCAAGAACGCCACCGTCTTCGTGATCGACAAGGTCATGACGCCGGGCACCAACAAGTAATTCAGGAACTCCGGCCGAGTTCCGGACCCAGCCGCTCCGCGATGTCGGTGAGGATCTGCACGTAGTCTTCGTGTTCGAAGGTGAACGGCAGGGCGAAAGCCACCTCATCGACCTCGCGGAATCCGGCGTGTCCGTGCAGCCGTTCGGCGATCTCCGCCGACGTGCCGACGAAGTCGGGGGAGAACAGCATCCGCGCCGGGCCCTGCGGCTCGGCGGTGCGCGGCAGCCGTTTCTCCGCGTACGCCTGGTACTTGGCGCGCTGCTCCGGCGTGGCGCTGTCGGTCGGGACGACGACCAGCCCCTGCGAGACCCGCGCGTTCTCACCGTCGGGGTGGGCGGTGCGGAACGCCCGGATGTGGGACAGCTGGATCTCGGCGAAGTCCGTGCTCTCACCTTCGGCCTTGACCACACTGCTGGTCAGGAAGTTCATCGAGTGCTTGCCCGCCCACTCGGCCGAGCGCAGGCTCGCCCCGCCGTACCAGAGGCGCTCACCGAGTCCCGGCGCCTGCGGCTGCACCCGGTCGGAGAACACCTCGAAACCTTGAGTGCCGCTGAAGCCCGTTGCGGGTTCACCGCGAACGAAGTCCAGCAGCCGGCGGACGCGGTCGTAGCTGAAGTCCTCGGCCTCCGCGGTGTCCGGGTAGAGCGCGTCCTTGACCTCGTCGTAGCGCATCGGCGGCCCGACGCTGAGCCCAGGGTTGAGCCGTCCGCCCGAGAGCAGGTCGACGGTGGCGAGGTCCTCGGCGAGCCGCAGCGGGTTCTCCCAGCCCAGCGGGATCACGGCGGTCCCGAGGTGGATCCGGCTGGTCCGCTGCGACGCGGCGGCCAGCACCGCGACCGGCGACGAGATGCCGTACTGCAGGTGCCGGTGCCGCACCCAGGCGCTGTCGAACCCGAGCTGTTCCCCGAGTTCGATGATCTCCAGCGTCGACTCGTGCCCGCGCCGCGGGTCGGCCGCGTCGAAGAGGCCGATGGTCAGGAAGCCGAGCTTCCGCAGTGGTCGGGACACAACCCGATTCTGCCTGGGGCGGGGGTGTCGGCCGCGGGTGTTCCACCTACTGGGCGACGCTTCAGGACTGGTCGCGCAGCCGGTCCAGGCCGTCGAGGATGACGTCCAGGCCGAACTCGAACTCCGTCTGGTCGTCGCACCAGCCCAGTGTCGACGCCGGGTCGTCGTGGGCGATTTCGCTCAACATGCCCACCAGGTTCGGCAGCTGGGCGGCCAGCTCGGCCGGCACGTCCGTGGAGTCGCCGGCGGCCGGGTCGAACAGCTCCTGGCTGAACCCGAGCGCGCGGCTGCCGAGGGCGTGCAGTGCGTGGTGGATCAGGTCGTAGGAGAACCCGCCGTCGTGCAGCCGGCCGACCAGCGCGTCGTAGTAGTGCAGGACCGCCAGGCTCTTCGACGACCTCGTCTCGAACAGCTCCGGCGCCCAGCGGTGGCGGAGGAACACCTCGCGCGCCGTGAGGATCCGGCTCCGCACGGCCTGTTTCCAGTCCGGGCCCGGGGAAAGCCGGGCGACCGCGTTGTTGATCTCCTGGGCCACGACGTCGACGATCCCGTCGAGCACGTCTTCCTTCTTGGCCACGTGGTAGTAGAGCGACATCGCCTCGGCGCCGAGCTCCTCGGCGAGCCGCCGCATCGTCAGCGCCCGCAGTCCGTGCTCGTCGGCCAGCTCCACCGCCGCGCGCAGCACGCGCTCGCGGCTGAGGGGGATCCGCGCTTCCGTGGTCACGCCCAAGATCGTACAAGGTAAGGCCGGTTGACCGCCTTGCCGTGCACGGCGTACCTTACGTTGTACGACTTACGACGTAAGAATCGCGGAGGCGACATGAAAGCCCTGGTCCAGCGTGCGTACGGCCCACCGGAAAACCTCACCTTCGAGGACGTCCCCGATCCCGTGCCCGCCGCCGGCGAAGTGCTGGTCCGGGTGCGCGCCACGTCCGTCAACCCGTACGACTGGCACTACCTGAGAGGCGAGCCGTACCTCGCCCGGCTGATGCCCGGCGGCTTCGGCCTGCGCCGCCCGGAGATCGGCATCCTCGGCTGCGACATGGCGGGCCGGGTCGAGACGGCGGGCAAGGTCTTCGGCCCGGGTGACGACGTCTACGCGCTGCTGCCGCGGGGTGGTCACGCCGAATACGTCTGCGTTCCGGAGGAGCTGCTGGCGCCGAAACCGGCCAACCTGTCCTACGAACAGGCCGCGACCCTGCCGATGGCCGCGCTCACCGCGCTGATCGCGCTGCGGGACGCCGGGGGCGTCCGGGCCGGGCAGCGGGTGCTCGTGAACGGCGCCTCCGGCGGCGTCGGCACCTTCGCCGTCCAGCTGGCCAAGGCGCTCGGTGCGCAGGTGGACGCCGTGTGCAGCGCGGCCAACGCGGACCTGGCTCGTTCGCTCGGCGCGGAGCACGTCGTCGACTACCGCGAAGCGGACTTCACGCGCAGCGGGCGGCGCTACGACGTGGTGCTCGACATCGCCGGCAGCCGCTCACTGGTCGCGTGCCGCCGGGTGCTGGCGAAGGACGGGGTGTTCGTCGCGGTCGGCGGCAAGGCCGGACGCTGGCTCCAGCCCGCCGGGCACGTCTTCGCCGCGGCGGCCGCCGGGCCGTTCGTGCGCCGGCGGGTGCGGCTGCCGGACGTGGTCGGGTGCCGGGAGAAGAAGCGGAACCTGCTGGTGCTCACCGAGCTCGCCGAGCGTGGCGCGCTCACGCCGGTCGTCGACCGGACTTACCCGTTCGACGACCTCCGCGCGGCGTTCACGTACCAGGAAGCCGGGCACGCCAAGGGAAAAGTGGCAGTCACGGTGTGAACCCGGGAGGCGCGCACGGCGCCTCCCGGGACCCGGTCAGCCGTTGTGCGGGCAGTTGCCCCGGTAGTCGGAGATCGACAAGCTCGTGCTCGGGATCGGGCACAGGAACTGTTCGTACCGGGTGTCGTTGTCGATGAACCGCTTGAGCCAGGACAGTGTGTACTTCGCGATCGTCGTGTTGGACGAGTTCGGGGCGAAGTGGCTGGCGCCGCGCAGTTCGAGGTACGCCTTGTCCAAAGAGGACGGCAGGCTGGTGTAGAACGGGATCGAGTGCGAAGCCACCGGCGCGACGGTGTCCGACTGCGCGCCGACGACCAGGGTCGGCACCCGCACCGTCGACCAGCTCTTCGTCAGGTTCCAGCCGGTCAACGGGACCGCGGCCTGCAGGGACGGCCGCGAGCGCGCCGCCTCCAGTGTGCCGCCGCCGCCCATCGAGTGCCCGACGACACCGAGCCGGCTGCTGTCGATCCGCGACCGCACCGAGCTCTGCTGCGTCAGGTAGTCCAGCGAGGCCAGCAGCTGCCGGCCCCGGCTGTCGGGCTGGTCGCTCGTGGTGATCGTGTCGATGGTGAAGACCACGAAGCCCTGCGACGCGAGCCTCGGGCCCAGCCAGGCCATGCTCGACTGCGTGGCGGTGAAGCCGGGCGCGATCGAGACCGCGCCGAACGTGCCGGCGGTCGTCGACGTCGGGTAGTAGATGGTGCCACCACCGAAACCGGAGACGGACAGCCGCGAGACGGTGGTGGTGCTGGTCGCGAAGGAGCCCCGGCTGGCTTCGATGCTGGAGTTGCTCGGGGCGGGGCCCCGCTCGTAGGGGTTGTCGGCGGCCGGCGCCGGCGACGCGACTCCGGCCGTCACCGCCAGTGCGGTCAGGACAACACCGGCGGCCTTGGCGCGCCACCCCCGGCGGCGGGAAATTTTCTCACCCGGGCCAGACGACGTCGGCGGGCTGGTGAGTACGGACATGGATCGCTCTCTTTCCCCGGGCAGGTGGAAGCAGCCCGGATACGGACGGGCGGACCGATAAAAGCCTTGCACGGCAACAAAGTGCATGCCGCGGACGGGACGCGGGGTAACCGCTTTCCCGTCGCCTTATGAAACACTTCGCCGAAATGTTCCACAACGGCCGAACGGGTGAGTGGTTGACCGACTGTGCGCTTGTTCAGTGACCCGCGACGCGCGGTTCAGTGGACGGCGACCGGCTCCAAAGCGCCCTGGACCAGGGTGTCGAGCAACGTGGTCGCGACCGCCAGGTCCACCGTGCGCGCGGCCAGGACGTCGGCGTAGAGGAACGACTCGCCGAGCCGGACCACGGCGAACGCCAGGTCCGGCAGGCCGACCAGCGGGGTCAGCCCGGCCGCTTCGGCGTCGGCGCGGAACAGGTCGACGTGCGCGTCGACCAGGGTGGGCTGGACCGCGCCGCGCGGGTCGGTCAGCACCCGCAGCGCCACCGTCGACTCCGCCTCGATCAGCTTGCGCATGCCCTCGCTGCCGGCGACCTCGCGGCGGTACTCCTCCATGACCCACAAGGACCGCAGCCGGCCCTCCGGGGTTCGCGGCGCCTCGCCGTACTCCGCGCGCCAGTGGTCCAGCGCGCGCTGCCAGGTCCGCACGGACAGCAGGCTCAGCCCGGCGCCCATCAGGTCGTCACGGTTGCCGACGCGGCGGAAGAACGTCGTGCGCGAGATCCCCAGTTCGGTCGCCATCCGGCCGAGGTCGAGGCGCGTCCCGGCGAACAGCAGCCGCGCCGCGTGCCGGACGATGTCGTCGGTCGAGACGGTCACCGGCCCACCCTAGTCCGGGCCGGTTACCTTGAAGTGCGTGCCACCACCGGGGTTAACGTGGTGTGGTGCGCGTAGACATCTGGTCCGATCTCGTCTGTCCCTGGTGCTATCTCGGCAAGCGTCGCTTCGAGCGGGCGGTCGCCGAGCTCGGTGTCGACGTCGAGGTGGTGCACCACTCGTTCCAGCTCGACCCGGCGTTCCCGCGCGGGGAGTCCCGGCCGACCCGCGAGATCCTCTCCGAGAAGTACGGCCGGACGCTCGAAGAAGCCGACGAGATGGAGGCGCAGATGGAACAGCGCGCCGCCGCCGACGGCCTCGAGTACCACCTCGGCGGTGTCCACATGGGCAACACCGTGGACGGCCACCGCCTGGTCCACCTCGCCGCCGACCGCGGGCTGGCCGACGCCGTCGTCGACCGGTTCTACCGCGCGCACTTCACCGAGCGGCGGTCGCTGTTCGACCGTGACTCGCTCGTGGAGCTGGCCGCCGAAGCCGGGCTCGACGCCGCGGAGGCGCGCGAAGTCCTCGAGTCGGACGCCTACGAAGCCGAGGTGACGGCGGACGGCGAACAGGCGCGGGCGCTCGGCGCCACCGGTGTGCCGTTCTTCGTGATCGACAGCAGGTTCGGTGTCGCCGGCGCCCAGACGCCCGAGGTGTTCACCCAGGTGCTCCGCCGCGCGCTGGAGCCCGCGGCGGGCTGAGGCTCAGCGCCGGCGGCGGCTCCGGGAGAACCGCGACCGGTCGGTGGCGACGCCGGCCAGGTGCAGGGCGACGCACAGCAGCCCGGCCGTGGTCAGCGTCCCGGTCGTGATGACCGGGCCGAGCCCGAACCCGGCCAGCTCCATGATCAGGGCCAGCCCGAAGAGCACGGCGGCGAGGATGGCGAGCATGACGCCTCGTTTCTGCAGCGGTGGGCCGAATGGTCCACACCACTGCGACATTCGCGATACCGGGGGATCCGGCTCGGTGGCCAGTAATTCCCCCGGTCCCGCGCAGTCAAACGAGAATCTCGGCGCGCGGGGGCGCCCCGTCGTGCAAGGCGGCGAACGCAGCTGGGAAGAACGCGTGTTTGAGCTTGCGGCGCCCGGCCTTGGTAATGCCTGCCGGGCCGCCGCAACGGGAGAGGATCTCCAGGACAGCCGGGTGGCTGACCCTTCGGTCCGACCGCCCGCTCCAGCGCGGCGTGGGGTGCCGGTGAGCAAGCCTCGGATGCGGGTGGCAGCGAGCGGGCGGCGGCGATGCGGCGCATCGCCGGCCCGGCAGGCACCGACAGTTCCGGCGCGGAGCCGCGATGCCCGGTCTCCGTTTCAGCGCGGCGGTGGCGGCGCCGTGCTGGACCGGAGCACCAGTTCGGTCGGGACGGTCACCGGTTCACCGACCTCCGCGCCGGTTTCGATCTCCGCCAGCAGTGCCTCCACCGCGTGCCGGCCGACCGCTTCGAACGACTGGCGGATCGTCGTGAGCGGGGGCCAGAAGTGCGCCGACTCCTCCATGTCGTCGAACCCGACCACGCTGACGTCGCCCGGCACCGACCGGCCCGCCTCGTGCAGTGCGCGCAGCAGGCCCAGTGCCATCTGGTCGTTCGCGACGAACACCGCGGTCACCGCCGGGTCGGCGGCCAGCGTCAGCCCCGCCTCATAGCCCGACGCGGGAGACCAGTCGCCGGTCAGCACCGGTGGGACGAACGCGCCCGCGAGCTCCAAAGTGGCCCGCCACGACTTCCGGCGCCGCTCGGCGGAGTAGGACTGCGGCGGGCCCGCGATGTGCCAGACCGTGGTGTGCCCCAGCTCCAGCAGGTGCCGGGTCGCCGTGGCGGCGCCGTCGGCCTGGTCGGTGTCGACGACGGGGTAGTCGTAGCGCGCGCTGGAGTCGATGACGACGACCGGAAGCCCGTGCGGCAGCTCGATTTCGCTCTGGTCGAGCTGGTGCTGCTCGATGAGGATGATGACGCCGTCGACGGCCTGCTCGTTCAGCGTGCTGAACGCCCCGGTGACCTCGCCCTGCGTCGGCCGCGTCACCGGCATCAGGATGATCGAGAAGCCCTCGGGCACCACCGCCGCCGCGATGGCGTCGAGCGTGCGGCTGTTGCCGAACGTCGGCAGCGCCGAGATGATCACGCCGATGCTGCGGAACTTGCCGTTGCGCAGCGCGCGGGCCGCGCTGTTGGGCCGGTAGCCGATCCGGCGCATCGCGGCGAGGACCCGTTCGCGGGTGGCGTCGTCGACGTTCGTCTTCCCGTTCGCCACGCGGGACACCGTCTGGCCCGACACACCGGCCTCGCGGGCCACGTCCGCCATCGACGGTCCACGACGCGGGGAAACTGCCGGCACGGGTGACTCCTCGGGCTTCCTGGACATGTTTACGTCAACACGTTACCCTTCGGCCGTCCATGTTGACGTAAACATCTGCAACACCGGAGAAGACGATGACGTCCACAGCGGCTCCGCCCGTCACGGTGCCCGCCCGCCCGGCGCCGCCGGCCCGCCGGCCGCGGCGGAAGTGGCGAGGCTGGCTCTTCGTCGCTCCCTTCATGCTGGTGTTCGCGCTGACGTTCATCGCGCCGGTCGTCTACGCGTTCGTGCTCAGCCTCTTCCGCGACCAGGCCTTCTTCGGCGGCACGGTGTTCGTCGGCGCCGCCAACTACACGCAGGTGCTCGGCGACCCGAAGTTCTGGGAGTCCTTCCAGCGGGTGCTGGTGTTCCTCGCCGTGCAGGTGCCGATCATGCTGCTGCTCGCGCTGGTCGCGGCGCTGGCGATCGACAGCGCCCGGCTGCACGCCGCCGGGTTCTTCCGGATCGTGATCTTCCTGCCGTACGCGGTGCCCGCCGTGGTCGCGACGCTGATGTGGGGCTTCATCTACGGCGACCACTTCGGACTCGCCGCCGACCTCAACCACCTGCTCGGCACCGACGCGGTGAAACCGCTGTCGCAGAACTGGCTGCTCACCTCGATCGGCAACGTCGTCACCTGGGAGTTCGTCGGCTACAACATGCTGATCTTCTACTCCGCGCTCAAGGTGATCCCCACGGAGCTGTTCGAGGCGGCCGCGATCGACGGCGCCGGCACGTTCCGGGTGATCCGGTCGGTCAAGCTCCCCGCGATCCGCGGCGCCATCGTGATCGCCACGATCTTCTCGATCATCGGCAGCTTCCAGCTGTTCAACGAGCCGAACATCATGCGCAACCTGGTGCCGAACATCATCGGCACCTTCTACACACCCAACATGTACGCCTACAACCTCTCCTTCGCCGGCCAGCAGTACAACTACTCCGCCACGGTCGCGATCGTGATGGGCGTGATCACCGCGATCATCGCCTACGTCGTGCAGCTGCGCGGTTCCCGGAAGGGGATGTGACGTGGCCGCTGTTCCGATGAAAACGCTCTCGGTGACGCGCCCCCGCAAGTCGCGCACGCTCACGGCCGTCATGGCGCTGTACCTGGTCTACACCCTCATTCCGCTGGTGTGGCTGGTGATCAACGCTTCCAAGAGCCAGCCCGCGTTGTTCTCGACGTCGGGTCTGTCCTTCGGCGGCCCGTTCGCCCTCTTCGACAACATCGGGCAGACGTTCTCCTACAACGACGGCATCTTCTTCCGCTGGCTGGGGAACACCCTGCTCTACGTCGTGGTCGGCGCCGGCGGCGCGACGATCCTCGCCACCGCGGCGGGCTACGGCCTGGCCAAGTACCGCTTCCCCGGCCGCCGGGCGGTGTTCGCGATCGTCCTCGGCGCCGTGGCCGTCCCCACGACGGCGCTCGCCGTGCCGACGTTCCTGATGTTCAGCAAGCTCGGGCTGACGAACACCCCGCTGGCCGTCATCATCCCGTCGCTGATCAGCCCGTTCGGCCTCTACCTGATCTGGGTCTACGCCGCCGACGCCATCCCGGACGAGCTGATGGAGGCGGCGCGGATCGACGGCGCGGGAGAGTTCCGGATCTTCCTCACGGTGACCCTGCGCCAGCTGGTGCCCGGGATCGTCACGGTCGCGCTGTTCACGATGGTGCAGACCTGGAACAACTACTTCCTGCCGCTGATCATGCTCAGCGAGCCGAAGTGGTACCCGCTGACCGTCGGGCTCAACCAGTGGAGCGCGCAGGCGAACGGCGCCGGCGCGCAGCCGATCTTCAACCTGGTGCTCACCGGGTCGCTGCTCACCATCATCCCCCTCGTCATCGCTTTCCTGTTCATGCAACGGTTCTGGCAATCGGGACTGAGCGCGGGGAGCGTCAAGCAATGAGCCGTCACACCGTCGTGAAGGGACACTCGATGTCACGCATCCGCAGTCGCGCCAAGGCGTTCGCCGCCGTGGCGCTCGCCGCCGCTCTCGCGGTCGGCTGTTCGTCCGGAGGGTCCACGGCCGGGCCCGCGGCCGCCACCGGCACCCAGGACTCCGTCGACGCCGCGCTCAAGGCGGGCGGGTCGATCACGTACTGGAGCTGGACGCCCTCGGCCAAGGACCAGGTCGCCGCGTTCGAGAAGGAATTTCCGAACGTCAAGGTGAACTACGTCAACGCCGGGACGAACAAGGAGGAGTACACCAAGCTGCAGAACGCGATCAAGGCCGGCTCCGGCGCGCCGGACGTCGCGCAGATCGAGTACTACGCCCTCCCGCAGTTCGCGCTGACCGATTCACTGGCCGACCTGAATCAGTACGGCTTCGGGTCGTTCGAAAAGGACTACAGCGCCTCGACGTGGGCCCAGGTCAAGAACGGCAACGGGGTCTACGGCCTGCCGCAGGACTCCGGCCCGATGGCGCTGTTCTACAACAAGGAAGTCTTCGACAAGAACGCCATTGCCGTGCCGAAGACGTGGGAGGAGTACATCGCCGCGGCCAAGAAGCTGCACGCGGCCGATCCCACCAAGTACATCACCTCGGACACCGGTGACCCCGGGTTCGCGCTGAGCATGATCTGGCAGGCCGGTGGGCACCCGGTCAGCGTCGACGGCCGGAACGTGAAGGTGAACTTCGCCGACGCGGGCACCAAGAAGTGGACCGCCATGTGGGACCAGCTGATCCAGGGGAAGCTGCTCGCCCCGGTCAAGGAGTGGTCCGACGACTGGTTCCGCGCCCTCGGTGACGGCACCATCTCCTCCCTGGTCACCGGCGCCTGGATGCCGGGCAACTTCATCTCGTCGGTGCCCGGGGGCAGCGGCAAGTGGGCGGTCGCGCCGATGCCGACCTACGACGGGCAGAAGGCGGTCACCGCGGAAAACGGCGGCAGCACGCAGTCGGTGCTCAAGCAGAGCAAGAACCCGGCGCTGGCCGCGGCGTTCGTGCGCTGGCTCAACCACGACGGCGGTGTCCAGCCGTTCATCAAGAGCGGCGGCTTCCCGTCCACCACGGCCGACCTGACCTCGCCCGCGTTCGTCGACCAGGCCGTGCCGTACTTCGGCGGCCAGAAGGTCAACCAGGTGCTGACCCAGGCGTCGAAGGACGTCGCGCCGGGCTGGACCTACCTGCCGTACCAGACCTACGCCAACAGCGTCTTCAGCGACACCGCGGGCAAGGCCTACCTGAACGCCACCGGGCTCGACGCCGGGCTGGCGGCCTGGCAGCAGGCCATCGTCGACTACGGCAACCAGCAGGGCTTCACGGTCAGCGCCGGATGACGGTCCACATCGAAGGCGACGCGGGTGAGGTCATCGGCCCGGTCCCGCGTCGCCTCTTCGGCTCGTTCGCCGAGCACATGGGCCGGTCCGTCTACACGGGACTGTACGAGCCCGGGCACGCCACATCGGACGAACGCGGGTTCCGCGGGGACGTGCTGGAGCTGGTGCGGGAACTGGGCCCGACCGTGGTCCGGTACCCCGGCGGCAACTTCGTCTCCGCCTACCGCTGGGAGGACGGTGTCGGGCCGGATCGGCCGGCCCGGCTCGACCCGGCCTGGCACAGCGTCGAATCCAACCGCTTCGGGCTGCACGAGTTCGCCGAATGGGCCGACGCGGCGGGCGTCGAGGTGATGTACGCGGTCAACCTCGGCACCCGCGGCATCCAGGAGGCCGCCGACGTCCTCGAGTACTGCAACCACACGAGCGGCACGGAGCTGAGCGAGCGGCGGCGCGCGAACGGCGCTGACCGCCCGTTCGGCTTCAAGTTGTGGTGCCTCGGCAACGAGATGGACGGCCCGTGGCAGATCGGCCACAAGACCGCCGACGAGTACGGCCGCCTGGCCGCGGAGACCGCGCGGGTCATGCGGATGATCGACCCGGGTGTCGAGCTGGTCGTCGCGGGCAGCTCCCACGCCGACATGCCGACATTCGGCTCGTGGGAACGCACGGTGCTGCGGCACACCGCGGAGCTCGTCGACCACATCTCGCTGCACGCCTACTACCAGGAGCTGCACGGTGACACCGACAGCTACCTGGCCAGCTCGGCCGCCCTCGACCGGTACATCGAGACCACCGCGGGGATCATCGACGAGACCCTCGCCGAACTGGGGCTCGACAAGCGGATCGGGATCAGCGTCGACGAGTGGAACGTCTGGGACCTGCGCCGCTGGAACGAGGTCGACCAGGCGCGGCTCGCCGAGGGCGGCTGGCGGGAACACCCGCGGATCATCGAGGACACCTACACGGTCACCGACGCGGTGGTCGTCGGCTCGCTGCTGAGCTCGCTGCTGCGCAACGTCGACCGCGTCACCATGGCGAACCAGGCCCAGCTGGTGAACGTCATCGCGCCGATCCGCACCGAGCCGGGCGGTCCGGCCTGGCGGCAGGCGACGTTCCACCCGTTCCGGCAGGTCGCCGCGCTGGCGAGCGGGGTCAGCCTGCGCCTGACCGTCGAAGGTGAGCGCCTGCGCACCGCGCAACACGGCGAAGTCGACCTCGTCGACGTCGCCGCGACAGCCGAGGAAAGCGGGCGTGGCGCGGTGTTCCTCACCAACCGCGCCACGGCGTCGCCGACCGAGGTCCGGCTTCGCCTGCGCGGCGCGCGGTTCGGCGTCTACTCCGCCGAGACCCTCACCGCGCCCGACGGCGAGTCGAGGCACGCCGTCAACACCGCCGACGCCCAACCGGTCCGGCCGGTGCCGCTACCCGGCGCCGCCGCGACGTCCGACGCTGGAGGGACCACGATCACCGTGACGCTGCCGCCCCTGTCCTGGACCGTGCTCCAGCTGTCCCCCGAGGCGGGCCCGCATGCCTGAGTTCGCCATCGGGGAGACCGACTTCCTGCTCGACGGCCGCCCGTTCCGCATCCTGTCCGGCGCCCTGCACTACTTCCGGGTGCACCCGGACCTGTGGGCCGACCGGATCGACAAGGCGCGGCGGATGGGGCTCAACACCATCGAGACGTACGTGCCGTGGAACGCGCACGCCCCCTCACCGGGGGAGTTCGACCTCTCCGGCGGGCTCGACCTCGACCGGTTCCTGCGGCTCATCGCCGACGCGGGGATGTACGCGATCGTCCGGCCCGGCCCGTACATCTGCGCGGAATGGGACAACGGCGGGCTGCCGGCGTGGTTGTTCCGCGACCCTTCGGTCGGGGTTCGCCGGTTCGAGCCACGCTACCTCGACGCCGTGCGCTCCTATCTCACGAGTGTCTACGAAGTCGTCGTGCCGCACCAGGTCGACCGGGGCGGTCCGGTGCTGCTCGTCCAGGTCGAGAACGAGTACGGCGCGTTCGGCGACGACAAGCGGTACCTGAAGGCGCTGGCCGAGCACACACGTTCGTGCGGGGTCACCGTGCCACTGACCACAGTGGACCAGCCGGACATGCTCGAAGCGGGCAGCCTCGACGGGCTGCACCGCACCGCGTCCTTCGGCTCGAACGCCGAGGCCCGGCTCGCCATCCTGCGCGCGCATCAGCCGACCGGGCCGCTGATGTGCAGCGAATTCTGGAACGGCTGGTTCGACCACTGGGGCGCCCACCACCACACGACGCCGGCGGCGGACGCGGCGGCCGAGCTCGACGCGCTGCTCGCCGCGGGCGCGTCGGTCAACCTGTACATGTTCCACGGCGGCACCAACTTCGGGCTGACCAACGGCGCGAACGACAAGGGTGTCTACCAGCCGCTGGTCACGTCCTACGACTACGACGCGCCGCTGGACGAAGCCGGCGACCCGACCCCGAAGTACCACGCGTTCCGCGACGTCATCGCCCGCTACCACAAGGTGCCCGACACCGTCCCGCCCCCGGCGCGGCCCGCGCCGACACCGAGTGCGGTGCTGCGCGACCCGGTCCGGCTGCTGGACGCCCCGGAGCGCTGGGGCGCCTGGGAGTTCCACGAGGAGCTGCCTGCGTTCGACGATCTGACGCCGATGCCGCGGCTGGCGTTGCTGCGCACTTCGGTGACAGGGGACCGGCCCGGGGTGCTGACCTTCGGCGAGGTCCGCGACCGGGCGACGGTGTTCTTCGACGGCGCTCACGTCGGAACTCTGCTGCGCGAGCACCACGACCGCGCGCTCGCCTTGCCGCGAGCACAGGGCGAGCTGCTCGTGCTGGTCGAGGACCAGGGCCGCGTCGACTACGGCCCGCGGATCGGCGAGGCGAAGGGCATCATCGGCGGCGCTTCGCTGCACGGCGAGCCGCTGGCCGGCTGGGACGTGCTGCCCCTCGACCTGACCGCCCTGCCGGGGCCGCTGGTCTCGTCCACTGTGGAGGGACCGCTGGCCGGGCCGGTGCTGCTGCGCGCCGACGTCGTCCTCGACGCACCCGCGGACCTCTTCCTCGACACCGGGGAGTGGGGCAAGGGAATCGCCTGGCTCAACGGGTTCCCGCTCGGCCGGTACTGGCGGCGCGGGCCGCAGCGGACGTTGTACGTGCCACGCCCGGTGGTCCGGGCCGGGGCCAACGAACTCGTGGTGCTGGAACTGGACACGATGCTCGACCCGGCGGCCCGGTTCGTGCCGCGGCCGCTGCTGGGTCACACGGAGGCTTGAGAAGTCCCCCACCGGAACGAAGGGCAGTTCGACGATGAACCTGCGGCGTTTCCTGACCATCCTTTGGGTACCACTCACCGTCACGGCGGTGGTTGCAGCACCGGCTGAAGCGGCCACCGCCGTCACGGTGAAACCCGATCCGGCCTACCGGCAGCAGCCGTTCGAAGGCTGGGGCGCCAGCCTCGCGTGGATGGCCGAGGCGACCGGCGGTTACCCGGACGCGGTCCGGAACCGGCTGGCCGACCTGGTCTTCGGCGCCGACGGGCTGAACCTGAACATCGCCCGGTTCAACATCGGCGGTGGCAACGCCCCCGACGTCCCGCCGTACCTGCGTGCGGGTGGCGCGGTGCCGGGCTGGTGGAAGGCGCCGGCCGGTACCACCCGTGCCGACAAGGACTGGTGGACCCCCGGCGACCCGGCCGAGTTCAACGCCGCCGCCGATCCGAACCAGCGCTGGTGGGTCGACCGGATCAAGAACCGCGTCACGAAGTGGGAGGCGTTCAGCAACTCACCGCCGTACTTCCAGACCGTGTCGGGTTATGTCTCGGGTGGGTTCACCGCGACCGACGAGCAGCTGCGTCCCGACAAGATCGGTGACTTCACCGCGTACCTGGCGCAGGTGGTGCGCACCCTGGAACGCGCGCACGGCATCAAGTTCGCGTCGGTGAACCCGCTGAACGAGCCGAACACGAACTACTGGAAGACGACCCTCGGCGCCGATGGCAACCCCACGGGCGGACGGCAGGAGGGGGCGCACATCGGGCCGTCGGTGCAGTCCCAGCTGATCCCGGCGATGGCCGCGGCGCTGCCGGGGACCCAGGTCTCCGCGCCCGACGAGACCAACCCGGACATCTTCGCCGCCGACTGGAACGGCTGGTCGGCGTCGGCCCGCGCGGCGGCCGGGCGGCTGAACGTGCACACCTACGGCACCGGCAACCGGCCGATCCCGCGCGACATCGCCAAGGGCGCGGCCAAGCCGTTGTGGATGAGCGAGGTCGGCGGCAGCTGGCTGGACCGGCAGGACTTCACCAGCATGGACCCGGGCCTCGGCATGGCCACCCAGATCGGCGACGACCTGCGGCTGCTCGAGCCGGGCGCGTGGGTGAGCTGGCAGCCGATCGAGGACTACAACAACATGAAGCCGGGCGGGGAGACCGCCGCCGGGATGAACTGGGGCGAGATCCAGGTCCCGTTCGACTGCACCACTTCGGACTGTCCGATCAGGACGAACACGAAGTTCGACACGATGCGGAACTTCACCCACTACATCCGCCCGGGTGACCGGCTGGTCGCGGTGAACGACACCGCGTCGACGGCCGCGATGCGCGGGGAAGCTCTGTCTTCCGTGGTCCACACCAACTCGGGGACCACCGAGCAGGACGTCACGCTGGACCTGTCCGGCTTCGGGTCGATCCGGCCGGGTGCCACGGTGACGCCGGTCGTCACCGACGTCACCGGTGCGCTTCGCCGGGGCAAGCCGGTGCGGGTGACGTCGGCGCACGCCACGCTGCGGGTTCCGGCGCGGTCGGTGACGACGTTCGTGGTCGACGGCGTCTGTTCGACGGCCGCCGGGACGGGCCTCGGCTCGGGCAAGCCGTTCACCTTCACCGGCGTGCAGAGCGGCAAGTCGCTGTCGGCGGAGAACGGCACGCTGCTCCAGCGCACGACGGACGCTTCGGCGGCCGCACAGCGCTGGACGCTCACCGACCGCACGGGCCGCTACGGCAACCGCGACCGGTTCACGCTGACCAACGTGGGAACGGGCCAGGTCCTCAGCACGTCCGGCGGCGCGGTGACCCTGGCCCCGCCGGGCACGACCGGCAACGCGGCGCTGTGGACGCTGTCGACCACCGGCGACGGCACCTGGACCTTCGTCAACGCGGCGGACGGGCAGCTGCTCGACGTCACCGGTGAGGCACGGGAGGACGGGGCACGGGTGGGGCTGTACCGGCCGACGAACGGGGCGAACCAGCGCTGGCAGGCGGTCGCGCGCTAGCCGAGCCGGCGAGCAGGACACCCGCGCCGCCGAGGGCCAGGCCCAGGATCGTCACGGCGTCGAGGGTCTGGCCGTTGATCAGCCAGGCCAGCAGCGCCGTGACGGCCGGGGTCAGGAAGAACAGCGTGCCGACCCGGCTCGCGGCCTCGCGGCGCAGCATCAGGTTGAGCAGCAGGAACGTGCCGACCGAGTTGACCAGCACGATCCACGTCAGCGACAGGCCGAACGCCGTCCAGTCGCCGACGTGCGGCGTCTCCAGCAGCAGCGACGCGAGGCCGACGAACGGCGCGCTCACCAGGAAGTGCACCGCCGTGCTGCTGCGGACGTCGGTGCCGGTGGCGAAGCGCTTCTGGTACACCGTCCCGAAACTCAAGCCCAGGAGGCCGACGAAGCACAGGACGATGCCGGACGCGGAGACGTGCAGCTGGTCGGCCACGGCCAGCGCGACCCCGGCGCCGCCGATCGCAAAACCGAGCCACTGCGCGCGGGTGATCCGCTCGCCGAGCACCCCGCCCGCGAGCAGGGCGATGACCACCGGGTTGAGCCCCTGCACGAGGGCGACCACCCCGCCGGGCAGGCCGCGCGCGATCGCCAGGTAGAACGCGCCGAACTGCACGGCCTGCATGAGCAGCCCGGTGACCGCGACGTGCAGCAGCTGCCGTCCGCGCGGCCACGGCGCGCGGGCGACCAGGGCGATCCCGGCGAGCAGCACCCCGGCGATGGCGAAGCGCGAGAACGTCAGCAGCAGCGGCGGGACCGCGGCAGTGCCGAACACGGCGGCGATGAAGGCGCTGCTCCACAGCACCACGAACAGCGGGCGCACGGCGAGCTCTGCCCTCATCGGATCCTCCGGTAACCGGTCGAAGTGGTTACCGGGACGCTAGCAGCCGTGGCGGTAACCTGTCCATGCGGTTACGCTCACGGTTGTGGACTTCAAGTACGGCACCGGCAACCTCGCCCTGGACCTGGTCGGCACGGTCGGGCACCGCCGCAGCGACGTCCAGGAGCTGCTCCCCACCCCGGCCGACCTGGCCCGCTGGGTCGCGGGCACGGGCCTGGTCGACCGCCTGGTGACGGTGTCCGAAGAGGGCTTGGCCGACGCCGTGCGGCTGCGCGAGGCCGTATACCACCTGGCCTTGGCGGCCATCAACGGCACTGGTCACCGGCCGGCCGATCGGCGGGTGCTGAACGAGGCGGCGGCGGGCCCGGTGGTGGAGATCGGTCTCGCGGAGGACGGGTCGGTACGCCGGAGCGGCGGCCTCGGCGAGGTGCTGACGGAGGTCGCCCGCGCGGCGGTGGAGCTGCTGGGCGGCCCGGCGACGGTCAAGGAGTGCTCGGACCCGCAGTGCACGCGGCTGTACGTCGACAACTCCCGCAAGCAGGCGCGGCGCTGGTGTGACATGCGCTCCTGCGGGAACCGGGCGAAGGTGGCCGAGTTCCGGGCGCGGCAGAAGGTCTAGCAGCGCGCACCGGTGCGCAGACCCGCCGGGCGTGCCGACAAACCGGACCGCGGCGGCCGGTAGAGTCTTCCCGGACCCGTTGAAACGCCAGCGGTGGTCTCGGTTGACGCTGCTGGCGAGCTCTTTCCCGTGCTCGCCGCTTGACGCATGGGAGGGGTGGGGCTGTGCCGACCACCGGCGACGGCATGGCGGAGCGGGTCGACGAGCTGAACGCCGTCCTGGCCGATCTCGTCGGGGTCCTCGAATCGGTGTCCGACACCCCGGGGCTGCTCGACGCCGTCTGCGGCGAAGCGGTCCGGGTGGTGCCCGACGCGGACCTGGCCAGCATCCTCGTCGTCCGCGACGGCCGGACGCAGACCGCGGCCTTCACCGACGAACGCGCCCGGCGCATCGACGACGTGCAGTACGCGGCCGGCGACGGCCCCGGCCTGCTCGCCGCGCTGACCGGCGAGGTCGTGCGGGTCGCGGTCGGCGAGACGGGTGACCAGTGGCCCGAGTTCGTCGCCGCGGCGAAGGACCTCGGCGTCGGCAGTTACCTCGCGGTGCCGCTGCGCGTGGACGACACGCTCGTCGGCGCGGTCACGCTGTTCGGTTTCGGGGCCCACGGTTACCACGAGTTCGACACGAAGGTGCTGCGGCTGTTCACGCTCTGCGTGGAGACCGTCCTGCGCCTGACCCGCCGCTACCGCGAGGCCCGCCGCCTCGCCGAAGAACTGCACAACGCGATGGAGACACGCGCGGTGATCGAGCAGGCCAAGGGCATGCTGATGCTGATCCACCGGGTGAGCGAGGATTCGGCGATGCAGCGCCTGATCGTCGAGTCGCAGCACACGAACACCAAGCTCCGCGACGTCGCCGCGCGCTTCACGAAGCGGATGAGCCGCCAGTAGGGAGCTGTCCCGCCGGGGCGAACAGCGTCCCCAGGCCGGCCCGCTCCGGCGCCATGCCGGTCCGGTCCAGCACGTCCCAGAGCGTGACGGCGGTGGCGGTCAGCACGGGCTTCCGGAGCCGCTCTTCCAGCTCGGCGAGCAACGGCGTCGTGTGCAACGCGGTCTCCGGCACGAGCACTGCCTGCGCCTCGCCGTGGTCGGCCGCGGCCACCAGGTCGGTGATCTGCCGCGTGTCCCACGCGGCGAGCGCCCGGTCGGAGGCCGCATCGGCCGAGACGGCGTGCACCGTGGTCACCCCCGCTTCGGCGAGGAAGCGGGAGAAGGCGGCGGTCAGGTCCGGGTGGTAGACCGACGCCAGCGCGACGCGGGTGATCTCCAGCCGGTCCAGGGCCGTCAGGTAGGCGAGGGAGGTGCTGCTCGCCGGGACGCCGAGGTGTGAGGCCAGGGTGCCGGCCTGCTCGAGGGCGCCGTCGAGACCGCGGGTGAAACTGCAGCTGGAGCACGCCCAGCTGACGACGTCCGGGGCCGTGGCGAACTCGTCCGCCGCCTTCGTCAGGCCTTCGGGCGCCCCGAGCTCGCGTACCGCGGCTTCCTGCTCCTCGGCGTCGAGGTCGTCGACGCGGGTGATGCCCGCACCCCACTCGACGTAGGCGAAGTCGAGCGCGAGGCCCGGGTCGAGCCGGCGGCACAGCTCGGCGAAGTCGTCTTCGCCGCAGTCGCGCGTCGGGTAGAGGAGGCCGATGCGGGTCATGGCCCCATCATGGCGGGCGCCGCGAACACCGGGACCAGCGCCGGGTCGTTGAACGCCGTGATGCGCGCGATGCGGGCGCCGGACAGCGTCAGCACCTGGACGCCGTGGGCTTCGAACCGGCCGTCACCGGTGGCCGCGTATTCGAGTAGAGCGGGCTGGCCGTTCGCCCGGGTCGGCACCAGCCGCCAGTTCCCCGGGCGCAGCACCCGGCGGGTCAGGAAGCCGGCCACCGCGTCCCGCCCGGTGAACCACGTCGGGATCGGCGGCATCTCCAGCTCGACGTCGGCACGCAGCAGCGCCACCAGCGCACCCGCGTCGGCCCGGACGAACGCGTCGACGTAGCGGTCGAGCAAGGGGCCGTGCTCGGCCGGCTCCGTCAGGTCCGCCTCGACCGGACCCGTGTCGGCCAGCCGGTCGCGGGCCCGGCGCAGCGCGCTGTCGACCGCCGCGGGTGTTGTGCCGAGCATCTCGGCGACCTCCGCCGTCCGGAACGCCAGGACGTCCCGCAAGGTCAGCACCGCCCGCTGCCGGGCCGGCAGCAGCTGCAGCGCGGCGACGAACGCCAGCCGCACCCCGGCGCGCCCGGCCACGACCGCCGCCGGGTCGAGCAGCGCGTCGGGGGCCGGCTGGAGCCACGGCACCGTGGGGTCGGCGGCCGCGACCGCCACCCGGTGGTCCTCGGCCGGTGCGCCCAGCCCCGACGGCAGCGGCCGCCGGGCCCGGGTTTCCAGCGCGGTCAGGCAGGCCGTGGTGGCGATCTTGTACAGCCAGCGCCGCACCGAAGAGCGTCCCTCGAAGCGGTCGAACGCCCGCCACGCCCGCAGGTACGTCTCCTGCACCAGGTCCTCGGCGTCGTGGATCGAGCCGAGCAGCCGGTAGCAGTGCGCGAGCAGCTCGGGCCGGAACGGTTCGGCCTGCGTGGCGAAGTCGGGCATGGCAGTCAGAGCGTACGCAGCCCGGTGCCGCTGACCTGATATTCCGCGGCGCTGCCGCCGGCCACCTCGAGGACGGCCTTGGCCACCTGCTCCGGTGTCAGGACCGACTCCATGTTCTGGACGAAGGTGTTGTGATCGACCCCGTTGCGCGCGGCGTAACCGTCAACGCCGGTCGTGCCGAGGCGGGTGGCCGGGGTCAGCTGCGGCAGGAGCGTCGCGAAGCGCAGGCCGAGTCCGGCGCGTTCCGACTCGTCGGCGGCGTACGCGCGCAGGTACCGGATCGCCGCCTTCGCGCTGGCGTACCCACCGCTGAGCGGCGAGCCGCCGATGGCCGCGCCACTGGACATCGAGACGACCACACCGCCCTTTTCGAGGGGCTGCCGCAGCGCGGCGCGCGTCCAGCCGAAGACGTGCCGGGTGTCGACGTGCCAGTTGCGGCTGAAGGTTTCCCAGGTCTGCTCGTGCACCGGCGCCATGTGCGGCACGGCGCCGGCGTTGAGGACGAGCAGGCCGGGCCGGTGTTCGCGGAGCACGTCCTCGGCGAGGGCGTCCTCGGTGACGTCGGCGGCGACCGGCAGGAACCGCGCGCCGAGCTCGTCACGCACGGCTTCGAGGTCCCGCTCGCTGCGCGCGATGCCGACAACGGTGTATCCGGCGGTTACCAGCGCGGCGGCGATCGCCCGGCCGAAGCCGCGGCCGGCCCCGGTGACAACGGCGGTGGTGGTGGGTTCGGGCATCGGGCTCTCCGGAGTGGTCGATTCGGTGCGGACCGGATCAAGACCAGTCTCGGAGGAGGAATCCGTCGCTGAGTGACTCAGGTCACACGTTCTTGAGTGGCCCGGGGAGGCCGGCACCGTTCCTCACTCGCGAGCGGACTTGCCCGACGGCCGCCGGTGCAACAGGTCGAACCGCGACCACATGGCCTCCGCCGCCTCGATCGATTCGCTCGTGCGCGCCGGGTCGACCGCGGCCAGCTGAGCGACGATCGCCTGCGCCAGTGCCATGCCTGCGGTTAGGGACGGGAAGAACGTCACGCCCTCCGCCGGCACCATCAGCACGTGCTCCGCCGCGCTCGCCAGCGCCGGGCTGGCCGCGTCCGTGATGGCGAAGACCCGCGCGCCGCGGCTCTTCGCCTCGTTCGCCGCCTGGACCGTGCTCTCGTACAGGCGCCAGAAACTGATCGCCACCAGCGCGTCGTCGGCCGTGAGCTTCGCCGTCTGGTTGGCGAGTTCGGCGTCGCCCGCCGTCACCGCGTGGACGTCGTAGCCCGCGAGCCGCGCGTTGTGCGCCAGCGCGATGCCGACCGCCGCGTAACTGCCGTCGGCGATCACCAGCGTGCGGCGGGCCGCGGCGATCGCGCGGGCGACCTCGCGAAGCACCCCTTCGTCGAACCGCCGGTTCAGCAGGGCGAGACTGTCGAGGTCACGGCGCAGTGACGCCGAACCCGGCGAGTCGACCCCACGGTGTTCTTCAGCGACCTGCGGCGCGCTCAGTGACGACATGTAGCGCGCCCGCAACTCCTGCTGCAACGCCGGCCAGCCGGCAAAACCGAGCGCCTGCGCCGTGCGGGTCACCGTCGCGACGTTGACACCGGCGAGCTGCGCCAGCTCGGCCGTCGAGCCGAAGGACGCCCGCCTGGGCTGGGAGACCAGCACTTCCAGCACCGCGGCCGACTTCGGCCGCAGCCCGCGCTCCGGCAGCCGGTCCCGCAGCCAGCCTTCGAAACCGTCGTCGGTCTCCGCCACCTCGGCCCCTCCCTCGATCGCGTAGACCGTAACGCAGTGGTGTCGTCCTGCAATGAACGTTGCAAAACTGGGAAAGTGCAGTATACGTTGTCCGCACTCTTCGACCCCCTCGATGCCCGGACACGGAAGGCGTTCCCCATGACGCTGCTGGCTCGACTGGATCGGCTCCCGCTGAGCCGGCCCCACTACAAACTGCTGCTCATCGGCGGGCTCGGTTACACCTTCGACGGCATGGACTCCGCGGTCGTCGCGTTCCTGCTGCCCAGCGCGAAGGCGGCGTGGGGGCTCGACAACGGCCAGCTCGGGCTGATCGGCTCCGCAACCCCGTTCGGCTTCCTCTTCGGCGCCGTCGCCGCCGGCCTGCTCGGCGACCGCATCGGCCGCAAGAAGGTCATGATGTACGCGCTGGCCTTCTACGCGCTGTTCTCCGTCATCGCGTCCTTCTCGCCCAACTACGAGATCTTCCTCGGCGCCCGGGTGCTGGCCGGGGCGGGCGCCGGCGCCGAAAGCGCGATCATCGCGCCGTTCCTGTCCGAGTTCGTCCCGGCCAAGCGGCGCGGCTGGTTCGTCGGCGCGCTCGCCGGGTTCTTCTCCTTCGGCTTCGTCGCGGCGGCGCTGATCGGGCGGTTCATCGTGCCGTCGTTCGACGAAGGCTGGCGGATCGCGCAGCTCGTCACCGCGCTCCCGATCGTCATGCTGCTGTGGTGGCGGCGATCCCTGCCCGAGTCACCGCGGTTCCTGCTCGCCCAGGGCCGGGCCGCCGAGGCCGAAGCCGTCGTGGTCAAGCTGGAGCGCGACGTCGAGAAGGCCACCGCAACCGCGCTCCCGCCGGTGCCCCCGGCCGACGCCCGGCCCGCGACGGAGACGCCGAAGGTCAACCTGCTGAGCGCGCTGAAGTTCCTGTGGAGTCCCGCGATGCGGCGCCGGACGGCGGTGATCTGGACCGTCTGGTTCGTGATCACGTTCTCCTACTACGGCTTCTTCTCGTGGATCCCGACGCTGCTGGTCGAACGCGGCATCACGGTGACGAAGAGCTTCGAGTTCTCGATCATCATCTACCTGGCCCAGGTGCCCGGGTACTTCTCCGCCGCGTGGCTGTCCGAGCGGCTGGACCGCAAGCACACGATCGCGCTGTACCTGGCCGGTTCGGCGGTGAGCGCGTTCTGGCTGAGCCAGACGAGCGCACCGTGGTCGATCACGCTCGCCGGCGCGGTGCTTTCGTTCTTCCTCAACGGCACCTACGCCGGGGTGTACTCCTACACACCCGAAGTGTTCCCGACCTGGATCCGCGCCAGCGGCACCGGCCTGTCCAGCGCGTTCGGCCGGGTCGGCAGCATCCTCGCGCCGACGATCATCGGCCTGTCCGCGGCGAGCCTCGGGTTTGCCGGCGTGTTCGGCCTGACGACGGCGGTCCTGGCGGCCGGGGTGCTCTGCGTGCTCGTGTTCGGCCTGTCGACCGCCGGCCGTTCGCTGGAAGAACTGACCGAACACGGTGCGCCGAAGGCCGCCGCGAAGGAGATGACGAAGTGAGTCTGTCCACTGTGGAAGAACGGATGCGCGACACCATCGGCGTGCGGCTGTTCACGGTGCTCGCCTGGGTGCCGGAGCGGCAGGCGCTGCGGCGGGTGCACAGCAGTCACCCCGAGCAGTACCCGGTGGGCGGGGAGAAGACCGTCGAGGTCGCCGCGGGCTGGCTCGCGAAGTGCATCACACGGCAGGAGCCCTACCTCGGGCCGGACCGCGCGGCCGTGCGGGAGATCTTCGCCGACCACGAGCTGATCGAGGGCCTCGGCTGCGGCGCGGTGATCAACGTGCCGGTGGTCGTCGACGGCCGGACGCTCGGGGTGCTCAACATCCTCGACGCGGAAGGCAACTACGACGAGGATTCGGTCGTGGTGGCCGAATCCCTCGCGCCGCTGGCGGTGTCCGCACTGCTCGACCTCGAGAAGGAGAACCGGTGACCGGATCCCTGCTGCTGCGCAACGCCCGCCTGCTCGACCCGCTGTCCGGGGAGTACACCGAAGGCGACCTGCGGACTGCTGACGGCCGCATCGTGGAGGTGGGGCCGAACCTCGTGGCGGCTGAAGTGCGTTCGGTGGACGTCCGGGGCGCGGTGGTCATGCCCGGGCTGGTCGACGCGCACGTGCACGTCACGGCGTCGACGGCGGACCTGGGGTCGCTGCCGTCGTCGTCACCGTCCTATGTGGCCGCCCACAGCGCCCGCACGATGAGCCGGATGCTCGACCGCGGGTTCACCACGGTCCGCGACGCCTCGGGCGCCGACTTCGGCCTCGCCGACGCGCAGGCGGAGGGGCTGTTCCGCGGCCCGCGCCTGTTGTTCTGCGGGCGCGCGCTGAGCCAGACCGGCGGCCACGGCGACAGCCGCACCCGCGGCGCCAACGCCCGTGACGACCACCCGTGCTGCGCGGGCCTGGGGCGCGTGGCCGACGGTGTCGACGCGGTCCGCGCCGCCGCCCGCGACGAGCTGCGCAAGGGCGCCCACCACATCAAGGTGATGGCCTCCGGCGGCGTCGCATCCCCGACCGACCGCATCGACTCGACCCAGTACTCGGCCGACGAACTATGCGCAATCGTCGAGGAGGCATCGGCGGCCAACCGCTACGTGGCGGCGCACGCTTACACGGCCCGCGCGGTGAACCGGGCCCTGGAGCTGGGCGTCCGTTCGATCGAGCACGGCAACCTCCTCGACGACCGGAGCGTTTCGCTGTTCCTCTCGCAAGAGGCGTTCCTGGTGCCGACGCTGGTGACGTACTGGGCGTTGAAGGAGGAAGGCCGCGAACACGGCCTGCCGGAGTCGAGCTGGCGCAAGGTCGACGACGTGCTAGGCGCGGGCCTGACGGCATTGGAGCGAGCAGCCCGCGGCGGCGTGAAGCTGGTTTACGGGACGGACCTGCTGGGCGGGATGCACCGCCATCAGAACCACGAGTTCCGTCTGCGCGCCGAAGTCCAGTCTCCGCTGGAGGTGATTCGCTCGGCTACGTCGACGGCCGCGGAGTTGCTGAACTTGCCTGGTGAGATCGGCACTTTGAGCGTGGGCGCGTATGCGGACCTTCTGGTGGTGGACGGGGATCCGTTGGCGGACATCGGGGTTTTGGCCGAGCCGAAGCACTTCCGGCACATCATCCAGGGTGGCGATTTGATCTGACAGCTGGACGAGGGTGGTGTGCCCCGGGATGTGCGTCCCGGAGCATCACCGTCGTGGCTGCGTCAGCAGCGCCACCAGTTGCTCTCCGCGAGGAGTTCGTCGGCGAGATCGGAGAGGGACAGGGGGTAGTGCAACTTTCAACTCCTGAATCGTGGCGGATTCGATCCGTGCTCGCTTGGAGGCAGAACATGGATCAAGATACTGCGGGGAGATTAAGGGGCTTCAAAGGCGGGCACAAGGCCCTGGCGGAGACAGCTCCGGTTCTACGCTGAGTAAGAGCATGCTGATATGTGTTCACCTGGCGGGGCAGATCTTGCCCACGTCCGGGTTGGTGTCGCAAGCATGCGACACCAATGTCACCCGTTAGTGTTGGCGCGTCCGATGTTGCCGAGGCGGGCTCGGCATTGCAACCGTGTCGTCGCCTCGGCGCGCGTCCGGAATGAGCCCGTCGACGTGGACAGAGATCTCGTCGAGACGTGCCAGCAGCCGGTCAGCTTTGGCGTCCCGGCCGCGACCGCGGTAGAACGCGACGGCCTCGGTCCACGCCTCGATCGCGCCGCCGGGGTTGTGCAGTCTGCGCAGGATGTCGCCGAGTGCTTCGAGCGCGCGCGCCTGTCCGGTGGCGTTGTGGGCCTGCCGCGAGATTTCCACCGCGTCCCAAGCCAGCCTGAGTGCTTCGCGGGCGTTGCCATCGGCGTACGCGAGCCGGGCACGGACGGTGCAGAGCTTCATGGTCGCCGTGAGGTCGTCGCGGCCCTCGAGATTGGCCAGCGCCTGCCGGCAGTGCATGTGGGCGAGTTCCAGCCGTTGCTCGTGCGTGTGCAGCGCGGCCAGGGCCGTCTGGGTCGCGATCTGCCCCATCGTGTCGCCGAGGACCGTGCGGAGGTGGAGGGCGCGGTGATAGTGCGGCAGGGCCTGGGCGTGCTGGTCGAGGTCGGCGAAAGTGTCCGCCAGGTAGTGCTCGGCGAGGCCTTCCCTGATCGGGTCGGGAGCCTGCCGGGCCTGGTCGATGCACCGCAGGTAGAGGCCGATCGCCGCGGTGTGGTCGCCGCTGTGCCGGTGGAGGCGGGCGAGGTTGATCTTCACGGTGAGGATCCCGACGGTCTCCTCGTGCTCGGTGGCCAGCTCCAGCGCTCGGTGGAGGTAGTGGCGCGCCTTCGTGTCGTCGCCGAGGATCAGGTGGAGTTCGCCGAGGTCGTTGAGGGAGGACGCCTCGGCGATGATGTCCTTCGCTTCCCGGGCCGCCCGGACGGCGACCACGAGCCCGTGTGTCATGGCCGAGTGGCAGCCGTGGCGTTCCCAGCTGTCGTTGAGCAGGTGCGGCAGTCCGATGGCGTAGGAAAACAGCTGCCGGTGTTCGGCTTCGCCGATCAGGGCCGAGAGGTTGTCCCGCTCCACGAGAGCCCAGTTCGCGGCGGACGTGGCCGAGTCGAACGTGAGGGGGACGATGCCGGGCTCGGCCGGGATCATCGGAGGCCGGTTGCGGTACGGGTGCGCGATCAGGTGGGCGCGGAGGGCGGTCTGCAGGTAGTGCGACAGCAGCCGGCGCAGGGGCAGCGGGTCGTCGTCCGCGGTCAACGTGCGTGAGTAGCGGTGAAAGATGTCGGGAATGCGGTAGCGGTCGGGCTCGCCGGGCTGGTCGATGAGGTGCCAGGCGACGAGGTTCTCGAGGGCGCGACGGGTGGCTTCCCGGGGGTGACCGCTCGCCGAAAGCAGCGTCTCGGCCTGGATCTCCGCGCCGGGGTGGTGGCCGAAGAGCCGGAAGACGTCCTGCGCCGTGGAGTCGAGCGCCTGGTAGGAGCCGGAGAACGTGGTGCGCAGGCCGTTGTCGTCCCCGTCGTCGCCGATGCTCAGCAGCGTCTCGGGATCCCGTAGCTCCCCGAGCATGGTGTCGAGGCTGATCCCGGGACGGCTGGCGGCTCGCTGGGCCAGCAAGGTGAGGGCGAGCGGAAGGCCGTCGCCGAGCACGGCGAGAGCGCGCGCTGCTTCGGGTTCTTCTTCGGCCCGTCCTCGCATCCGCTTGCTCAGGAGCGCGAGCGAGCTCTGCTCGTCGAGGTGCCCGAGTTTGATCGCGGGTATGTCGTGGCGGCGGGACAGCGCGTGAAGGGAACTTCGCGAGGTGAGCAGCACCGTGCACGATTCGACGATGTCGATGACCTCGTCGATCTGCTCGGAGCTGCCGACGTTGTCGAAGATGACGAGCAGCGGCCGGCCGCGCTCGAGCAGGGAACGCAGCCGCGCGGCCCGGGCCGGGGCGCTGACCAGGTGGTCGATCGGGTAGTCGAGTGCAGTGAGGACGAGGTCGACCACTTCGCCGGTCGTCCGCGCCGGGGCCGGCCCGAATCCCTGCATGTCGACGCAGACGATGCCGCCGGGGAACCGGTCCGCGGCACGGTGCGCCCAGTGGACGGCGAGGCTCGTCTTCCCGATGCCGGGCGGACCGCACACGATGGCCGCGGGGGCGTGCCCGGCGCCGGGGGCGAGCAGGTCTTCGTCGAGCCTGCGCAGCGCGTCGGCACGGCCGAGGAACCCGCGAAGGTTGCGAGGCAGGCCGACGCGGATCGGGCCGACCGGCGAGGCCGGTTTAGGTCGCGGTGCCACTTCCGGCTTCGCACCGGACTCCGGATGCCGCGCCCGCACCCGGGCGTGGTGCGCCTGCAGATCGGCAGCCGCCTCGGCGTCGCCGTCCTGCTCGTAGGACTTGAGCGCCGTCAGGAAGCAAGCGTGGGCTTCGTGTGACTGCCTCAGCGCATAGAGGGCGGTGATGCGGAGTTTCACGAACGTGGGTTCGGTGGCGTACTGGTGGGGAACGGCGGTCAGGTGCCTGAGCGCCTCTTCGGGGCGGCCGGCGGCCAGCAATTCGGTCGCGAAGAAACTGTGCGCAGGTGCCCAGTCCGCGGCCGAACTGGCACGTCGCCAATTCCGGGCCGGTTCACTGGTCATTCCGGCGAGTGGTTCGTCCCGCCAGAGCGCCAGAGCGGCACGCGCGACCTCGCATGCGCTTTCATGGTCTCCGGAAGCGCTCAATTGCCGAGCCTTGCGCATTTCGTCGTCGAAGACGTGGATATCCACGAGATCGGGACGGATGTCGAGCTGGTAGCCGCCGTTGACGGTGCGGATGACCGGGGTGTGGTCGGCGGCCTCCAGCGCTTGGCGCAGCCGGGTCATCGCTTTGTAGAGCGCGTCTTTCGGGTTACCAGGGGGAGCTGACTCGGTCCACGCCCAGGCGATCAGGCTGTCCTGGGAGAAACGCTTTCCGGGGCGGGTCAGCAAGGCCGCCAGAAGGTGACGGGCTTGCCGGGACCCCCACTCCTCGGTCATCTTCCCGTGCATCCGCACTGTTGTCTGCCCGAGAATTCCGTACGCGATCTCCATTTCGCGGTTCCTTCCCCTCTCCCATATCGCCAGCTTCGCATCGTTTTGGTGAAACGACGACGACGGCGCGGTAACGATCGTTTGTGTCCACGAACAGGCCACGAGATGTCCGAGGTTTGTCCGGCCGCCGGGAAGGCGTTCGGCAGTCGCGCCCCGCATGCTCCGTCCGCTGATGTCAGGAACCACGTCGAGGGGGACGGAAAATGACGACGGATTTGTGGGTACGAGGTCCGGTCGGGCTCGACGCCGGCACCCGGGTCACCCGGCCGCGGTGTCGCGCCGTGCTGGTGGTGGTCCCCACCGTGACCGCGGGGACCCGGTTGCTCGACGTGATTTCCCTCCTGGAAACCGATCTGCGGGTCCAGCTGGTGTTCACGGTGCCGCACACGACGGAACAGTGGCACGGTGTCGAGGAGTTCGTGCGTGGCCTGCACGGTCTGGTCATGCCGTGGCACCAGGCGGTCTCGCACCGGTTCGACCTCGTGCTCGCGGCGAGCCACCGCCACCTCGCCGAGGTGCACGGCCCCATCCTCCTCGTCGGGCACGGCGCCGGGCGGGTCAAGCCGCGCCGGCACAGCCGGAAAGCCGGTGGGGCGAGCGAGCGCACGACCGGCGTCGACCGGGAACTGCTGACCTTCCGCGGGCGCGTGCTGCCCGCGGTGCTCGGGCTCGCCACGGAGGGCGAGGTGGACCTGCTGCGGGAGCGGTGTCCCGAGGCGGTCCCGAACGCTGTGGTGGCCGGCGACATCTGTCTCGACCGGATGCGGGCGAGCCGGCACCTGCGCGAGGTGTACCGGCGGGCGCTGGGGGTGACACCGGAGCGGCGGCTGGTCGTGGTCAGCACGACGTGGTTCACCGATTCCGCGTTCGGCCGGCTGCCCGAGCTCCACCGGGCGGTCGTCAACGCGTTGCCCGCCCAGCGCTTTGCCGTCGCGGCCGTGCTGCACCCGAACGTCTGGGCGGTGCACGGACGCCGGCAGATCACCGCCTGGCTGGCCGGCGCGGTGGCCGACGGCCTGCTGCTCATCCCGCCCGGGTCCGGGTGGCAGGCGACGATGCTCGCCGCGGACTGGGTGATCGGCGACCACGGTTCGACCACCGGCTACGCGGCCGCGACGGGATGTCCGGTGACGCTCGCGTCCCTGTGCGGGCAGCCGCAGGAGGGGAGTGTCGCCGGCGTCGTCCGCGCCCACACGCTGCCGCTGGACTGGGCGCGTCCGCTGCCCGGACAGGCCGAAGCGGCCTGGAGCCGGGTGGGTGGGCTCGCGGTCGCGGTGACGGAGGCGATCACGTCCCGTCCGGACCGCTCGGCGGAGCTCCTGCGGGCCCAGATGTACCGGTTGCTGGAGCTCTCGGCCCCGGCTGCGCCGGCAGTCCTGCCACTGCTGCCCGTTCCGCGGCCGTTGCCGGGGTGGGCGGCGTGACCGGGCCGCTCGCCACCGAACTGGCCCCGGGAGTGTGGCGGATACGGATCCGGTGCGCGCCGGGCAAGGGCGCCACGCTCGTCGTGGTCGACGCGGACCTCGCGGCCGGAACCTGGCCGGAGTGTGCTGACGTCGTCCTGGCGGGCGGTCACGGGTCACCGTGCGCCGCGTCGGCCGCGGCTCGCCGGGTGTCCGGCGAGCGTCCCGGTGCGGTGGCGGTCCTGGCCTGGCACCGGGAAACGGCGTCGGTCTTCGCTTGGCGTAACCGGAGGCGGACGTGCCGGGCGGCCTCTCGGTCAGTCTTCCTGGGCAGCGAGTTCGGCTGCCCGCGGATCCCCGAGCTCGGCGTACAGGAGCCGAGCTTCCGCGCGGTGCTCATGCGCCTGATCGAGGTCGTCGTGACGGGTCTCGAGGTCGGCCAGGACGGCGAGGATCTCGGCGGTGTAGTACGGCGAGTCGAGTGCCCGGACAACACGCAGCGCATCGATTAGCCGGCTTCTCGCGTGGTCGTACCGGCCGTGGCGGTCGTGCAGCCGGGCCAGGGCCGTGACCGCCCGGGCGTGCTGGTTGGCGTCGCCGGCCTCGGCCATGATGTCGGCGGCCGCGGTGAGCTCGGCCTCGGCCTCCTGATCCCGGTTCAGCTCGATCAGGAGCTCGCCCCGGCGACGGCGAGCGAGCGCGACACCGCGGGGGCGGTCGATCTCGGCGTGCAGTTCGGCGCTGCGCCGGTACAGCTGGAGCGCCTGCTCGAGGTCGCCCCGCCGGCGGGCCGCTCTGGCCAGCCGGGAAACGGCGGTCGCGCGTGTGGGTCCGTCGTTCTCGCGCTCGCCGATCTCCAACGCGACGGCGTGCTGGGCATCGGCCTCCTCGAGCCTGCCCAGCTGGTCCAGCGCAAAACCGAGCTGACTGCGCAACCGCGCCTCGACGAGTGGCAGGCTGCATCGTCGAGCGGAGCCGATGCCCAGGGTGGTGAGGGCGAGGAAGGGTTCGTAGTCGCGGTTGTGGAGGAAGAAGCCCCAAGACCCTTCGCACAGTTGCCACACCTCGGAATCCCAGCCCTGCGCGGCCGCTTCCCGCGTGACGGCTCGGATGACCTGGTGGTCCCGGCGCCACCACCGGATCGCGAGATCCCGGTCGGCGAAGATCCGCGTGGCCGGCTCGCCGAGGATGGCGAAGCGTGGCCGGAACGGGTGGATGAGCTCGTCCGCGGCCAGGACCCGGTCGAGGTGCCAGCGGGTGAACGCCAGGAGCGTCGCCGAGTGCTCTTCCGGCGTCATCTCGCGCTCGTACCGGGTCCGGGCATCGTCGCGGACCACGTCGTGCCGGCTGACGACCTCTCCGTGATCGCTCAGCAAGTTGGCCTCGACCAGCTCGTCGATCTGGTCGTCGATGCTGTCGACCGGCGTGGCGAGGACGTGGGCCAGCGCGTCGAGCGCGATGTGGGTCCCGGGGAGCACCCCGCAGAGGCGGTAGATCTGCGCCGCGGCCGGGGTGAGTGCGTCGTACGACGCGTCGAACACCGCCTTGTGCGGTCCTCCGGCGGGCGCCCCGCGGCCGCGGACCTCCCTGGCGATGTTCCGCTCGGGACGGGCTCGCAGGCGGGCGCCGACGACCGCGATCGTCAAGGGAAGGCCACCGCACGCGCGGAGGAGCCGCCGGGCGGCGGCGGGATCCGCGTCGAGCCGTCCGGCGCCGACGCGCGAAGCCAGCAGGGTGCGCGCAGCGTCCTCCCCGAGCGGGTCGACCGGAACGATGTCGGCGCCGTCCAGGCCGAGCCCGCTGAGCTGGGAGCGGCTGGTGACGAGGACGAACGCGGTGGACGCGGCCGGTAGCAGGGTGCGGACCTGAGCGGCGAAAGCGGCGTTGTCGAGCAGCAAAGCAAACGTGTAGCCGGTGGTGTGGGCGCGGAACAACGCGACGCGTTCGGCCGTCCGGGCCGGGATGTCGGACGCCGGGATGCCGAGCGCGGCGAGGAAGCCGTGGAGCGCGATGCCGGGCGAATCGGGACCGTCGTCGTCGGCTCCCGAAGCGAAGCTCGTGTAGAGCACACCGTCGGGAAATGCGTCCCGGCGCGTGGTGAGCCAGTGCACGGCGAGCGCGGTCTTCCCGACCCCTCCGACGCCGGTCAGCACGACGATCCGGGGGTGTTCTCGCAGATGTTCGCGCAGGGTGTCGAGCTGTTCGAGCTCCGGCTCCCGGCCGACGATTCCGGGTGCCGGCGGCGGCAGCTGAACCGGACCCGGCCGTGCTGTCCGTGCGGCGTGCTGCCCCGGCTGAGGGTGCGTCATGAGTCCCCCTCCCGCGGCAACCCCGACCCTCCGGTCTACCGGTTTGTCGCGTGCGTTGGGGCATCAATGTGAAAATTTGCACACCTGACCGGAAGAGTCCATTGTAGACTATCACTGTGCGTCGACCGGGATTGGCGGGATTGCTGACTCAGCGCGTTTGCCTTCCCCCACGTGGGCGCATGGGAACGCGGTGCTGTTGCAGTAAGCGATAGATCTTCCCGTACGACACTTCGTGAGCGTCGGCGATTTCTCGGACTGTGGCGCCGTCGAGGTAGGAATCCACGACTTCTTCGCTGTCGAGGTCACGTTTGATGCCGCGTCCGATGGTGGGAAGGTCGGCGCCGTTCTGCCGGAGCAAGGCTCCGGTCCAGTTGAGCGACAAGCCGTACTTTTGCGCGATTTGGGTGATGCTGGCACCGTTCTGCCAGTCCTGCACCATGCGGCGATTACGGTCGGTGCGCCGGGCGGCTTCCGGATCACCGTGTTCCGGCATGTCCATGCGCGTGCTCCCGAGGCGGTCGCTGGCGGCGTGGTCGGCTGTTGATTGTCTCATCGCGCCGGGCGGACCAGAGGATGCCGGTCAGGTGAAATCGAAGATGGTGAACTTCGTGTGCATCTGCACGCTCCAAGTGCATGCGTCCCAGTTTTGCCGTTCTTGCCGGACGACAAAAGCCCTGGATCGGGTTGTGGTGCGGGATCTCGTTCGGCGGACATGATTCGCATGGTCGGCGCGGTATTCGAGCCGGCGAAGTCGGCTTGTCCTTACCTCGGTCTGGGAATCCCACAACGTGATTCTTGTCATTCACTGGACAGTCGGGACTTCGGAAACCCCAACGGGTGAGCGGGTTCGCGGCGAGAGTCGCTCCGCGAACCCGCTCCGGCTACCAGTTCCGCACCGCGGGTGCGTAACCCTCCGGCTTGTCCCCGACCTTGAGACCCGGCGCCACGATCCAGTTCTGGTACTCCGGAGTAAACATCCGGTACACCGAAGCCGGCGCCACCGCGCTCGCCTCGTCGAGCAGTACCCGCAGCTCCGCGGGGATCTCGAAGTCCAGTGCGGCCATGCTCTTGCCGAGCTGGTCGGCGCTGCTCGCCCCTACGATCGCCGATGCGATGCCTGGCTGGGTTGCGACCCAGTTGATCGCCACCTGGGCCATCGAGACGCCGAGCTTGCCCGCCACCTCCTCCAGGGGCTTGAGCAGCTGCCATTCGCGCTCGGACCACGTGTCGGCCGCGCTGAGGCGGCCTGAACCGCCGTTGCGGTACTTGCCCGTGAGGAAGCCGCCCGCCAGGGGGCTCCAGGCCGTGATGCCGAGGCCGAGGTGCTGTCCCATCGGGACGTGTTCGGTCTCGATTTCGCGCTGTACCAGGGAATACGGCAGCTGCAGGTTGATCATCGGCGTGAGGGAGTGCGCTTCGGCGTACGTCTGCGCCTTGGCGGCGTACCAGGCGGGCACGTCGGACAGGCCCGCGTAACGGATCTTGCCCGCGCGGACGAGGTCGTCGAGCGTGCGCACGACCTCCTCCACCGGGGTGAGCCGGTCCCACGTGTGCAGCAGGAACAGGTCGACGTAGTCGGTGCCGAGCCGGCGCAGGGAGGCTTCGAGGGCGCGGATCATGTGCTTGCGCCCGTTGCCGCCCGCGTTGGGGTCGGCCGGGTCGACGCTGTTGGTGAACTTGGTGGTCAGCACCACGCGGTCGCGGACGCCGGCCTCGGTGATCAGCTTGCCGAGGATCGTCTCGCTCTCGCCCACGGTGTAGAAGTCCGCGGTGTCGACGAAGTTGCCGCCTTCGTCGAGGTAACGGCGGAAGATCGGGCGGACCTCGTCCTCGGTCTTCCCGTAGGCGGCGTGGAACCCGCCGGTGCCGAAGTTCATGGTGCCGAGCGCGAGCCGGCTGACGCGCAGCCCGGAGCGGCCGAGCAGGTAGTACTGGTCGAGAGACATGGAAAGTGCTCCTGGGGAACGGAAAAGCAGCGGACCCTCTCAGCGTGCCTGCCGAATTTTGGACCCGCAAGTCCAGTCGAGGTGAGCCGTGGGGCCGGAAGCGGCTCCGGCCCACACGGCGTCACCTCAGCGGCAGCGGTAGCTCGACGCCACCGCGGGGTCACCGTGACCGGTGTAGCGCGACACCTTCGGGTACGCGCACAGGTCGCGGGTCGCCTTCCCGTCGAGCGTCGCCGCTGCGAGCGTGGCCGGCGCCTTGCCGTGCTCGACCCAGTCGACCAGCGCGCCGAGCGCGTTCGCAGGCTGCGCACCGGCGCCGCCGCCGCAGTGCTCGACCCCCGGGGCGAGGAACAGCCGGTAGAAGTCGTTCACCCGCTGCGAACCGCCCATCGTGCGCTCCACCCGCTCGCGGTACTGCAGCGTGCCGCCGGGCGGGATCAGCTGGTCGTCCGCGCCGACGAAGGTGAGCAGCTTGCCGCCGGACCGGCGGAACGCCGACAGGTCGGGGTCGGCCGTGCCGATGACGTTGTCGTACTCCCGGACCGACTGCCGGAACAGGTCGGCGAACTGGCCGTACGTGAGCTTCGAGGTGTCGAAACCGGGCTGCTTCTCCAGGAACGACTGCACCCAGAGAACGGCCACCTTGAAGCCCGGCGCGGTCAGCGTGCCGTCGGCGGGGTTCGGCTCGGTGCCGGCCAGGTAAGCGAAGTCCGCGCCCTTCGGGAGGCCGTCCCACAGCTTGCGCCCGCGCTCGTCGGTCGGGCCGGCCCAGATCTTGCGCATGACTTCGGCGTCCGTCGCCGTGACGGTGACTTCCTTGCCTTCGCAGAGGATCTTCGTGCCGACCAGGCTGCGCGGGTCGTAACTGCACTCGTCCGGCCGGTCGACGATGCCGTTGGTGACGCCGTCGCGTGCGTCACATGCTTGGATCGCCGCCTGCCGGAACGCGGTCAGCACGCAGTTGCTCAGGATGTCGTGATCCTGGTTCATCACGATCTGCGGCCACAGCGTCGCGACGGCGAACTGCGTCCACTGGACCGCCGGCGCGTTGGCGAGGATGCCGTCGAAGTCGTCGGCGAAGTTCTGCGCCTCGGAGTAACCCTGACGGCCGCCGGTCGAGCAGCCGTTCCAGTAGGAGTACGTGATCGGCCGGTGGTAGTGCCGCTGCGTGACGTCCTTGCCGATCTGGGCTTCTTCGTGCACCGATCGGGTGGCGAAGTTGGTCAGAAGCGTTTTGTCGACCTTGCCGTCGGCGGTCACCGCCCACGACGTGTCGAGCGCGTCCGAGGACACGCCGGCGTCGGTCGTCACGCCGCTGTAGCCGTCCCTGACCGCCTGGAGGAGCGGCTCGCCGAAGTTGCCGGCGGCGTAGGCGCTGCCGCCGACGGCCTGGAGCCGTCCGGTCCAGCCGGTCTCCGGGAGGGCGACGACGACCTTCACGTGGTCGCTTCCGGAGTGGGTCAGCGTCACGGTGATCCGGCAGTAGGCCGGCGTGCCGGCGTCGGTCTTGCGCTCGGCCTGCACCGACTCGATCTTCGCGCCGGCCGGCGCGGGCACCGACACCGCGGCGCAGGCCGGTGCCGCGGCCGCCGCCGTCGGGGCGAGCGGGACCAGGCCGGTCAGCAGGAGCGGCACGGCGGCCGCCAGGAACTTGGGGATGCGTCTCATCGCTTTCCTCTGTGCTGGTTTCCGTCCGATGTGGACGTGTGGTGAAGCTAGGGCCGCGGTGGGGGCGCCCGCGCCTGTCGGATGACGCTGTCGCCGTACGTCACTCCGCGCTGAGCTGCGGAAACGTGCTTTGGGTAAGGTCGTTTCCATGGTGCTGCACGGACGGGAAACCGAGCTGAAGGAGCTGCGCGAGCTCGTCGACGGTCCCGAAGACCGCAGTGGCGTCCTCATCCGCGGTGAAGCCGGCATCGGCAAGTCCGCGCTCGTGACCGAGACGGCTGCCGCGGCGTCGGTCGCCGGGCTGCGCGTGCTGCGGACGACCGGGGCCGAGGCCGAGCTCCACCTCGCCTACGCCGGGCTGCACCAGCTGCTCCACCCCGTCCGGGCGGGGGTGGCGGACCTGCCCGCGCCGCAGCGGGACGCCCTGCGGACGGCGCTGGGCCTGGCCGGCGGTGCCGAGCCGAGCGCCTACCTGGTGGGGCTCGCAGCGCTGACGCTGCTGGCCGAGGAGGCGGCGGCCAAGCCGTTGCTGCTCGTCGCCGAGGACGTGCACTGGCTCGACCGCGCGAGTGCGGACGTCCTCGCGTTTGTCGCGCGGCGCATCGAGACCGAGCCGATCATCCTGGTCGCGACGGTCCGGGACGGCGCGGAGACCTCGCTGCGCGACGCCGGCCTGGCGCCGATGGTGCTCGACCGCCTGCCGGCCGACGCGGCCGCGAACCTGCTGGACGCGGTCGCGCCCCGGCTCGCGCCGGCGGTCCGGACCCGCTTGCTGGCGGAGGCCGCGGGTCACCCGCTGGCGCTGACGGAGCTGCCGTCGGCCGTGGCCGATCTTGACGGGCTCGATCCGGTGCTGCCGTTGACGGAGCGGCTGGAACGCACGTTCACCGCCCGGGTCGCCGGGCTTCCGGCCGCGGCTCGGACGGCGTTGCTGGTCGCGGCGCTGAACGAGGCGACTTCGCTGGCCGAGACGCTCACCGCGGCGGGCGCGCTCCTCGCGGCCGAGGCTCCCGGCGATGGATCCTTTTGTTCCGATGATGGTCACTCCGGCGCTCAACTGCAGCCCGGCGCGCTCGAACCGGACGTCCTTGCGCCTGCCGTCGAAGCTCGGCTCGTCACCCTCTCGGCCGGGGCCGTGACCTTCCGCCACCCGCTGATGCGCTCGGCCATCCCCGCCGCTGCTTCACCCGCCGACCGGCGCCGCGCTCACCTCGCCCTTGTCGAAGCCCTGCACGACCAGCCCGACCGCCGGGCCTGGCACCAGGCCGCCGCGGCCGCCGGGCCCGATGAACACATCGCCGCCGAGCTGGAGCGGACCGCCGATCGGGCCCGCTACCGAGGTGGTGCGGCCGCCGCGATTGCTGCGCTGGAGCAGGCGGCGCGGCTGAGCTGTGAGCCCGGCTGCCGGGCCGATCGGCTGCTGCGGGCGGCCGAGCTGGCCGTCGAATCCGGGCGCCGGGAGACCGCCGAACAGCTGGTGTTCGCCGCGAAGCCCGCCGGTTCGCGGCAGAACGCCACCGCGAGCCGGCTGCTCAGTGAGTTCGAGGACGGCGTCCGGGAGGATCCCGCCCGCGTCGCCGAACTCGCCGCGCTCGCTGCGAAGGTCGCGCAAGACGGCGAAATCGGCGCCGCGACCAGGATCCTCTGGAGCGCCGCCATGCGCTGCTTCTGGATCGAGCCCGGTCAGCAAGCCCGGCAGGCTCTTCTGGACGTCGCCGATCGGCTGCCGGTGCCGGACGACGATCCGCGCATCGTGGCGATCACCGCTTACGTCGCGCCGTTCGAACGCGGCGACGTCGTGCTGAAACGGCTGCGGGAGCTGGTCGGCGCGACCGGCGCCGATCCCGAGGTCGACCGCTACCTCGGCAGCGCCGCGCTGCAGGTCGGCGCCTTCGACCTGGCCGCGCGGTTCTCCGCGGCCGCCGCGCCGGGCCTGCGCGCCCAGGGGCGGCTCGGGCTGCTGCCGCGGGCGCTCGCCGTCCAGGCTTGGAGCCGGGTCCGGCTCGGTGACCTGGCGGCCGCGGTGCCGGTCGCGGCGGAAGCCGCCCGGTTCGCCCGGGAGACCGGCCAGCCCTTCATGGACGGTCTGGCCACCGCGGTCCAGGCCGAGATCGCCGCCCTGCGCGGGGACCACAAACAGGCAAAAACGCTGGCCGACGAGGCCGAACGCACCGGGCTCGCGGCCGGCGCCCGGCCCGTGCTCGCCACCGTGCAGCTCACGCGCGGGCTCACCCACCTCAGCGAGGGCCGGTTCGAGGACGCCTTCGCCGACCTGCGCCGGCTCCACGACCCGGCCGACCCCGCCTACCAGCTGGCCCTGCGCACCTACTGCGTCGCCGAGCTGACCGAGGCCGCGGTGCGGGCCGGGCAGACCGACGCCATGCGCGACATCCTCACCGAGCTGGAACCCCTCGCCGGGCGGACGCCGTCACCCGCCCTGCACATCGGCCTTCGGTACGCGCGCGCCGTGCTCGACCCGACCGACGAGCGGTTTGCGGAAGCGCTGCAAGCCGACCTGGCCGGCTGGCCCGCCGAACGCGGGCGCGTCCACCTGGCGTTCGGCGAGTGGCTGCGGCGGCAGCGGCGGGTTGTCGAATCGCGGACGCACCTGCGCACGGCCCGCGAGACCTTCGACGCGCTGGGCATGACGGCGTGGGCCGAGCGGGCGCGGCGGGAGCTGCGCAGCGCGGGCGAGTCGAGCCCGAACCGGGACCCGGACGCGGGGGAGAAGCTGACTCCGCACGAGCTGAGCATCGCCCAGCTGGCGGCCGACGGGCTGACGAACCGGGAGATCGGGCAGCGGCTGTACCTTTCGCACCGGACCGTCGGCACCCACCTGCACCGGATCTTCCCCAAGCTGGGCGTGAGCTCCCGCGCCGACCTCGCCGGGAAGCTGAAGACCCTGGACGGGTGACTTACACCGGCTGCGTCATCCGACGGGCGCGAAGATCACCCGAAGCTCCCTAACGTCGTGAAAGTCCCACGGTCTTTCGCACAGGAGCTCAGATGATCAGCAGGAGAAGGTTCGGGCAGGCGTTCGCGGCGGGACTGGCGGCAACTTCACTGGCGGCCTGCTCGGCGGACGCTCCCGGTGCCGCGGCCCCGCCGGCCCCGCCGTCGCCCGGGCCGGACCTGCGGGCCGGGTCCGGCGAGCACACCTCGCTCGGCGAGCTCAAGCACGTCGACGCCGGGGTGCTGAACATGGCCTACGCCGAGTTCGGGCCGGCCACCGGGCAGCCGGTGGTGCTGCTGCACGGCTGGCCGTACGACCCGTACAGCTACGTCGACGTCGCGCCGATCCTGGCCGCCGCCGGGTACCGGGTGATCGTCCCCTTCCTGCGCGGGTACGGCCCGACGACGTTCAAGTCCGCCCAGACCGTCCGAAACGGACAGCAGGCCGCGGTGGCGCTCGACGTCGTCGCCCTGATGGACGCGCTCAAGATCGGCAAGGCGGTGCTCGGCGGCTACGACTGGGGCGCGCGGACCGTCGACATCATCGCCGCGCTCTTCCCCGAACGCTGCAAGGCGGTCGTCGCGGTGAGCGGGTACATCGTCACGAACCTGGTGGCGAACCAGAAACCGCTGGCCCCGCAGGCCGAACTCGGCTGGTGGTACCAGTACTACTTCGCGACCGAGCGCGGCCGCGCCGGGTACGCGGCGAACCGCCACGACTTCAACAAGCTGATCTGGAAGACCGCCTCCCCGGCGTGGCACTTCGACGACGCCACGTACAACCGCAGCGCGGCGGCGTTCGACAACCCCGACCACGTCGACATCGTCGTCCACAACTACCGCTGGCGGCTCAGCCTCGCCCCGGGCGAGCCACACTACGAGGCGTACGAACAAAAACTGGCCGCCGGCCCGGCGATCACCGTCCCGGCCATCACGATCGGCAGCGACTTCGACGCCGCGGCGAAGGACGGCAAGCCGTACCGCGCGAAGTTCACCGGCAAGTACGAGCACCGGATCCTCGACGGCATCGGCCACAACGTGCCGCAGGAAGCGCCGAGGCCGTTCGCCCAGGCGATCATCGACGCCGACCGGATGTGACCGAGCCGTGAATGGCCCATCGAGGACTCAGCGTCCCTCGATGGGCCATTCACGGCTTGGGGTCAGGCGACCGTGGCGTCGAGGGTGACCTCGATGTTGCCGCGCGTCGCCTTCGAGTACGGGCAGACCTGGTGCGCGCCGGCGACCAGGTCGTCGGCCGTGGCCTGGTCGATGCCCGACGCCTCCAGGTGCAGCACCGCGCTCAGCTCGAACTCGCCCGCGTCGACGTCGTGGTGCAGCGTGACCTCCGCGACCACGGCGAGGTCGTTCAGCGGCACCTTCTTCGCACCCGCGACCCGGCGCACGGCGCCGACGAAGCAGGACGCCCAGCCCGCCGCGAACAGCTGCTCCGGGTTCGTCCCGTCGCCCGCGCCGCCGAAGGCCTTGGGCACGGCGAGCGTGACGGCGAGCGCGCCGTCGTCGGAGGTCGCGCGGCCGCCGTTGCGGCCCTCCTCGGTGGAGGTGGCGACGGCGGTGTAGGTCACTTCGGACATGGTCTTCCTTTCAGCGGATGATGCCACCACGCTAGGAATCCGGGGGTGCCCGCGGCGACCGTCGTGCGACGTCATCGGTGTACGTCACCGCAGCCGCCCGTCTTCCAGGCGGAGCCGGCGCTCGACCCCGATCTCCGCGAGGAAGCGTTCGTCGTGGCTGACAACCACGAACGCCCCGCGGAACGCGGTCAGCGCGCTCTCCAGCTGCGCGGTGCTGACCAGGTCGAGGTTGTTCGTGGGCTCGTCCAGCAACAGCAGCTGCGGCGCCGGTTCGGCGAACAGGACGCAGGCGAGCGTCGCCCGCAGCCGTTCGCCGCCGGAGAGGACGCCGACCGGCAGGTGCACCCGCGCGCCGCGGAACAGGAAGCGGGCCAGCAGGTTCATCCGTTGCGCGGGCGGCATCGCCGGGGCGGCCGCCGCGAGGTTCTCGGCCACCGTGCGGTTGTCGTCGAGGAGATCCAACCGCTGGGACAGGAACGCGATCCGGCCGTCGGCGCGGGACACCGAACCGCCTTCGGGCGCGAGGTCGCCGTGCAAGAGCCGGAGCAGGGTCGACTTCCCGGCGCCGTTGGGGCCGGTGAGCGCGATCCGCTCCGGGCCGCGGATCGTGAGGTCGACACCGTCGGGGAACAGGTCCCGCACCCGCAGCTGCTCGCCGGCGAAGAGCGTGCGGCCCGCCGGGACCTCGGTTTGCGGCAGCTCCAGGCTGATCTTCTGCTCGGTGCGCAGGGAGCGTTCGGCCTGGTCGAGCTTGGCCTTGGCTGCGCCGACGCGGGCCGCGTGCGTGCCGTCCGCCTTGCCGGCCGACTCCTGTGCGCTGCGCTTCATCGTCCCGGCGAAGATCTTCGGCAGCCCGGCGCTGCCGAGGTTGCGCGACGCCGTGCTCGCGCGGCGGGCGGCGCGCTCCCGGGCCTGCTGCATCTCCCGCTTCTCGCGCTTGACCTCCTGTTCGGCGCTGCGGATGTTCTTCTCCGCGACTTCACGCGCGGCCTCGACGGCTTGCTCGTACTCGGTGAAGTTCCCGCCGTGGAACCGGATTTCGCCGCGGTCGAGCTCGGCGATCCGGTCCATCCGGTCGAGCAGCGCGCGGTCGTGGCTGACCACGAGCAGGCAGCCGGACCAGTCGTCGAGCACGCTGTAGAGCTGGTGCCGGGCCTCGAGGTCGAGGTTGTTGGTGGGTTCGTCCAGCAGCAGCACGTCCGGGCGCTTGAGCAGCTGCGCGGCCAGGCCCAGCGACACGATCTGGCCGCCGCTGAGGGTGCTCAGCAAGCGGTCCAGTCCGACGTCGGCGAGGCCGAGCCGGTCGAGCTGGGCGCGAGTGCGTTCCTCGACGTCCCAGTCGGTTCCGATGGTGGTGAAGTGTTCTTCGCCGACGTCACCGGACTCGACGGCGGCGATCGCGTGCAGGATCGGGGCGACACCGAGGACTTCGGCGACGGACAGCTCCCCGCTCAGCGGCAGGTCCTGCGGGAGGTAGCCGAGCAGACCGTCGACGGTGACGCTGCCCGTCGACGGCTTCAGCACTCCGGCGACGAGCTTCAGCAGGGTCGTCTTGCCGGACCCGTTGGGCGCGACGAGACCGGTGCGGCCGCCGGGGAAGGTGGCGGAAAGGTGGTCGAAGACGGGGGTGTCGTCGGGCCAGGAGAAGGACAGGCCGGACAGGACGACGCAGTTTTCGGGCACGGGTGAAGACCTCGGAGGTGTGGAGGGAAAGGTGGTCGACAACGGCGGCCACGCCGGGATGACCCGGGGGCCTGCACACTCCGGAGTTATCCGGAGATGTCGACGTCACCTGCCACGACTGCACTCCTGTCGAAAGGATCTTCCCTTCGACGATAACACCTGGCCGGTCGATGAGGCCTTGCTGAGGTCCACCACGCAGAAGCGGTGGCCGTCGGGGAAACCCGACCTGAGGACGGCTCTAGTGTCCCTGTTTCTCCGGCGTCGTCGACCGGGGTGAAGTTGGCCGGGCTGTCGTGGTTCATCGCGAGGCCGAACACGAACAGCAGGACCCGGCGGTGATGCCCGGCACGAACCCGAGCACACCCAGCCGGGGCACGGACAAACGGGGTCAGGCGAGTTCGGACGACACAACCGCGGGCAGCTCCCGCAGCCGGTCGAGCAGGGGCTCGATCTCGTCGCCGGCCAGGAGGACGGCGCAGACCAGACTGCTCTCGCGGACGCCGTCGCGGATGTCGATCGAGAGTTCGTGGGCCAGGCGGCCGTCCTGGGCCAGGGCGCCGATGAGGGCGGGGACCTCTTGCGCGCCGCCGGTGAAGTAGGTCGCGATGCGGCGGCGCAGGAGCATGGGGGCGAACGAAGCGGGGCTGGACATGGCTGATCTCCACGGGGAAGTGCGGAAGAGGATCGGGGCCAGGTCCCGGGAAATCCACGGTCGTCGACGCTGCGCGCCGGCGACCTGGTTCAGCCGGCGCGCCGGGTTACGAGTCGCGAGGACTTGATCAGGCGCTGCACGGCGTCAGGCTAACACGACGCCGGCCGGGCGGCGCAAGGCGCGGAGTCAGCCGGCCCGGATGACCGCCAGGCCCAGCGGGGTGCACTCGTGGATCTGGGACTTGCCCGAGCGGGTGCTGGTGAGCAGCCCGCTCGCCCGCAGGATCGACGCGTGCTGGCTCGCCGTGGCCAGGGAGATCCCTGCCAGCCCGGCGAGCTCGCTGGTGTTGCACGGCGTGGTCGCGACCGTCACGAGCACCCGGGCCCGCGTGGCGCCGAGCAGCGCGGACAGCGACGCCCCCGGCTCGGCCTCGCTGTCGAAGCGGGGGTGGCTGATCGAGTACACCAGCACCGGTGGCAGGTCCGGATCCTTGTACGTGGTCGGCATGCCGTGCGCGAAGAACGCCGGGATCAGCCGGAGCCCACGCCCGGCCAGGTGCAGCTCCTGCTCGACCGGGAACCGCACCCGCAGCACCGGCGGTGACCAGGTGATGTCCGGGTGCAGGGTGGAGAGCAGCAGCTGCGGCCCGCCGCGGTCCAGGTTCGACCGCAGCCGGACGCGGTCGCGGGCGACCGCGCCGCGCACCGCCGCCCAGTCCGGGGCGAGGCACTGCCGGTAGTAGTCGTGCAGGGCCGTGCCGAGCCGCCGCAGTTCGCGTGGTTCGCCGTCGGCGAGGCGGCGCAGCCACGGCGGGACGCGGGTGCCCTGCGCGGCGAGTTCGGCGACGTCCGTGGCCAGTTTCGGCGACGGGGTCCCGAGCACGGCCGACACACCGTCGCCGATCGTGCCGGCGCCGGCCGGGGTGAGGAAGTCCGGGCAGTACCCGTACGGCGGGACGGCGGACATCAGCAGCCGGCCGGAGTCGGGGACCGCGGCGCGTGACCCCCGGCGCCACCGGCCGAAGAACGGCTCCCCTTCCGGCCGCCGGATCCGGTAGCTGCTCGTCAGCAGTTCCCACATCGGGTCGGCGTCCTCGGCGATGGTCACCTTCGCCAGGTCCGCGTCCGTGAAGTGAATTTTCAACATCGCCGGTGTGTGCCCCTTTCCCGGCCGAGACTAGCCGGGGGCCCGGCGCGGCCCGGCCCGGCCCCGCCGCCGGAAATTCACCGGACGCAGGGGGAATTCCGGTCGATCTTGAGTGCTTCTTCACCCTCCGCAAGGGTAAAACGCCGTGCTGTCGAAGTTCACCCTGTGTAGCTGATGCGTACGGGGGAAACGACTCGCATTCCTTGACAACACCACGGCCCGCAGAGTTACGTCTCGAACCTGAATTATGCGAGAAAAGCACCCGGAAATCGTTCTCGGGCCACCGGTACGAATCGAGCCACGCCACCGATGAAAGAAGACGAACCCCCATCCCGTCGTGCCGCCTCCTGGAATCCCGGCACCTGGCGGCTGCGCACCAAGATCTCCGTCGTGTTGCTGCTGCCCGTGCTGGTCGCGCTCCTGCTGGCCGGCGGCCGCGTGCAGGCCGAGCTCGCCCAGGCGGGCGCGTTCAGCGCCGTGCGGGACCAAATGCCGGTCGTGCAAGGGATTTCCGAGCTCGGCGGTCTCGTCGACGACGAGATGATCCACGACGGCGGAGCCGCGCAGACCGCCGCGGTCGACGAGAAAGCGGCCTCGATCCGGCGCGACGCCGCATTTTCGCAGCTCAACCCGGAGCTGTCGCGCACGCTGGAAGATCAGCTGGGAAAATTGGCCGGACTGCGCCAGCAGAGTGGTTCTTCCGTCGCGAAAACCGGCGCTTACCACGACTTCGTCGTCGCACTCAGCGAAGTGATCCCCGGCGTCGTCGGCCAGGCCCGGAATGCCGATCTCGACGCGTCGGCCACCATCACGAAAGCATTCGTGCAGCTGAGGACCAGTCTGGCCGGTCGGGAAGCATTGGCGGGAAGCTCCGCGGACGCCTCGGCGGCGGCGGGTGAGGGCGTCGCCGCCGCCGAGGAGACCGTGCTGACCGGGCAGATCCGCCGGGCCCTGCCCGCCGGCGCGGCCGCCGCGCGGTTCGCCGCGGCGACCAGTCCCGGCGCCGGCGGCCCCGCCGCCAAGCGCACGGTGCTCGGGAACATCCTGTCCGAGCAGGTGAAAGCGCTTTCGGATGCGGTCGGCGTGCAGACCAACACCGCCCGGTCCGACGCGCTGCGTGACACCGCCTTGGTGCTCGCGGCCCTGCTCGGCGCCCTCGCCATCGCGCTCGCCGTGGCGCGGTCGGTGGTCGCCCCGATCCGGCGGCTGCACGCGGCGGCGCTCGACACCGCACGCCGCCGGCTGCCCGGGACGATCGAACGGATCCGCGAGGGCGAAGAGGTCGACTGGCGGGCGACCCCGCCGCTCCCGGTCGACTCCGAGGAGGAGGTCGGCCAGCTCGCCCGGGCCTTCGACGACATGCACCGGCAGGCGGTGCGGCTGGCCGTCGGCGAGCAGGCCGAGATGCGGATCCAGGTCAGCGAGATGTTCATGACGCTCTCGCGGCGCAGCCAGTCGCTGGTCGAGCTGCAGCTGTCGGTGATCGAGGACCTCGAAGCCGACGAGCAGGACCCGCAACGGCTGGCCGAGCTGTTCCAGATCGACCACATCGCCACCCGGCTGCGGCGCAACGGCGAGAACCTGCAGGTCCTGGCCGGTGGCCGCCCGGTGCGGCGCGACGTCGGTCCGGTCGCGACGGTCGAGCTGCTGCGGGCGGCGACATCGGAGGTCAAGGACTACCAGCGGGTCGCGCTCGGCAACGCCCCCCGCGGCTCGGTGCAGTCCGAGGCCGCGGCCGACGTCGTGCACATCCTCGCCGAGCTGCTGGAGAACGCGATCCGGTCGTCACCGCCGGACGAGCAGGTGGTGCTCACCGCCGACCGCGGCTTCGACGGCGGCGTGCTGATCGAGGTGGTCGACGTCGGGCTCGGCATGAGCCGCGAAGACCTCGACGCGGCGAACGCGCGGCTGGCCGCCGGCACCTCGGTGAGCCCGGAGACCACCCGCCGGATGGGCCTGTTCGTGGTGAGCAGGCTGGCCACGTCCCACGGCATCACCGTGCGGCTGCGGCCGACCACCAGCCGCACCGCAAGCGCCGGTGTCACCGCCAGCGTGCACGTCCCCGGGGTGCTGATCCAGGTCGACCTGCCACCGCGGCCCGGTCAGGCCGCGCTGCCGCCGGCGGCCAACGGCACCGCCCGGCACGAGCTCGAACCCCGGTGGCCCGTCGAAGAACCCGGTCCCGTCCCCGCCGCCGTGGAGCACACCCCGATGCCGACCCCGATCTTCGACCAGATGCTGTCGCACTGGTTCGCCGACACCCCGGTGAAACCGGCGCAGCCCGGCGGCTGGGCGACCCCGGCCGACGAGGTCCGGCAGGCCGCGGAAGCCGCGGTCGGCACGCTCGACGACCTCGAGTTCACCGAGTCGGGACTGCCGACGCGGCAGCCCGGCGCGCAGCTCGCCCCGGGCTCGGTCGCCCAGCGCCAGGACCGGCCGGCGGACACGTCGTTCCGCGATCCCGCCGCGGTGCGCAACAACCTTTCCCGGCACTACAGCGGCATGCGCGCGGCCCGCCACCGGGTCGCGCCCGAACCGAAGGCGGAGCAGTGAACACCCGGCAGGAAGGAGCGGATGTGGTGGACCAGTCCCGGAACTGGCTGGTGTCGGCGTTCACCCAGGAGGTGCCCGGCGTCGCGCACGCCGCGCTCGTCTCCGCCGACGGGCTGCTCGTGGCGGCGAACGAAACCCTGCCCCGGGACCGGGCCGACCAGCTCTCGGCGATCGCGTCCGGTCTCTCGAGCCTCGCGCTCGGCACGGCCGACCTGTTCACCGCGGGCCGGGTCGTGCAGTCGGTGATCGAGATGGAGCAGGGCTTCCTGATGCTGATGAACGTCGGCGACGGCTCGAACCTGGTGGTGCTGGCCAACCCCGGCTGCGACATCGGGCTGGTGGGCTACGAGATGACGCTGCTGGTGGACCGGGTCGGGAAGATGGTCGAGACCCCGGCGCGGCCCACGGCGGCGTCGCCGGGAGCAACCCGGTGACCGAAGGCCGGCGGCGGGAGGGCGGCCGGCACGCGGCATCGCTGGCCCGTCCGTACGCGTGGACCGCCGGGCGCACCCGGCCGACGGTCGACCTGGCGGTGGAAGCCCTCATCGAGACGACCGCGGAGGGCCGGGCCGCCCCCTACAGCCCGACCAACCCCCTGGCCGTGGTGACGCAGCTGTGCCTGCAGCAGCGCTCCGTGGCGGAAGTGGGGGCCCACCTGGGGGTGCCGCTCGGCGTGGCCAGGGTGCTCATCGGCGATCTGCTGATCGCCGGCCAGGTGTCGATCCGCGACACGCTCCCCGCGGACGCCTCCTTCGACGAACGGAACGACCTGCTCGAAAGGGTCCTCAGTGGACTACGCGCACTCTGAACGACGGATCACCTCGGCCAAGATCGTCGTGGCCGGCGGGTTCGGGGCCGGCAAGACGACCTTCGTCGGCGCCGTCTCGGAAATCAACCCGTTGCGGACCGAAGCCCTGATGACGTCGGCGGCCGTCGGCGTCGACCGGACCGAGGCCGTGCCGGGGAAGTTCTCGACCACGGTCGCGATGGACTTCGGCCGGCTCACCCTGGCCGACGACCTGGTGCTCTACGTGTTCGGCACGCCGGGCCAGCACCGGTTCTGGTTCATGTGGGACGACCTGGTCTGCGGCGCGGTGGCGGCGATCGTCCTGGTCGACACGCGCCGCTTGGCGGACTGCTTCGCCTCGATCGACTTCCTCGAGTCGCGCGGCCTGCCGTTCCTGGTGGCCATCAACCAGTTCCAGGACACCCGCTCGCACGCGCCCGACCAGGTGCGTGAAGCCCTCAAGATCCCGGCCGCGGTGCAGGTCGTCACCTGCGACGCGCGCTCGCCGGAGTCGACAAAACGGACGCTCATCGCGGCGGCCGAGCACGCGCTCGCCGAACTGCACGCGCCGCGCGCGCAGAAAGCCTGACAGGAGCACGGAAATGCACATGGACCACGACGACTTCGCGATGGGGCACTGGCTCGTCGTGCTCGCCTACCTGACCTCGGTGGTGGGCTGCGCCCTCGGGCTCGCCTGCACGCTGCAGGCGCGCTCGACCGACCACCCGCGGACCCGGCTGGTCTGGCTGGCGCTCGCGGCGGTGTCGATCGGCGGGGTCGGCATCTGGGTCATGCACTTCATCGCGATGCTCGGCTTTTCCACCCCCGGGCTGCCGGTGCGCTACGACATCCTCCGCACGGCCCTGTCGGCGCTCCTGTCGATCGTGGCGGTGTTCTGCGGGCTGCTGGTGTTCGGCGTCCGCAACCGGTTCGCGTGGAAGCGGCTGCTGCTCGGCGGCCTGCTGACCGGGCTGGCGGTCAACGTCATGCACTACACGGGCATGTGGGCGGTCCAGATCAAGGGCACGATCGGCTACGACCCGGTCCTGGTGGGGCTCTCGGTGGTCATCGCGGTCGTCGCGGCCACGGCGGCGCTGTGGTTCACGGCCGGGCTGGACAAGCTCCTCCCGCGGCTGGCCGCGGGCCTGGTGATGGCCGCGGCGGTCAGCGGCATGCACTACACGGGCATGGCGGCGGTCCGGCTGCACCTCGACCCGGCGGCCCCGGACCCGTCCGGGACCGAGGTGTTCAACTTCCTGTTCCCGGTCTTCGTGCTGGCCGCGCTGGCGATGGCGGTGCCGATCTGTGCGGTGCTGATGGCGTCGGCGAGCTCGGAGGCGCCCCGCCACACAACGACGGTCTCGTGAGAGGCGGACTTCCGCTGACGTTGCCGAGCGGTCCGGCGGTCAGTCCTTCGCAGGAACCGGGAAGCGGTCCGCGCTGAAGTGCACCAGGATCGCCGTGGCCGTCGCGCAGACGACGTCGCCCGCCCGCAACGTTCCCGTCGCGTGCAGCTTGCGGCCCTCCCGGCGCACCAGCCGGCCCTCCGCCGTGAGCGGCACCGCGTACGGCGTGCCGCGGTGGTAGTCGACCGTCAGGGACGCCGTCATGCCCGGGTACCCGGCCGCCGCCGTGGCGCGGCCCAGGACGTGGTCCAGGACCGCCGCCACCCAGCCGCCGTGCACCCGCCCGGGCGGTCCCTCGTGCGCCGCGCCGAGGAGGACGTCGGCGCGGACCGACTCCGGGCCGACGTCCACCCACAACAGCGGTGGTGCCAGTGGGTTCCCCGGACCTTCGAGCGGGTTGTTGATGCTCAGGTGGCCGCCACCTTCGAGCGCGGCGAGCAGCAGGGGAGCCGCCCCGCCGCTCGCCCGCAGGGCGGCGGTGACCGCTTCGACCCGCGAGGCCGCGGTGAGGAGGTCGGCTTCGTCGTCGCGCACGCACACCGACGCTTCGATCAGCTCGCGGATCCGGGCGCCGAGCAGTGCGCGCCCGGGCGGCACGCCGTCGACCACCGGGAAGGCCTTGCTCTCGGACATCGCGCCCCCAGAAAGCCCCCGGAAACTAGAACGCGTTCCACTCTATCAGCTCCACCGCAGGAGTTCGCCCATCAGCACGAGGAGCCGCTCGCCGGTCTTCTTCGGACGCAGCCGCGGCACCGGCACGGTGAACTCCGGCTCGACAAAAGGCAACGCGACGGTCACCTTCAGCGACTTCTCGCGCACCGGCGTGCCTAGCCGCCCACGCCTCCGCGGCGGCGTCGAGCATGACGAGCACCTCGTCGACGGCCTGGTTGTCCCCGGCCTCCCGGTAGGCGACGAGCTCGTCAATGCCCTTCCGGAACTGCGCGACCTCGGCCGACTCCCGCAGCCATCCGATCGTCCGGCCGAAGCTCCAGCCCTTCTCCTCCGCCTGGTTCGCGATGTAGCGCGACAGCATCGGCGTCTTGAGCCGGGGCTCGTGGCCGCCGAGCCACCGCGAAGCAGCAGGGCCGAACCGAGCTGCTCTTGCAGGGCCAGGTAGTAGAAGAGCCGCGACAACGCGATGAAGGTGTTGACCGTGAACGGCTTCCGCCCACCGAACGCGGTGTCGAGCGCGGCCTTCATCTCCCGCAGCTCGTCCGGGATGATCCGGGCGAGGTCGCGCCAGTAGGTCGACTGCGCCCAGTGACGGTCGGTGATCTCGGCGACCAGATCCCGCTGGGCGTGCGGCCGGTGGCGGTTCCACCCGGCTTCACCCGGCTCGACGTGTTTCGCCAGATCGATCCCGCGCCGGTAGAGCGCGCGGGTCTCGGCGTCGTCCAGCTCGACGATCCGGACACCGTCGTCGATGTCCAGCGTCCAGGAGAGCCGGTCGAGGTTGCGCTCCACCGACGGGCCGTCGAGGTGGACGTCCCGGAACAGCACCAGCGACAGGAACACGACGGAGTCGTCGGCGTAGGCGTGTTCGCGGCCGAAGCGGTCGAGGTTCGCCCGCAGCAACGAGGAGGTGTCGGCGAGCAGACCGGGGCCATGCCGGCCGATGGTAGCCGAACCGGCACGGCCCCCGGGCTCACTCGGCGTGCCGGCCGCGGGCGTAGGTGTAGGACTCCAGCAGCACGCGCCACACCAACTCGATCTCGTCGCGGTCACGCGGGCCGTAGACGAGCTGGGTGTTCTGGATCGGGTGCGGCACACCCCAGCCCGCCTCGGTGACGACCTTCTTCACGGTCGCCGGCAGCGTCATGTGAAGGCTGCCGTCCTGCTGCGGGTGCAGGTGCGCGAACTCGCGGCTGTGCTTGATGAACGCGTCGTCCGGGCCGGTGCCGAACTCCGGCGCCAGGTGGATCGCCCTGGCCTCCGGGTACGGCACGTGGGTCGGCGCGAGGTAGACCCCGGCCAGCGCGCGCATCCGCTGCCACAGCTCCTCCTGCAGTGTGCTCGGCGCGATCTGGTTGAGCTGGCCGTGCGGGACCGGGCCGCGGGTGCGCGGGGCCGGGCCGGGGCGGTCGGGCATCTCGAACATGGTTTCCTCCGAACGAAAGAGTCAGACCGGCCGGACGCGCTGGTAGCGCCGGCCGTGGTAGACGAGGGGGTCGCCGGGCCGGGTGCGCACCGCGCACACCTCACCCAGCAGCAGGCCGTGGTCACCGGCGTCGACGGTGTCCCGGCGCCGGCATTCGACGCCGGCCAGCGCGCCCGGGTGCAGGGGCGAGCCGTGCTCGGCGGGCTCGAAGCCGGTGCCGCCGAACCGGTCGGCGCCCGGTGTCGCGAACAACGCGGCGAGCTCGGCCTGCTCCGCCGTCAGCACGTTGACGCCGAAGTGCGAGCAGCGCGAGAACACCTCGTAGGAGCTCGACGTCTTCGCCTGGCAGACGAGCAGCAGCGGCGGCCGCATCGACACCGACGTCACCGACGTCGCGGCGTACCCGCGGGGCGTGCCGTCGCCGTCGAGCGCGGTCACCACGCACACCCCGCCGGCCAGCGCGGCCATCGCGTCCTTGAACTCGTCGAGCAGCGCCGCGGTCATCGCCCGGCCCCCACGGCCGACGGCGTCAGCCACTCGCCCTCGGGCGCGCCGAAGCCGCCGGAACGCGAGAACACCGTGCGGCCCCGCCGGATCGTGCGCTCGACGCGGCCGGTGAACAGCCAGCCCGCGTACGCCGTCCAGCCGCACTTCGCCTGGACGTCTTCGGGGCGCAGCGACCAGTTCTCCGCCGCGTCGAAGAGCACCAGGTCGGCGTCCCGACCGGGCGCGATCGCGCCCTTGCGGCCGGCGAGCCCGAACAGCCGCGCCGGTTCGGCGGCCATGACGCGGGTGACGATCGGCAGCAGCTCGTCCGGCGTGGCGTCCGGCACCCGGCGGCGCAGCCCCGTGTACAACGCCGGGAACAGCTCCTGCACCCCCGGCAGCCCGGGCGGCGCGTCCGGTGCGTCCAGGACCTTGTCCTCGAACGCGTGCGGCGCGTGATCACTGCCCACAGTGGACACTTCACCGCGGAGCACCGCGTCCCACAGCCGGTCCTGGTCGGCCTGCTCGCGGATGGCCGGGCTGAGCCGGATCCGCGAGCCGTACCGCGCGGTGTCGGCCGCGGTGAACGACAGGTGGTGCCCGGTGACCTCCCAGGTCACCGGCAGCCCGGTCGCCCCGGCCGCGGTGAGCAGGTCGGCCTCCTCGCGGCTGGAGACGTGCAGGACGTGCGCCGCGGTGCCGTGCCGCCGGGCCAGCTCGATCAGCTTGGCCACCGCGACGATCCCGCCCGAGCGCGGCCGGAACCGTTCGTAGTCGCGGTACGTCGACGGCGTGCCTTGCCACTCGTCGAGCAGCGCGAAGACGTCGTCGTCCTCGGCGTGGAAGAGCAGCCGCAGGCCACGGCGTTTCGCGACGGCGAACAGCTCGTCCAGCCGGCCCGGGTCGCGCAGCACGTGCGGCGCGGTGTGGTGCCCGGTCAGGAACGCCTTCGCGGTCATCGCCTCGGCCGGTTCGAACGCCGCCAGCGAGGAGACGTCGTCCGGGTTCACACCGGCGTGGAAGCGGTAGTCCACCAGGCTGGTGCCGCGGACCTCCGTGTCCTTGGCGCGGGCGTCGGCCGGGGTGAACGTCGCCGGGCGCGTGTTGGGCATGTCGAACACCGTGGTGACCCCGCCGGCCACCGCGGCGCGCGACGCGTGCGCCCAGTCCTCCTTGTGCGTCAGGCCCGGCGTGCGGAAATGCACGTGCGAGTCGATCAGGCCGGGCAGCACGAACCGCCCGGCGGCGTTGATCTCCTCGGCGCCGGCCACGGTGCTCCCGGCCGGGAGCACGTCGGCGATCTTCCCGCCGGTGACGGCGATGTCGGCGACCCGGACACCGTCGGGACCGGTCACCCGGCCGCCCCGGACGACGAGGTCGCAGCTCTTCACGCGGCCCATGGCAGGCTCACCAGCTCTCGGCTCAGGTCGTTGGTCGGGCCCATCAGCGCGACGGCGCGGGCGTCGCGGGCCATCCGGTTGATCGGGTGCGTCACCACGTACCCGGCGCTGCCGAGCAGCCGCGCGATGCCGGCGACGACGTCCTCGGCCACCTGGGAGGCGTGGATCTTGCTGTGCAGCGTCACCTCACCGGGGTCGGCGGCTTCGCGCCGCCCGGCCCGTTCGACGAGCGCGCGGGCGGACTCGACCTGCCCGCGCAGGTCCACCAGCCGGTGCCGGACGGCCTGCAGGCCGAGCAGCGACTTCCGTTGCGCCGCTTGGAAACCGAGGTCCCAGGCGGCTTCGGCGATGCCGGCCGACACCGCGCCGAGCGTCGCCCCGGACTGCCGGACGCCGGCGATGATCGTGCTGGCGGTGTCACGCGGCCCGAGCAGCGCCTCAGCGCCGAGCCGGCAGTCCTTGAGCTCGACGAACCCGGTCGCCGAAGCCCGCATGCCGACCAGGTCCAGGCTCAGGTCGGGCTCGATGCCGGGGTTGGTCGCGGGCACGAGGAAGAAGCTCTGCCCGCCGGAGCCGTACGCGGATTCGTCGTCCTCGCTCACCGGGGTGCTCTGCGCGAGCACCAGGTAGACGTCGGTGATCCCGGCGCCGGTGGTGAACGCCTTGCCGCCGCTGACCGTCCAGCCGCCGCCGGGCAGCTCGTCGGCGATGGTGGCGAGATTCTTCTTCGCGGCGCCCGCGCCGGACTCGCTCCACGCCGAGGCGGCCAGCCAAGCGCCGGAGGCGAGCTTCGGCAGCAGCTCTTCACGCTGGGCGTCGCTGCCCCATTCGGCGATCCGGCTGCACACCGCCAGGTGCTGGAAGGCGATGATCGCCGTCGACGGGTCGTGCCGCGCGATCCGGGCGATCACCCGGTTCGCCTCCAGCGAGTCCGCCCCGGCGCCGCCGTACCGCTTCGGGACGACCAGACCGGGCAGGGGTGAGTTCCGGAGCGCCGTCAGCACCTCGGGCGCGGGCCGGCCGGCCTCGTCGGCCGCGGCCGCGTGCTCGCGCAGGACGTCGAGCAGCTCGCCGGCGTCGAGGCGCGCGGGGGTGGTCAGGTCGAGAGCAGGCACGAGTCCTCCTTCAGGACGTGGGGACCGAACGAGTCGATGGACACGGCGCCGGTGAACGACACCGCCTTCTCCGGGACGCTCACCCAGGACAGCTCGCTGTCCCGGTCGTGGCCGGAGACCGCGGCGGCCGAGGTGGTGCAGCCGCCCGCGGTGCGGATCCGCAGCGGCGCGGTGCGCCGGGTCTCGCCGCCGGCGAGCCGGAACGGGATGGTGCCGCGGATCCGCCGGGCCGCGCCGAGGCAGACGGCGCCGGTCAGCGCGAGCGTCGGGTGCCACGACGGCACGGAGATCGCCCGCACCGCGAGCCCGTCTTCGCCGTCCGGCAGCACCGTGGCCACCTTCGGGAACGCGCCTTCGACGGGGTAGCCGTACTGCCGCGCGGCCGAGCGCCGGATCGCGCTCATGGTGCGGAACAGCGGCTGCCCGGCGGCGAAGAGCTCTTCCGGGGTGTCGACGCCGAGGTCGTGGCCGGACAGGAACAGGTACGGGTTCCCGACCGAGACCGCGCTGACCCGGATCGTGCCGTCCTCGTAGGGCAGGTCCGTGGTGGTCTCCCCGAACGGCAGCAGCTCGCCGAGCGGCACCGCGGGGTGGTTGAGGAAGTGCGCGGTGAACGTCGTCCGGTCGCGGACGCACTCGTCGACCTCGCACACCACGTGGTCGTTGTTGTTGAGCACGCGCACCCGGACGCGGTGCTCCGGCGCGAGCCGGCCGATCCAGCCGAGCCTGCTGGCCACGACCACCGACGAGAGCACCGAGTGCCCGCAGCTGCCGCGGAAGTCGAACCGCACCGGGTCACCCGGGATGACCTGCACGAACCGATAGTCCAGGTCGAACAGCGGATGGTCGGAGACCGACACCAGCGCGACCTTGGTGACCGCGGCGAGGCCGTGCTCGGCGAGCCAGGCGACCCCGTCGGAAAGCGCGTCGGTGAGCGCTTCCTCGGACTCCGGCAGCCGCTCGGCCGGCAGCACCAGCGTGGAGCTCGGGCTGCCGTGGGCGTGGGCGATGTGGGCGAGCATCAGGCCGCCCTCCTTTCCCCGGCGCTGCCGCGGGTGAGCTGCCCGGTCCAGATCCGGTGGATGAGCAGCGACCAGATCGCCAGCGCGGATTCGTCGTTCGGTCGGGCGGCCTGCGCGTCGAACAGCCCGGTGACGGCCTTCGGGTCGAGCTGCCCGCCGTGGGCGAGCGACGGTCCGGAAAGCACGTCACGGGCGTAGGCGTGCAACGGCTGCCCGGCCGCCAGCATCGCGGTGATCGGCAGCGTGAACGGCTGCTTCGGCCGGTTCAGCACCGAATCCGGCACCAGGCCGCCGGCGGCCGCGTACAGCGCACGCTTGACTTCCTTGCCCCGCACGCGGTGTTCGACGGGCAGCCGCCGGGCCAGCCGGGTGACCGACCGCTGGCAGAACGGCAGCCGCACCTCGACCGAGTGCGCCATGCTCAGGTGGTCGACGCGGCGCAGGTGGTAGGCGGGCAGCCGCTCGTCCACTTCGAACTCGGTGATCGCGGCGAGCCGGTCGGGCCCGGCGCCGCGCAGCCGCCGTTCGATGCGATCGGCCTCGGTTCCGTTCTGCCGCAACAGCTCCCGGTAGTCCTCGGTGTACAGCCGCTGACGCAGCGCGGCCGGGACCGCCGCCAGCGCCTCGACGTAGCCGTTCGGCCAGTCCTCGGTGCCGAGCAGCGCGTCGCGGATCCGGCCGTAGCCGCCGAAGATCTCGTCCGCCGCGTCACCCGAGAGCGTCACCTTGAACCCCGCGTCGTGCACCCCCTGGAACAACAGGTACGTGCTCAGCGTGATCGGGTCGGCGTTAGGCTGGCCCAGGTGCCAGACGACCTCGTCGAGCAGGTCCGGGAACGTCGCCGGGTCCGCTTCGATCTGGTGGTAGGTCGCGCCGCTGCGCGCGGCCACCTCACGGGCGTACTTCTTTTCGTCGAACGGCCAGTCGCCGGTGTAGGCGATGTTGAACGCGTGCACGTGCGGCACCTTCTCCGCCAGCAGCGCCGTCACCAGGCTGGAATCCAGGCCGCCGCTGGTGATCGTCGAGATCGGCACGTCGGCCAGCGCCAGCCGGTGGGTTTCGGCGCGCAGCGTGTCGCGCACCCGGCCGCCGGCTCCGTCGAGGTCGCCGTCGTCCTCGGCCGGGAAGGGGTTTTCGGCACGCCGCGAGATCTTCAGCCCGGCCGAGCGGGTGTAGACGGCGGTGGCCGCCCGCGGCAGCACCCGGATCCGGTCGAACATCGTCCGCTCGCCGAACGGCGTTTTGGTGGTGAGGTAGCTGTCCAGGCCCTCGGCCCACTGCTCCCACTGCACCCCCGGAACGCTCAGCAGGGCAGGCAGCTCCGAAGAGAAGTACAGCTCTTCCTGCGCCGGGTTCCAGTGGTAGTACAGCGGTTTCATGCCCGCGTCGTCGGTCGCCAGCACCAGCTTGGGCTCGGCCCGCAGGTCCAGCACCGCAACGGCGTACATCCCGTCGAGGTGGTCGACGAAGTCCAGGCCGTACTTGTGGTACAGCGCCGGGAGCACGTTGCCGTCGCAGTGGTCGTGGAAGACGTACCCGGCCGCGTGCAGGTCGCGGCGCAGCTCGGTGTGGTTGTAGATCTCGCCGTTGAAGACGACCTTGATGTCGCGACCGAGCCGGTAGGGCTGCTCGCCGCCGTCGAGGTCCATGATGGCGAGCCGGTTGTTGCCCAGCGCCCAGCCGTCCCCGGCCGCGCTGAACCGGGCATCCGGGCCGCCGTGCCGCTGCAACGCCGAAACCGCGCGCAGGTGGTGGTGCGCGAGATTCCCGCCCAGGTGTCCATAGATCCGGCACATGACGGTTACTTCACCTCCGCGGAGACGCCCGCACGGGCGTAGAGGACGGGGTCGAACGGCGTCGGGCCGCCGCAGGTCGCGAACCGCTGCGTGGCCGCGTCCGGGTTGCGCGTGCCGTGCGGCACGCCGGGCGCGGCGAACAGGACGTCGCCGGGGGAGACGTCGTGCCAGCGGTCGATCAGGTACATCTGGCCGGCACCCTCGAAGGCGATGAAGGCCTCTTCGCTCTCGGGGTGCTGGTGGACGTTGAAGGTCTGGCCGGGCTCCTGGATCCCGCAGTGCAGGCACAGCCGCGCGCTGCCGGTGCCGGGCCAGAACAGGAAGTTCATCACGGCGGTGTTGGCGTTCCCGGCGACTTCGCCGGTGCCGCTGAAGCCGTGCAGCTGCGTTTCGGTGTTCCACAGCTCGTTTTCCAGCCGTGGCGCGGAACCCGTGGGTTCGTTGCCTTCGAGGCGCGTCCGCCACACATAAGCGGTCAGGCCGTCGTCGCCGGCTTCGAGCTCGAGCGTGCGCCCGGTCGGGGAGTGCACGGCGGACCCGCGCGCGACCTCGGTGCGGTGCCCGGTGACGTCGCCGTGGCCGGAGCCGGCGAAGACGACCGCGACGTTTTCCTCTTCGAGGGCCCAACCGAGCCGCCACGCCTTGCCGGGCGCGACTTCGACAACGAGGAGGGTCACCTTCCGCGCCCCCGTGGCCGGGCCGACCGGCTCGGCGACGCGGCCCCAGTCGAACGGCGAAAAGGCGAAGTCCGCCGCGCGGATGATCGTTCCCTGAATCTGGTCGATGAGCATCCCCAGGTCCAATCAGTTGCTTGACGATTTGCCGATGGACGGGAAGCGGTATTGATCAATACATCCCGAATCGCTTCCGGTGGCGACCGTACTAGCCCCGGTCGGCCCGGGCAAAGCCGTTGACCGGCACGGTGAATCGGCTCGAATGGAGCAGCAGTCATTGACTGAATCGATTCAGTAAAATTCCGATACCGCCGAACGAGGGAACGATGATGTCTGCCAGTGCGACCAAAGCCGCCCGAAAAGGCGACGCGAGGGAAAGGTGTGAACGTCGTCACATTTGAGAATTGTTTACCGGGCGGTCGACCGGGTTCACGCGCAAAACTGTTGGTGCGCAGGAGAAATCGCCTGCCTGGGTGTCGTGCGTGGACTTCGAGATGGCGCTTGATCAAATCGAAAACGGCCGGAATGTTAACGATCGGCGATCCGGCTCGTCCGGCGTACGAAAAAAGGCGGCCACCTTCACGGCGGCCGCCCGATCTTGGAAACGGGGGATTATTGCGGAATGGCGAGCAGTGCGGTGTCGACGACCTGTTCCAGGAGTGCCTTGTCGCGGCAGACCGCGCTCATCACGCGCAGTCCCTGAATCATCGTGACCAGGAAATTCGACACCGCGGGGATGTCGGTTCCCGGCGGCAGTTCTCCCATGCTGCGAGCCAGGTGCAGGGTTCCGTGGAAGGAGTCCTGCAGGGCGGCGATCGCGTCGCAGACGATCCGGTTGGCCACGTCGTCGTGCGGGACCCGCTCGGTGATCGCCATGACGAGCAGGCAGCCGGGCCGGCCGGGTTCCTTCAGTGCGTCGTCGATCCGGCCGAGCAGCAGGTCGCGCATCACCTGCCGGATCGGCATCCGCTGCATCAGCGACTCGCGGGTGGCGTCGGTGGTCTGCCGGACGTACCGCTGCAGCGCGTGCTCGTAGAGGCCGTGCTTGCTGCCGAACGCCGCGTAGAGCGAGCCGCGCCCGAGGCCGGTCGCCTCGGCGAGGTCCTGGATCGACGTGGCTTCGTAACCCTGGCGCCAGAAGACCTCCATGGCCTTCTGGACCACCTCGTCGGTGTTGAACTCGCGGACTCGGGGCATGCCTCCAGTCTAAGGATGCTGGAACGCTCGGTCAACAACAGGGGACGGTATCTGGACTGACTGATCAACAATAACGTCCTAGTTGCCCGAATTTTAGGCGCTGTTACCAGGAAGTTCGTGCCTGAGAGTAGCCCTGCGGTCGCTCTGATGTTTACCGATCGATCCAGATTTGCTACGGTCGGGCAGCGGCAGAGCTCATCACCGCCAACCCCAGACAAGGAGATTCCTCATGCCTCACGTGCAGCGCCGGTCGTCCGTCAGCGACGAGCTGGCCTGGCAGATCGTCCGCGCGGCCGACGAGGCCGCGAAGGCGACCGACAAGCGGTTCGCCGTCGCGGTGGTGGACGAAGGCGGCCACCTGAAGGCGTTCCTGCGCCAGGACGGCGCGAAGCTCAACGCCGTCCAGGTCGCGCAGGACAAGGCCTACACCGCGGCGTCCTCGGCGATGCCGACGCAGAAGTGGTCCGAGGTGCTGGAAGCGGACCCGGTGCTGCGGACCGCCGCGCCCACCGCGATCGACCGCCTGGTCGGCATGGGCGGCGGCCTGCCCATCGTGGTCGACGGCGAGCTCGTCGGCGCGATCGGCGTCTCGGGCGCGCACTGGACCGACGACGTCAAGATCGCCGAGGCCGGCCTGGCCGTGCTCGGGTCCTGACCGCTCGCCGAACCGAACTCCGGGAGAAACGATGCCCATCGCCCTGTTCGTGCTCGGGCTGACGGTGTTCAGCCTGGGCACGACCGAGTTCATGATCGCCGGCCTGCTGCCGGAACTGTCCGGCTCCTTCGGTGTTTCGCTGCCGCAGGCCGGGCTGCTCATCTCGCTGTTCGCGCTCGGTGTTGTCCTCGGCGCGCCGCTGATCACCGCGGCGACCACGCGCGTGCCGCGCAAGACGGCGCTCGTCGTGCTGCTCGTGGTGTTCGTGGTCGGCGAGGTGATCGCCGCGGCCGCGCCGTCGTTCGGCGTGCTGATGGCCGCCCGGGTGGTCACCGCCGTCGCGCACGGCTCGTTCTTCGGCATCGGCGCGGTGGTCGCGGCCAACCTGGTCGAGCCGGCCAAGCGCGCCCGGGCCATCTCGATCATGTTCGGCGGCCTGACCATCGCCACCATCGCCGGTGTCCCGCTCGGCACGTTCGTCGGCCAGCACTTCGGCTGGCGCGCGACGTTCCTGGCCGTCGCGGTCCTCGGCCTGATCGACCTCGTCGGCGTCGTCGCGCTGGTGCCGCACCAGCCACGGGCCGGCCACCTGGGCGTGCGCCACGAACTGGCCGCGTTCCGCAACCCCAAGGTGTGGCTGGCGCTGGGCACGACCATGCTCAGCCAGGCCGCGCTCTACACCGCCTACACCTACATCGCGCCGTTGCTGACCGACGTCACCGGGTTCTCCACCGGCCTGGTGCCGCCGCTGCTGGCGCTGTTCGGGATCGGGACGTTCCTCGGCAGTGTGCTCGGCGGCCGGTTCGCCGACCGGTCGCTGATGGGCACGCTGTGCGCCGGGCTGCTCCTGCTCGCGGTGATGCTCGGTGTGTTTTCCCTGGCCGCGCACAGCAAACCGGCCATGGTGGTGACGCTGTTCCTGTTCGGGATCGGCAGCTTCCTGATCAACCCGGCACTGCAGACGCGGGTGATGAACGAGACCGAGGGTGCGCCGACGCTGGCGAGCACGAGCAACATCTCGGCGTTCAACGTCGGCAACGCGCTCGGCCCGTGGCTGGGCGGGATCGGCATCAGCGCCGGGGCCGGCCTGCTCTCGCCGAGCTGGATCGGCGCCGGGCTGGCCGTGGCCTCGCTCGTCGTCGCGCTGGCCGCGGTCGGGCTGGACCGCCGTGGTGACACGCGTACCGGAGAGGAGGTGGACAACGATGCCGGTCGTGCAGGTGAACTGGTGGAAGGGGGCCGGTGAGGCCGAACGCCGCCAGCTCGTCGAAGAGGTGACGGGCACCGTTTCGCGGCTCGCGAAGTGCCCCGAAGCGGCCGTCACGGTGATCATCACCGACGTCGAAAAGGACCACTGGGGTCTCGGCGGGAAGCTCGCCGGAGACCACTGAGCGAAGGCCGGGACGTCTGATCGTCCCGGCCTTCTTCCTTCCTGGAGGAGTCATGACCGGACGTGTCATCGGGCCGGACGACCCGCGCTACGCGGACTTCACGGCCGGGATCAACCAGCGCTACACCGCAAAACCGTCGTCCGTGCACCTGCCGCGGACCGCCGCGGAGGTCGCTTCGGCCGTCTCGGCGGCGTCCGGCCGCCTTTCGATCCGCAGCGGCGGTCACTGCTTCGAGGACTTCGTCCACCACGGGGAAGTGGCCGAGATCCTCGACCTGAGTGGACTGTCCGATGTGGACTACGCGGATGGTGTTTTCGCCGTCGGCGCCGGGGCGCGGCTGCAGGACGTCTACGAGCAGCTGTACCGCGGCTGGGGGGTGACGATCCCCGGCGGGATCTGCTACTCGGTCGGCGCGGGCGGGCACATCACCGGCGGTGGTTACGGCCTGCTGTCGCGGCGGGACGGCCTGACCGTCGACCACCTGTACGGCGTCGAGGTGGTGCTCGCCGACGGCCGGACGGTGGTCGTCACCCGCAATTCGACCGGCGCCGAGGCCGACCTGTTCTGGGCGCACACCGGCGGTGGTGGCGGCTCGTTCGGCGTGGTGACGCGGTTCCTGTTCCCGGCGCCGCTGGTGCGCCCGCCGGCCGAGGTGCTGGTCGCGGCGTTGTCGGTGCCGTGGGCGGACCTCGACGAGCGGCGGTTCGCCCGGCTGCTCGGCGGGTACGCGCGCTGGCACCACGAGCACCGCGCGCCGGACTCGCCGGGCGCGCCGCTGTCGAGCCTGCTGATGCTGAACCACCGCTGCAACGGGACCGTCGGCCTGGTGGCGCAGATCGACGCCGCCGCGCCGGGTGCGGCCCGCGTGCTCGACGAACACCTGGCAGCCGTCCTCGACGACCTCGTGACCAGCGGGTTCGCGGGGGCGGGTGAGTTCGGCCCGATGCCGGGGCTGGCCCGACCGCGCCGCCTGCCGTGGCTGCGGGCGACGCGGTTCCTCGGCACCAACACCCCGGTGCTGACCGACCCGACGCTGCGCGCCGAGCACAAGTCGGCGTACGTCCGGAGCACGCTGCCGGAGTCGCAGCTGCGCACGGCGTACGAGTTCCTGACCCGGCCGGACGTGACGAACCCGGAGACGATGCTGGTGGCGTTCTCCTACGGCGGCGCGATTTCGGCGGTCGACCCGGCCGCCACCGCGGTGGCCCAGCGCGACAGCACGTTCAAGCTGCTGTACCAGGCGTTCTGGTCCACAGTGGACGCGGACGCGGCGAACATCGGCTGGGTGCGCGACTTCTACCGGTCCATGTACGCGGACACCGGCGGCGTCCCGGTGCCGGGCGAGATCGTCGACGGGTGTTACGTCAACTACCCGGACGCCGACCTGTCCGACCCGGCCTGGAACACGTCCGGAGTTCCGTGGCACGACCTGTATTTCAAGGACAACTACCGGCGGCTGCAGCGGGCGAAGGCGCAGTGGGACCCGGCCGAGGTGTTCCGGCACCGTCAGTCGATCCGCCCGGCTTGACGTTCAGCGGGGGCCGCGCTCGGCTCGAGCGGCCGGGGTGCATCACCTGCCACCGCCAAGGATCCGGCACCTCGGCGTCAGCGGGGGCCGAACCAGGTGGTGAGCGCTTCCGGCGATCCTGCTGCGCCCGCCCAGGCGACGTACCCGTCCGGCCGCAGCAGGATCGCCGGTTCCCCGAGGTCTTCGCGGTGCTCGACCACATCGACCCCGTCCTTCCACGGCGCCGCGATGTCGGCCAGGCCGACTGCACCGGGGCCGAGCAGCAGCACCGGGCGGCCTGTGTGCAGCAGCTCGGCCACCGTCCGCTCGCCGAGCGGGAGGTTCGGCAGGAACTGACCGGCCAGGCCGCGGCCGTCGCCGTAGCGCACGCCCTGCGCGCTGACCCGGTCGCTGAGCAGCCGGTTCCCGTCCGAAGTGGACAGCAAATCAGCGACCAGTTCGCGCAGTGGCTCGAACTCCGGGCCCGGCGGCACCGGCACTCCGTCGCGCCGGGTTGCGCCCGAAGTGGACAACAGTTCGGCGACCAGTTCGCGCAGTGGCTCGAACTCCGGGCCCGGCGGCACCGGCACTCCGTCGCGCCGGGTTGCGCCCGAAGTGGACAACAGTTCGGCGACC
>NZ_JBITCJ010000004.1:0-130661 GCF_044453095.1 Amycolatopsis sp. NPDC051758 | reverse complement strand
TACCAGCCGGCGTAGTGGCTCGAACTCCGGGCCCGGCCGCATCAGCGCCGCCTGTGCCCGGGTGTTCTCGATGACCGCCTCGGCGACCGGCCGGCGCTCCGTCCCGTAAGTGTCCAGCAGCTGCTCCGGCGCGGTGCCCGCGACGACCATCGCGAGCTTCCAGCCGAGGTTGACCGCGTCCTGCAGGCCGAGGTTGAGGCCCTGGCCGCCGAGCGGCGCGTGCACGTGGGCCGCGTCGCCGGCGAGCAGGAGCCAGCCCCGGCGGTACTCGTCGGCCAGCCGGGTGAAGTCGCTGAACCGGCCGAGGAACGCCGGATCGGCCATCGGCACGTCGTGGCCGAGGATGCGGGACGCGGCGCCTCGCAGGTCGTCGAGGGTTGCCGGGGTGCCGCGTGCGGGCAGCGGCTGGGTGAACTCGTGCGTGAGGATCCGGCTGTGCCCGGCCGGGTTGACGTTGACCAGCGTCCAGCCGGTCGGCCCCTGCGTCCAGCCGCCGGGCACCCGCGCCGGGTCGCCGAGGCGGGGGAGGCCGAGGAGGCCGGCGAACGTCGCCGGGTGGGTGGTGCCGGTGATCCCGGCGGCCTCGCGGACCGTGCTGCGGGCGCCGTCGCAGCCGACGACGTAGGCCGCGGTCAGCTCGCCGTGCTCGGTGGTGACGGTGACGCTTTCGCCGTGGTCACGCACCCCGGTGACCTGGTGCCCGCGCAGGATTTCGACACCGAGCGAACGAGCCTTCGCCTCGAAGAACCGCTCGATGTCCGACTGCGCCCGGCCGACCATCGGCGCGCCCTCGAGCGCGGGCGACTCCAGCGTCAGCACCGGGCGGCCGCCGAAGTGGAACGGGACCTCGACCACGGCGTGCGGGTCGCGCGGCGGCTGCGATGCGGGGAGATGACCCCGGCGCAGGAGCGTTTGCGCGGTCCGCGCGTGCAGGGTGCCCGCTCGGGGTTCGTCGTGCGTTTCGGTCAGCTTCTCGACGACGGTCGTGGGCACGCCGTGCAGGCCGAGCTCGGTGGCCAGCAGCATGCCGACCGGCCCGCCGCCGGCGACGATCACTCCGGGCATCTTCCCTCCCTCGTCACGAGGTCGAAAGGTACGAGGTCGTAATGTCCGTCATTGTAGAGTACGAGGATGGAGCGTGACTTCGTCGACGACGTGCTGGACCAGTGGCGTGGGCAACGCCCGGACCTCGACCCGGCCCCCTTGGCGGTGCTGGCCCGGCTGACGCGCATCGCGCGCCGGGTGACCCGCCGGCTCGACGACACGCTGAAGGACTACGGCGTGCTCCACGCGGACCTGGACATCCTCGCCACGCTGCGGCGCGCGGGGGAGCCGTACGAGCTGTCGCTGGCGGAGATCGCCCGCTGGATGCTGGCCGGCAACAGCACGATGACCAGCCGGCTCGACCGGCTGGTCGCGGCGGGTTTGGCGGACCGGCGGCAGAACCCGGCCAACCGCCGCACGGCGCTGGTCCGCCTCACCCCGGCGGGCCTGGCCCTGGTCGACGAGGCGTTCACCGCCGAGCTGGCCGCCCAGGAAGAGCTGGTCGGCGGCTTGAGCGGGCCGGACCGCCGCGAGCTGGCGGATCTGCTGCGCCGCCTGTGCCGGTCGATGGGCGAGATCCCGGACTGAGCGTCACCAGGTGGGGTGCGTGGTGACCCCGCCGTCGACCACGAGGTCGTGCCCGGTGATCCAGGAAGCCAGCGGGGAGGCCAGGAAGACACACGCGTTGCCGACGTCCTCCGGGGTGCCCAGCCGGCCCAGCGGTGCGGCCCGGCGCCAGCGTCCGGCACCTTCCGGCCAGTCCTGTTCGAGGCCCGGACGGCCGATCAGCCCGGGCGACACGGTGTTGACGCGGATCCCGCGCGGCCCGTACTCCAGCGCGGCGCCACGGGCGTGCATCACCAGAGCCGCTTTCGCCGCGCTGTAGTGGACGTGCCCGGGTGCGGGCTGCCGGGCCTCGATCGACGCGATGTGCGTGACGCTCCCGCCGTCGCCCAGCAGCCGCGCCGCCGCTTGGGTGCAGGAGAACGCGCTGGTCAGGGTCGCATCCAGCATCTCCCGCCAGCGTTCGGCTGTCAGGTCCGCGAGGGCTTCGACCGGCTGGACGCCGGCGTTGTTCACCAGCGCGTCGAGCCGGCCGCCCCACTCCGCGACGGCGTCGAGCAGTGCGTGGCAAGCGCTGTCTTCGGTGAGCTCGGCGGTGAAGGCGCGGGCCCGGCCGCCGGCGGCTTCGATCGCCACGACCACGTCTTCGGCCGCGCCGGGACGGCGGTGGTGCACGGCCACCGCGCTGCCCGCCTCAGCGAACCGCCGCGCGATGCCGCGGCCGATCGTGCCGGAAGCGCCGGTGACGCAGGTGACCGTGCCGGCCAGGTCGGGCAGTCCCGCTGAGGTGCGCACGGGCCGATCGTAGATCCGTCCGGCGCCACGGATGTTTCCCGCATCCGGCACGCCGTACGTTGGGGCATGGCCAAAACCCAGCGCTCGAAGTTCGCCGAGCTCATGCAGACGCAGATCCAGCACGAGTTCACCGCCGCCCAGCAGTACATCGCACTGGCCGTCTGGTTCGACGCACGCGACCTCCCGCGGCTGGCCAAGCGCTTCTACCGGCAGGCGATCGAGGAACGTAACCACGCGCTGGCGATGGTGCGGTACCTGCTCGACCGCGACCAGGCCGTGGTGATCCCTGGCAGTGGCGACGTCCGGAACGACTTCTCGAGTGTGCACGAAGCGATCGAGCTGGCGCTGGACCAGGAACGCACCGTCACCGCCGACATCGAGGCGATGGCGAAGACCGCGCGTGCCGAAGAGGACTACCTCGGGGAGCAGTTCATGGCGTGGTTCCTCAAGGAGCAGGTGGAGGAGGTCGCCCAGATGGCGACGCTGCTCACCGTCGTCGAACGCGCCGGCGGCAACCTGTTCGAGGTCGAGAACCACCTGTACCGCGAGCCGGCCGCGGAGGCCGGCGAAGCTCCCGACATGCCGGCGGTGGCGGGCGGGAAGCTGTAGCCCGGCTACATCAGCGTGGTCAGCCAGATCGCCGGCCACAGCGTCTGGCTCAGGAGCACCGCGAGCAGGCCGAGCCGGACGAGGCGGTTGCGCCGGGTCACGAGGCCCGCGGCGAGCACGAAGAGCCCGAGCAGGATGGCGGCCAGGGCGGCGAGCAGCACCACACCCGTGATGACGGAGAGCAGGGTTTCCAGCCCGGAATCCGGATCGGAAGACTGCTGCTGCGACCAGAACACGAAGTCGGACAGCGCGGAGAACACCGCGGTGACCGCCGCCGAAGCGACCGCCACCGCGGCGGTGCGGGCGAGGCCCCGGCCGGGCGGCTGTGCGACGGCGGGGGAGGGTGAACGCGGCGGGGCGGGCGACTGCGGCGGAGCCGGCCACCGCGGCGAGGCGGGCGGACGGGACGCAGGCGGGGCGACCGGTGGCTGCGGCCGCGAAGCACGCCATTGAGCAACGGACACCCCGGTGCCGATGACCGCGGCGACCGCGCTGACGAGGGCGGCGAGCAGCGAAAGCGTCTCGTTCACCCGTCCAGTATCGGGCGCGCCCGGGAAAACGTTCGATCTACGGCTTTTGTCCCGGTTCCGGTGAGCCGGTGAAACGGCGGAAGCGGCACACCCCCACAACGTGCCGCTTCCGCCGTTCTTTCAGTGGCAGAACGAGACTTCCGGGTACGCCGGCCGGTCGAGCACCGGCTGCGCCTCGCCCCGCAGGTGCTGGTCGAAGAACGCGTTCACGTACGTCCTCGTGATCTCCTGCGTCCGCACCGCGCTGGTCGTGGTGCCGACGTCGACGCCGAGCTCGTCCCCGACCAGCCCGACGTCGGTGAACGACGCGTGCTGCGAACCCGCCACCTCGGCCCAGCGCCGCCAGCCGGTCAGCTGGGCCCAATCCCGTTCCCACGGCTCGTTCCCCGGCGCGCACGCCGTCGGCGCCAGCTGGTGGCTCAGGAACATGAACGGCCGCGAAAGCGGCGCCGTGAGCGCAACCTGCGTGGTGCCGTCGATGTCCATCCCGGCCTTGATCCGGGGGTCGGCGACCATCGTGGGCAGCGTGCTCGCCCCGCCGGCCGAGTGCCCGGCCATGCCGATCCGGGACGCGTCGATCAGCGGACCCCACTGCTTCGAGCGGGTCAGGGAATCCAGCACGAACGACACGTCCACCGCGCGGCCCCGCTCCAGCTTCTCCCAGAACGCGCCGTCGTGCGGCACTTCGCACGACGCACAGCCGGCGAACCGGCCGTCGGGGAAGCTCGTGCCGGCGTTCTCGTACGTGTGGCCGACCACCACCACGGCGTACCCGTGGCTCGCCAGGTCCTCGGCCAGCGCGGAAAGCGTGGCGCGGGGCTTGGTGTAACCGGGTGACAGCACGACCAGCGGCAGCCCGTGCCCGGCCGGCCGGGCGCCGGCCACGGAGTTGGTCACCATGGTCGTGAGCCAGTCCGGCGGCACGGCCAGGCCGCTGCCCGTCAGCAGCGCCGCGGATTCCGCCGCGGTCAGATACGGCGTCTTCGGCCCTTTTTCCGACGCCGCCGGGTAAAAGAGCGTCACCATCAGCTCGCGGTAGGGCACCGACGGCGCCCACGGGTCGGGCCGCGAGGTGTCCTTCAGGTACACCGAAGTGCTGCCCACCGGCCGGTCGCCGGTCGGGGCGGGCAGGTACGGCGTCGACGTCCGGGCGAAGCCGACCTCGGGGTACCGCGGAGACGGCTGGTCCAGCAGTGGTTGGGGTTGGCCGCGGAGGTGCTCGTCGAAGAACGCCCGGACGTACGCCGCGGTGATCGCCTGGCCGCGCGCGGCCGGCGTCGTCGCGCCGAAGTCGAGGCCGAGCTGCTCGCCGACCAGGCCGATGTCGGTGAACGACGGGTGTGCCGTGCCGGCCACCACGAGCCAGCGCTTCCAGCCCTTCAGCTGGTCCCAATCCCGTTGCCAGGTACCGGATTCGGGGCCGGTGCCCGGGGTGTACGTGTCCGCCCGGCCCAGGAAGAGGAACGGCCGGCCGAGCCCGGGCGCGAGCAGCGGGTCGTCGGTCGTGCCGTCGACGTTGATGCCCGCCTTGATCCGCGAATCGGCCACCATCGCGCCGATCGCGCTCGCGCCGCCGACGGAGTGCCCGGCCATGCCGATCCGGGCGGGGTCGATCAGCGACGCCCACCGCGAGTGTGTCAGCGAGTCGAGGACGAACGAGACGTCCGCCGCCCGGCCGCGCTGAAGCTTCTGCCAGAAGGCTTCGTCGTAGCTGCCGCACGCCTCGCAGCCGGTGACCCGCCCGTCGGGGAAGGTCGTGGCCACGTTTTCGTAGGTGTGGTCGACCAGCACCACGGCGTTGCCGTGGCTCGCCAGGTCTTCGGCCAAAGAAGTGAGCTCGGCGCGCGGCCGTTTGAACCCGGGCGACAGGACGATCAGCGGCAGGTTCCGCCCGGCCGGGCGCGCGTCGACCACCGCGTCGGTGCGCACGGTCGTCATGACCGAGGGCGGGATGCCGGTGATGCCGGCCTCGTCGAACACCGCGGCTGCTTCGGCTTGGGTCATGAACTGCTTCTTCGGCCCGTGCGCCGAAGCGGCCGGGTAGAAGAGCGACACCATCAGCTCGCGGTAGGGCACCGAAGCCACCCACGGGTCGGCCCGCGAGGTGTCCTTCAGGTACAGCGAGGTGGTGCCCACCGGCTGCGAGCCGGTCGGCGTGGCCAGGGTGAGCGCCGGTGACGCCGACGCGGCCGGCGTCGCCAGCGTGAACGTCAATGCCGTGACAGCCATGAGAATCGTCTTCTTCATCCGATGAAGGTCACTTCCGGATAGGCGGGTGACGGGTGGGCCAGCAGCGGCTGCGGCCGGCATCGCAGGTGCTGGTCGAAGAAAGCGCTTACATAGGCCCGGGTGATGGCCAGCGCCCGCTCCGCGTTGATGGACGCGCCGATGTCGACCCCCAGCTGGCCGGCGAGCACACCGAGGTCGGTGAACGAGCTGTGCACCGTGCCGGACACCATGAGCCAGCGCTTCCACCCGGTCAGGTGCGTCCAGTCCGTTTCCCAGTCGTCGTACGGCCCCGGCTGGCCGGGAGTGTAGTTGTCCATGCTGCCCAGGAACAGGAACGGCCGGGACAGCCCGGACGCCGGGAGCGGGACGTGGATGCTGCCGTCGATGTCGGCCCCGGCGCGGATGCGGGGGTCGGCCAGCATCGCCTGGGTGGTGGCCGCGCCGCCCGCCGAGTGCCCGGTCATGCCGATGCGCTGCGGGTCGATCAGGCTGCCCCACTTGGCCGAGCGGAGCAGCGAGTCGAGCACGAACGACGTGTCCTTCGAGCGGACCTGCGTGAACTTCTCCCAGAAGCCGGGCTGGTCGTCGACCTCACAGGCGGCGCACCCGGTGACGTGGCCGTCGGGGAAGGTCGTGGCGCGGTTTTCGTAGGTGTGGTCGATCGCCGCCACGGCGTAACCGCGGCTGGCGAGGTCTTCGGCCAGTGCGGTGAGCGTCGCGCGGGGCTGGGTCCAGCCCGGCGACAGCACGACCAGCGGCAGGCCGTGCCACCGCCCGGCCGGTTTTGCGTCGACGACGGCGTTCGTCCGTACGGTGCTCATGACGTCCAGCGGCAGCCCGGGGATGTTCTGCCGTTCGAGGTTGCGCTCGGACTCGAGCGGCGTCATGTACTGCTTCGTCGGGCCGTGACCCGAGGTCGCCGGGTAGAAGACGGAGACCATCAGGTCCCGGTAGGGCACCGACGGCACCCACGGGTCAGGACGTGAAGTGTCCTTGAGGGACAGTGAAGTGACACCGACGGGCTGGTGCCCGGTCGGGCGGGGCAGGTAAGGCGTCGTGGCCGCCGAAGCGGGCGACGCGGTCAGTGTGAGTGTCAATGCGGTGGCTACCGCGAGAGTGCGCATGATTCCCCCAGGAATCGGATCAGGACAGGTGGCGGAGGCGTCGGAAGGAGAACCAGGTGAGCAGGGCGGTCATCGCGAGGAAGAGCGCGAGCTCGAGCCACTGCAGCGGCCAGAACCGCGAGCCGGGCTGGTAGGTCAGGCGCTGCTGGTAGCCGTGCGCGCCCAGCTGGGCCATGCACTGCTCGAGGCTGCCGCGCTCCGGCGGGCCGCCACCCGGCCGCGGCATGCAGTTCTGCACGAAGTCCGGCAGCGGTTCGGCGATGTTCCCGGCCGGGTCGATGGTTTCGTTCGCCAGCACCCAGGCGCCGGGCGGGTTCCGCACGCCGATCTCCTGCACCGTGCCGGTCTCGTCACCGGTGATGTTCGTGATGTCCTCGCCGACGATCGCCACCGTCATCTGCTGCGGCGGCAGCAGGTACGGCCGCACGAAGTTCGGCACCACGAGCAGCACGGCGGCGATCACGACGAGCGTGACGGCCATGGCGGCCACCGTCCGCTTCAGCAGCATGCCGACCGCGACCCCGAGGGCGAGCGCAAAAGCCGCGTACCCGATCGGGACGATGCCGCGCGCGCCGAACACCACCGGCGCGATGCGCGAGAGCATCCCGCGATCGGTCTGCGTCGCCGCGAGCGCGTCGATCGGGCTCGCCCACCACGACACCGCCCAGCCGAGCAGGCCGGCCGCGACCATCGCGGCCAGCAGGCCGAACCCGAGCTTGGTGGCGAGCCACCGCTTGCGGGTGACGGTCTGGTTCCACACGAGGCTGTGCGTGCCGCTCTCCAGCTCACGCGTGATCATCGGGACGCCCCAGAACACGCCGATCACCGCGGGCAGCAGGTAGAGCACCAGGATCGTCCCGCCGAACATGGTGTCCTGGTCGGAGAAGTTCGTGCGCCCGACCAGCTCCGGCCCGGTGATCGCGAGCACCACGCCGATCAGGACCAGCGCGGCGAACACGGACAGCGCGGGCAGGCGGAACTGGCGCCAGGTCAGCCAGGTCATCGGAGGACCTCCAGGGCGGGGCGGACGGTGGTGGGGTTGCTCATGTACTCGAGGACGAGGTCCTCCAGGCCGATCCGCCCGACGGTCCACGCGGGGTCGAGGATCGGCGCTTCGGTGCGGACGAGCACGGTGGTCTGGCGATCGGTGTGCTTCGCGGAGATGACGTGCTGGTCCGACGGCAGCGTCTCGACGTCGCGTCGCGGCCCGGAGAGCCGGTGGTGGGTGTTGAGCAGCTCTTCGACGTCGCCGATCACCCGGACCTCGGACGCCACCAGCACCACGAGGTGGTCGCAGACCCGTTCCAGGTCGTTGACCAGGTGCGAGGACATCACGACGGACAGCCCGTGCTCGGCGACGGACTCCATCAGGTCCTGCAGGAACTCCCGGCGCGCCAACGGGTCCAGCGCGGCGACCGGCTCGTCGAGCAGCAGCAGCTCGGGGCGCTTGGCGATGCCGAGGGTGAGCGCGAGCTGCGCGCGCTGACCGCCGGACAGCTTGCCGGCGGGCTGCTTCGGGTCCAGCCCGAGCCGTTCGACCCGCTTGGTGGCGAGCGAGTCGTCCCACCGCGGGTTGAGGTGCGCGCCGAGCCGCAGGTGCTCTTCGATGGTCAGCCCGGTGTAGACGGGTGTGCTCTGGGCGACGTAGCCGACCTTGGCCAGCTGCTCCGGGCCGCTGCCCGGCACCCCGCCGCACACCTCGATCGAGCCGGTCGTCGGCTCCAGCATGCCGGACGCGATGTTCAGCAGGGTGGACTTGCCGGCGCCGTTGGGGCCGACGAGCCCGGTGACGTGGCCGGCCTCGATCTCGAGCGTGCAGCCGGTCAGCGCCCAGTTGCGCTTGTACTTCTTGCCCAGTCCCTGGGCACGCAGGACGGTCACACTATGTCCTCTCTGGCGGAGTCGCGAAACGTGGACATCAACAAGGCCTCGATGCTCTCTTCGTCGAGACCGGCCTTACGGGCCTTCGCCAGCCAACGGCGCAGGTCCTGGCGCAGCGGGCCGAGCAGCGCGAACGACGCGCCACCGTTCAGCGTCGCCGTCACGAACGTGCCGACACCGGGCCGGGCCGAGACGAGCCCGTCGTGCTCCAGCTCGCGGTAGGCCTTCAGCACGGTGTTCGGGTTGATCGCGAGGCCGGCGACCACGTCCTTCACCTTCGGGAGCTGGTCCCCTTCGTTCAGCAGGCCGAGGCGCAGCGCGTGCCGCACCTGCTGGACCAGCTGCTGGTACGGCGACAGGCCGGACCTCGCGTCCAGGTTGAACTCGATCATCGGCAACTCCATTTAACTAGGTGCCTAGCACTATAGCTAAACGGTACAGGTCGGCGCCAGTGCGAGTTCCGCCCTCCGTCGATGGGGCGCGGCCCGGTCCGCAGATCTTTTTCCGGGCCCGCGCTCAACCTCCCCACCCCCTCGGCCGTCTGTGGAGGTGATCGTTTCCCATCTGCGAAAGGGTTCTTCGTGCGTCGTTTTCCTGGGGGAGGCATCGTGCGCGGCGTGGTCGTCGCGCTCGGCGTCTCGATGGCCATCGCCGCGGCTCCGTCCGTGGCGTCCGCGTCGGTCGACAGCGTCGCGACACCGCAGCTGAGCTGGACCGGCTGTGAAGACGGCTTCCAGTGCACCACCGCCTCGGTGCCACTGGACTACGACCGGCCGTCCGGCGCGAAGATCGACCTCGCGCTCATCAAGCTGCCGGCCACCGATCCCGCCCACAAGATCGGCACGCTGTTCGTCAACTTCGGCGGCCCGGGCGCGTCCGGCCTGCAGCGGCTGCGTGAGCGCGGAAAGTGGCCGTGGCTGTTCTCGGACGGGCTGCGCGCGCGGTTCGACGTCGTGTCGTGGGATCCGCGCGGGATCGGGCACAGCACCGCGGTCCGGTGCTTCGGCTCGCTGGCCGAGCAGGAGTCGTTCTTCGGCTCGTTCCCGGAGATGCCCGGCGACCCGAGCGGCAACGCGGCCTTCTACGCGAAGTCGAAGGAGCTCGCGGACCGGTGCTCGGCGCAGGCCGGCCCGATCCTCGAACACGTCTCGACGGCCGACACCGCGCGGGACCTCGAGCTGCTGCGCCGCGCGGTCGGTGACAAGAAGCTGACCTACCACGGCATTTCCTACGGGACGCAGCTCGGCGCGACGTACGCGAACCTGTTCCCGGACCGGATCCGCGCCATGGTGTTCGACGGCACGATGGACTTCATCGGCAACGCCACCGGCCACGACGGCAGCGGCAAGAGCGTCCCGCTGGACACCCGCCAGGACGTCGCGACCGGCATTTCGCAGACGTTCGACCAGTTCTTGCGCCTTTGCACGGAAGCCGGACCGAAGTGCGCGTTCTCCTCGGGCGACCCCAAGGCGAAGTGGGCTTCGATCACGGCGCGGGCGAAGCAGGCCCCGATCAGCGTGGACGGCGAAACGTGGACGTACTCCGGGATCATCAACGCGGCGGCGGACCTGTCCGACTCGCGGGGCTGGCCGGACATCGCTTCGCTGCTGCAGCGGCTGTACGACGCCCCCGCCACGGTGTCCGCGTTCAAGGCGGGCGAACCGTACACGTCCAACCGCACCGAAGCCTTCAACGCGATCCAGTGCAGTGACAGCGATGTGCCGACCGACCCGGCGATCTACAGCCGGTACGCGGAGTCGGAGGACCAGCGGGTCCCGTACTTCGGCCGGATCGCGGTGCTGGACATGATGAGCTGCGCGTTCTGGAAGGCGAAGGCCACAGACCGGTACACCGGCCCGTGGAACCGCCCGACGTCGGCGGAGATCCTGGTGCTGAACAACCGCTACGACCCGTCGACGCCGCTGGCCGGCGCCCGGGACGGCGCCGCGGAACTGGCGCGCGCCCGGGTGTTCGTGACCGAGGGCTACGGGCACTCGTCGATGTACGTGCCGAGCACGTGCACCGAGCAGGTCAAGCGGGACTACCTGGTTTCGGGGACCTTCCCGGCCGCGGGCAAGACCTGCGCGATCGACGCGAGCCCGTTCGCGGGGTGAGCGTGGCGGGCCTCGCCGCCGGCGGGGCCCGCCGCACCACCGGCGACAAAGGCGTCGCGCGGGTGCTGCACCGAAGCCAGCGAAAGGATGTCGCGGCCGAAGAGCGCCGCGGTCAGCCACACCGCGAGGACCCGGACCTTGCGTTCCCAGCTGGGCACGGCCAGCACGTGGTAACCGCGGTGCATGAGCCACGCCGGCAGGCCGGTGACGACCAGCCGCCGGTACTGGAAGATGCCGCGGCCGAGACCCAGGGTCGCGATGGCGCCCAGGCTGTGGTGCGCGTACGGCTTCGGCTCCCGGACGCGCAGGGTCGCGATGATGTTGCGGGCCAAGAGTTTTCCCTGCCGGTAGGCGTGCTGGGCGTTGGGCACCGTGCGCGCGCCCGGGACCGGCGAGGCGAGGTCGGGCACCGCGGCGTCGTCGCCGGCCGCCCAGGCGTCGGGCACGGGCTCTTCGTCGGTGCCGACACGCAGGTCCGGCCGCACGACGACCAGCCCGCGGCGGTCCACCGGGAGGTCGGTGTGCCGCCCGATGACCGGGTTGGCGCCGTTGCCCGCGGTCCAGACGATCAGCTCCGAGTCGAACTCCTCACCGGTCGAGAGCGTCACGTGCCCGCCGGCGGCCGAGGTAACCAGTGTGTCGAGGTGGACGTGTGCGCCTCGCCGTTCCAGCTCCCGTACGACCCAGCGGCCCGGGCGGTCGGTGACCTCGGGCAGGATGCGGCCCGACGCCTCGACGAGGTGGAACCGCAGCTCGTCGCGGTGCAGCTCGGGGTAGCGCTTGAGCAGCGCCGTCGCCAGCGACAGCAGCTCGCCGAAGCCCTCGACCCCCGAGAAGCCGCCGCCGACGAAGGTGACCGTGAGCAGCTTCTTCCGCCGCGGGCCGGCGGGGAGCGTCGCGGCGCGGTCGAACGCGGTGAGCAGGCGGTCCCGGATCGCGACGGCCTCTTCGACGTGCTTGAGGCCGATCGCCTGCTCGGCGATCCCCGGCACGGGCAGCGTCCGGGTCACCGCGCCCGCGGTGACGACGATCAGCTCGTAGCCGAGCTCGAAGGTCTCACCGTCGGTGGGCCGCACGGTGACGACGCGGTGCGCGTGGTTGATGGCGGTCACCGTCCCGGCGACGATCCGCGTCCGGCGCAGGTGCCGCCGCAGCGACACCGCGGCGTGCCGGGCTTCGACCGCGCCGGCCACGACTTCGGGCAGGAACGGCTGGTAGGTCAGGTAGGGGCGGGGGTCGACGAGGGTGACCCGGGCCTCACCGGGACGCAGCTTCTTCTCGAGCTTCCACGCGGCGTAGAAGCCGGCGTAACCACCACCGACGATCAGGATCTCGCGCATGCTGTCCTCTTTTCTCGCGTCACCCCCTGGACGAGTCGGCATTCGCGGCCGTGACGGCGGCGGGCGGTGCCGTCGGTCACAGCGGCCGAGGACGAAGTGAAAGTGGCCCGGCCGGCGGTTAGGGGTCGCCGACCGGGCCTTTGCGAGCCGCCGCGAAGGTGCCCCTTCCCGTCGGCGAGACGTCCACGCCGACGGTCCGTGACCGGTTGAACCCCGGGCGGAATCGCACTCGAAAGCACCAACGCCCCGGTGGGGTGAGGCCGCTTGACAGCGGGGCTTCCCGTCTCGCAGTATGCGAACAAGTGTTCGATGATTGGTTCGAGGTTCGCCGGTGTCTCCGGTACGAGTACGTGGTGCTGGAGGTGGGCGGCGATGGCGGTGCCGGAGGTTTTGGCCGGTCTGACGGCGATCCCGGGGCTGAGCACGGCCGCGCAACTGGGCGGCCCGCACCCGGAAGCCGCACCGGATCGGCTGCTGAGGGTGCACCCGGCCTTGTCCCACCTCCTCCCCGGCGGCGGCCTGCGCCGGGGGACCACGGTGGCGGTGCGCGGAGCGACGTCCCTGGTGCTGGCCCTGCTGGCGGCGGCCACTCACGACGGCTCCTGGGCAGCGGTGACCGGCCTCCCGGAGCTGGGCCTGGCCGCGGCGGCGGAGCTGGGCGTCGACCTGGAGCGGATCGCCCTAGTGCCCCACCCGGGCGCGGAACTGGCGGGCGTGGTGTCGGCCCTGGTGGACGGATTCGACCTGGTGGTCCTCGGCCCGGCGCTGGTCGGCGGGGTGCAACCGCAGTTGGCTCGCCGGCTGGCGGGCCGGGTCCGCAACCGGGGAGCGGTCTTGCTGGCGGTGGGGACGTGGCCGGGCGCGGACCTGGAGCTGCGGGTTTCGGGACGCCGTTGGAATGGTGTGACGCCGGACGGGTACGGGCATCTGCGGAGCCGTGAGCTGGTGGCAACCAGCCGCGGCCGCGGTGCGGCGGTGCGGCCGCTGTCGGTGGCATTGCAGCTGCCGGGGCCGGGTGGCGGGGTGGCCGGGCCTGCCACGGAGCGGCGGCTGGCCGGGGTGGCGGGGTGAGCGGGCGGCCGTGGCCGCCGGTGTCGGGGGCTGTGGCCGCTGGGATTTTCGCGCTGTTTGCGGGGCAGGCCGAGGTAGCCGTCGTACACCGGTTGTGCGCGCTGTTCGTGGAGCGGAACGACGTTGCCGAGATGTCATGCCGATCGTTCGCGCCTGCCGCGCGACTTGCCGAGATCGCCGGGGTGAGCAACGCACCTCGGCTGCCGACCATCCGGTGGGCCGGGGCCACGGCGTGACCGGTGCACCACGGTTGCTGGTGCTGTGGTGCCCCGACTGGCCGGTCGTCGCCGCCGGGGCCGCCGCCGGGATCTCACCGCGAGTGCCCGCCGCCGTTTTCTCCGCCAACCGTGTTGTTGCCTGCTCCGCCGCCGCGCGGGGGAGTGGGGTCGGGCGGGGCATGCGGCGGCGGGATGCCCAGTCACGCTGTGCCGGGCTTGTTGTGCACCAGCACGATCCGGACCGCGACGCCCGGCTCTTCGAACCCGTTGCCGCCGCCGTCGAGGCTCAAGCCGTCGGGGTCGAAGTGGTGCGGCCCGGCATCGTCGCTGTCCCCGTCGACGGGGCGGCCGGGTACTTCGGTGGCGAAGAAGCCCTTGCCGAGCTGCTTCTCGACGAAGTCGGCGCCCGGGCCGGCGTCGAGTGTCAGGTCGGGATCGCCGACGGGCTGTTCGCCGCGACTCTCGCCGCCCGTCGTGCGGTTCTTGTGCCCCGCTGCGGGACAAAAGAGTTCCTGGCGCCGCTGCCGATCGCCGAGCTGAACCAGCCGGGGGACGACCGCGGTGAGCTCGTCGGGCTGCTGCAGCGCCTCGGCCTGCGCACCCTCGGCGCCTTCGCCGCCCTTGCCGAAAGTGACGTCGCGGGCCGCTTCCCGAGCGACGCCATCACCGCCCACCGCCTTGCCCGCGGCCTTTCCGAACGGCCACCCGTGCGCCGCGCGCTCCCGCCGGACCTGACCGTCACCGAAGACTTCGAGTACCCGCTGGCGCGAGTCGACGAAGCCGCGTTCGTCGCAAAAACCCTCGGCGAACGGTTCTTCGCGGGCCTCGCGCGGCACGGGCTCGCCTGCACCCGGCTCACGATCACCGCCCTCACCGAAGCCGGCGAAGAACGCGTCCGCGTCTGGCGCTGCGCCGAACCGCTCACCGCGCGCACAACGGCGGACCGCGTGCGCTGGCAGTGCGAAGGCTGGCTCACCGCCCGCAACGGCGAGCGGCCCAGCGCCGGGATCGTCCGGCTGCGCCTCGACCCCGAGGAGGTCGTCGGCGGACAGGCACTGCAGCTGCAGCTCGGCTCGATGGGCCGGGACGCCGACGCCGCCGAGCGTGCCGGCCGCGCCCTGGTGCGGATCCAGGGCCTGCTCGGCCCGGACTCCGTGGTCACCCCGCTGCTCGACGGCGGCCGCGGCCCGGCCGAACGGGTCCGGCTCGTCCCGTGGGGCGAACCCCGCCGTGCGCTGACCGAAGACCGGCCGTGGCCGGGCCGGCTGCCCGCGCCGTCCCCCTCCTTCGTGCCACCCCGGCCACCCGTGGCGGTGGTGCTCGACGCCGTCGGTGACGTCGTCCGCTGCACCGAGCGCGGTGAGCTCGGCTACCCGCCGGCCACGGTCGCGGTGGACGGCGGCCCGGCGCGGCGCGTCCTCGGCGCGGCCGGCCCGTGGATCGTCCGGGCGGAGCGGCCCCTCGTGCGCATCCAGGTGGTGCTGGAGGGCGCCGAGGACGACATCGCGCTGCTGCTCAAGGCCGACGTCGGCGACGATCCACAGTGGAGGGTGGAAGGCGTTTACGACTAACGGGCGAGGCGGTCCTCGGCCACCGCCGGCTCGACCTGCTCGCGGAGGATGTCGCCGTGCCCGGCGTGCCGCGCGAAGTCCTCGATCGCGAGCAGGTAGATGAACCGCAGGTTGACGTAGCCGACACGCGGGTGCTTCCGCGTCTCGTCGAGGTCGAAGCCGGCGGCGATCTCGCGGGAACGCGCACTGGCGCGCTCGAATTCGGCGATCACGTCGGCCAGCTTCTCGTTGTCGTCCACCACAAAACTGGCGTCACCCGCGATTGTCCCGCCGTCACACGCGCCCTCGGGCAGGCCCGCCAGGACGTGCTGGAACCAGATCCGTTCGGCGACGGCGGCGTGCTTGAGCAGCCCGATCGGCGTGGTCGGCGACGCGACGAGCCGGCGGCGTGCGTCCTCTTCGGACAGTCCGCGCACGGTGGTGACCAGCTCGGCCCGGTTGCGGTCGAGCATGTGCTCGAGCAGCCGGCGTTCGGTGCCGGTGGTGATGCGGGGTATCGACCAGGCCATCGTCGGCTCGATTCTCTCGGTGGGGTCGTCGGCAGCGGGCGCGCAGGAGCTGGTGCACGAAGTGCGGCTGACGGGGGTGATTCGCAAGATCTGCGCGGCGGGTCCGGAATCTCACGGACCTGCCCGGCACGCAGGCGATGTCCGGACCTTACCGCAGGGCCGGCCGGCGGGGAAGGCGAGTTATCGGTGTCACGCCGGGTTGACAACCACGGCTCGCCATCCCAAGCTCGACGGTGAAGATCGCACGTGTGTTCGAACAGTAGTCGCTGGCTTCCCCACAGCGAAGACGTGGCGGGAGCAAAGCCTTGGCGTTCAACAACCCGAGTGTGCCGTGGTCCGAAGTGGAGCGGATCGCCTCCGGGCGGCCGCCCGTGCCCGGGGACGGCAACGACGCCCCGGCGTGGTCGCGCAAGCGCGAAGGCTATCGAGGTGCCCCTGCCGATCTGCGGCAACGCCGGGCCCGCGACGACGGCGGTGACCGGATCCGGGCCCCGTACGCCGAACTGCACGTCCACTCCAACTTCAGTTTCCTCGACGGCGCCTCACATCCCGAAGCCCTCGTCGAGGAGGCCGCGCGGCTCGAACTGGACGCGCTTGTCCTCACCGACCACGACGGGATGTACGGCGCCGTCCGGTTCCACGACGCCGCGCGGGAGCTCGGCGTGCGCGTCGGGTTCGGGGCCGAGCTCTCCCTCGACCTGCCCGCGCCGCAGGCCGGTGAGCCCGACCCCGCCGGGTCGCACCTGCTGGTGATCGCCCGGCAGCAGGCGGGTTACCACCGGCTCTGCCGCGTCATCTCCCACGCCCAGCTCGCCGGCGGGGAGAAGGGCCGGCCCGTCTACGACCTCGAGGAGCTCGTCGACGAGCTGGCCGGGCACGTCGTGGTGCTGACCGGCTGCCGCAAGGGCGCCGTCCGCCGGGCGCTGGCCGAGCGCGGGCCCGCGGCCGCGCACGCCGAGCTGGCCCGGCTCGTCGACTGGTTCGGCCGCTCGCACGTCGCCGTCGAGCTGATCGACCACCGGCAGCCCCTCGACGACGCCGCCAACGACCACCTCGCCGAGCTGGCCCGCGCCCTGCGGCTGCCGACGATCGTGTCGAACAACGTCCACTACGCGCGCCCGGACGACGCCGTGGTGGCGGACATGGTGGCCGCGGTCCGGGCCCGCCGGTCCGCCGAGGACCTCGAAGGCTGGCGGCCGCCGTCGGGGCAGGCGTTCCTGCGGTCCGGGATGGAGCAGCGGCGCCGCTTCGAGCGCCGCTACCCGGGCGCGGTCGGCCGGGCCGCCGTCCTCGGGGTCGAGGTGGCGTTCGACCTGAACCTGGTCGCGCCGGACCTGCCGCCGTTCCCCGTGCCGGCCGGGCACGACGAGATGTCGTTCCTGCGTGAGCTGACTTACGGCGGCGCGGTGAACCGCTACGGGTCGCGTGTGGACAATCCGGATGCTTACGCCCAGCTCGACCACGAGCTGGACATCATCAAGGAACTCGGCTTTCCCGGGTACTTCCTGGTGGTGTGGGACATCGTCCGGTTCTGCAAGGAGGCGAACATCCTCTGCCAGGGCCGCGGCTCCGCCGCGAACTCCGCCGTCTGTTACGCGCTCGGGATCTGCAACGCCGACCCGGTCAAGTGGAACCTGCTGTTCGAGCGGTTCCTGGCCCCGGAACGCGACGGGCCGCCGGACATAGACGTCGACATCGAGTCCGACCGGCGCGAGGAGGCCATCCAGTACGTCTACGCCAAGCACGGCCGCTTCCACGCGGCGCAGGTCGCCAACGTCATCACCTACCGCGCGCCGTCGGCGATCCGTGACGCGGCGAAGGCGCTCGGCCACAGCCCGGGTCAGCAGGACGCCTACGGCAAGCTCGTCGACCGCTGGGGCGGCGTCGCGGCGACAAAACAGCAAGCGACGGGGGAGATCCCCGCCGACGTCCTCGACCTGGCCGCGCGGATCGAGGACTTCCCGCGCCACCTCGGCATCCACTCCGGTGGCATGGTGATTTCGAAGCAGCCGGTGTCCGAAGTGGTCCCGGTCGAGTGGGCGACGATGGCCGACCGCAGTGTGCTGCAATGGGACAAGGACGACTGCGCCGCCGTCGGGCTGGTCAAGTTCGACCTGCTCGGCCTCGGCATGCTTTCGGCGCTGCACTACATGATCGACCTCGTCGCCGGGCACCACGGATCCACAGTGGACATCGCGAAGCTCGACCTGGCCGATCCGGCGGTCTACGACATGCTCTGCGCCGCCGACGCCGTCGGAGTGTTCCAAGTGGAATCCCGCGCCCAGCTCGCGACCCTGCCACGATTGCGGCCGCGGAAGTTCTACGACCTCGTGGTCGAAGTCGCGCTGATCCGGCCCGGCCCGATCCAGGGCGGCTCGGTGCACCCCTACATCCGGCGCCGCCGGGGAGAGGAGGAGTGGCAGCACGCGCACCCGCTGCTGGCGTCCAGTTTGGACCGGACGCTCGGTGTGCCGCTGTTCCAGGAGCAGGTGATGCAGATGGCCGTCGACGTTGCGTCGTTCACCCCGGCCGAGGCCGACCGGCTGCGCCGCGCCATGGGCGCCAAGCGGTCGAGCGCGAAGATGAAGGCGTTGATGGCGCGGTTCTTCGACGGCTGCAAAGCCAACGGCCTCGACCGGGAGCTCGCCACCCGGATCTTCGAACAGATCCACGCCTTCTCCGGTTACGGCTTCCCCGAAGCGCACTCGATGTCCTTCGCGCTGCTGGTGTACGCGAGCGCGTGGTTCAAGCACTACTACCCGGCCGCGTTCTGCGCCGGGCTGCTGCGCGCGCAGCCGATGGGCTTCTACAGCCCGCAGTCCCTGGTCGCCGACGCCCGCCGGCACGGTGTGCTCATCCGGGAGCCGGACATCAACGCGAGTCTCGCCCACGCCACCCTCGAACTCGAGCCCGCGAGCACCGGCGGTGTTGCGCTGCGCCTCGGGCTCGCCGGCGTCCGCCACCTCGGTGACGACGTCGCCGAGGAGATCGTCGCCGAACGCGCCGCGAACGGCCCGTACGCCGGCGTCGGCGACCTGACCCGCCGGGTCCGGCTGAAGAAGAACGCCGTCGAGGCCCTCGCCACCGCGGGCGCCTTCGGCGGCGACCGGCGGCAGGACCTCTGGGCCGCCGGCGCCGCGGCGGCCACCCGGCCGGGGCACCTGCCCGGCCTGGCCCCCGGCCTCGACGCGCCCGCACTGCCGGGCATGACCCGGCTGGAGGTCACCGCCGCGGACCTGTGGGCCACCGGCGTCTCCCCGGACAGCCACCCGGTGGAGTACCTGCGCGAGCTGCTCACCGCACGCGGCGCGCTCACCACCGCCGAGCTGGCCGGGGTGCCGGACGGCACGCGGGTGTGGGTCGGCGGTGCGGTCACCCACCGGCAGCGCCCCGCCACGGCCGGCGGGATCACGTTCCTCAACCTCGAGGACGAGACCGGCATGGCCAACGTCCTCGTCTCGCCGGGCCTGTGGAACCGGCAGCGGCTGGTCGCGCGCACCAGTGCCGCGTTGCTCGTCCGCGGTCAGGTCCAGGCCGCCGAGGGTGTTGTCACGCTCGTCGCCGATCGCCTCGAAAAACTCGAACTGCGCATGAAGCCTGGGCCGTCCCGAGACTTTCGTTGACTTCCTCGCCAGGCGGTGGTTCTCTGCCTGGGAGCGCTCTCAGCCATCCGTTCGTGCCCCGACGAGTGAGGATGGACCTTCATGACAGTTCGACGTCTGCGCTGGGCAGCGTGGCCGGTGATCGCCGTGCTCGCCGCGGCGGTGCCGGCGGCCGGCACCGCCGGGGCGGAACCCCCGCCCGGGGCCACGGTCACGGTGAACGCACGAGCGGGGCTGGCCACCGTGCCGGACACCGCGCTCGGCGTCAACCACGCGGTGTGGGACAGCCAGCTGGGGACCGACGAGGTCGCGGACCTGCTCGGCGGAGCCGGTGTCCGCACGATGCGGTACCCCGGCGGCTCCTACGGCGACATCTACCACTGGAAGGACAACACCGCGCCGGGCGGTTACGTGGCGCCCGGCACCGATTTCGACACCTTCATGGGCGGCGTCCGGCGGGCCGGGGCGCAGCCGATCGTCATCGCCAACTACGGCACCGGGACGCCGGCGGAAGCCGCCGACTGGGTGCGGTACGCCAACGTCACCAAGGGCTACGGCGTCCGGTACTGGGAGATCGGCAACGAGCTCTACGGCAACGGCCACTACGGCGCGAACTGGGAAGCCGACAACCACGCGGACAAGAGCCCGGCCGCCTACGCCGCCGGGGTGGTCGCCTACGCGGATGCGATGAAGGCCGCCGACCCGACGGTGAAGATCGGCGCGGTGCTCACCACTCCGGCGAACTGGCCGGACGGCATCGTCGGCGCCGGCGACACCGCGACCTGGAACCAGACGGTGCTGTCGATCGCCGGCCCGCACGTCGACTTCGTGGTGCTGCACTGGTATCCGAGCGGGTCGACCGCCACGGAAGCGCTTACCAAGACCGAGCAGGTCGACGACATGATCTACCTGGCGCGGGACCAGATCACGCGGTACGCGGGGCCGGGTTCGAACCGGATCGGCATCGCCCTGACCGAAACGAACACCCCGGTCGGCATGAACACCCAGCCGGGCGCGCTGTTCGCGGCCGAGGCCTACAGTTCGTTCCTGGCGAACGGTGTCTTCACGGTCGACTGGTGGGACACGCACAACGGCGCGACCGCACTGTCCACTGTGGCCGGTTATCCGGACTACGGCGACTTCGGCCTGCTCTCCAGCGCGACCTGCCTCGGGGACGGCGGCTGCGAACCCGCGCTCAACACGCCGTTCGCGCCCTACTACGGCTTGAAGATGGTGAGCACGTTCGCCCGGCCCGGCGACCAGTTCGTCCGGGCCGGGGCGGACGACCCGCTGATCGGCGCGCACGCCGTGCGCCGGCCGAACGGTGATCTCGCCGTGCTGCTGGTCAACAAGGACCCGTCGGCGGCTCGTGCGGTGACCTTGGCCTACGAGGGATACACACCGGTGTCGGCGTCGCAGGTGTTCACCTTCACGAACGGCGCGTCTGCGATCACCACTGCTTCGGGCACGGCCGGCAGCCAGACGCTGCCGCCGTATTCGCTGACCACGCTCGTCCTGCACCCCGCATCCGCGTCGGCCGGACCCGGAGCGCCGGGGCAGCCGACCGCGACGACGACCGACCGGACGGCGACGATCAGCTGGCCCGCGTCCGCCGGCCGGCCGGTCGCGAAGTACGAGGTGTACCGGCAGGCCGGCGTGGTCAGCGAGCAGTGGGGGGAGACGACCGGGACGTCGCTCGGCGTCGGGAACCTCGTGCCGGGCAGCCGTTACACGGTCAACGTGCTGGCGCGGGACGCCGCGGGGAACGTGTCGTGGGCGTCACCACCGTTGACGTTGACCACGGGGGCGCCGGCGGTGAGCAGCTGCGCGGTCCGGATGACCGACGTCGAGGACTGGGCGAGCGGGTTCGTCGGCGGGATCCACGTGGCCGGCTCGGATCCGGCGGGGGACTGGACGCTGACGTTCACCTGGCCGACCGCGCGGCAGCGGGTCACGAGCGGCTGGAACGGAACGTGGACCCAGACCGGGACGACGGTGACGGTGACGTCGTCGGCGCCGCTGGCCGGCGGTGCGGACGTCGGGTTCGTCGCGGACTACGGCGGGCCGAACATCCTGCCGACGGCGTTCAGCCTGAACGGAAAGCTCTGCGCGGCCGGCTGAGCCCGGGGCCCGGCCACCGCTACCCGGTGGTGGCCGGGTCCTCGCGCAGGATCCGCCGGCACACGTAGAGGCAGGCGCCCGCCGCGGGCGCGCCGCCCAGCAGCGTGGCGGCGATGCCGAGCGGGACCACCGGCCCGGCCAGGTACAGCGGCACGAGCACGGCCGTGGCGACGGCGAACTTCGCCAGGAACACCGCCGTGCACCGGTAGTAACGCCGTCGCCGCAAGGGATCGCGCCGCCAGCCGAAGCGATCACCGCGGACGGCGCCCATGACCACCCCGATGACCGGCCACCGCACCAGCACGGACCCGAGGAACACCAGCGTGCCCACCGCCTGGATCACCACGGCGCTCAGGTAGAAGTCCGCCGCGTGTCCCGTGCTCCCCGCCAGCAGCGCGGACGCGCCGACCACGAGCAGCCCGGCCGCCGGCTGCCAGACCTTGCGGTCGGTGCACATCCGGACGACGGCGAGCACGAGCACGGCGCCGACCGCGATCAGCGCGGCCGTCAGCACCTGCCCGGTCAGGGGGTACGCGACAACGAACACCACCCGCGACGCAACACCTTCGGCGACCGTGCGCCAGCCGCCGACCGCGCTGAACCACGAAAGGGACTTCTGCGTCAGCACGTCGAGGCTCATACGCTCGCCTGCACGACGTCGGCGGTGAAGCTGCTTTCGTAAGCGCCGATCGTGTCGAGCAGGTCGCCGCGGGCCGCCTCGGTCAGTGCCGCGCAGAGGCGGTGGGCGTCCTGCATCGCCAGGTTGGCGCCGAACCCCGGGGCCAGGCGGATGGCGTCGCCGAGCAGGGTCACCGGGCTCGGGGGCCAGGCGGGCGGCGGCGGGATCGTGGCGATGCGCAGGGTGACTGTGACGTCCGGCCACGCCTCGGTGACGACCTGCCGCAGCGCCGGCGGCAAATCCGCGGCCAGCTCCCGGGCGGTGTCCCACGCCGAGGCCGGACCGAGCCGCTCCTGCGTGACGGCCAGGGCCCACATCACGTAGTCGTCGAGCCCGGCGACCGCGCCGGGACCCAGGGCGGGCAGCCACTGCCGGCGTGCGGCTTCCGGCCGCCGGGTGAACCGGAGCACGCTCAAGGCCATCGTCGTGCCCGGCAGGTGGGCGGCGGCCGCGTTGTCGCCGACCAGCTCGGGCAGCCCCGTGCCGGCCACCGCGCGCACCGGCGTCGCGCCCATGAGCATGCGCCGTCCGGTGTCCACGACCCGGGCGCCGGGCAGGTGCCGTCGGCGCACCGCCGAGCCGATCCCGTCGGCGCCGACCAGGACGTCGGCGGTGTCCGTGCGGCCGTCGGCGAACCACGCGCGGACCGTGCCGTCCGGGCGCCGCTCGAACCGCGTGAGCTCCGCCCCGAACCGGACCACGTCGTCCAGGCCGGTCAGCAGCACCGCGCGCAGCAGTGGCCGGTGGACCTGCCGGCCGGGCCGCGCCGGACCTTCGGCGGCCTCGAGTACTCCGTCCACTTCGGACAGGTTCAGGGTGCGCCCGCGCTGCCCGCCCGAGGTGGCCTCCAGCATCGCGACGTGCGCCGGAGGCAGGCACGCGCGCAGAGCGGACGCGCCACGTTCGTCGAGGTGCAGGCTGACACCCTGCGGCCGGCCGAGCGCGGTGTCTCGCTCGTACACCGCGACGTCGATCCCCGTCCGGCGCAACCCGTGAGCGAGCGTCAAGCCGCCCGGACCGGCACCGATCACAACCACCCTCATCCCCGTCAACCCCATTCTTCATCGCCCGATGAAGAACACCCTACGGCGACTCCGGCAGAAACTCCACCAAGTGGTGAAGAATCGGCTGCTAGGCTGCCGGGGTCATGGCGGAACACGACACACGGCGACGCGCCGGACGCTGGCGGTCCGGCGAGGAGAGCAAGCAGCGGGTCCTGCAAGCCGCCCGCGACCTGTTCGCGCAGCACGGCTTCGGCGCCACGAGCGTGCGCGCGATCGCCGCCGCGGCCGGGGTCGACCCGGCGATGGTGTTCTACTTCTTCGGCACCAAGCAGGGCCTGTTCAACGCCGCCGTCGACATGTCCGACGCCGTCCCGCCGGCCATCGAGGCGATCTTCGCCGGCGACCTCGCCACGATCGGCGAGCGCATCGTCCGGACGCTGGTGGCGAACCTGGACCGGTCCGATCGCACGCCGCTGGTGACGCTGACCAGGTCGGCGCCGACCGACGCGCAGTCCGAGGCGCTGCTGCGCGAGTTCATCGACCGGGAGATCACCGGCCGGCTCGCGGCCCTGCTCGGCACCCCGGACGCCGCGCTGCGGGCGGGCCTGGTCAACGTCCAGATCCTGGGGCTCGCGGTGGCCCGCTACATCGTCCGCGTCGAGCCGATCGCCTCGGCGTCCGTCGACGAGCTGGCCGCCACGCTCGGCCCCGTGGTGCAGTACTGCCTGACCGGGCCTTCCTGAGGCGGCCGGTCAGTCCGAGTTGGCGAGGTGCGCCAGCGCCGACCGCAGCACCCGCTGCTCCTCGGCGCTGAGCCCGGCCAGCTTCCGTTCCTCCAGGACCCGGATCTCCGCCCGGATCACCGCATGGCGCCGGATGCCTTCGAGTGTCAGCCGCACGATCCGGGCCCGGCGGTCGGCCGGATCCGGCTCGCGGCTGACCAGGCCCGCCGCGTCGAGGCCGTCCAGCAGGGTGATCAAGCGGGTCTTGTCGTAGTGGATCTGCTGCGCCAGCACGAGCTGGCTGGACGCCGCGCCGGTGGCCAGCGCCGACAGCACCACGTACTGCCACATCGAGAGGCCGTGCGCGTCCAGTATCGGCCGCTCGGCTTCGGCCAGGTTGCGGCCCGCACCCGCGCAGAGGGCTCCGAGATCGTCGTCCTCGTTCACCGGCGGGATCTTACGCGTGGACAGATCGTACGCAGATGCGTATCGTTCCGGCCATGACATCATTCGAACCGGGGCGCGCCGAGACGCGCACCATCTCCGTGGCCGCCGCACCCGCGCAGGTTGTCGACTACCTCGCCGACCCGCGCCACATCCCCGACTGGGCACCGGACTTCGCCACCGTCATCAACCACGAACACAACAACATCTGGCGCGTCGGCACCGGCGCCGACGCCCGCCGGATCCTCGTGCGGGTCGCGCCGGAGCAGGGCGTGGTCGACGTCGTCAGCGCGGACGCCCCGAACCTCGGCCTGTTCGCACGCGTGCTGCCCAACATGACCGGCGCCGAGCTGATCTTCAGCCTGTTCTTCCCGGCGGACACCGATCCGCAAGCGGTGGACGCGCAGATGGCGGTGGTCGACCGGGAGCTGCGGGCGGTGCGGGAGCAGGTCGAGGCGTGAGCCGGGACATCCGGTCGGTCGAGGACCTCCTGCGGATGCTGGACGGCCTGGTCGGCGCTTCGATCGAGTGGGACGGGTTCTACGCCGACCGCGACCGGCCCGTCCCGTTCTTCGTCACCGAGCCCGACGAAAGCCTCGACACCTGGCTCCGCGACGGCCCGCTCGAGCCCGGCCGCGCCCTGGAGCTGGGCTGCGGGCCGGGGCGCAACGCCCGTCGTCTCGCGGAGGCGGGTTACGAGGTGGACGCCGTGGACGCGTCGGCCGCGGCGATCGCCTGGGCGCGGGAACGCGTGTCCGGCGTCCGCTTCCACTGCGCCGACATCTTCACCGTGGACCTGCCGCACCCCACCTACGACCTGATCTACGACTCGGGCTGCTTCCTCCACCTCGCGCCGCACCGGCGGATCAGCTACCTCGCGCTCCTCGACCGCCACCTCGCCCGCGGCGGGTACTTCGGGCTCACCTGCTTCGCCGCGGGCACCGGGGACGGCAACTCCGGAACCGAGCTGCCCGACGAGCAGCTCTACCGCGACCGCAGCCTGCACGGCGGCCTCGCCTACCACCCGGACGACCTGCGCCGGTTGTTCGACGGTTACAGCGAAGTCGAGCTGCGGCCGATGAACCCGGACACCGGGCGGTACGGCGAACCGTTCCTGCTCGCCGGGCTCTTCAGGCGCGGCTGAACCCGGCCGGCAGCCGCAGCTCGGTCACTTCGCCGGCCGCGTCGATCTCGACGTCGAGGGTGCCGCCGGCCAGGGGGAGGCCGTGCACCCGCAGGGCGCCGACGGACGCGCTTTCCGAGGGTGACAGCAGCCCGGTGCCCGGCAGGTGCCCGATGTTGCTCGTCAACGCGTCCACCGGCCGCTGTCGTGTACTTCGTGTTCTCACGCCGGTTCACGCAGGGCACCTACGAAGGAGCCGGCAAGTAGCTCAGCGGATCAGCTCGTCCGCGACCCACTGCGCCACACCGTCCGGGTACGGGTTCGCCAGGCCGAGGACGATGTGCCCGAACCCGGCGCCGACGGCCTCTTCGATCTTTTCCTTGGTGGCCGCAGGTTTGTCGTAGTCGACGGGCAGGAAGATCGAGCGGGTGATCGTCGCCGGGTCGCGGCCGATCTCCGTGCAGTAGCGGTCGAGCAGCTTGCTGCGGCCGACGAGGTCGTTGATGTCACCGCCGCCCGGGATGTTCCACTCGTCGGCGTGCTCGGCGACCACGCGCAGGGTCGCGCTCGCGCGGCCGCCGATCATGATCGGCGGGTGCGGGCGCTGCACCGGCTTGGGATTGCCGAACGCCCCCTTCAGCTTGACGTGCGCACCGTCGAAGTCGAACGGTTCGTCGTCCGTCCACAAGCGACGGATGACGGTACACGCTTCGGCGAGGGCGGCCACGGCGTCGTCCTGGGTGTGGTAGGGCAGGCCGTGGCCGTCGTACTCGCGTCGCGCCAAGGGGTGGCTCGGGCGCGAGCCGGCGCCGATGCCGAAGTCGAGGCGCCCGCCGGACACGATGTCCACCGTGGTCGCGATCTTGGCCAGCACCGCCGGCGGCCGGAAGCGGTTGCTGGTCACCATCAGGCCGAGGCGCAGCCGCTCGGTCTGCGCGGCCAGCGCCGAAAGCAGCGTCCAGCCTTCGAAGATCGGGCCGTCCGGGTCACCGCCGATCGGCATGAGGTGGTCGAACAGCCAGGCGTGGTTGATCTCCGGGACGGTGTCGGCTTCCCGCCAGACCCGCAGGATCTCGTCGTAGCCGACGTTCATGGGTGCGGTCAGGATGCCGAAACGGGGGGTCATCAACGCCTCCGGAGGGACGGGTCGAGCAGAGCGGGCGGGGTGTCGAACTTCTCGTGCGCGGCCAGGTCGACGCCGGCCGCGACAACGGCGTCGATCTCGTCGAGCACGTCGGCGGGGAGCACGGTGTCGGCGGCTTCGAGCTGCGACTTCAGGTGGTCCAGCGTCCGCGGGCCGATGAGCGCGCTGGTCACCGCCGGGTGCGCGGTGACGAAGCCCAGCGACAACTGAATCAGCGAAAGTGCCGCTTGGTCGGCGATCTTGGTGAGCTTCTCGACGGCGTCGAGGCGGGCCTGGTTGGCGGGGTCGGTGAGGTCGAAGCGCTGCGGCAGGACCTTCGACCGGCTGGTCGTGATCTCCCGGCCGGCGCGGACCGCGCCCGACAGCCAGCCCGAAGCCAGCGGGCTCCACGCCAGCACACCAAGGCCGTACTCCTGCGCCACCGGCAGGACGTGGGTCTCGATGCCGCGTTGCAGGATCGAGTAGCTGGGCTGCTCGGTGACGTACCGGCCCAGGTGGTGTTCGCGCGCGGCCCACTGGGCCTGCACGATGCGGTACGCGGGGAACGTCGACGAGCCGAAGGCTCGGATCTTGCCCGCACGCTGCAGGTCGGTCAGGGCGGAAAGCGTTTCCTCGTCGCTCGTGGCAGGGTCCCACCGGTGGACTTGGTAGAGGTCGACGTGGTCCACGTCGAGGCGACGCAGGCTGTTGTCGAGCGCGGTGACCAGCCAGCGGCGTGAGCTGCCCTGGTGGTTGCGTTCGTCGCCCATCGGCATGGCCGCCTTCGTGGCCAGCACGAGGTCGTCGCGGCGGCCGGCGATGGCCTTGCCGACCATGACCTCCGACTCGCCCTGGCCGTACATGTCGGCGGTGTCGACGAGGTTGATCCCGCCGGCCAGGGCGGCGTCGACGAGGGCGGTGGCCTCGTCCTGGGTGGTGCGCCCGATCGCGCCGAAGTTCATCGCGCCGAGCGCGAGGGTGCTGACCCGGATACCGGTGCGGCCCAGGGTGCGGTACTGCATGACAAGCTCCTCAGTGGCATCATGAGCAAACGGAACGTTGCTCCGCTAACGATACGGAGCATTGTTCCGCTTAGCAACCCTGGAGGTCCGGTGGGCGAGAGCAAGCCCAAGCGCGCCGACGCCCGGCGCAACGAGAAGACGCTGCTCGACGCGGCGGCCGCGGTCTTCGTCGCGTCCGGCGTGGACGCGCCGGTGCGCGAGGTCGCCGCCAAGGCCGGCGTCGGCATGGGCACGATCTACCGCCACTTCCCGACCCGGGCGGACCTGATCGTCGCCGTCTACCGGCACCAGGTGGAGGCCTGCGCCGCGGCGGGGCCCGCGTTGCTCGAAGCCGCCGATTCCCCGCACACGGCCCTGGCGCAGTGGATCGACCAGTTCGTCGACTTCCTGGTGACCAAGCACGGGCTCGCGGGTGTCCTGCAGGGCGACGGCTTCGACACGCTGCACGCGTACTTCCTCGATCGCCTGGTCCCGGTGTGCGCGCAGCTGCTCGAAGCGGCCGGGCTGACCGGGCGGGTGCGGCCGCTGGAGCTGATGCGCGGGGTGGGCAACCTGTGCGTCGGCGCGGAAGACAACCCGGACTACGACGCGCGCCGCCTGGTCGGGCTCCTGATCGCGGGGCTGAAGGCGTGATCGAGCAGCTCACCACCGATCCGTACCCGCTGCTGGCCCGGCTCCGGGCGACCGAGCCGGTGGCCTGGCTGCCCGCGTTGAACGGCTGGCTGGTCACCCGGCACGACCTGGCGTCGCGGGTGATGCGCGACGCGGCGACCTTCACGGTCGACGACCCCCGCTTCTCGACGGCCCAGGTCGTCGGGCCGTCGATGCTCTCGCTGGACGCGGCCGAGCACACCCGGCACCGGACGCCGTTCTCGCGGCACTTCCGGCCCCGCGAGCTCGCCGACCGGTTCACGGCGTTCGTCCGCGCCGAATGCACCCGGCTGGTCGACGGGTTCGCCGCGGCCGGGCAGGCCGAGCTGCGGCGGGCGCTGGCCGGGCCCCTGTCCGTCGCCGTGGTGGCCGACGCGCTGGGCCTGGCCGACACCGACGCGGCGCGGGTCCTGGCCTGGTACGACGCCATCGTGTCCACAGTGGACGACATCTCGGCCGGCCGGTCCCCCGAGCCCGGGGGATCGGCAGCGTTCGGCGAGCTGCGCGCGCACATCGAGGGCTCGGTCGCCCGGCGCGATCCGTCGCTGCTGACCGACGCGGCGGCGGCGCTGGAGCTGCCGGAGGTGGTGTCGAACGCGGCGGTGCTGATGTTCGGCGGCATCGAGACGACGGAAGGCATGATCGCCAACCTGCTTCTGCACCTGCTGCGGGATCCGGCCCACCAGGACCTGGACCGCGCGCTCGTCCCGGCGGCGATCGAGGAGTCGCTGCGGCTCGAGCCCGCGGCGGCGGTGGTCGACCGGTACGCGACCCGCGACGTCGAGCTGGCCGGGGCGTCGATCGCCCGGGGTGACCTCGTCACGGTGTCGCTCACCGCCGCCAACCGCGATCCCGCGGTGTTCCCGGACCCGGACGTCTTCGACCCGCACCGCCCGAACCTGCGCAAGCACCTGGCGTTCGCCGTCGGACCGCACTTCTGCCTCGGCGCCGACCTCGCCCGGCTCGAGACGCGGATCGCCGTGGAGACCGTGCTCGACCGGCTGCCCGGGATCACCCTGGCGGAGCCGGCCGCGGCGTCGGGGCTGGTGTTCCGCAAACCCACAGCGGTCCATGTGCGCTGGCTGCCATCATGACCGCATGACGACGTGGCGCGAGGTCGAGGCGGCGGAACCGGAGTTCGCTCGGCGGGTTCAGGGGCTGTTCGACGCCCACAAGCACAAGACGATGGCGACCCTGCGGGCCGACGGCGCACCGCGGATCTCCGGCATCGAGACCGTGTTCCGGGACGGCGAGCTGACGTTCGGCTCGATGCCGGACGCCCGCAAGGGCGCCGACCTGAAGCGTGACCCGCGGCTGGCGCTGCACAGCGCGACGGTCGACCCGGTCGAGGGCGCCGAAGCGGACTGGCCGGGTGAAGCGAAGATCTCCGGCCGGGCCGTCGACACCGGTGACGGCTTTCGGGTGGACGTCGCCGAGGTGGTGCACACGCACCTGAACCCGGCGGCGACCTTGCTGGTCGTGGAGTGGTGGACGCCCGGGGGCGGGCTGCGCAAGGTCGAGCGCGAGTGACCTGAGCGCGGGTGGCCCCGGTCGTCCTGTCCGCCCGAATTAAATCAACTGCTTGACTTAACGTCGATCCATGGCCAAGCTGCAAGGCAGGGGACATTCACCAACGAGGAGCCCGCCATGACGCAAAGCCACACCGACCCGTTGCCGCGCTTCCCGTTCGACGCCGACACCGCGCTGGAGCCGCCGGCGGAGTGGGCCGAGTTCCGGGCGAAGTGCCCCGTCGCGCGGGTCACGCTGGCCAGCGGGGACGAGGCGGCCCTGGTCACGCGCTACGACGACGTCAAGAGTGTGCTGTCCGACCCGCGGTGGACCCGCCCGACGCCGGCGGACAACGCCGCCCGGGTGGCCGACACCGAGTCGGGCGGGGTGTTCAACAGCGAGATGGCGACCGTGCTCCCGCAGCACGGCGAAGGCCACCTCACGTGGCGCCGGACGATCGGGAAGTGGTTCACCGCCAAGCGGATGAACGCGCTGCGGCCCGGCATGGCGTCGATGACCGAGCAGCTCATCGACGAAATGGTCGCCAAGGGCGCGCCCGGCGACCTCAAGGCCGGCGTCGCCTTCCCGCTGCCGGTCTGGGTGATCTGCGACATGCTCGGTGTGCCCGACACCGACCGCGACCGGTTCGCGCACTGGTCGGACGTCATGCTCAGCATGACCCGCTACACGCAGGCCGAGTTCGACGCCGCGCAGCGGGAGTTCGGCGGGTACATGGGCGGGCTCATCGCCGCCAAGCGCGCCGAACCGGGTGAGGACATCCTCAGCGCGCTGCTCCCCGAAGACTGGTCCGACGCGATGCTGACCGCCACCGGCATCGGCCTCCTCATCGCCGGGCACGAGACCACCGCCAACATGATCGCCAAGATGGTGGCGATGCTGCTGGCGGATCGGGGCCGGTGGGAGCGGCTGCTGGCCGAACCGGCGCTGGTGCGCACCGCGGTCGAGGAGTCGCTGCGCCTGGACGCCAACGCCGGCGTCGGCATGCTGCGCTACCTCTCCGACGACTTCGAGGTCGCCGGCACCGTGCTGCCCGGCGGGACCACCGCGATGTGCAGCATGGCCGCGGCCAACCGCGACGAGCGCGCGTTCGACCACGCCGAAGAGATGGATCTGGGCCGCAGCCCGAACCCGCACCTGGCCTTCGGCGCCGGCGCGCACGCGTGCCTCGGGCAGCCGCTGGCCCGCACCGAGCTGCAGGTGGTGCTGGAAGTGCTGCTGCGCAAGTTGCCGGCACTCGAGCTCGCCGTCCCGGCCGCCGAGCTGCGCCGGGTCGAAGGACTCGCCGTCGGCGGGCTGCGGGAACTGCCCGTGCGCTGGTGATCGGCGTGACCGAACTGGCGAGCAGAGCGCACGTGACCCGGGAGCGGATCCTGGCGGCGGCGGAACGGCTCTACGCCGAGCACGGAGTGCTCGCCGTGTCGAACCGGCAGATCAGCGAAGCCGCCGGGCAGGGCAACAACACCGCCGTCGGGTACCACTTCGGCACCCGGGCGGACGTCGTGCGGGCGATCGCCCGGCGGCGGTCCGCCGACGTCGAGGAACTGCGCGGCGGCCTGCTCGCCACCCCCGGCGCGGACCTGCGGTACTGGGTGGGCTGCCTGGTGCACCCGACCACCGAGTACCTGGCCGCGCTGGGCCGGCCGACCTGGTTCGCCCGGTTCACCGCGCAGGTGATGACCGAGCCGTCGCTGCGCCCGATCATCGCCGAGGAGACGCTGGCGTCACCGTCGATGGTGCGGACCGTCGAGGGTGTGTCCCGGTGCCTGCCCGATCTGCCCGCCGACGTCCGGGCCGAGCGCACCGCGATGACCCGGCACCTGCTGATCCACACCATGGCCGAGCGCGAGCGCGCGCTGGCCGAAGGCGGCGACACCCCGCGAGCCAGCTGGCGCGAAGCCGCCACCGGGCTCACCGACGCACTGGTCGGCCTGTGGCTCGCACCCGTCACCCACCACCACGAAGGAGAGGAACACCCATGAAGGTCACCGTGGACGAAGAAAAGTGCTGCGGCGCCGGCACCTGCGTGATGCTCGCGCCGGACGTGTTCGACCAGCGTGACGACGACGGCATCGTGGTCCTGCTCGAGGAACACCCGGGCGAGGAGCTGCACACGATCGTCCGGGAAGCGGCGAGCGTGTGCCCCGGCGTCGCGATCTCGGTGAGCGAAAACGCGTGAGCGCACCTCACGACGTGCTGGTCGTCGGGGCTTCGGCCGCCGGCCTGGCGACCGTGGAAGCTCTGCGCCGCAAGGGGTACGAGGGTGGCGTGACGGTGCTGGGCGCCGAGGCGCACCTGCCGTACGACCGGCCGCCACTGTCCAAACAGGTCCTCGCCGGAACCTGGACACCCGAGCAGGCGCGGCTGCGCACGCCCGAGGCACTGTCCGCTTTGGACGCCGAGTTCGTGCTCGCCGACCCGGCGACGCGGCTGGACGCCGGGACGCGGACCGTGCACACGATGAGCGGGCGCACGCTGACGGCGGCCGCGGTGGTGCTCGCCACCGGGCTGCGGCCGCGCACCCTGCCGGGCCAGCAGGGGCTCGTGGGCGTCCACGTGCTGCGCACCCTCGACGACGCCCTCGCCCTGCGCGCGGACCTCGGCCCGGGCCGCCGGGTGGTGGTGGTCGGGGACGGTGTCCTCGGCGCCGAGATCGCGGCCGCCGTGAGCGGCCTGGGCGGGCCGGTCACCCTGGCGGGCCCGCAGCCCGCGCCGCTGGCCTACCAGTTCGGCCCGCTCGCCGCCGGGCTGCTCGCCGAGCTCCACGACGCGCGGGGAGTGGAGCTGCGGCTCGGCGCCGCGGTCACCGGCCTGACCGAGGAGGACGGCCGGGTCGCCGGGGTGCGGCTGGCGACCGGCGAGGTGCTGCCCGCGGACGTCGTCGTGGTGGCGTTCGGCGCCGCGCCCGCGACGGAATGGCTGTCGGGCAGCGGAGTGCTGTGCGACAACGGCATCGTGTGCGACTCGCGGTGCCGCGCCGCCGACGGGATCTACGCCGCCGGGGACGTGGCCCGCTGGCACCACGAAGGCCTCGACGCGTTGCTGCGGCTGGAAAACCGGACCAACGCGACCGAGCAGGCGGTCGCCGTCGCGGGGAACATCCTGGGCGACGACCGCCCGTACACGCCGGTGCCCTACTTCTGGACCAACCAGTTCGACGCCCGGATCCACGTGCACGGCATCCTCTCCGCGGACGCGGAAGTGTCCATTGTGGAAGGCGACGTGCGCGAAGGCCGGTTCGTGGCGCAGTACCGCCGAGCCGGTGAGGTGACCGGGGTGCTCGGCTGGAACATGCCCAAGCAGGCCCGCCTGCGCCGTCAGGAGATCGCGGGCCCGGCTCACTCCACCGTGACGGACTTGGCCAGGTTGCGCGGCTTGTCGATGTCGTAGCCCAGGGTCAGCGCCGCGTGGTAGGCGAGCAGCTGCAGCGGGATCGTCAGGAGGATCGGGTCGAGCTCCGGCGCGGTCCGGGGCACCACGATCCGCGGGACGTCCAGCTCGCCGAAGTCGACGTCCTCGTGCGTGACCGCGAGGACCGCGCCGCTGCGGGCCCGGATCTGCTGCACCGCGGCCAGGTTGCGCTCGGTCAGCTCGTCCGACGGCACGATGGCGACCGTCGGGAGCGACTCGTCGATCAGGGCGAGCGGGCCGTGCTTGAGCTCGGACGTCTGGTACGCCTCGGCGTGGCGGTAGGAGATCTCCTTGAACTTCTGCGCGCCCTCGCGAGCGACCGGGAACCCGCGGACCCGGCCGATGAAGAACAGGCTGTTCGCGGCCGCCGCCGTTTTCGCGTGTTCGGCGATCTGCGGTTCGGTGTCCAAAATGGACTTGATCTGGCCGGGCAGCTCCCGGATCGCGTCGATGATCCGCTTGCCGTCCGCATTGGACAGGTCGCGCACCCGGCCCAGCGCCAGCGCGATCATCGCGAAGCCGACGGCCATGTTGGTGAGCGCCTTGGTCGAGGCGACCGCGATCTCCGGGCCGGCGTGCAGGTAGACCCCGCCGTCGCAGGCGCGGGCGATGGTCGAGCCGACCACGTTGACCAGGCCGGTCACCCGGCCGCCCTTGCGCTTGATCTCCTCGACGGCGAAGGCGGTGTCGATCGTCTCGCCGGACTGGCTGACCGCGATGTAGAGGGTGTCCGCTTCGATGATCGGGTTGCGGTAGCGGAACTCCGACGCGGCTTCGGCGTCGGCCGGGATCCGCGCCAGCTCCTCGATCATCGTCGCGCCGATCTGGCCGACGTAGTACGCGGAGCCGCAGCCGAGAATCTTCACGCGGCTGAACCCACGCAGCTCGCGGGGCGTCAGGTTGAGGCCGTCCAGGCGGGCGACGCCGAACCGGTCGTCCAGCCGGCCGCGGATCATCCGCTCGACGGACTCCGGCTGCTCCTGGATCTCCTTGGCCATGTAGTGCGGGTAGCCGCCCAGGTCGAGGTCCTCGGCGGCGATGTTGATCTCGGTCGCCGGCTTGGTGGTGTCACCTTCGTCGACGGTGAAGGTGCGGTACCCGGTGGCGAAGACCGTCGCGAACTCGCCGTCGTCGAGGTGCGCGACCTGCGAGGTGTGCCGGACCAGCGCGGCCAGGTCGCTGGCGACGAACATCTCCCGCTCGCCGACGCCGATGATCAGCGGCGAGCCGTTGCGCGCGATCACCAGCCGGTCCGGGTGGGCGGCGTCGGTGACGGCGATCGCGTACGTGCCGGTGATCCGCGAGACCGCCTCGACGACGGCGTCCTCGAGCGTCTCCGCGGCGGAGCGGGCGATCAGGTGGGCGAGGACCTCGGTGTCGGTCTCGGAGGTGAGCGTGACACCGGCGTCGGCGAGCTGGGCGCGCAGTGTGTCGGCGTTGTCGATGATGCCGTTGTGGACCACGCTGATCCGGCCGTCTTCGGAGGTGTGCGGGTGGGCGTTGGCCTCCGACGCGGGCCCGTGCGTGGCCCACCGCGTGTGCCCGATGCCGACCTTGCCGGTGAGCCGCTTGGGCAGCGCCGCGGTGAGGTTCCGGACCCGGCCGACCACGCGGTGGACCTGGGTGCCGCCCTTGGCGCCGAGGACGGCGATGCCTGCGGAGTCGTAACCGCGGTACTCCAGCCTGGTCAGGCCTTCGAGGAGGATGGGGGCGGCGTTCTGGCCGCCGATGTAGCCGACGATTCCGCACATGGCGAACCTCTTCTTCCAGGGTTTTCGGGGCAGGGCCGGCTCAGCCGTAGACGATGCGCCGCAGCTGCCGCTCGGACAGCGCCGGCGCGGCCACGAGGCGGCCGCGGAGCTCGGTGGCGATCAAGGGGAAGATTTCGGGGTTCTTCCGGCCCTCGGCCTGCAGCTCGGTGTGCCGGCGGCGCACGTACTGCTCGGTGGGTGTCCGGTAGAACGCCAGGACGTCGTCGACCACCCGGGCGGCGACCCCCGGCGGCAAGCCGGTGGACGCGGCCACCTGATCGACGATGTCGGTGTCCTCCACGCTGGACACTATGCACCCCGGACGGCCGAAAGCCAAAAACTTGCCCGAAATCGGGCAAGTTCGGGGGCGTGCGACAGGACGAGATCCGTTTCGCCGGCCTTCGTGCGCAGCCGGTCGATCATCGGCCGGGACAGCTCGATCCCGAAGATGCCCACCCCGCGCTCGGCGAGCGGGACGGCCACGCGCCCGCCCTCGGCCAGTTCGGCCGAGCGATCCACGGTCGGTCCCACGCGGACTGGACCGGCGGCGAGTTCACCGCGGCTCGCGGTCGCACGTTTCCGGCTACCGATCACCGAGCTGACCGGGCTCGGCCATCATGTGCCCCATGGTTGACGAGCGAGACGAGTCTCGAGAGCTGGCCGACCGGGCCTTCGCCCGCTGGCAGAGCCTGATGAAGAACTGGAGCCGCCGCGCGCGCCGGAGCCGGCGCATGTCGAAGCTGTTCGTCTACGCCAGCGTGGTGCTGTCCGTCGTGACCACGGCGATCTCCGGGGTGCCCGCGGTGCCCCGGTGGTGGATCGTCGTCGCCAGTGCGGGCACCGCGCTGGCGGCCGGGCTGATGAACGCCACGAAGTCGCACGAGCAGTGGACGTCGTCGCGGGAGGTCCAGAACCGCCTGTACTCGGAGAAGTTCCTCTACGAGCAGGCCGCGGGCGTCTACGCCGAGGTCGAGGGCGACGAGCGGACGCGGCTGTTCTCGGTGCGGCTCAACGACGTCGTGATGTCCGGGCACAGTTCGTGGGCCGGTCACGTCGCGGAGGCCGCGGCGGCGGCGAAGCCCGAACGACCGTGATCGGGCGTCCGCCTCGCACGCAGTGTGCGCGAGGTGCTGAGCGCCTCCTTGAGCGGCTGCAGGTCGGGCGCCTCGACCAGCGGCAGGCGCACCGTCGCGTGCGGGATGATCCCCAGCTCCGCCAGCGCGGCCTTGGCCATCGTGACACCGGGATACGTGCGCATCACCGCGTCCACCAACGGAATCAGCGAATCCTGGATCGACCGCGCCGTGTCGAGGTCACCGCCGCGGACCGCGCGGATGAGTGCGGCGTTGCGGTCGGCGGCGACGTTGCCCACAACGCTGACCAGCCCGGCGGCGCCGCAGGCGAGGTACGGAAGATTGAGCTCGTCGATGCCGCAGTAGTACGCCAATGACGTGCACGCCATGACCGTCATCGCCTCGAACAGGTCACCCTTGGCGTCCTTCACCGCGCGGATCCGCGGGTGGCCGGCGAGCTCGATCAGCGTGGACGCCGTCATGGTGATGCCGGTGCGCGCGGGGACGTCGTAGAGCATCACGGGCAGCTCGGTGGCGTCGGCGACCGCGAGGCAGTGGGCGACGACGCCGGCCTGCGTCGGCCGGGAGTAGTACGGGCAGACGACCAGCAGCGCGTCGGCCCCGGCGGCTTCGGCTGCGCGGGCCCGGCGGACGCTGTCGGCCGTGTTGTAGGTGCCGACACCGGCGATCACCCGCGCGCGGCCGTCGGCCTGGGTCGCAACGGCCCGAACGAGCCGGACGGCCTCGTCGCCGGTCAGGGTGGGGGATTCCCCGGTGGTCCCGCCGACCACCAGACCGTCGCACCCGGTGCCCAGCAGGTGGTCGACGAGCGCGGTGAGGCCGGGTTCGCTGAGCTCACCGTCAGGCCGCAGGGGTGTCACCATCGCGACGAGGTTGGAGCCGAAGAGGGTCATGAACCGACCATGCCCTGGGATTATCGATGCGGTCCAGCGATGCTTTTTTGGCAGTATTGCGTAGCCTGGCTTCATGATCGAGGTTGGTGCCCTGCGCGCGTTGCGGTCGGTGGCCGCGCTCGGCACGCTGGCGCGCGCGGCCGAAGAACTCGGCTTCACAGCGTCGGCGGTGTCGCAGCAGATCAAGCGGCTGGAACGCCAGGTCGGCGTGCCCGTGCTCGCGCCGGCGGGCCGCGGGGTGGTGCTCACCCCGGCCGGCCAGGCGATCGTGGACTCGGCGCCCGAGGTGTTCCAGGCGCTGGAACGCTGCGCCGAAGCGGCCCAGTCGGTCGCCTCCGGTGCGCCCCGCGGCGTTCTGCGCGTAGCCGCGTTCTCGACGGCGATCCGCGGCCTGCTCGCCCCGGCCGTGCCCGGACTGGCGGCGAGCTGTCCGGAGCTGCGCCTGCACATCACCGAGCAGGACCCCGACCAGGCGCTCCACAGCGTCGACGCGGGCACGGTCGACCTCGCGCTGATCCACGACGCCGACGGGCTGCCCGCGGCTTCGCCGGTGTCGCTCACCCAGCGGCTCGTGCACACCGACATCGGCGACGTGGTGCTGAGCCGGACCCACCGGCTGGCGCGGCTGGACGCGCCACTGGGCGGCGCCGACCTCGCGGGCCACGCGTGGGTGACGAGCCCGCCGGGCACGGTGTGCCACCAGTGGTTCCGGCGGCTGTTCGCGGAGGTCCCCGAAGACCCGGACGTCCGGCACCTGGTGGACGACTTCGCCAGCCAGCTGTCACTGGTGGCGTCCGGCGAGGTCATCGCGTTGATCCCGCGCCTGGCCCGGCCGCCACTGGGGGAGGGCTTGGTGTCCCGGCCCCTGCGGCGGCAGCCGAAGCGGGAGGTGTTCGCGGCGTGGCGGCGCAGTGCCGATGCCAGCCCGGGGATCCGGGCGGTGCTGGATCAGCTGCCGAGGCAGGTGAATCCGGCTGGGGAGTCGGGGTCGCGGTCGCGTAGTTCGAGCTGAGCCGCTGTGTAGCGCGGACGCGAGTCCGGGGATTCGGGCGGTGCTGGATCAGCTGCCGAGGTAGGTGAACCCAGCCACGGCGGCGCGGGAGCCGGGAGGTGTTCGCGGCGTGGCGGCGCAGTGCCGATGCCAGCCCGGGGATCCGGGCAGTGCTGGATCAGCTGCCGAGGTAGGTGAACCCAGCCACGGCGGCGCGGGAGCCGGGAAGTGTTCGCGGCGTGGCGGCGCAGTGCCGATGCCAGCCCGGGGATCCGGGCGGTGCTGGATCAGCTGCCGAGACAGGTGAACCCGGCCGCAGCGGCCTGGGAACCGGGATCACCGTCGCGCAGTTCCAGCTGAGCCGCCGCCAGCGCAGCCGCCGCAGTCTCTCCCGCCGCCAGCCGCCGGTGCAGCGAAACCATCAACGGCACCGTCTCGGCGTCGGGGATCGGGATCACCGACGCGACCAGCTGGGCCGTGCCGTGCGCGATGAACGTCGCACTGAGGCCGAGGAGCTCGTCACCCGTGTGGACCACCGACCGGCCGCTGTCGCACGACGCCAGCACCAGCGTGTGCGGCACCCGCGCCAGGCGGTCGACGTCGTGGACCATCACCGGCCCGTCGTGCAGGCGCAGCCGGGAAAACAGCGGGTTGTCCGTCGACAGCTTCCCGTGCGCTGCCAGGTGAACCGTGCCCGCCGTGCCCAGGGCGGCGAGCACCGCGTCGACCGTCGCGGCCTCGGCCAGCAGCGGCGGGCACCCGTGGATCGCCGCCACCGCGCGGGCTTCCTCCTCGGCGCCGGACAGCCCCGGCCCGGCCGCCACCACGACCGGACCCGTCCGGGCCGGGGTCCGCACGGCGCAGAGCCACAGCGCCGCCGACGGTGTCACGCTCACCGCGCGGCCCGCGCACGACGGCAGGACCGGCCACGGGACACCGTGCAGCGCCCCGGTCGGCGCGATCACCAGCGGCCGCCCTTCGGTTTCGCGCAACGGCTCGAGCAGCGCCGCGTCCAGCCGCTGTGCGCTCGCGGTCAGCAGGTGCGCCAGGGACGGCCCGCGCCGGTCCAGGCGGGCCAGCCGGTGCAGGGCGAACCGCACCCGGTCGACGAGGTCCGCGATCGGGGCCGCCGGGCCCAGCGGGTGCAGGCGCAGCCGGCCGCCGGCCAGGGTGAGGGCATGCAGCTCGCCGTCCAGCTGGAGGAACTCCACCAGCGCGCGGTCGCCGAGCGCGGCGCCGAGACCGCCGGCGGACGCGGGAGCGGGCGGCGGGCCGGCCGCCGCGGCGGGGTGGCGGCGGCTGTGGTCGCGGATCCGGCGTTCCAGCGTGATCCGCCGGTGCGCGGGCAGCACCTCGCCGCGGTCGATGTCCGCGACGACCACCCGCAGCTGCGCCAGCAGATCGGCCAGCACCGGGTCCTCGGCCGGCCGGACCGGCCGGTTCAGCAGCCGGCTGGCCCGGCCGCGTTCCGCCCACTCCAGCACCGCGGCCGGCCGGCCTTCACGCAGCGCCGACCGCAGCCCCAGCTCGGTCAGCTCACGGCGGTGCGCGGCCGAGTGCACCCAGAGGTCGGTCGCCCCGAGCGCCGCCGCGTGGTCGTCGAGGATCCGCAGTCCGTTGCGGGCCGCCCGCCGCGCTCCGCGGGCGTCCTGTTCGGACTGTCGCAGCACGGCTTCGGCGTACCACCCGCGCGCCCGCAGCGTCGCCGGGCCGTGCTGCCGCACACTGCTCGCCCGCCGCAGGTGGTCCCGTGCGGCCGCGTCCTTCCGCCGTCGCAGCAGCACTTGCGCGGCGATCAACCGGGCTTCGACGGCGGCCGCCGGCCACCCCGCTTCGGTGAGGGTGCCGGCCATCCGCTCCACGGCGTCGAGCGGCACCCGCGGCACTCGGCCTGCGGCCGACTCGGCACGCAGCACGGCCAGGCGGGCCACCGCCGCCCACTCGTCACGGCCTTGCCGGGTGAACTCGCGGCTCGCCTGGCGGGCGTGCGTGACGGTGGTTTCCCAGCCGCCGCCCAGGAACGCCGCCTGGGCCAGCAGGAGCCGGGCTTCGGGGACGTTGAGCAGCCGGCGTTCGCGCCGGTATGTCGCGACGGCGCGTTCGGCCGACTCCCGGGCTTCTCCCGCGACACCCGCCGACAGGAGCAGCTCCGCCCGGTGCCGGTGCACCCAGCCGAGCTGGGCGCCGTGCGCGGAGATGATCCGCTCCGCCCGCTCGAGGTGGCCGAGCGCGGCGGGCACGTCCCCGCGGAACGTCTCGACGCGGCCCAGGTTCTCCGCGATGATCCCGACGGTCAGCTCCCGGCCCAGCTCCCGCGCGAGCTGCTCGGCCTCGAGGAGGTCGGCTTTCGCCGCGGTGAAGGCGTACCGGTCGGACTGCAGGAACGCCCGGTTGATCAGCATGCGCTGCACCCCGAGCAGGTCGCCGGCCCGCCGCAACGCCGCCAGCGCCGTCCGGAAGTCCGCCAGCGCCTCGTCGACCCGGCCGGACTGGTTCAGCACGATGGCCCGCTGGGCGAGCGCGCGGGCCGCGGACGCGCCGGTCAGGTCGGGCAGCGCCAGGTCGACCTCGCGCAACGCCGCCGCCGGCCGGCCCTGCTGCGCGAGCGCGTAGGCCAGCTTCATCCGGGCCTCGGCCACCAGGACCGCCGACTCGGCCGCGCGGCCCGCGGCCATGGACCTGCGCAGGTGGCGGACCGCGTCCCCCATTTCGCCGCAGTGCAGCAGCGCGTGTCCCCAGGCCCGCTCGGCGACGGCCAGCGCGGCCGGATCCCGGTCGCGCCGGGCCAGGACGACGGCCGGGCCGGTCAGCGGGAGGGCCTCCCGCGGGTCGAGGTCGGCCATCCGCATCGCCTCATCGGCGGCATCTCGCGCCGTGTGATGCATCAGAACGGCCATCAGCGACTCCGATGGGTAGACGCCACCGGACGAAAGGTACCGAACATGGCCACACTCGACGAACCGTTCGCCACCGCTGTGCCCGGGGAGCTCGTCGTCGACCTCGAGCACCTGCCGCTGATCGAACGCGGCCTCAGCGCCCTCGGCCTCGACACCGGCTACAAGGTGGACCAGGAGAACCGGACGCTCGGACTGGCGCTGCTCACCGGCTTCGACGGCACCGCGGGCTTCCTCGACGGCGTGCTGTACGAGCTGCGCCGCCGGTTCAGCGGCAAGTACGGCGGCTGGTTCCCGGCGATGGGCAAGCACCGCGTCGCCGACCTGATCCGCCCGGCGGGGCCGAAACCCATGTCCGAAAGTCTGCCCGAACCGGCGGAGCCGGGCACGATCCCCGCCGCGGCCACCACCGTCGCCGACGTCAAGGTCGGCGTGATCGACACTCCCGTTTACCCGCACCGGAGCCTGCCCGCCGCGCTGGTGACGGTCTGCGGGGCGCCGGGCGGGCCGCCGCCGGAGGGCGTGCTGCGGGCCGGCCACGGCACGTTCGTGACGAGCGTGATCCGGGCCGCCGCGCCGGCGGCGCACATCGAGGCGAAGGGCGTGCTGAACCGGCCCGATTACACGGCGACCGGCTGGGAGGTCGCGGTCGCGATCGCCGACCTGGCCCAGCGGGTCGACATCCTCAACCTGTCGTTCGGCTGCTTCACCGAGGACGGCGAAGCGCCGTTGGTGATCCGGCGCGCGATCGAGCGGGTGCCCGCCGGGGTGACCGTCGTCGCGGCGGCGGGCAACCACGGTGACGTGGTCGGCCTGGTGCGAGGACGGACGTCGCGCTCCCCGGCCTTCCCGGCGGCGCAATCGTGGGTGCTCGCCGTCGGCTCGTCCGGCACCCCGGCCGAACCCGGCTCCCCGGCGCTGTCGTCGTTCACCCCCGACCTGCCGTGGGTCGACCGCACCGCCCGCGGCATCAACGTCCTGGGTGCGTTCCCGTCCGAGCTCGAGGACGGCGTCTACACGGGCTGGGCGACGTGGAGCGGAACGTCCTTCGCCACGGCGACGGTGACGGGCAAGCTCGCCGCGAAGCTGGGCGCGGGCGAGTCCGTCGAGGACGCCTTGGCCCAGCTGGAACACGAAGGTGTGCACAAGTTCGAGCTGCCGCAGGATTGACGAACGCGGCCGGAGCACTCCCGCGAGGAGTGGTCCGGCCGCCCGAGTCACTGCCGGACGTCGCACTTGATGCAGCGGTGGCCACGCCCGATGAGCACGATGACCCCGGCGAGGACGATGCCGCCGACGGCCCAGGCGCCATCCTGGAGGAGGGCGGCCGGCTCCGGGATCGAGCCGCCGGCGACCGCCGCGACGATTCCGCTGCCGGCCACGGCCGTCACGATCCCGCCCAGCGCGGCCGCGAACGCGAGGACCGCGGCGAAGATCGGCACCGTCGTGACGAAGTACCGCCCGCCGCAGCTGCGGCACGGCCGCCGCCGGGAAACTGTTGCCTGTGCCATGAACCCGCTCCCGCCGCTCGAAGGTGACGGCCGGGCACGGCCGTCACGAAAGCAGAGCGGCGGGTGCCGGTGGTGATACGGCTACGGCCGTCGTGAAAGGTCACCCGGCCAGGGTGATGAACCGGACGTGGGGCAGCAAACTGAACCCGCTGTCGGTGGCGGGCGAGCCGCCGTACAACAGCCGCGCGATCATCGACGCCTGCCGCCCGTTCGAGCGGCTCGACACGTTCCCGCGGGACGAGCTCAGCTGCTGACCGTCCGGCGCCGTCCGAGCCGGCGGACGACCGCCGAGGGCAGCGCCAGCAACAGCAGCACGTAGTACCCGAGGCTGGGCTCGATGAAGCCGACCACCACCGCGAGGGCGAACACGCCGGTGTTCAGCACGAAGCTGCGCACCCATTCGGCGGACACCGGTTCGGCGTCGCCGTGGACGACCGGGTCGCGGCGGACGATGAAGATCAGCGCGGTGTGGCACAGGCTGCTGGCCAAAAGCGTGCCCAGGTAGAACAGGACGGTGAAGCGCTCGGACCGGTACGCGCCGATGAGCTCGGTGGGGAACGGCAGGATCGCGATGGTGAGCAGCCAGCAGAAGTTGGTCACCAGCAGCGGCCCGCTGTAGGCCCGCACGTGCTCGAAGATGCGGTGGTGGATGAGCCAGAAGCGGCCGATCACGGCGAAGCTGAGCAGGAAGCTGATGATCTTCGGCCAGTTCCCGGTCACCGCCTCGACGGCGGGCGCGTGCTCCGCGACCAGCTCCGGCACGAGGTCCGTGAGGGGCAGCACGAGCAACGTCAGCGCGATGGCGACCACGGCGTCGGTGAAGAACACGAGCCGCTCGGGTGACTTCTTCCGCTCCACCCGGCCATCCAACCATCTCGGCCACGTCGGACCCGGCGCCGCCGGCCTCGCGGTGAGGACGATCTAACCGGAGCTTGCCCGTGCTCTAACGCAGGCGAAACCTGCCGGCGGTTCGCTGGTCACCACGGTTGACCACCACGAACCGGAGGCGGCAATGACGAGCATCTACGAGGCGATCGGCGGCCGGGAAGCGCTGGTCGCCGTGGTCGACGACTTCTACGAACGCGTGCTGGCCGACGCGGACCTGGCGGTGTTCTTCCGGGGGACGAACCTGCCCCGGCTGAAGGGGCTGCAGGTCGACTTCTTCACCGCCGCGCTCGGCGGGCCCGAGGAGTACACCGGCCGGTCGATGAAGGACGTGCACCGGGGCCGCGGCATCACCGCGCACCACTTCGAACTGGTCGCCAAGTACCTCTCGGACGCACTGCTCGCCGCCGGTGTGCCGGCGGAGACCACGGAGGCGATCATCGGCGCCGTCGGGCCGTTGTCGGCGGACATCGTCGCGCCGGGCTGAGCGTCAGTGGTGCGCGGCCAGGGCGTCTTCGGCACTCGGGTACGTCGGAAAGAAGCCCGCCAGGCCGATCAGGCTGAAGGTCCGCATGATCCGCTCGGGCACGGCGGCCAGCGCCACCACGGCCTCGGCGGCCTCCGCGGTGTTGCGTGCCGCGATGAGTGCCGAAATGCCGCTGGAGTCGCAGAACGTCACCCCGGCCAGGTCCACCACCAGCAGCTGCCCGCGGCCCAGGGTGAGATCGCCGATCCCGGCCCGCAGCCGCGGTGCGGTGGCGACGTCGAGCTCACCGGCGACGGTGACGACGGTTCCGGTCCCGGTGGTCCGGGAGCCGACGGAAAAGGTCACGGCCGATCACTCCCCGGCAGCGGGATGCTCAGCGCCAGCAGGGCGGTGTCGTCGTCGACGCCGTCGCCGAAGCCGGTCAGCAGGCCGATCACCGCCTCGATCACCGCCGGTGCGGTGGTCGGCGCCAAGCCCGTCAGGTCCTCTTGCAGCTGTTCTTCGCTGTAGCGGGCGCGCCCGCTACAGCGGGCTTCGGTGAGCCCGTCGGTGTAGAGCAGCATCGTGTCTCCCGGTCCGAGGTGCACGTCGGCGGCGGTGAAGCGCGCGCCGGGCAGTGCGCCGACCAGCTGGCCGCCCGGGAGGTGCAGGAACGTGGACGTGCCGTCGGCGCGGATCAGCAGCGCCGGCGGGTGGCCGCCGCCGGCGAGGGTGATCTTCGCGTGGTCGCCGTCGGGCCGGACGCGGCCGTGGACGACCGTGCAGTAGCGCGGGTCGGCGCCGTGGAACTGCTGCTGCAGCACGGTGTTCAGGGTGGTGAGCGCGGTGGTCGGGTCGGGGTCGTGGACCGCGCCCGCCCGCAGCGTGTAGCGCGCCAGCGACGTCACCACGGCCGCGGCGGCGCCCTTCCCGGACACGTCGCCGAGGAAGAAGCCCCAGGTGTCGCCGGTCAGCGGGAACAGGTCGTAGAAGTCGCCGCCGACCTCGTCGGCCGACGCGGGGTGGTAGTAGGCCGCGACCTCCATGCCGGGCACCTCGGACAGCGCCGGCGGCAGCAGGGTCTGCTGCAGCGTCCGCGCCAGCCGTTGCACACGGTCGCGTTCGCGCTCGGCCACGTCGCGCGCCCGCAGCAGCTCCTGCTCGTAGGCGCGCCGGTCGCTCGCGTCGAAGACCGTGGTGCGGATCAGCTGGGCCTGCCCGTCGGTGCCGGTCTTGAGCGTCGAGGTCACCAGCACCGGCAACCGGGTCCCGGTCGCGGTCTTCATCTCGAACGCGACCCCGCCGAGCTCACCCTGCATGCGCAGCAGCGGCGCGAAGTGCGTCTCGTGGTAGAGCCGCCCGCCGACGGTGAGCAGGTCGGAGAACCGCCGGCGGCCAACGACGTCTGCACGTTCGTAACCGAGCCAGCCCAGCAGCGTGGTGTTGATCTTCGCGATCGTGCCGTCCAGCAGCGTCGAGAGGTACCCGCAGGGCGCGTGCTCGTAGAGGTCTTCCGCGCTGTCCTCGAGCAACGCCGAAAACGCCGGGCTGCTGTTTTCCCGGCCGTCCGCGCCGGGGTGGTCCCCGGCTTCGCACATCATGAGCTGCCTACGAACGCAGTGATCGCGCCGGCGGTGGCCTCCGGCGCGCTGAGCTGCGGGCAGTGGCCGATCGCGTCCAGCGTCACCAGCCGGCTGCCCTTGATCCGCTCGTGCGTGAACTGCCCGACCTCGGGCGGCGCGATGGCGTCCTGCGCGCACTGGATCACCAGGGTCGGCACGGTGACCTCCGCCAGGTCGGCGCGGTTGTCGGACAGGAACGTCGCCCGCGCGAACACCCGCGCGATCGCCGGGTCGGTGCGGCAGAAGCTGTTCGTCAGCTCCTCACCCAGCTCCGGGCGGTCGGGGGTGCCCATGATCACCGGCGCCATCGTCGCCGACCAGCCGAGGTAGTTCGACTCCAGCGCCTCGAGCAGTTCGTCGATGTCCTCACGGCTGAACCCGCCGCGGTAACCGTCGTCGTCGATGTAACACGGCGACGGCGTGAGCAGGACCAGCTTCGCGAACCGGTCCGGTTCGCGGTTCGCGGCCAGCACGGCGATCATCGCGCTGACCGAGTGCCCCACCAGCACGACGTCCCGCAGGTCCAGCTCGTGGCAAAGGGTCAGGACGTCGTCGGCGTAACCGTCGAGGGTGCCGTAGCGCTCAGGCGTCCAGGCCGAGAGGTCCGAGCGCCCGGCGCCGGTGTGGTCGAACAGCACCACGCGGTACCGCTCCGCCAGCTCGGGAACAACGAGGCGCCACAGGTTCTGGTCGCAGCCGAAGCCGTGCGCGAGCAGCAGGGTCGGCCCGTCCTCGCGCCCGGTGACGACCACGTTGTTCCTGCTGCGCACGCTCATCGCCACATCCTGCCATTCGGGCTGCCGGTGCGTCGGCCGGCCGCTTCCGGTCACCTACGGCTTGGCGCGCCGCCGGGCCGCAAAACCGTCGAGCAAGCAGTCGAGGCCCAGCTCGAACCGGGAATCCGCGGTGAGCTCCGGCATGTCCGCCAGCCACGAGCCGAGCGAGTCGTCGGCCATCTCACCGGCGTAGGACTGCAGGTCGCCGGTCGAGCCGATGCCGAACCGGCCGAGCATCTCGATCTCGCGGCTGACGCTCATCGCCGTGCCCGTCACGTAGTTGTCCAGCAGTGAGGCGTACGCGACGGCGGGCGCGAGCCCCGCGGCGTCGAGGACAGTCAGCTGGAAGGCCGCCCGGCGCAGGGTCCGCGGCCCGAACGGCGGCCGGCTGTCGACGAGCTCGGCGTACCAGCGGTGCCGGCCGATCATCAGCCAGAGGCTCGTCGCGAGCCCGCGCAGGTCGCCGCGCCAGTCGCCGCTCGGCCCGGCCGGCACCTCGACCTCGGCCGACACCTCGTCGAGCATCAGGTCGACCAGGCCGTCCTTGTTGAGCACGTAGCGGTACAGCGACATGGGCGTCGACACCCCGAGCGCGTCGGCCACGGCGCGCATCGTGAGCGCGGTGACCCCGCCGGTGTCGGCGACGTCGATCGCCGTGCGCACCACCGCCGCGCGGGTGAGCGCGTTCTTCCGGCCCGGCGGCTCGGGGTGGTGCCAGATCAGCCGTTCCGTCCTTGGCATGCGCGGAGTGTACAACGTACAGTGCGTGTACAACGTACATTCTGGAGGGGTTATGCAGCTTCGGGGAATCAACTACGACACGGGGTTCGGGGGCGCGGTCGGCGACCGGTCGCGGGTGGCGTTCGACCCCGCGGTGGTGCGGCGGGAAATGGCGATCATCGCGGCGAACCTGCACTGCGACGCGGTCCGGATCAGCGGGGACGACCCCGAGCGCCTCACCCTGGCCGCGCACGCCGCGCTCGACGCCGGCCTCCGGGTGTGGTTCGCGCCGTTCCCGATGGACCTGACACCGCCGCAGCTGCAGCCCTACTTCGCGGACTGCGCGCGGCGCGCGGAAGAGATCCGCGCGCGCGACCCGGAGACCGTGCTGGTGCTGGGCTGCGAGATGTCGTTGTTCTGCACCGGGTTCGTGCCCGGCGCGTACCTGATGGAACGGCTCAAGAACGCGATGGACCCCGCGGCCTGGGCCGGTTTCACGCCGGAGTGGGACTTCACCGAGATGCTGCGCGACGTCGTCGGGATTGCGCGACGGCACTTCGGCGGCAAGGTCACCTACGCTTCGGGGGACTGGGAGGACATCGACTGGTCGGACTTCGACTTCGCGTCGGTCGACCTGTACCGCTCGGCGGACAACGCGGCCGGCTTCGCCCAGCACGTCCGGAATCACGGCGAACACGGCAAACCCCTGGTGGTCACCGAGTTCGGCTGCTGCACCTACCGCGGCGCGGCGGACGCGGGCGGCACCGGCTGGCTGATCGTCGACCTCGAATCCGACCCGCGTGTGCTCACCGGCGACCACGTTCACGACGAAGCCGGCCAGGCGGCGTACTTCACGGAGCTGATGGACGTCTTCGAGGCCGAAGGTGTCCACGGCGCGTTCTGGTTCACCTTCGCCGGGTACGAGTGCCCGGCCGATCCCGAGCCGCGGCGGGACCTCGACCTGGCCAGTTACGGCGTGGTGAAGGTCCTCAAAGGACAGCAGGGCACGGCTTATCCGGATATGACGTGGGAGCCGAAGGAGGTCTTCCGCGCGATCGCGGCCCGCTACGGCGCGGCGGCCGGGTCGCCGAGGTGAATCGTCCCGCCGGTCGAAAGGAATCGAGACAGCGAATTTCGGCGCGCTTTCACCAATCGTGACGGCCCCGCTGCAGGCAATTGATCACGAATTGACCGGAGAGGACGAATACTCGTTCGGCCCTGCCGCCGGTATCGCCGGAGCGCGCATCCTGAGGCGACCTGCAATGGGGAGAAGCATGACGCCACCATCGGATCACGACGAAGGCGGAGTGACCGGGACAGGTCAGTTCCGCGTCGGCCCCCGGCTGCTGACCGGGTTGATGCCCACCCGGTTCGCCGGCCCGAAAGCGATTCAGTACACGATCGTCGACGGCGAGCCCGTGGTCGAAGGCGACATCGTCGTCGCGCTGCTCGACGAGAACGATGTCGGTCTCGAGAGCGTTGTCATATCCGGGGACCAGTTCCGCTGGCCGGGCGGCCGGATACCGTTCGAGATCGACCCGAACCTGCCCGACCAGGCCCGGGTCACCAATGCGATCGACCACTGGCACCGGAATACCCGTATCCGGCTGGTCGCCCGGGATCCGGCGAACCCGGACCACACGAACTTCATCCGGTTCGCGCCGGGTGGCGGCTGCAGTTCGCCGGTCGGAATGCGCGGAAACCAGCAGACCATTTCCCTCGCGCCGGGCTGTGACACCGGATCGACGATCCACGAGATCGGCCACAGCGTCGGACTGTGGCACGAGCAGAGCCGCGAAGACCGCGGCAACTTCGTGACCGTGAACTGGGCGAACATCCAGCAGCAGCATGCGCACAACTTCAACCAGCACATCACCGACGGCGATGACGTCGGCGGTTACGACTACCACTCGATCATGCACTATCCCCGCCGGGGATTCGCCGTCGATCCGGGACAGGACACGCTCACGCCGCTGCAGAACGTCGAAATCGGGCAACGCACGGGTCTGAGCCCCGGGGACTGCGCCGGTGTGCGGTGGATGTACCGGGACCTCGAGCCCGCGGCGGTGTTCCGCGGCACGCAGTTCACCGGGTCCGTTCCCGCGGGACAGACGAAGCGCTGGTTCACCCACAGCTGGCCGGCCGCCTGGTACGTCATCTGGACGGTGGTGCCGACCGCGCCGGCGGTGGACGGTCCGGCCCAGCTCGAGTGGACCGTCCAGGTCACCCGGCAATCCGGCGGGCTGCTCAAGTACTTCCTGTCGATCACCAACCTGACCTCGGCGCAGGTCGAGGTCGAAGCCCGGTTCGATGTCCTGGGCTGGTCGCTCGACGCGACCTGAGAGGAACTGCCGTGAACGACGAAACGGATGAAGGACTGCTGGACGGCGGCGCGGCGCCGACGCTCGAAGCCCTGGCCGCGCTTCCCGAAACCGGCGCGCAGGAGGCCTCCGACGCCGGCGCGGCACCTTCCGCGGGCACCGCGTCCGCCACGCCGGGCGACATCGAGGCCGAAGACGCCGGTGGCGCCCCCACCGGGCCGGAGTGAAAGGACAGAACCGATGTGGCTTGGTGTGCAGTTCCGCGGTCAGGTGGCCGCCGGGGCGACCCGGCGGTGGTTCACGCACAGCTGGCCCGAGGGCTGGCGGGTGGTGTGGCTCGTGGTGCCGACCTGGCCGATGGTCGACGGAGGCGCGCAGATCGAGTGGAAGGTCCAGGTCGACCGGCAGACGGCCGGTCTGCTCAAGTACTTCATCGAAGTGCACAACCTCACCGGCGCGGCCACGGACATCGAGGCCCGGTTCGCCGTGCTCAACTGAGTCATGCGGGTGACGGGAGTGGTGGTGCTGCCGGCCGGGACCGCGCCGTTCCGGGAAGCGACCCTGCGGGTCCGGCTGCTCGACGTCACCCTGGCGGACGCCCCTTCACCGGTGCTCGCCGAAACGACGATGGCCGGGCAGCGGCACACCGGCACCGCCGAGCTGGCCGTCCCCTTCGTCCTGCCGGCCGAGCTCCCCGCGGGCTGGCGCGGTGACCTGCAGGTCTCCGCGCACGTGGACCTGACGGGAGACGGCCTGGTGCGCCGGGGGGACCTGGTCAGCACGGCGAGCCACCCCGTTTTCCCGCTCGGGGAAGACAACTGCGTGGTCCGGGTGTGGCCGGTCGAGTAGCCGAACCGGCATGGCGGCTCCCGTCCGGGAAGCCGCCACACCGAGGTTCGCGCCGGTCACCAGCCGACGGCGACCGCCAGCCACTGCGGGTCGCCGTGGGAGACGAACGACGACTGGGCCGCCACGTCGTCGTACGGGAAGCCGTACGCGAGGTGGTTGATGCCGTGGTCGTGCCAGAACTTCGCGTAGTAGTTCGCCGGCGCGGCCTTGTAGTACTGCGCCGGGTCCTGCCACTGCGACTGCGGCAGGTGCGCCGTGTGGCGGTTCAGCGCCGCGCACATGTCCGGGTTGCCGGCCAGTGAGCCCGCACAGCCGGTGATGTTCGACGTCGGTTCGTTGACCCCCACCGATTGCGCGTAGCCGGTGAAGTAGTTCGCGTACCGGCCGCCCGCGCGGAAGTCCGGCGCGCTGCCCGGCGCCGGGATCCGGTACGGCGCGTTGACCGTCGCCAGGCCCTTGAACTCGGTCGGCACCTCGGCCTGGAACTTGGCGAAGGTGGCCGCGCGGTCCTCCTGGAAGGTCCCGTAGTCGTCACCGACCTGCACGTCGTACCCGTCGTGGGCGTGCAGCCGCATGGCCAGCTTCAGCGCGAACGCGTCCACCCGGGTGGTGTTGCCGTTGAACACGTCCGGGCCGACGGTGAACTCGATGAAGTCGGCGTACTGGCCGTTCGGGGTGCCGAGGTAGAAGTACATCCGCCCGGCGGAGTTGGCCGGCATGTCGAGGTAGGGCTGCTCGGCGATCGAGTGCGTCTGGCCGCCGAAGCTCCAGAACACCTGGCTGTCCGGGTACTTGCCGTTGGTCCGGTTGAGCACCTTGACCATGAGCACGTTCTGCGCGGCCGGGATGCCGGCGGTGTCACCCCAGAAGGAGTCGGGCGGGGTGCCGGCGCCGGGCTGCGTCGTGCCGCCGCCGCTGCCGTAGACCTGGAACTCCCACAACGAGACGCCGTAGGGCGTGGCCCGCGCGGTCGTGTACAGCCGCACGTACCGTCCGGCACCCGTCGCGTTCAGCGTCTGCGCGCCGCCGGTCCCGGTCGTCGTCTGGTACACAGTGGACCAGGTGGATCCATTGTCGGACAACTGGATCTGGAACGCCGTGGCGTACGCGGCCTCCCAGTTCAGCACCACCCGGCTGACGGTCGCCGCGCCGCCGAGGTCGACCTGGATCCACTGTGGATCGCTGAACTGCGACGACCAGCGGGTGCCGGTGTTGCCGTCCACCGCGGCGCTCGCCGGTGTGCCGGCGTTCTCCACCGAGGACGCGGTGACGGACTTCCCTTGGGATATCAAGGAATCCGCCGCTTGTGCCGCGGGTGCGGCGAGGCCGAGCGTGACGGCCACGAGGGCCACCGCCAGTGTCGCCAATCTGGTACCGGGGCCGCGGCGCCGTCGCCGCAGTGGGGCGTTCGTGGGCATGGTTCCTCCCTGGCCGGGAAAGTGGGGCGGACCCGCCGCCGGTCAGGGGACGGCGTCGTCCGGCTCGCCCCCTGACCGCCGGGAAGGAGCATCCGAGACCGGCCGGGGACGTTCGGTGAAAAGGTTCATACCACCGCCCCCGGCCTGTCAAGCCTTGACAATCGCGGCCCCGGCGGGCGATATTCGGAACCGATTCACCTCACCCTCTGCGTGGCGCCGCCACCCGCTCAGGGGCCGACTCACCGGGAGTCCGCCATGTCCTGCAGCGTTGCCGGAGCCGTCCGTTTTCGATCGTCCACTGTGGACGTCAGAGTGAGCCGGGGTGCTGCCGCGGCCGTTCGCCCGGCGAGTCCGTCCGCCGCCGGTGCCGGGGTTCATCGGAGACCGTAGCGCCCGCCGGATACCGCCGAGCCCGGCGTCCCGCCACGCAAGTCGGACAAAAACCAACCATCGTCCCGTTGTTTTCAGAGAACTACTTTCGTAGCTAACCGGGACCCGAGCCCGTCTGGTCTGCTCGTGAACAACCACCTTCCAGGTCCCCGAAGGGAGATGTTCATGCAGGTAGACGGACGTTCACTGGTCCGGCGGGCCGTGGTGGCCCTCGCGGCGGTCGCCACCGCCGGCGCCCTCGCCGTCGTCGCCGCCCCCGGCGCGTCGGCCGGCGATCCGCGGATCGTGGGCGGCTCGCCGACCACCATCACCGAGTTCCCGGCCACCGTCATCTTCAACGTCAACGGCGCGCAGCACTGCGCCGGCACGCTGGTCGCGAAGAACAAGGTGCTGACCGCCGCGCACTGCACCGACGGTGTCGAGGCGTCGCAGATGGAGATCATCGGGGGCCGGACCGAGTTCAGTGACACCTCCGGTGAGAAGGCGGGGGTCAGCGACGTCTGGCAGAACCCCGGCTTCGACATGAACGGGATGCAGCACGACAACTCCGTGCTGACGCTCGACAAGGAGCTGCCGTACGAGCCGGCGACGCTCGTGCAGTCGGCGGACGACGCCGCCTACCAGGCGGGCGCCGACGTCACGGTGGTCGGCTGGGGCGCGACGTCCGAGGGCGGCGACGTCTCCGACACGCTGCTGAAGGTCTCAGTGCCGGTGGTCGACAACAGCACCTGCGCGGAGAAGTACAGCGCGAGCGGCTCGAACTACGACAAGGCGTCGATGTTCTGCGCCGGAGTGCCCGAAGGCGGCAAGGACTCCTGCCAGGGCGACTCGGGCGGCCCGGCCTACGTCGGCGGCAAGCTCGCCGGCATCGTCTCCTGGGGCCAGGGGTGTGCCCGCAAGGACTTCCCGGGCGTCTACACCAACGTCGGCAACGACTACTCGGTGATCAGCTCGCACCTCGGCTGACCTGCCGGATCGAAGGAGCCCCACGCCACTGCGGCGGGGGGCTCCTTTCACCGTCCGGTGACGCCGTCGATCAGCTCACGCAGGATGTCGGCGTGCCCCGCGTGCCGTGCGGTTTCCTCGATCAGGTGGGTCAGCGTCCACCGCCGTGCCGGTGTGAGGGTGTCCCAGGAGGCGATTTCTTCGTTCGCTTCGGCGGTGGTCTTCCGGTAACCGGCGAGGATCGTCCCGGCCGTCTCGTCCGGGCCCGCGTGGAACGTGGCCTGCCAGTCGGCGACGTCGTCCCCGAGCAGCCAGCGCCGCTCGACGTGGGTCAGGTGCTTGACCAGGCCGAGCAGGTTGGTCCCCGACGGCACGCCGGCCGCCCGGGCCTGCGCTTCCGGCACGCCGTCGGCCTTGGCGGCGACCGCGGCCCGCAGGTAGTCGAGGAAGCCGACGAGCACGTCCTGCTCGCCGGGGCCCGTTTTTGGTGGCCTCCGGTCGCTCATCGCCGCACCACCAGCACGTGGTCGACCACCGTGGCGATCCGGCCGCCGGGTCCGGTGGCCTGCCGCCGCGGGCGGTCCGCGCGGTCGACCGAACATTCCGCGGGGTCGAGGTCCAGGTCGGCGGCCACTTCCCGGGGCGCCGGGTACCGGAGGCCGGGGTCCTGGTTCCAGGACCACGGCGCGGTTGAGCCGTGGTCGACGACGACCAGCCGGCCCCCCGGGTTCAGCGCCTTCGCGGCGGTCCGCAGCACGGCGGCGCGGTCCAGGGTGAACGGCGTGTGGAAGTACTGCGCGGAAACCAGGTCGAAGGTGCCGGCGGGGAAGTCTTCGGCGAGGTCGACGCAGAGCGCGGTGACGCGGTCGTGGCGCTGCAGTGCGGCGACGGCGGTGGCGGAGATGTCGACCGCGGTCACCGTCCAGCCGCGCCCGGCCAGCCACCGCGCGTCCCCGCCGGCACCGCAGCCGAGGTCGAGTGCGGCGCCCGGCGGCAGCGGACCGGCGATCTCGGCCAGTCTCGGGTTCACCTTCGCCACCAGCGGTTCGGCAGCGAGCCGGCTGTAGTGGTCGTCCCAGAAGCGGGCTTCAACGCTCATGCCGCCACCCTCGCGACGCGACGCCGGGAACGCACGAAAACTTGCCGACCTGGCAAGATCGGACGGCATGGCGGACGAGACGGAACAGGTCCTGGACGCGGTCGGCCCCCGGCTGCGCGCCCTGCGCAAGCGGCGCGGGCTGACCCTGGCCGACCTGTCGGCGGCGACCGGGACGTCGGAAAGCACGTTGTCCCGCTTGGAAAGCGGCGGCCGGCGGCCGACCCTGGAGCTGTTGCTGCCGCTGGCCCGCGTGTACGGGGTGCCGCTCGACGACCTCGTCGGCGCCCCGCACACCGGTGACCCGCGGATCCACCTGCGGCCGATCCACCGCCACGGCATGACGTTCCTCCCGCTCACCCGCCGCGCGGGCGGCGTGCAGGCGTTCAAGATGCTGATCCCGAGCCGCCCGGAACCGGCCGAGCCCACCCCACAGACCCACGGCGGCTACGAGTGGGTGTACGTCCTCAATGGACACCTCCGGCTCCTGGTCGGCGACCGCGACCTGGTCCTCCCACCCGGCGAGGCGGCCGAGTTCGACACGGCGCTACCCCACTGGCTCGGCTCGGCCGACGGCCACGCGGTCGAGACGCTCGTCCTGTTCGGACCGCAGGGGGAGCGCGCGCACGTGCAGGCGAGCTCGCGGTAGACGTGCGCCGGGGGTCAAGGCATCACGGCGCGCCGCACGGTCTCGCGCAGCAAAGCGCGGCGCCCGTCGTGGCGTTCCTCCGGCTCCTCCGCCGTCGCGGCGTACACGTTGCTCACCGGTGACCACGCCATCGACATCGCGATGACCACGGCCATCACGTCGAACGGCTCCCCGGGCCGCACGAGGCCGGCCTTCTGCGCTTCGGCGATCGCGCGCAGCTTGTGGTCGTCGACGCGGTCGGCGTCCGCCACCAGGTGGCCGGCCGGGCGCCGCTCCAGGCGGGCCCAGGTGGCCAGGCGGATCAGGTCGGGGCGGCGCAGGTACTCGTCGTAAAGCCGCACCGCCCAGTCCGCGAGGTCGGTGGCGTCGATCGGGACGACGTTCATGATCCGCTCCAGCGAAGCGAAGAAGATCGCGTCGAACAGGCCGTCCTTGCTGCCGAAGTACGCGTAGAGCTGCGCCTTGTTGGTGCGTGCGGCACTCACGATCCGCTCGACGCGGGCCCCGGCGATCCCGTGCTCCGCGAACTCCCGGGTCGCCACCTCGAGGATGCGGTCGCGGGTTGCGGTGCCGCGGGACGTCAGGGGCCGGTCGACCATGCCGCGAGCCTACCAAACAGAACAGTCGGTTTGCTTTTCCGGCCGGAGCGTGCCTACGCTGAAATAGACCGAACAGTCTGTTTGTGAGGAGCGAGCGCCATGAGAACCACCGTGGGCTGGGGAACGGACGACGCCGCACAACTGCGGCGGGTCCACCTCGAACGGCGTGACCTGCGTCCGGACGACGTCGCCGTGCGAGTCGACTACTGCGGCGTCTGCCACACCGACCTCCACGCCGTGCACGACCGGCCCGAGGACAGCGGGCTCCTCGTGCCGGGGCACGAGTTCACCGGCGTGGTGACCGAAGTCGGATCAGCAGTGACGCAGTTCGCCGCCGGTGACCCGGTCGCCGTCGGGAACATCGTCGACTCGTGCGGTGTCTGCGTCATGTGCGAAGCCGGGCAAGAGAACTTCTGCCGCGAGTTCCCCACCCTGACCTACGGGGGCACCGACCGGCACGACGGCTCGACGACCGCGGGTGCGTACTCCCGCGAGTACGTCGTCCGCGACCGCTTCGCCTACCGCCTCCCCGCGGGCCTCGACCCGGCGGCCGCGGCGCCGCTGCTCTGCGCCGGGATCACCGTGTGGGAGCCGTTGCGCAGCCTCGGCGTGGGGCCGGGCACCCGCGTCGCCGTCGCCGGGCTGGGCGGGCTCGGGCACCTCGCCGTCAAGTTCGCGGTGGCGCTCGGCGCCGAGACGACGGTGGTCAGCCGCTCGGCGGGCAAGGCCGGCGACGCCCGCCGGCTGGGCGCCGAGGGGGTGGTCGTGTCCACCGACCCGGAGCAGCTGGCCGCCGCGCGGGACCGGTTCGACGTGGTGGTCGACACCATCTCCGCGCCCCACGACCTCGGTCCGTACCTGGGGCTCGTCGCCGTCGACGGGACCCTCACCCAGCTCGGGCACCTCGGGCCGGTCACCGTGCAGACGATGGATCTGCTGGTGGGACGCAAGAAGCTCAGCTCGGCCGGCAGCGGCGGCCGGCCCGCCACCGCCGCCATGCTGGACTTCTGCGCCGAACACGGCGTCACGGCCGACGTCGAGGTGCTCCCGTCGGCGCGGGTGAACGAAGCCTTCGACCGGTTGCGGCGCAACGACGTCCGCTACCGCTTTGTGCTCGACCTGTCCGACCTGTCCTGAGACGACGGCTGGAGCTGCTTGGCCATCACGACGTTGGTCTCGACGTACCCGAGCTTCCGGTAGAGGGAGCGGGCGACCGCGTTGTCGCCGAACACGTGCAGCTGCAGCCGGTCCAAGCCGTCCGCCAGCGTCCGCTCCTCGGCGGCCCGCATGATCGCGGCGCCGTAACCGCGGCCGCGGCGGCTCGCCTCGACCTCGACGTTGTAGACGAAGGTCATTTCGCCGGTGCCGTGGGGACGCCGGGCGAGCCAGAGCACGCCGATCCGGTCGTCGCCGTCCCGGGCGGTGTAGAGGTGGTGGCCGGGGGTGGCGAGTCCCTGCGGCAGCAGGTGGGCGTGCTCCTCGACGGACCGCTCTTGCGCCCCCTCGGCCGGCCAGCTCCCGGCCTCGACGTGCGCTTCGGCGTAGGTCACGACGGCCTCGCGGAGGAAGGCCGCGAACTCCTCGTCGGTCATCGGATCGAGCCGGACGTCGGGCACAGGCACTCCTTCGGTGGTCACGACACCCATTGTGGACGGCGCCGGCGAGGTACCGGCGGCATTTACCTCCGAGGGAATTGGTTGGCCGTCACGGCCGTCGCAGACTCCGTGTCATGACCCAGTACCTGATCCACACCGCCGACACCGCTGCCGACTCCGCGAAGGAGCCGCTGTCGGCCCTGCGGGACGCTTTCGGCTTCGTCCCCAACGGGGCCGGCCTGATGGCGAACTCACCGGTGTTGCTGAACTCCTTCTTCGCCGCGTTCGGGAACTTCCGGGGCGGCGGCTCCTTCGGCCCGGACGAGCGGCAGGTCCTGCTGCTTTCCAACGCCGTCGCCAACGACTCCGAGTGGGCGGTCGCGTTCCACACGCTGGAGGCGCTCGCGGACGGCGTCGAGCCGCCGGTGGTCGAAGCCCTGCGCCGCGGGGAGCTGCCCGACGACCCGCGGATGGCGGCGCTGGCGACGCTCACCCGCGCGCTGATCGAGAACCGCGGGCACCTCGACGAGGCGGCCGTGGCGGCCTTCAAGTCGGCAGGCTTCACCGCGGGGCAGCTGTTCGAGGTGATCACCGGCGTGGCGATCTCGACGATGACGAACTACGCCGCCAATGTCGCCCGGCCGCCGCTGGAAGCGGCGGTGCGGCCGCACGCGTGGACTGCGGGATACTCGAGCGGTGTCTGACGTCGGTCCACTGCTGAAACACTGGCGGAGCGCCCGGCGGCTGAGCCAGCTCGCGCTGGCCGCCGAGGCCGCCGTTTCGATCCGTCATCTGTGCTTCCTCGAGACCGGGCGCGCGAACCCCAGCCGGGCCATGGTGCTCAAGCTCGCGGAGGTGCTCGACGTGCCGTTGCGCGAACGCAACACCTTGCTGCTCAAGGCCGGGTTCTCGCCCGAGTACCCGGAGTCCGAACTGGACGCGCCCGCGCTCGCCGCCGTCCGCGGCGCGCTCGACACCATCCTGGCGCAGCAGGAACCCTTTCCGGCGCTGGTGATGGACCGGAGCTGGGACATCCGGCACACGAACACCGCCGCCCGCCGCTTCTTCGCCTTTCTCCAGGCGGGAGAACCCAAAGCGGCTCCGGGGCCGGCGAACGTGCTCCGCCGGATGTTCCACCCCGACGGTGTCCGCCGGCACGTCACGAACTGGCCGGAGGTCGCCGAGGCCCTGGTCCGGCGCGTGCGTCGCGAGGCACTCGGCGGTGTCACCGACGAACGCGCTCAGCGGATCCTCGACGAGGTCCTGGACTACCCCGGTGTGCCCGCGTCACTGCGGTCCCTCGACGCGGCCACGCCGGTGCTGCCGATCGTGCCGATCCGCTACGCGCACGGCGACCGCCGGTTCGCCTACTTCTCCACCGTGACCACGCTCGGCACACCGCAGGACGTGACGCTGCAGGAGCTGCGCATCGAGTGCTTCTTCCCGATGAACGAAGAGACCCGGGAGCACGCGCGACGGCTGGCCTCCGGCGGGTTCTGAGACTTCAGCGAGGTTCTTCGCCGGGCAGCGGGGCGTGCCCGGAAGCGCGCAGCCCGTCGAGGACCACCGCGACGACCCGGTCGCGGTCGCTCGATCCGGCGTCGAGGCCGAGGCACCGGGTGGACATCCCGGCCGCCCTCACCGCCGACATCCTGGTCAACAACGCGGGTGTCACCCACCTGAAACCGCGGGCGGAAACCACGCTCGCCGACTTCGACTCGATGGTGCGGGTCAACCTCGGCGTGCCGTTCCAGCTGGTCCAGCGGCTGCTGCCCGGCCTTGTCGCGGCGCGGGCCTCGAGCGCCTGCGTGGCCGGCTCGCGCGTCCCGATGAAGGTGGACAGGTCCGCGGGGAGGAAGTCGGCGGCACCGGTGGCCCGCAGCTCGGCCACGGCCCGGTGGCCGCGGGCGGACCCCGACACTGTGCGGCAGCACGCCCGCAGGCCGCCAAGTTTGTTGCTGTTTCGACAACTCGTCCCGGTGGACGAACCAGCCCCGGCGCGTTCGTCCCATCGTCCGAAGCGGACAGTCGGTGCGGCAGGCGATATTCGGCGGCAGGATCCCGCCACCTCCCGAGGAGCACGTCTTGGCTCGTTCGACCGTCTTCCGCTCGGCCAAGGTCTTCGACGGTGAGCACTTCCTGCCCGGCCCGCACGACGTCGTGACCGAGGGCGAGCGGATCACGGCGGTGCGCCCGACGGCGTCGGCGCCCGTCCCGGAGGGTGTCGCCACCGTCGAGTGTGCCGGGAAGACCGTGGTGCCCGGGTTCATCGACTGCCACGTGCACCTCATGATCAGCGAGACCGATCCCGGCGCCTACGCGGCGAAGCCGTTTTCCCTGCCGTACTACGAAGCGATCGGCAACGCCCGCGCGCTCCTGGAGTCCGGGGTCACCAGCGTGCGGGACGCCGGCGGCGCCGACGCGGGCCTGCGCGCCGCGCTCGCCCGAGGACTCCTGCCCGGTCCCCGGACGCGCATCTCGGTCGGCATCATCTCCACCACCGGCGGGCACGGCGACTTCTGGCAGCCCTCGGGCAGCGTCCTGCCGCTCTGGCCGACGTCGCCGGGCAACCCGCCCGCCATCGCCGACGGTCCCGACGAGGTGCGCAAGCTGGTCCGGACGCTGTTCCGGGCCGGCGCGGACCAGATCAAGATCTGCGCCAGCGGCGGGGTGATGTCCCCCACCGACGACTCCCGGCACGCCCAGTTCACCGAGCCGGAGCTGCGCGCCGCGGTCGAAGAAGCGGAAGAGCGCGGCAGTTACGTCTTGGCGCACGCCCACAGCGCCAAGGGCATCCGCAACGCCGTACGCGCCGGGGTCCGGTCCGTCGAACACGCCATCTTCGTCGACGACGAAGGCATCGAGCTGATGGTGGAGCACGGCACGGTCGTCGTGCCCACGCTGACCGCGCCCCGGCAAGTCCTGCGTGCCGCGGCCGAGGGGCGGGTCACTTCTCCCCAGGTCATCGCAAAGGCGCAGGAGGCGGCCGACGCGCACCAGGACGCCTTCGCCCGGCTCGTCGCGGCCGGGGTGCGGATCGCGATGGGGTCCGACGCGGGCATGGGGCCCCACGGCAGCAGCCTCGAGGAGCTGCCGCTCATGGCGGCCGGTGGGCTGAGCCTGGAAGGGGTGCTGACGGCCGCCACGTCCACCGCCGCCGACCTGCTCGGCGACCACCGGGTCGGCCGGGTGCGCCCGGGTGCGCTGGCCGATCTTGTGGTGCTCGACGGCGACCTCGGTTCGGCCGGCCAGCTGGGTTCGCTGCCGGAGCTGATCCGCTCGGTGTGGCAGGGCGGCGTCCTGGTGCGGGGAACCGTCCTTTGAGGACCCGGGCCGGAGCCGTCCGCTTCGGGCAACGGTGCCGCTCTTCCCGAACCCGCCGCTGATGATCTAGGGTCAGCACCGCGATGGGGAGAGCAGCGAGGGAAAAGCCGTGCCTGGTCAAGATCCCCGCGGACGAGTGCCCGGCTGTGCGTTCTGTGCCGTGGTGGCCGGGCGGACGCCGGCGGTCGTCGTGCGGACGTGGGACGACGCCGTCGCGATCGTCCCGCGCCGCGGCGGGGTCGCCGAGGGACACCTCCTCGTCCTGTCCCGCAAGCACGTCCCGGACGCCGGCGCCGACCCCGCGACCACCGCGGCCGTGATGCGCCGCGCCGCCGAGCTGATGGCCGGGCTGCCGGCGGCGAACCTGATCACCTCGAAGGGTGCGGTCGCGACCCAGACGGTGTTCCACCTCCACGTCCACGTCGTGCCACGCACGGCCGACGACGGCTTGGCCCTGCCGTGGAGCCCGCAGGCGGACCCGTCGTGACCGTGCACGTGGTGATGGCGCGTGAACCGATCCCGGCCGGCGGGCCGTCGTTGTTCCTCGCCGGTCCGACCGCGCTTGATCCCGTGCTGTCGTGGCGGCCCGCCGCGCTCGAGATCGTGGCCGCGCTCTGGGCCGGCGCCCGGACGTTGACCGTGTTCAACCCCGAATCCCGGGGCGGCCGGCGCGCCGATCGGTACGAGGACCAGGTCGACTGGGAGTTCGCCGCGCGCGACGTGGCCGGCGCCATCCTGTTCTGGATCCCGCGCGACATGGTGACGATGCCGGGGATGACGACCAACGTGGAGTTCGGCCTCGACGTCCGGAGCGGCAAGGCGGTGCTGGGCGCGCCGCCCGACTGCCCGGACCCGGAGCGCAACCGCTACCTCGTCCACGTTGCGCACCGGTACGGCGTACCCGTCCGCACCACTTTGGACAGCACCGTCACGACCGCGCTGGAGGTCGTCGCGAGAAGCGCGTCCGGGTAACTCGGCGAGTTACGGCGAAGCAGGTCAACCGAGTTCGTGGAGAACTTCGCGGACGCGCTCCCGGAGCCACCGGTGCGCCTTGTCGTTTTCGTACCGCTGGTGCCAGCACCCCACCAGCGGCACCGGCGGGATCGGCATCGGGAGCGGCACGGTCACCAGGCCCAGCGCCTCGACCAGCCCCGCGCACATCCGTTCCGGCACGGCCACGACGAACTCGCCGAGCCGGACGACGCCGAGGGCCGCCGTGCCGGTCGGGGCGGTCGCGACGACCCGGCGTTCAAGACCGTGCTCGGCGAGGGCGTCGTCCATCGGGTCGTGCAGCCGCCCTCGCCGGGTGATCCGCACGTGCATTGCGTCGGCGTACCGGCGCAGGGTCGGCTTTCTTTTGGCGAAAGGGTGATCCGGGGCGACGGCGAGCACCAGCCGATCCTCGAAGAACGTCTCCGACCGGATTTCGGGTGCCTCCGGGGCCGCGCTGCCGAGTTCCAGATCGACCTGACCCCGGCGCAGTTCGTGGTTGTCCGAACGGGTTTCCGCGAGCAGGCGCAACCGGGCGTTCGGCGCGCCGCGGTGGACGGCCGCGATGAGCCGGGGGCCCACCGCGGTGGTGATCGCGTCGTGCGAGATCACCGTGAAGACCCGGTCGAGCGCGGCCAGGTCGAGCTCCCGTTCCGGCGCGAGCACACTTTCGGCCTGCTGCACCAGATCGTGGACCTGGGCCCGGATCGCGAGCGCGTACGGCGTCGGCGTCATCGTGCGGCCGGTCCGGACCAGGATCTGGTCGCCGGTGACCCGCCGGATCCGGCCGAGGGTCCGGCTCATCGCGGGTGACGACAGGTGCAGGCGATCGGCGGCCGCGGCCACACTGGCCTCCTCGAGCAGCGCGTCGAGCGCCGTCAGGAGGTTCAGGTCCAGGTGCATGCCCGGATCGTACTGCGGCCGTGGTACCCGCCAGTCGATTGCGTCTGGGTAAACCTCCGAGTGCAAAGAATGCATTTGAAGTCAACGGCTTTTCTGCCTACCGTCGAAGACAACACCTTCTCCCGGTCGAACAGGAACACCATGACAACTTTGCCGCAGAACACCACCGAGGACACCGCCGTGCTGGCGGCCGTCGTGGACGCGGTGCGCGGGGCCGGTTCCCGGCTGCTGGCGCGCTATTCGCCCGACGCACGCCCGGCTGACAGTGCCGCTCTGCGCGCGGCGATCGACGAGAACGAACAAGCCTCGATCGACGACCTGCACCTCGCTCTTGCCGCAGCGCGGCCCGAAGCGAAGTGGGTGACCGAGGAGACGGAAACCGCCGAGCTGCCGCCGGGGGAGTGGTGGGCGGTGGACGCGGTCGAGGGCAACGTCAACCACGTGCACGGGCTGCCGGAGTGGTGTGTCAGCGCGACCCTGCTGCGGGACGGCGTCCCGGTGCTGACGGCGGTGTACCAGCCGGTCGGCGACGTCCTGCACAGCGCCGTCCGCGGCGGCGGCGCGTTCGCGGCCGGCCGGCGCCTGCGAGTCTCCGCCAAGTCCGACCTCGGCGCCGCGATCACCACCACCGGCCAGGCCGAGGCCGGCCAGCGCGAAACCTACCGGCGGATCGGCGATTCGATCACGGTGATGCTGGGCCGGGCCCTGCTGGTCCGCGCGACCGTGCCGTCGACGTTCCCGATGCTGCTCGTCGCGGCCGGGCACGCCGATCTCTTCTGGCAGTACCGGCCGACGCTGCCCGGGGTCGCGGCCGGCGCCCTGCTCGTCACGGAAGCGGGCGGGATCGTGACCGACCTCGCCGGCGCGCCCTGGCGGCCCGGCAGCGCCGACATCCTCGCCAGTGCGCCCGGTCTCCACGCCGAGGCGCTCGGCGCTCTGTCCACAGTGAACTGAAGGGGACCACCATGGAAATCACCGTCCTGGGCGCCACCGGCGCGACCGGAGCCGAGCTCACCCGCCAGGCCCTGGAGCGCGGGCACACCGTCACGGCCGTCGCCCGCAACCCGGACCGGATCACGCTGCCGGCGTCCGACCGCCTGCTGCGTGTCGCCGGCGACGTCCTCGACCCGGAGTCCATCGGCCGGGCGCTCAAGGGCGCGAGGACCGTCCTTTCCGGACTCGGGATCAGCGGCAAGGACGCACCGGGCGTGCTGACGGCGGGCGCCCGCGCGGCTGTCGACGCCGGACCGGACTTCATCGTCTGGCTCGCCGCCTTCGGCACCGGCGAGTCGGCTCAGTACGCGGGCGCGTTCACGCGGGGGCTCCTGAAGGCGTTCATGAAGAGCGAAATGGACGACCGCACCACCGCGGACGTGACCGTGCGGCGCAGCGGCGGCGCGGTCTTCCACGCCGGGCCGCTGTCCAACGGAGAGCGCAGCCCGACCCGGCGCACGGTGCCACTCGAATCGGCTCCGCGGCGGTTCTTCCCGGCGCGGGTCAGCCGGGCCACGGTGGCGGCGGCGATGCTGGACGAGGCCGAGCAGCGGCGGTACGGCGGTCGTGTCGCGGTGCCGCTGGAGCGATGACCTAACCGGCGGTGAGGGTCTGGGTGCCGAGCACGGTGACCAGCGCGAGGCGTTCGGCGTCTTCGGTGCCGGGTTCGGCGGTGTAGAGCATGATGCGCTGGTCGCTGCCGGCCACGGTGAGGGTGTCGCAGTCCAGCGTCACCGGGCCCACCTGCGGGTGGTCGACGATCTTCCGGGCGGTCTCGTGGTGGCCGACCGCGCCGGAGTCCCACAGTTCGCCGAACCGGTCGCTGTTCGCGCGCAGCTCGGCGACCAGCCGGCGCAGCCCGCGATCCGCGGGGTACTGCCCGGCGGCGGCCCGCAGGTCGGCGACCAGCATGGCTTCCATCACACGCTGGGACTCCGGCGTGTGCCGGACCCGGGTGCCCGGGCCGAGCAGGTTGCGCCACACCGCGTTCCGTCCGGGCCCGCGCGGTTCGCCCATCAGCGCCGTGTGCGCCGGGTTGGCAACCAGGAGCGTCCAAGCCGCGTCGAACACCGCGGCCGGGGTTCCGGTCAGCCGGTCCATCAGGCGCCGGACGCTCGGTGTGAGGTACGCGGGCACCGTGTCCGGGCCGGGCGGGGTCAGCCCGGCGAGGTGGAAGAGGTGCGCCCGCTCGGTCCGGGACAGCCGCAGGGCCCTCGCCAGGGTTTCGATGATCTGCGCCGAGGGGTGGGACGCGCGGCCCTGTTCGAGGCGGGTGACGTAGTCGGCGGAGATCCCGGCCAGCATGGCCAGTTCTTCACGGCGCAACCCGGCCGCGCGCCGGTGCCCGCCGGCCGGCAGCCCGGCGGACTCCGGTGAGACGCGGTCCCGCCAGCGTCGCACCGCCTGCCCGAATTCCGCGTTCGCCATGCCGTCCAGTGTGCGCCGGCACCGCCGGATCTGCCTGGTACCAGTAGTCCCAGGAAGACCCGACGACTGGTAGCCCGGCTCGCCGCGACCGAACCTGGGGTCGTTCCCATCAGCTACCTCGTGGAGTTCTCATGGCACTCACCGAATCCCCGGTCTGGTTCATCACCGGCTGTTCCACCGGCCTCGGCCGCGCACTCGCCACCCACGTCCTCGACCGCGGCTGGCGCGCGGCGGTCACCGCCCGCGACCCGCGGACGGTTGCGGACCTCGTCGCCCGGCACGGTGACCGGGCGGTGGCGCTGCCCCTCGACGTGACGGCCCCTTCGCAGATCGCCGCCGCGGTCAAGCACGCCGAAGAAGCCTTCGGCCGGATCGACGTCCTGGTCAACAACGCCGGCTACGGCTACCTGGCCGCTCTTGAAGAAGGTGACGACGCCGAGGTCCGCGCGCTGTTCAACACCAACGTGTTCGGGCTCGTCGAGGTGACCAAGGCCGTGCTCCCCGGCATGCGCGCCCGGCGTGCGGGACACGTGGTCAACATCTCGTCGCTCGGCGGGCTGGCCGGGTTCGGGGCCACCGGGTACTACCACGCGACCAAGTTCGCCGTGGAGGGGTTGTCGGAGTCTCTGGCCGCCGAGGTCGCGCCGCTGGGCATCGGAGTGACCATTGTGGAGCCCGGCGCCTTCCGCACCAACTGGTCCGGCCCGTCGATGCAGCAGTCCGCGATCCACCTCGAGGACTACGCGGAGACGGCGGGCAAGCGCCGCGAGGCCACGCTGGCCACGTACGGCAGCCAACCGGGCGACCCGGCCCGCGCGGCGGCGGCCGTCGTCACCGTGCTCGAGGCCGACGAACCCCCGCTGCGACTGCTGCTCGGCACCGCGGCGTTGAAGATCGCCCGAGGCAAGCTCGACGCTCTTGAGCGCGACTTCAGTCGCTGGGAGGAGCTCAGCAAGAGCACGGAGTTGGCCTGACGTTGCCGACCAATTCCGCCGACACGGTCCAGAGCCGGTCGGCGAGGGCAGGATCGAGCGCCCATTGCTTCACACCGTGCGGGTGATCGGCGAGGTCGGCGTGGTCGGGCACGGTGTAGGCCTCCTGGCAGTCGTCGAGGTAGTGACCGCCCGTCCGGGCGAACTGCGGGGCGACGGCGGCGACCATCGTGGTCGCGGCTCCCTGCTCGACGGTCTTGTACGTGAAGACCCCGGCGGCTTCGGCCGCGGCGAGGGATTCCTTCTGCCGTGCGGTGAAGTTCCGCTGCAGTCCGGTTGCGACTCCGCCGGGGTTCACGGCGTTCGCGTAGATGCCGTCGGCGTGCCACCGCTCGGTGGCCGCGACCGCGAACAGCGAGTTCGCGGTTTTCGACTGGGCGTAAGCGATCTGGGGGTCGTAGTCCCGGTGTTCGAAGTGCAGGTCGGCAAAATCGACGCCGGCGCGCATGTGGGCCGTCGAGCTGACCGAGACGATCCGGGCCTCACCGCGGTCCGCGGCTCCACGGGCGAGCGCGCCGTGCAGGCCGGTGGCGAGCGCGAAGTGCCCGAGGTGGTTCGTCGCGAACTGCAGCTCCCACCCCTCCGCCGTGCGGGCGAGTCCTCCGGTGACAACTCCGGCATTGGCGACGAGGACGTGCAGTGGACCGTCCCACGCGTCGACAAATCGCCGGACGCTTGCCTGGTCGGCCAGGTCGAGGTGCACAACCCGGGAGCCCGTGATGGCGGCCGCGGCGGCCGTGTTTCGGACGGCGAGGGTCACCTCGGCGCCGGCGGCGGCCAGCGCGCGGGCCGTTTCGGCGCCGATGCCCGAGGAAGCCCCGGTCACGAGGGCGTGGACGCCGGCGAGATCCACGCCGTCGAGCACGTCATCGGCGGTGCTAGCGGCCGAGAAAGGGGTGGTGATGAGCTCCGGTGTGGTCATCTCGCGACTATACGTACTAAGCGAAACTTGTAAAGTAAGTCTAGCGGCCGTAGGATTTCGGCATGGCCGGATCAGCCCCGTCGAACGCCCGTGACACCGTCCGCCGTGACGCGGTGCTCGAGTCGGCGCTGCTCACCTTCGCCCGCCACGGCTACCGGAAGACCGCCATGGAGGAGGTCGCGCGGACGGCCCGGATCTCGCGGCCGGGCCTGTACTTCCTGTTCGAGTCGAAGGAGGCGCTGTTCCGGGCCGCGGTCACGCGGGCGCTGGAGCGGGACCTGGCCGCGGCCGAACAGCTCCTCGCGGACACCGGCAGGCCGCTGCGCCGGCGGCTGGTGGCCGCGTTCGACCAGTGGGCCGGCCGTTACGTCGGCGCGTTGAGCCGGGACGTCGTGGGTGTCATCAACCAGAACCCGGACCTGCTCGGTCCGATCGTCGAGACCGCCCCGAGGCACTTCGAGGAGCTGGTCACGGACGCGATCGCCGAAGCGTCCGGACGGGCTTCGGCACTCCGCGTCGCGCAGACGTTGATCAGCACGTCCATCGGGCTGAAGCACCAGGTGGACACGCGGGAGAAGTACCTCGCCCGCCTCACCGTCGCGGTCGATCTCCTCGTCGGCTGACGATCACTTTGCCGCGTCAGGGTTTTTGCGGTGACTGGCGTTGAAGCGCGCCTTCTTCTGACGGTTCCCGCACGTGTTCATGTCACACCACTTGCGGGTGCGGCTTTGGCTGGTGTCGAAGAAGGCGGCCCGGCAGGTCGGTGACGCGCACAGGGCCAGCTTTCCGTCCCGTTCGCCGGCGATGATGCCGATCGCGTCGGCGGCGATCACGCTGAGGGCGTCTTCCACGCAGGAAGCCGAGCTGAGCTGCCATCGCCGTGCACCCTCGGGTGTCAGGACGGCCGCGGGGTGGCCCTGAGCGCTGCGGTCGTTGATGACTTGGACGGCAGCCGCGGGGAGAGCTTCCTGGACCGCGGCCGCTGTTGCGGCGGCGTGAATCGCTTCGCGCAGTTCCCGGGCGAGTTCGAGCTGGGTGGTGGTGCAGGAGTCCACGGCGAGGCCGTTCACCGCCAGCCAGTCGGCGAGCCGGTGCGGTGTGGGGATCCGCTCCACAGCGTCACCATGACGCTCCGACAGTGTCCCCGTGAAGCTGGTCGCCAGCACGGTGCCGAGGCGAAAGTCAGGGAACGGACCACGCATGGAACCAGCTTAGCAGGTTGCCTTATGACGCAGAGTCATGTTAGAACCGTCTTAGCCGGTTCAACGATGGCCTGGAGGTTCTCATGTCCCGTCCGACCAGCGACGTACAACCCTTCGAAGCCCGCACGCCCGACGCCGAGCTCGACGATCTGCGGGCGCGGCTGGCCGCGGCGCGGCTACCGGAGGCCGAGACGGTCCATCCCGCCGCGCCGGGTCCTGGCCGATGGGGACAAGGTGTTCCGCTCGCCGACCTCGTAGATGTGGTGGAGTACTGGCGCACCGGGTACGACTGGCGGTCGTTCGAAGCGCACCTCGACCGGATCGGCCAGTTCCGCACGACCGTCGACGAGCTGGGAATCCACTTCCTGCACCGCCGATCCGCGCGCGCGGACGCCACTCCGCTGATCATGACGCACGGCTGGCCGGGCAGCATCGCCGAGTTCGTCGACGTGGTGGACGAGCTGGCGGATCCGGAAGACGCCGACGCACCGGCGTTCCACGTTGTGGTCCCGTCGTTGCCGGGCTTCGGTTACAGCGACAAGCCGGCCACCACCGGGTGGGGCACCGAGAAGATCGCGGCCGCCTGGGTGGAGCTGATGGGAAGGCTCGGCTACAACAGGTTTGTTGCCCACGGCGGCGACTGGGGAGGCAACATCACCACGGTCCTCGGCGGCCGGTTCCCGGAGCACGTCCTCGGCATCCACACCACGTTCGCGGAGGGACTGCCCGGGCAGACCACGGACGGGCTGACGGCGACCGAGCGCCGGTGGGCCGAGGAGACCCACCATTTCTGGCGCCACCGCGCGGCGTACGCGAAGCAGCAGGCGACCCGGCCGCAGACCATCGGCTACTCGCTCGTCGACTCACCGATCGGGCTGCTCGCCTGGATCCTCGACAAGTTCGCCGAGTGGTCGGACACCGAAGACAGCCCGTTCGAGACGATTTCCCGGGACCGCATTCTCGACGACGTCACCCTGTATTGGCTGACGCGGACCGGCGCGTCGGCGGCTCGCATCTACTACGAAAGCCACAATTCGCTCGACCCCGAACTCCGCGTCGACGTCCCGTCGGCGATCACGATGTATCCCCGCGACATCGAGAAGTACCCGCGCGCCTGGGCGCAGGAGCGGTACCGGCAGATCGTCCGGTGGCGGTCACCCGAAGCCGGGGGACATTTCCCGTCGCTGGAGGTGCCCGGGTATTTCGTCCAAGATCTGCGAGAGGGCCTTGCGGCGGTGCTGGCCGCCCACCGGTGAACGCCGGAGGTCAGCCTTTCGCCGTCGTCTCGCTCGCGCAGGGTGCCGCCGACGCGCCGGCGGCGCCGTCGATGTTGTCCTCGACCCAGCTGCGCAGCATCCGCAGCGGCACGGCCGCGCTGTGCCCGAGTTCGGTGAGCGAGTACTCGACGTGCAACGGCACCGCGGGGTAGACCGTGCGGTCGACGAGCCCGTACTCCTGCAGGCGCCGCAGGCTCTGGGTCAGCACCTTCGGGCTGACTCCCTGCAGGTGCCGCTGCAGTTCGCCGAACCGCTGCGGGCCGTCTTCGAGTGCGCCGATGGCCAGGGCGGACCACTTGTTCGCCAGCAGGTCCAGCATCGCCCGGCACGGGCACTGCGCGGCGTAGACGTCGTGGTCGGAGTGCTGCCCGGTCAGGCACACGGTGGTCATGGCAAGCCTCTCACCTGGATACTTCCCGTTGGGAAGTTCTAGTCCTTGCGGGTAACTATATCCCTGGCGATACGTTCGCCGGGTCCAGGAAAAGATCACATCCAGGGAGAGAACCCGTGTCCGACGCCTCGATGCGCGCCGTTGTCCAGCACACCTTCGGCGGTCCCGACGTCCTTTCGGTGCAGCAAATGCCCCGCCCCGAACCGCTGCCGACCGAGGTCCGGGTGAAGGTGCACGCGGCCGGCATCAACCCGGTGGACTGGAAGACCCGGGCCGGCGACGGCATGGCGGGCGTGCTCGGCGAGCCGCCGTTCGTCCTGGGCTGGGACGTCTCCGGTGTGGTGGAGAAGGTCGGCTTCGGTGTCACGACGCTGCGGGAGGGCGACGAGGTTTACGGCATGCCGTGGTTCCCGCGGGCCGCCGGGGGTTACGCCGAGTACGTCACCGCGCCGGCGCGCCAGTTCGCCCGCAAGCCGTCGAGCGTCAGCCACGAGCAGGCCGCGGCGGTGCCGCTCGCAGCCCTCACCGCGTGGCAGGCCCTGGTGGACACCGCGCACGTCCAGCCCGGGCAGCGTGTGCTGATCCACGCGGCCGCCGGGGGTGTCGGGCACCTGGCGGTCCAGTTAGCCAAGCACCTCGGCGCCCACGTTCTCGGCACGGCCCGAGCCGGCCGCCACGAATGGCTCACCAAGCTCGGCGCGGACGAGCTCATCGACTACACCGCCGTCCGGTTCGAGGATGTGGCCTCGGACGTCGACGTGGTGCTCGACCTGGTCGGCGACACCCACGACAACACCAGCACGCGGTCGCTGGACGTCCTGCGTCCCGGTGGGCTCCTTGTCGCGGTTCCGGCGGGTGTGTCGCCGGAGCTGGCCGCCGCGGCCGAGGCGAAGGGCAAGCGGGTGAGCCCGTTCCTGGTCGAGCCGGACGGGCCCGCGCTGACCACCATCGGCGCCTTGATCGACGCGGGGGAGGTGGCGGTGGAGGTTGAGGAGGTGTTCCCGCTCGAGCAGGTCGCCGAGGCGCACCGCCGCGGGGAATCGAACCGCACCCGCGGCAAGCTCGTCCTGCGCGTCGCTTCCTGAGCCTCGGCGGGGTCGGCTCCCCGAACCCGTGCGGATGACCGGCGTTCGTCGGTGTGCGGGGTGGCCTCCACGGTCGAGGATGGGGACACCGGCAGCCGACGAGGAAAGAGGCCACGCGTGGAAGACCTGGAGGGCACCGAAACCCAGCAGAAGGTCGCGGAGTTCCTGCGCGCGGTGCACGAGCCCGCGTTCGGGCGGCCGCACTCGATCCGCGAGCCGCACGTGACCCGGGCCGGGGACCGGGCCGTGGTCACCGGATCCGTGTTCGACGAGTTGTCCGGGGTGGCCCGGACGGCGGTGTACACGGCGGAGGGCGGCGAGTTCCGGGCCGTGGTCACCGGGCCGGGGTCGTCGCGGTGCGGCCGGTTCTCACCGGACGGCGGGACGCTCGCGTTCCTGTCCGACCGGCGCAAGGCGGGAGTTTTCCAGTTGTACCTGCTCGACGTCGGCGGGTTCGGGGAGGCGCGGCCGGCGCCCGAAGTGCCGGGGACGGTCGAGTACCTCCACTGGTCCCCGGACGGGAGCAAGGTGCTGCTCGGCGTGGCCGGGCTCGGCGCGGACCTCTCCGGCGGCCAGGGCTCGGGCACCAACGTCCGGCAGAGCGAGGAGAAGCCGTCGTGGTACCCGAAACTCGACGACGGGACGCAGGACGGCGGGTGGCGGAGCCTGTGGGTCTGCACCGTCGCGACCGGCGAGCCGGCGCAGGTTTCGCCGGCCGGGACGAACTGCTGGGAAGCCGGCTGGTGCGGGCCGGACCAGGTCGTGGCGATCGCGTCGGACGCGCCCGGCGAGGACGAGTGGTACACCGCCCACCTGAGCCTGATCGACCTCGAGGGTGGCGCGCGCAAGCTGCTCGGCAGCGACGTGCAGCTGGCGCTGCCGGCCGGCTCCCCGGACGGCGCGCAGGTGGCGGTGGTCGAAGCCGTGTGCAGTGATCGCGGGCTCGTCGCCGGCGACCTCCTGCTCGTCGACCCGGCGACCGGCGCCGTGCGGCGGATCGACACGCGGGGCACCGACGTCACCGATGTGGCGTGGGTCGACGCGGACCGCCTCGGCTACGTCGGGATGCGCCGGCTCGATTCGGTAGCCGGGGTGGTCGAGGTCGCCGACGCCGGGCTCGACGAGCTGTTTTCGCTCAGCCGGTCCTGCTCCGGTGGCGGGTTCCTGCCCCAGGGCGCGTTCACCGGGGACGGCCGCGTCCTGACCGTGCAGGACTCCTATGAGCTGGCGCCGGAGCTGGTGCTGAGCGGATCACGCGAGGCGCGGACACTCGCGTCGGTGGCCCACCCGGGGACGGAGTTCCTGCGCTCGGTCGCCGGCCGCGCCGAGGTCGTGACCTGGACGGCGCCCGACGGGCTCGAGATCGACGGGATCCTGTGCCGCCCGGCCGGGGACGGCCCGTTCCCGCTGGTCGTGAGCATCCACGGCGGCCCGATCTGGGCCTACCAGGACAGCTGGTCGATGCGGTACGCCTGGGTGCCGCTGCTGGTGGACCGGGGTTACGCCGTGCTGAGCCCGAACCCCCGCGGCAGCTCCGGCCGTGGACAGGAGTTCGCCGCGCGCGTGGTCGGGGACATGGGTGGCGCCGACACCCACGACTACCTCTCCGGGATCGACGCCCTGGTCGAGCGGGGCCTGGTGGACGGTTCGCGGGTCGGGCTGATCGGCGGCAGTTACGGCGGGTTCATGTCGTCGTGGCTGGTCACCCAGGACCCGCGGTTCGCGGCCGCGGTGCCGGTTTCGCCGGTGACCGACTGGTACAGCCAGAGCTTCACGAGCAACATCGCCGGGTGGGGCAACCGCTTCCTCGCCGCCGATCCCGAGCAGCCGGGCACCAACGCCCACACGCGCAGCCCCGTGCTGCACGCGAGCAAGGCGCGGACCCCGTGCCTGAACATCGCGGGCGCGCGGGACAACTGCACCCCGCCCGGCCAGGCCCAGGAGTTCCACCAGGCGCTGCTCGCGCACGGCGTCCCGTCGGTGCTGGCGATCTACCCCGAGGAGGGGCACGGGGTCCGCGCTTTCCCGGCCCAGCTGGATTTCCTCACGCGGGTGGTGCAGTGGTTCGAGAGGCATATGCCGGCGTCGTGACACCGGCGACCCGCAACGGCGCGTCCGTGGCCGCGCGGACCTCGTCCTCGGACACGCCGGGTGCGGTCTCGACCAGGACCAGGCCGTCGGCCGTCACGTCGATGACGGCGAGGTCGGTGATGATCCGGTTCACGACGCCGAGCCCGGTGTAGGGCAAGGTGTTCTCGCGCAGGATCTTCGGGGAACCGTCCTTTGTGGTGTGTTCCATCAGGACGATGACCCGGCGGGCGCCGTAGACGAGGTCCATCGCGCCGCCCATGCCCTTGACCATCTTGCCCGGCACGGCCCAGTTGGAGAGGTCGCCGCGTTCGGAGACCTGCATCGCGCCCAGGACGGCGACGTCGAGGTGCCCGCCGCGGATGATGCCGAAGGAGAGCGCGGAGTCGAAGAACGACGCACCCGGGCGCACGGTCACGGTTTCCTTGCCCGCGTTGATCAGATCCGGGTCGATCGCGTCGGGCGCCGGGTACGGGCCGGTGCCGAGGATGCCGTTTTCGCTGTGCAGCACCACCTGCACGTCCTCGGGGAGGAAACTCGGGATCAGCGTCGGCAGGCCGATGCCGAGGTTGACGTACTCGCCGTCACGCAGTTCGGCGGCCGCGCGCGCGGCCATCTGGGCACGGGTGAGGCTCATCGGCCGACCTCCGTCACTGTCGTCTTTTCGATGCGCTTTTCGAGATCGGGGGCGTGCACCACACGCTGGACGAACACGCCGGGCAGGTGCACCTGGGCGGGATCGATTTCGCCCGGTTCGACCAGCTCCTGGACCTCGGCGACGGTGATCCGGCCCGCCATCGCGCACAGCGGGTTGAAGTTCTGCGCGGACTTCTCGAACACGAGGTTGCCGTGCCGGTCGCCCTTGGCGGCGGCGACCAGCGCGAAGTCCGTGACGATCGCTTCTTCGAGGACGTGCGTGACGCCGCCGAACTCCCGGGTTTCCTTGGGCGGCGACGCAACGGCGACCGAGCCGTCGGCCGCGTACCGCCACGGCAGGCCGCCGTCGGCGATCTGGCTGCCCACGCCCGCCGGGGTGAAGAACGCGGGGATGCCGCACCCGCCGGCGCGCAGGCGCTCGGCGAGCGTGCCCTGCGGGCAGAGCTCGACCTCGAGCTCACCGCCGAGGTACTGGCGGGCGAACTCCTTGTTCTCCCCGACGTAGGAGCCGGTGACGCGGCTGATCCGCCGGTCGCCCAGCAGGATCCCGAGCCCCCAGTCGTCGACGCCGCAGTTGTTCGACACCACCCGCAGGTCGCTGACGCCCAGCTTGTACAGGGTTTCGATCAAGGTGGTCGGGATGCCGCAGAGACCGAACCCGCCGACCGCGAGCGACGCGCCCTCGGTGATGCCGGTCAGTGCCTGTTCGGCGGTGACAACTTTGTCCATGCCTCTTCTCCTCAGGAAACGCGGTCAGCCGGCGAGTGCGGTGACGGTGCGGGACGGGCTGGGGCGGCCGAGGTGCTCGGCCAGCCAGGTGCTGGTGTCGACCAGCTTCCGCAGGTCGACACCGGTCTCGATGCCGAGACCGTGCAGCTGCCAGAGCAGGTCCTCGGTGGCGAGGTTGCCGGTGGCGCTGCCGGCGAACGGGCAGCCGCCCAGGCCGCCGGCGGAGGCGTCGACGAGCGTGACGCCCTTGCGGATCGCGGTCAGGGTGTTGGCCAGCGCCTGGCCGTAGGTGTCGTGGAAGTGCACGGCGATCGAGTCGACCGGGATGCCGGATGCGATCAAGGTGTCGAGCACGGCCGAGACCCGGCCGGGCGTGGCGACGCCGATGGTGTCGCCGAGGCTGAGCTCGGTGCACCCCAGCGCGCGCATGCGCGTGGCCACGTCCAGGACGCGCAGGACGGGAACCTCGCCCTCCCAAGGATCGCCGAAGCACATCGACAGGTAGCCGCGCACGCCGATCCCGGCTTCCCGGGCCCGGGCGACCACCGGGGCGAACATCTCGAGGGACTCGTCGACCGTGCGGTTGAGGTTCCGCTGCGAGAAGGTCTCGGTGACGCTGCCGAACACCGCGATGTCGCGGACGCCGAGGTCGAGGGCGCGCTCGAGGCCACGCAGGTTCGGCACCAGCACGGGGTAGCGCACACCCGGCGCGACGGTGATCGCGCGGAGCAGCTCGTCGGCGTCGGCGAGCTGCGGCACCCACTTCGGGTGCACAAAACTCGTCGTCTCCACAACCGTGTGGCCCGCGTCGACCAAGCGCTCGACGAACTCGGCCTTGACCGCGACGGGCAGCACCGCGGACTCGTTCTGCAGGCCGTCACGGGGACCGACCTCGCAGAGGGTCACCCGGGGCGGCAGCGGGACGCCGTCGAAGGGTGTGACACCGAAGTCCAAGACCCGCTCCTGTCGTCTGTTCAGTGAACGCCGTCGCAGTGAACGGCGGACCGCGACAATCCGTCAACCACCTGCCGGTTCTGCGGCCGGAAGTTCTCGGCAGGCGAGCAATCGCGACCCAGGCGTTCACTGAGTGAACGTACGATCGGAGCCATGGCTGCTCCTCCTCCGAACGTGATCGGCCGGATCGCCGCGGTCCTCCGCGCGTTGTCGGCCGCCCAGCGTGACGGCGCGTCGACCTCCGAGATCGCGCGGGCGAGCGCGCTGGCCCGCCCGACCACCCACCGGCTGCTCGTGGCGCTGGCCGACGAGGGGTACGTGGACCGGGACCACCGGACCGGGCAGTGGTACCTCGGACCGGAGCTGTACCTGCTCGGCGGGGTCGCCGCGAACCGCTACGACGTCACGCGGCACGCCCGCGCCAGCGTGCACCGCCTCGCCGCCGCGACCGGCGAGAGCGCGTTCTTCTCCGCCCGGCGCGGTGAGGAAACGGTGTGCCTGCTGCGCGAGGACGGCGCGTTCCCGATCCGCTCGTTCGTGCTCTTCGAAGGCGCCCGGTTCCCGCTCGGGGTCGTCTCCGCCGGCCAGGTTGTGCTGGCCCTGCTGCCGGACCGCGAAATCGACGACTACCTGAGCCGGACGGACCTCACGGTCCGCTGGGGCGCGCAGCACCGGGCGGACGCCGTCCGCGAGCGGATCGCCCGCACCCGCGAGCTCGGTTACGCCGTCAATCCGGGGCTTGTTGTCGAAGGCAGCTGGGGGATGGCCGCCGCCGTGTTCGACCAGGCCGGCGAACCCGCCTGGGCCCTGACCCTGACCGGGGTCGAGTCCCGCTTCCGCGACGACCGTCGTCCCGAGCTCGGCGCCCTCCTGCTCGAAGAGGCCCACCGGCTGACCAAGACTCTGCAAGCGTGAGCCTGTTAGTATCTCAACTCTGAATAGTGAGATACTATGGAGGCGAAATGGAGCGGCTTCCGGCGCTGGCCCTGACCGAGCGCGCGCGAGAGTGGTCCGTCGTCCCGATGCCGGGCGTTCCTGCGTTGCCCATGCCGGAGCACGTGCTGGAAGCGGTTCGCGAGGCCGCCGCCCGAGTGCTGCCCCGGCAGACGCGGGGCTGGCCCGAGCTGCGCGGTGTTGTGGCGAACCACCTGCGGCAGGAGTTCGGCCTGGACGTCGACCCGGAGCACGAGCTGCTGGTGACCCACGGCGCGCAGCACGGGATGAGCGTTGTCTTGCGCGCGCTGCTCTCGCCGGGTGACGAGGTCGTCGTGCCCGCGCCGACCTACTTCTTCGACGGCATGGTGCGGATGGCCGGTGCCCGGCCGGTGTACGTCCCGAGCCGGCCGGAGCGGGGGTGGGCCACCGACCTGGATGCCGTCCGGGCGGCGGTGACCCCAGCTACCCGGGCGATCCTGTTGTGCAACCCCAACAACCCGACCGGGCACACGCCGACGCGGCAGGAGCTGTCGGAGATCCTCTCGCTGGCTGCCGAACACGGATTGGTGGTGCTGTCCGACGAGTCCTACGCCCGATATGTCCACAGTGGACCCGGCTACACGCCGCAGCAGTCCCTGCGAGAGGTGTGGCCCGAGCTGGTGACGGTGACCAGCCTCAGCAAGAACTATGCGTTCACCCAATGGCGGGTCGGGTACGTGCACGCGCCGCGGGAGCTCCTGGACCGGGTGCACCGGGCGTTCGAATGGGACGCGATCAACGTCGGTGACGTCCCGCAGGCGGCGGCCTGCGCCGTCATCACCGGGCCGCAGGACTGGCTCGACGTGGTCTACTCGACCTTCCGGCGCCGCCGTGACCTGCTCGCCGATGCGGTCGAGGCCGCGGGACTGCCCGTCGTGCGGCCGGACTCCGGGATCTTCCTCTTCCCCGACTTCACCGCCCTCGGCTTGCGTGGTCGGGAGCTCGAGGACGCGTTGCTGCGGCACGGGATCCCGGGGATCGCCGGAGACGCGTTCCACGGCCCGTCCTGGCACGCGCGCCTGCTCTACGGCGGCGCCGAGGCCGATCTCGCGGAGCTCGGGAACCGCCTCGCCGTGCTGGTCAAGGAGCTGGGCGGTTAGCGGCCTGGCAGAGCGCCCCAAGGCCACATTGGTTGCGTCAGACGCACCCGAGGCCGCCTTCGGTGCTCCATCCATGCCCCCGCCACCACCCTCAGCGGAGGCGCTTCGCGCCGCAGCACCTATTTCAACGCAACCAAGGCCGCCTTGGGGCGGAACCGTCAGTGGGCGAGCGACGTCAGGGCATGCCGATCTCGGCGTGGATGATCGAGCGGCTCGCGGCCAGCGCGCCGACGATCTCCCGCCGGGCGGACGCGGTCCGCCGCTGCATGGCTTCGCGGGCGGCGTCCGGGTTGCGCGCGGCGATGGCGTCCACGATCGCCTGGCGCTCGCGGATCCTCTCCGGCGGCATCGACGGATCCAGCTTGATGCTCAGCCGGATGATCCGCTCGATCTCGTCGAGCACCCCGACCGAGGCCGCGGCCAGGCGGTGGTTGCCGCCGCCGTTGGCGATGATCGACTCGAACTCGTAGTTGGCCCGGAACCGCTCCTCGAACCGCGGGCCGCCCAGCTGGTCCTCGTCGGTGTCGACGGCCAGTTCGGCCAGCCGCGCGCCGTCCGATTCGGGCAGTCCGCGTTCGGCGCACAGGGCCGCCGCCTGCGACTGCAGCAGGGAACGCATGTCGCACAGGTCGGTCGCGTCGCCGAGGGTCACCGTCGAAACCACGTAGCCGGCCCGGGGCAGCGGGCGGACCAGGCCGTCGCGGTGCAGCCGGGCTAGCGCCTCGCGGACGGGCGTCTTGCTCAGCTCGTAGACCTTCGCGACCTCCAGCTCGGTGAAGCTCGCGCCGGGCGGCCGGACCAGCTCGATGATCTCGCGCTTCAGCCGCCGGTAGGCGCTCTCCATCAGGCTGCTCACCGGCGGGTGCTCGCGGATCAGGTCGGGCTCGTAACGCAACGGTGGCTCCCTCAGGGGCGGTCTGGTCCTGGAACGGTACACCTGACGTGCCGCCCTGGTCGTACGTGTCGAGAGTAAAAATATCTCAAGTACGTCTTGCTAATATCTTAACGGGTTCCTACTGTGCCATCCAGACGTTGGACACGGCGAAGGAGACCTCGTGGTTCCCAGTTCCGGTTGGCGCGTCGGCGCCGACATCGGCGGCACGTTCACCGACGTGATCGCCCTCGGCCCGGCCGGCGAAGTGGTGCCGATGAAGGTCCTGTCGACCCCGCCCGACTACGGGACGGGCGTCGTCACCGCCACGACCGCCGTGCTCGACGCCGCCGGGGCCGCTCCGGCCGACGTGGCCGCGATGCTCCACGGCACCACCGTGGCGACCAACACGATCCTCGAGATGGCCGGCGCCCGCACCGCGGTAGTCACCACGCAGGGTTTCCGGGACGTGCTGGAGCTGGGCCGGTTGCGCCGGCCGGTGCTGTACGACCTGTCCTGGACCAAGCCGGTTCCGCTCGCCGCGCGCCGGCACCGCCACGAGCTGGCCCAGCGCATCACCGCGGACGGCCGGCTGACCCCGCCCGCCGACGAAGCCGACGTCCGGGCCCTGGCCGTGCGGTTGCGGGCCGACGGGATCGAAGCCGTCGCGGTCTGCCTGCTCAACTCCTACGTCCGCCCAGACGAGGAGCGGCGCGTCGCCGAGCTGCTGCGGGCGGAGCTGCCCGGCGTGTACGTGACCGCGTCGGTGGACATTTCCCCGCAGCCGCAGGAGTTCGAGCGCACCAGCACCGCGACCGTCAACGCCTACGTCGGTCCCGTCGTCCACGGTTACCTCACCCGCCTCGAAGCCGGGCTGCGGACCGCGGGCGTGCACGCGCCGCTGCTGGTCATGCAGTCGAGCGGCGGGCTGCTCGACGCGGATTCGGTGGCACACCGGCCGGTGCAGATCATCGAGTCCGGCCCGGCCGCCGGGGTCACCGCCGTCCGGCAGCTCGCCCGCCTGCTGGAGCTGCCGTCCGTGGTCGCCTTCGACATGGGCGGAACTACCGCGAAGGCGTCGCTGATCGAGCACGGAGAGCCGTTCGTGTCGGCGGACTACGAAGTCGGCGGCGGGATGAACGCCGCGCGGGGGCTGGGTTCCGGCGCCGGTTACCCGGTGCGGACGCCGTCGATCGACATCGCCGAGGTCGGCTCCGGCGGCGGCAGTGTCATCACCGTCGACCAGGCCGGCGCGCTGCACGTCGGCCCGGCCAGCGCCGGGTCGCGCCCCGGCCCCGCGTGTTACGGCCAGGGCGGCGAGCTGCCGACCCTGACGGACGCCAACGTGACGCTCGGCTACCTCAGTCCCGACGCGCTTGCCGGCGGCCGCGTGGCGATCCATCCCGACCTGGCCGCCAAAGCCCTGTCCCCGGTGGCCGACCAGCTCGGGCGCGACGTCCCCGACACCGCACGCGGCGCTTACGAAGTCGCGGTGTCGAGCATGACGACCGCCGTCAAGGCCGTCACCAGCGAGCGGGGTCGCGACCCGCGTGAGGCCACCATGGTCGCCTTCGGCGGCGCGGGACCGCTCTACGCAGCTGCACTGGCCAAGGAACTGGGCATCACCACGGTGCTGGTGCCCGCCCACCCCGGCCTGTTCAGCAGCCTCGGCCTCCTCGTCGCCGACACCGAGCTGAACGAAGTCGCGCCCCACCACCCGGATCCGGCCGCGGAGTTCGAGCGGCTGACCGCGAAGGTGACCGCCGAACTGGGCGGAGACGCCGTCGTCGAACGCCTGCTGGACATGCGTTACCGCGGCCAGCGCTTCGAGCTGCGGATCCGGCTCGACAACGGCGAACTGACCGAAGCGCTGCTCGCGGCGGCACGAGCGCGGTTCCACGCCGAGCACGAGCGCACCTACGGCCGCGCAGGCGGCGACGAGCTCGTCGAGATCGTCAACCTCCGCGTGCGCGGCACGGTGCCCAGCCCGGTGTCCCTCGAGGACGTACTGCGGCTGCCGCCGGCCCCCGGCCGGGCACCGGTGACCCGCGAATGCCGTTTCGGCGAACCGATTCCCACCCCGGTCGTCGCGCGCTCGGCCGTCGGGGCCGAGCCCGTCGACGGGCCGCTGGTCATCGAGGACATGGACGCCACCACGCTCGTGCCGCCGGGTGCCCGCGTGCACCGCGACCGCTTCCACACCCTCGTCATCACCTGGAGTGCCGCATGATCCGCGACGCCGTCACCTTCGAGGTCTTCCGCAACGCCGTCACCGGGGTCGCCGACGAGATGGCGATCACGATCCTGCGCACCGCGCACTCGCAGATCGTCGCGTCCAGTATGGACTTCTCCACCGCGCTGTGCGACGGCCGCGGCCGGGTCATCGCCCAGGCCAACACCTGCCCGGTGCACCTCGGGTCCATTCCGGACGCCATGGCGGCGTTCCTCGCCGAGTTCGGCGACGGGATCGCCGAGGGCGACGTCTACCTGCTCAACGATCCCTCCCGCGGCGGGATGCACCTGCCGGACATCTTCGCGGCCGCCCCGGTGTTCGCCGGGCCGGACCTGCTGGGTTTCGCCGTCACCGTGGTCAACCACGCCGACGTCGGCGGCTGGGTCGCCGGGTCCATGGCCGTCCAGTCGACGAGCATCTTCGCCGAGGGTGTGCAGATCCCGCCGTCCCGCCTGGTCGACGCGGGCAAGCTGAACGAACCCTTCCTGAACCTGGTGCTGCGCAACGTCCGCGAGCCGGAACTGCTGCGCGGAGACCTCGAATCCCAGCTCGCCGCGTGCCACGCCGGGGGAGAAGGCCTGCGCGCGCTCGCCACCCGGTACGGCGCCGCCGGCCTGGCGGAACTCAACGACGAACTGCTCGGCTATTCCGAGACGCTGCTGCGTGCCGCGCTCGCCGACGCGGTTCCCGGAAGCTACGCGTTCACCGACCACATCGACGACGACGGCCTCGGCTCGGGCCCGATCCCGTTCCACGTCGCAGTTACGCTGTCCGGCACCGGGATCGAACTGGACTTCACTGGGTCCTCGCCGCAGGTGGCCTCCGCCCTCAACGCCACCGCGTCGTTCACGCGGTCGGCGTCCTACGCGGCGGTCCAGGGTGCGCTCGCCCGCGACATCCCGGCCAACAGCGGGTTCTACCGGCCGTTCACGTTCGTCATCCCCGAAGCCTCGATCCTCGACGGCCGCCGCCCCGCCGCCCGCGGCGCCCGGGGACTCGTGGCCTACCGCATCATCGACGCCGTGCTCGGCGCCCTCGCCCCGGTGTTCCCCACCCGGGTGCCCGCCGCGGGTGACGGCGGGCCCGACTCCGTCGCGATCGGCGTGACCGGCGCCGACGGCGGTTCGGTGGTGCTCTGGGACATCCTGTGCGGCGCCTGGGGTGCCCGGCCCGACCGCGACGGCGTCGACGGGATCAGCCCGCTCGGCGCCAACCTCGCCAACACCCCGGTCGAGGAGCTGGAACGGTCCGGGCACGTCCGCATCGACGGTTACGGCTACCTCCCCGACACCGGCGGCGCCGGCCGGTTCCGCGGTGGCCTGAGCACCTTCCGGGACATGACGATCCTCGCGCCCGAAGCGAGCGTGCAGATCCGGTCCGACCGCCGCAAGTTCCTGCCCTACGGACTCGACGGCGGCGCGCCCGGCACGCCGTCGCTGAACCTGCTCGACCCCGGCGAACCCGGTGAGCGCGTCCTCGATTCCAAGCCCCACCTCGTACTGACGGCGGGCAGCCGGCACCGGCACGTGACCGCCGGCGGCGGCGGCCACGGCGACCCGTTCACCCGTGAACCGCGGCGAGTCCTCGACGACGTCACCGAAGGCAAGGTGACCCGCGAGGGCGCGGCCCGGGACTACGGCGTCGTCGTCACCGCCGACGGCACGCTCGACCACCCCGCCACGGCCGCCTTGCGCGGAACAGCCGGCTGACGCATCGTTCGATCGTCCGGAAAGGACACCGCATGGACTCCGCTCTCGGCACCACACCGGCCACCGTGACCGGCCGGACCTGGCGCAAGGTCGGCACCCGGATCATCCCGCTGATCGGCGTCGCCTACGTGATGAGCTACGTCGACCGCGCCAACCTCGGGTACGTCGCCGCGCCGATGTCGCGCGACCTGCACCTCGACAGCGGGCAGGTCGGCCTGGCCGCGGGCCTGTTCTTCATCGGTTACATCATCGTCGAGGTGCCGAGCAACCTCGCGCTGCGCCGGTTCGGGGCCCGGAAGTGGATCACCCGGATCATGCTGACGTGGGGGCTGGTCACCGGCTTGACGGCGACCGTCGACTCCGCGGCGGCGCTCTACATCGCGCGGCTCGCGCTCGGGTTCGCCGAAGCGGGCCTGGCCGCCGGGATCCTGCTGTACCTGACGTACTGGTTCCCCCGACGGCAGCGGTCCTGGGCGCTGACCGGGTTCTTCCTGATGATCCCGGTGTCCTCGATCGTCGGCTCCCCGCTGGCCGCGGCTCTGCTCACCTGGGGCCAAAACCTGTTCGGGATCGCCGGCTGGCGCTCGCTGTTCCTCGTCGAGGGCGTGGTGACGATCCTCATCGGGATCCTGATCTTCGTGTTCCTGCCCGACCGGCCGGCCGACGCGCGCTGGCTCGACGACGCGGAGAAGTCCACAGTGGAGCGGACGCTCGCCGCGGAGGCCGAGGAACAACGCGGCCACGGCGCACTGACTGGGCTTCGCCAAGCGCTGACCAGCGGCCGGGTCTGGGCGCTCGCGGTGGCCTTCTTCGCCGTCGTGTTCGGCCTCTACCCGCTCGCGTTCTTCCTGCCCACGATGATCACCACGATCACGCACAGCATCGGCGGCGCCGCCGACGTCGGCAGCGTGCTGCTGTCCGGGATCCCGTACCTCGTCGCCGCGCTGGCCATGCTCGCCTGGGTCCGCGTCGCCGGCCGCCGGACGGCGGTGTTCGCCACCGGCGTCCCGATGGCGGTCGGCGCCGCCGGGCTGCTGCTGGCCACCTTCGCCGGCAACGGGCCGGTGTTCATCCTGGCGGTCTGCCTGAGCGTGGCCGGGATCTACACCGCGATGCCGCAGTTCTGGCGGATCCCGGCGATCGGGCTGACCGGCACCGCGGCGGCGTCCGGCATCGCGCTGATCAACTCCGTCAGCAATCTCAGCGGGTTCGTCGGCCCGTACTTCACCGGCGCGATCAAGACCGCCACCGGCAGTTTCACCTACGCGCTCCTGGCGATCGCGGTGATCATGGTGGCCGGGCTCGTCGTCCTGGTGACGGTCGGCCGCCGCGTGGAGCGTCTTGATGGGAAGCTGACCTCATGACCACCGCACTCGTCGTCGGCGACCTGCAGCGAGGCATCACCGGGAACTACGGGTTCGCGCGCCAGGTTTTGCCGCCGCTGGAGGAGTTGCTGCCGCGCGTCCGCGCCACCGGAGCGCTGGTGGTGCACATCCACACCGCGTTCCGCGTCAACCGCGCCGACCTGCCACCCGGCAACGCCCTGTTCGCCTCCTTCCACGAAGCGGGGGACACGTTCCACGAGGGCTCGCCCGGCATCAAGCTCGACCTGCCGGTGCACAGCGAGGACGTTGTCGTGCGCAAACGCCGGACGAGCGCGTTCGTGGGAACGGACCTGGATCTGGTGCTCCGGGCACGCGGTGTGGACACGGTGGTCCTCGCCGGTGTGGCCACGAGCGCGATGGTCGCCGCGACGGCCTACGACGCGGCCGACCGCGGTTACCGGGTCACCGTGCTCGCCGACGCCTGCGCCGACGGCGACCCGGCCGTCCACGAGTTCTTCCTGGAGAAGGTCTTTCCCGGCCGGGGATTCGAGGTCAGGCGCTGCGCCGACTGGCGGTGAGCGGTGGCCCGGTCGTCAGCGGCGGGCCTGGATCTTCAGGTCACCGCGGGTCTGGACCCGGATGTGGTCGCTCGCGAGCATGGCGTGCGGGAAGCCGAGGTCGATCGCGCTGACCTCGTCCAAGCGCGCCAGCTGAGCGGCGGTGAGCTCGACTTCCAGCGCGCCGAGGTTCTCCTCCAGCTGCCCGGCCGTCCGAGCCCCGATGACCGGCGCCGTCACGCCGGGGTTCTGCAGCGTCCAGGCGAGCCCCACCTGAGCCGGCGTGCGGCCCAGCTCGTCGGCCACCTCCTTGACCACGTCCACGATGGCGAGGTTGCGCTCGGTCACTCCGCCGAGGGCGACGTTGAAACTCTTGCGAGCGCTTTCGCCCTGGCCGGACGGCGGCGTGATCAGGTCCTGGCGGCTGTACTTGCCGGTGAGCACGCCGCCCGCCAGCGGTGACCACAGAACCGTGCCCAGTCCGAGCTCCTGTGCCATCGGGATCAGGTCGCGTTCCCCGGTGCGCTCCACCAGGTTGTACTCCAGCTGCAGTGCCACCAGCGGCGACCAGCCGCGCAGGTCGGCGATCGTCTGCAGACGGGCGATCTGCCAGGCCGGGGTGTTGGAGATGGCCACGTAGAGGACTTTGCCCTGCCGGACCAGGTCGTCGAGACCGCGAAGGATCTCTTCCACGGAGGTCGTGGGGTCCCACACATGCAGGTAGAGCAGGTCGAGGTAGTCGGTGTTCAGCTGCCGCAGGCTGGTTTCGACCGCGCCGAAGAGGCTTTTCCGGCTCGCGCCACCGGAGTTGGGGTCGTCGGGGAGGCGCAGGGTGGTGTACTTGGTGGCCAGGACCAGGCTGTCCCGCCGGTCCCGGGCGAACTCACCGAGCATCCGTTCCGACGTGCCGTTGGTGTAGGTGACCGCCGTGTCGATGAAGTTCCCGCCACGGTCGACGTAGAGGTCGAACAACTTTCGCGCCTCGTCCTGCTCCGCGCCCCAGCCCCAGTCGTTGCCGAAGGTGGCCGCCCCGAGCGCGAGCGGCGAGACCCGCAGGCCGGACCGGCCCAGCCGGCGGTAGGTGTCGAGGGTGAGTGACATCGGTTCTCCTGTGGTTGCGGTTCGAGTGTGCGGCCCGCTCCGGATAAGTGGGGGAGTCTCCGCTTTCGTCACGGTACACTAAACGGAGACGTCCCCGATTCGACCCGGCACCCCGATTGCGAAGGTCATGACACCGCCACGGAGCACCCTGCGCGCCGACGCCCAGCGCAATCGTGAGCACCTGATCACCACGGCCGCCGAAGCGTTCGCCTCCGGGCGGCCGATCTCGCTGGACGCGATCGCCAAACGCGCGGGAGTGGGCAGCGCCACCCTCTACCGGCACTTCCCCACCCGGGAGGACCTGGTCGAAGAGGTCTACCGCGACCAGATCCGCCCGCTGCGCGACGACGCGCAAGTCCTGCTGGCCACCGAGCGGCCCGCGCAAGCTCTTCATGCCTGGATGCGCCGCTTCGCCGAGTGGGCTGGTGAACGGCGTGGCATCTGCGAAGCCCTGGTCGCGATGAGCGCTTCCGGACGCTTCGGCACCGGACCGGTCTGCGACGAGGTCCAGCAGATCCTGGAGATGGTGCTCGAGGCCGGCGCCGAAGCGGGAGAACTGCGCAGTGACATCAACCCGGTCGACGTCGGCGGCATCCTCGCCGGCGTGCTCTCGGTGGCCGGCGCCCCCGAGCAGCGCGCCCAGCTCGACCGGATGCTCACCGTTGTCGTCGACGGGCTGCGGCCGCACTGAGAACGTCGGAGCGAACGCTACATAGCGTCAGCCACAGTGCGCACGGCGAGCTGCTGCGTGTAACCGTCGCAGAGGGCCACGAACGCTTCGGCGATGCGTTCCGCTTCCGCCGCGTGTCGCCTGACGCAGCCGGGTCACACGGTGAAGGCGACCGTCGCCGCGAGGTCCTTCTGGGCTTCGAGGGCGGTGAGGCGTTCGCTCAGTGCCGTGTGGACGGCGTGGTAAGTGTCGGACCCGAGGGCGAGGCGCAAGGGCGGGTTCGGGTCGCGGGTGGTCCGGTAGACGACGGCGGCCAGCTTCGCCGGATCGCCGGTCAGGACGTCGTCGCTGATCGCTTCGAGCCTGCGCCGGGTCCGGCCGACGGCGTTGTCCCGGTAGGCGGCCGTTTCCTCGGTGTACCGCAGGGCTGACGCAAAGCCGGTCCGGGTGCCGCCGGGCTCGACGATGGTGACGTGGATGCCGAAATCGGCGACTTCCCGGCCGACGCTTTCACTGAAGCCTTCGAGTCCCCACTTGCCCGCGTGGTAGGCGCTGTGCGTGGGGATGGCGACCTGGCCGCCCATGCTGGAGATCTGGATGATCCGGCCGCCGCCCTGCTCACGCATCGACGGCAGGAACGCCCGCGTGATCAGCATCGGGGCGAGCAGCAGCACCTCGACCTGGTCCCGCACCTGCTCGACGGTCATCTCCTCGGCGGCGCCCACCACCGCGTACCCGGCGTTGTTGACCACGATGTCCACCGGGCCGGACCGCAGTGTCCGGTCGACCACGGCGGTCACCGAGGCCGGCTGGGTGAGGTCCAGCGTTTCCACGGTCAGCCGGTCGCCGTGGGCCGCGGCCAGGTCGTCCAGCGCCGTCCGGTCGCGGGCGGTGGCGGTGACGCGGTCGCCGTGCCGCAGCGCCTGCTCGGCGATGTGGTGGCCCAGCCCGCCGGACGCGCCGGTGATGAACCAGTGGCGCACTGGCTTGTCCGGAACGGACATGTGAGTCTCCCGTCGTAGGATGCTAACCGGAATGAGTTCCGCTAACGACTCTAAGCGGAACTCATTCCGGTATGCAAGCGAGAGAGGAACTCGTATGGCCACCGCGCCCCGCCGGACCAGGAGTGACGCGCTCCGGAACCGGGCCCGCCTCCTGGAGGTCGCCGCGCAGGCGTTCGCCGAGGACGGCCTCGACACCGCGCCGGCGGCGATCGCCCAGCGGGCCGGGGTCGGCGTCGGCACGCTCTACCGGCACTTCCCGACCCGGGAAGCCCTGGTCGAAGCCGCTTACCAGCACCAGCTCGCCCGGGTGTGCGAGACGGTCGCCGAGCTGGTCGCCCGGCACCCGGCCGCCGAGGCCACCCGCCGGTGGGTGGCCCACTTCCTCGACTACGCCGCGGCCAAGAGCGGCATGTCCGCGGCGCTCGACGCCGTCGTCGCCTCCGGAGCCGATCCGTTCGCCGACAGCCTGACGCTGCTCACCGGCGCGGTCGGCACCCTGCTCGACGCCGGCGCCCGGGACGGCACCTTGCGCACCGACCTCACGCCGGACCTCGTGCTGCTGCTCATGGGCGGTATCGCCTACTCGGTCCGGCACGGCACGCCGGCCCAGGCCGGCCGGCTCGTCGACCTGCTGATGGACACGTTGACCAAGGACGTGGCCGCGCGCCCGGCGGGGAGTGACGGCGAGGCGGACCTACCATGACCGCATGGTGAGGGATGCCGGCTCCGCGCCGACCGCTGCCGGTCTGACCAGTCGCGAAGTCATCTTGAACGCGGCGCGCACCCTCGTCGGCGAAAAGGGTTACGACGGCATGGCCATCTCGGAGCTGTGCACGCAGTCCGGCCTCCCGCCCAGCTCGATCTACTACCACTTCGGCAGCAAGCTCGGTGTCCTGGCGGCGCTGCTCGAGCGCACCTTCGACGAGCTGCACGCGTTGTTCCCCAACCCGTCCTCGTTCGACGACCTGGCGCCGCTGGAGCGGCTCGAAGCGTGGTTCTCGGCGGCCTGCAGTTCGCTCGACCGCCGGCCGGACTACCTCCGGCTCCTGGTCGCCATCAGCGTGGGCCCGCAGAAGGACGCCGAGGCCGTCCAGGTGACCGTGCGCCGCATCCGCGACTACGCGCACGCGTCCTGGGTGGACGCGCTCACCCCGATCTTCGCGCCGAACGGCGGCAAGAACAACGAGGCCCTCGTCCGGCAGCTGGCCGTCCTGGGGTGCGCGTTGACGGACGGCCTTTCGGTGACCAACAGCTTCGACGACATGAGTTACAGCTCGCAGGTCGTCCCGTTCGTCGCCCTGATCCGGGGGCTGGCGGAGCACCGGGGCGGCACGGCGCATCGTGGCGGGACGACGTAGAGACTGACCGTTCTATCTGCTACTCTTCGTCTGATGGTGCACAACGCTCGAGGCCAGGTGTCCGAAGCGCGGTCGAGGTTGCTCGCGACGGCCACCCGGATCTTTTACGCGGAGGGTCTGCACTCCGTGGGGATCGACCGGGTGGTCGCGGAGGCGAAGGTCACCCGCGCCACGCTGTACCGGCACTTTCCCAGCAAGGACGACCTTGTTGTCGCCTACCTGCAGGGTGTCCACGAGATGGAGCGCGAAGGGGTCGACAAGGCGCTCGCCAGCGGCCTTTCGGCGGCCGACATCCTGCGTGCCATCGCCAAGTCGATCACCGAAGGCATCCGGTCGGCGCACTTCCGCGGCTGCGCGTTCCTCAACGCGGTGGCGGAGTACCCGGACCCCGAGCATCCCGTGCACAAAACCGTCCTCGCGCACCGCGAGTGGTTCCTGCGCACCATCACGGACCTGCTCGCGCAGGTCGGGAAAACGCCGCCGGGCCTCGCGGGCCGGCACTTCGTGATGCTCCGGGACGGCGCGATGGCGGCGGGCTGCCTGTCGGACCCGGCCGAGGTCTCCGACACGTTCCTCCAGGGAGTCGACGGGATCCTGCAGTTCCGCATCAACTCCGCGGCAAAGTAGCGCTTGGCGGACGGCCGTTGCAGTGTGCGGTGTAATGAACGCTCCATATGTCAGGTATTCGCCCCGGCCACCTGAAAGAGCCGGACGTGGGGCCGTCCCCGTCGGCCGTCCGTTGCCGGCCGACGGCAGTCAGACGTAAGAATTGAGATAGAACGTTCGGTCTTGACAAGTCGGGAACCGGCGGACATGCTCAAATGAGATAGAACGTTCGGTCTTATTGAGCGCATCCGCACTCTCCTGCCCGACTTCGAAAGGGATCATCGTGACCACCGTTGACACACCCACCGCCGGCGGAATCGCACCGGCGCTGCGCCGGCTGTACTTCGTGCGGTTCGCGTTCGCCATCGTCTGGGCGGTGCTGCTGTTCGTCACCTCCAAGTCGGCGGTCGGGCCGATCGGCGTCGTCCTGGTTGTGCTCTACCCGCTGTTCGACGTCGCCGCCGCGGTGGTGGACGCTCGTTCGTCCCGCGCCACGGGGACGGCTCGCGGGCTGTACGTGAACATCGCGATCAGCCTGCTCGCGGGCATCGGCATCGCGATCGCCAGTGCCTCCGGGGTGCCGGCGGTGCTGCGGGTCTGGGGTGCCTGGGCCATCGTCGCCGGTCTCGTGCAGCTGATCGTGGCCCTCGGCCGGCGCAAGCTGGGCGGCCAGTGGCCGATGATCCTCAGTGGCGGCATCTCGGTGCTGGCCGGCGCGAACTTCGTCATCGGCGCTTCCGCGGCGAACCCGTCGCTCGCCAACGTGGCCGGCTACGCCGTGCTCGGTGGCATCTTCTTCCTCGTCTCGGCGATCCGCCTCGGCCGCGCCGCCAAGGGGAACTGACATGACCACGTACGACGTTGTGGTCATCGGCGCGGGCCCGGTGGGGGAGAACCTCGCCGACCGGGTCGTCCAGGGCGGGCTTACTGCCGCCATCGTCGAACGGGAACTGGTCGGCGGCGAGTGCTCCTACTGGGCGTGCATGCCGACCAAGGCGCTGCTGCGAAGCGGGGCGGCCCTGCGCGCCGCCCGGCAGGTGCCCGGCGCCCGGGAAGCCGTGACCGGTGAGCTGGACGTGGCGGCGGTGCTGCGCCGGCGTGACTCCTTCGCCTCGGACTGGCACGACGACGGCCAGGTGTCCTGGCTCGAGTCGGCGGGCATTCCGCTGTACCGCGGCCACGGCCGGATCAGCTCCGCGCGGGTCGTCGAGGTGACCGGCGCCGACGGCACCGTCACGACGCTGACCGCACGGCACGCGGTTGTCGTCGCCACCGGCAGCGGCGCCCTGGTCCCGGACATCGACGGCCTCCGCGAGGCCGCGCCGTGGACCAGCCGGGAAACCGTTGCGGCGAAGGAGATCCCCGGCCGGCTCGCCATCATCGGCGGTGGGGTCGTGGCCTCGGAGATGGCAACCGCGTTCAGCGAACTCGGGTCGTCGGTGACGATGCTGGCCCGGGACGGCGTGCTGCACCTGGCGGAGCCGTTCGTCGGCGAGCGGGTCGCGAAGTCGTTGCAGGACAAGGGTGTTTCGGTACGCGTCGGCGCCGAAGCCGGAGCGGTGAAGCGCAACGAAGACGGCACAGTGTCCATCACGCTGACCACCGGCGAGCAGCTCGACGCCGACGAACTGCTCGTCGCGATCGGCCGGACGCCGAACACCCAGGACATCGGCCTGGGGACCATCGGCCTCGAGCCGGGTGCCTGGCTCACGGTCGACAACACGATGCGAGTCGCCGGAGCGGACGGTTGGCTCTACGCCGCCGGCGACGTCAACCGGCGTGTGCTGCTCACGCACCAGGGCAAGTACCAGGCGCGTGCCGCCGGCGACGTCATCGTGGCCCGCGCGAAGGGCGAAGCCGTCGAGGACGGCGAATGGGGCCGGCACGCGGCGACCGCCGACGAACGCGCGGTGCCGCAGGTGGTCTTCACCGAACCGGAGATCTCGTCGGTGGGCCTGACCGCGGCCAACGCCGAGGCCGCCGGGCTGCGGATCCGCGTGGTCGACTACGACCTCGCCGCCACCGCCGGGTCCGCCGTGCACGCCGAGGGCTACCAGGGACACGCGCGGATGGTCGTCGACGAGGACCGGAAGGTGATCGTCGGATTCACCCTCGTCGGACCCGACGTCGCGGAAATGCTGCACGCGGCGACGATCGCCGTGGTCGGCGAGGTGCCGCTGGACCGCCTCTGGCACGCGGTCCCGGCATTCCCGACCGTCAGCGAAGTGTGGCTGCGGCTGCTCGAAGCCTACGGCCGCTGATCCGTCCGGCTGGTGTCCCGGCCGACCGGGACACCAGCGCGCGTCCTTCCCCGGAATGGGTCCTCCGTCATGACTGTCGAAGACACAACCACCACGGTCGGGACGTGCACCCGGATCTCAAGGTCGCTGACCATTTCCCGCCAGCTCCGGCACCTGGAAGAACTGGGTCTCATCAAACGCCTCCAGACGGCCGACGACGGCCGGGCTTCCTGACCGGGGTGGCAGGCTCGGCCTAGGCCGGTGCCCGGTACCGGCTCGCCACCTCCGCCGCGGTCAGGACCCGGTTCCACACCTGGACGTCGTCGATGCTGCCGGGCCAGAAGTCGCTGTGGTTACCGCCGGAAACAGCGCGGCCGATCGCGAGCGGGCCGGGTGCGGCGTCGCCGGCAGGTTGGTTCCACGTCTTGGTCTGAGCCACGCCGTCGACGTAGAGGATGTAGCTGCCGGCGTCGGCGTCGTGCACGCCGACCAGCTGGTACCAGCGCCCGGGTTCGGGGGCGACGTCCGACAGCGCCCGGCCCGCACTGGTCGAGAACGCCAGGCGGTTGTCGGCCGCGGAGTACTGGAGGTAGAAGGCGCTGCTCGGATCACCGTCCTGGCTGACCGCCGTCGCCCACGAACCCGTGCGGTCCAGCCGGACCCAGGCGCCGACCGAGAAGTTGCCGGTGGTGTCCAGGACCGGCGCGCTCGTCTGCGCGTACTGACCTGAACCGTCGAGCTGAAGGGCGGTGCCGGTCACGCCCGGGACCCACCCGGGGGCGCCGGTCGTGGTGACGTCGTGGGTTCCCGCGCTGTCGTGGGCGGTGGTGCCGCTGCCTTCGTCGAGAGCCCAGGCGCCCACCGGATCATGCTGGCCGGCCGGGTGCGCGACCTGCAGGTCCTGCTGCTGGTGCGTGTTCTCCGTGCGTCCGGCGGGCCCGCGGTAGGACGCGGTCGCGGTGAGGGCCGCGGCGCTGCCCGGCGCGGCGTCCGGCGGCGCGTTCAGCGTGAACGTCCAGGTCCGTGCCTGACCGGGCGGGATCGCCGCGGCGGGCCGGCCGGCCGGGGTGACCGACCAGCCGTCCGGCACCGCGAGACTCAATCGCGGGGAGATGAGCGGGCTCTGCGTTGTGTTGCGCACCGTGACGTCGAGCGGTGTGCTCCGGCTGACCGTGACAACACCGTTGGCGTTGGCGGGCCCGACGTCGATCCGGGCGTCCGGGCTCGAAGGCGTCCAGGACTGGAACTCGGTGACGCCGACAAAGGCGCCTGGCGGGTTGGTGAACACGAGCCGGACCTTGCTGGTGGTCAGGCTCGGGAAGGTGATGCGGTTGACGCCGTTGCCGACCGGGCCCGCCGGCGCACGGACCTGACCGGGAACCTCTTGCCAGGCCGAGCCGGTCCAGTACTGGAGACGGTAGGCCGCCGCGGGTTTGACCCCACCACCGTCGTCGTAGCCGTGCCAGCGGATGTCGCCGACCGCTGTGGGCGCGCCGAAATCGACGCCGTAGAAGTCGCTCGGGTTCGGCGAAGCGTAGTTGGTCCACCGTGTGTTCTCGGGAACTTCGTTGTACCAGACCTTGCCGTCGAGGGCGTTCCACGCGTTGTCGTTGGGGAAGGTGTAGGAGGTGATCGGCCGCGGATAGCCGGTGCGCAACGGGTTGGCGGCGTCGTTGACGAGGTTGTCGGGCCGCGGGAGCACGGTGCGGCCGACGTTGATGGTGGTGTTGCGCAGAGTCGCGGAGCTCTGGACGAGCCGTCCGTCGACGTAGAGCCGCATCCCGGCGCCCTGTCCGTAGTGCTTGCCGTCGCGGTCCCACAGCACGGTGACGTTGTGCCCGTGGTACGGCACGTTTTCGGCCGCGAAGTGGTCCCATGTGGACGGTGTCAGTGGCCGGACCTGCAGCGTGTCCCCGGTTTGCGGGCGCAGGCCGAGGAGTCCGGACAGGACCAGATCGGTGTAGGTGGAGTGGTTGTAGTCCTCGCTGTGGTTGCGGCCGTCGTAGATCCAGGCGTCCCGGTCCGGGTCGTGCGCCTCGGCGACGTAGGGCTTGCCGTCCTTGGTCTGGGTCCGGGCGTAGGTGGCTAGGGCCGCGGCGTAGTCGTCCCGGGAGATCGAGCCCTGCGCCGGGTAGTCGTCCAGCAGGTTCGCGAGCCCGGTCAGGGTCTGGGAAGTGGCGAAGGGCCAGCTCGGCCCGTCCCACCGGCAGCAGTTGCCGGCATCCTTCATGAAGAACGGACTGCGGCGCTCCGCCGTGGTCGGGCCGTAGGCGCTCGCGAACCCGTTGGGGTCGAGCAGCTGCGACCAAGCCGCGGTGTCCCCGGTGCCGGCGGCCCCGAACATCCACGGGACGAACCCGATCTGCTCCCGGCTGCCGGACAACCGGTGGCTCGGGTTGTCGTCCCGGGCCATGGCGTAGTAGAAGCCGCGTTCCGGGTCCCACAGCCATTTCTGCAGGGCGGCCTTGAGCTGCGCGGCCCGCTGAGCGTACTCGGCGGCGAGCCGGCGATCACCGACCGAGTCCGCGATCCGGCTGATCGCGACGGCGTCGCCGTACTGGTAGGAGTTGAGCGTCGGCCGGTACCCGGCGCCGCCGTGGTAGGGATTGGGTGACTCGTAGGACGAGGCGGAGAACTCCATGGCGTCCCAGACGGGCACCGACCAGTAGAGGCCCAGATCCGCGTTGAACTGCTTGTCCCAGCCGCGATATTGGCGCACGAGCGACGGAAGCAGCTCCCGCAACGGCGCGAAATCCCCGGTCACCTGGGCTTGGCCGTAGGCGGAAGTGGCCAGCCACACGCTGTATTCATGCGCCCAGTCGGTGGTGTCGGGGTTGACGTCTTCGGTGGCGGGCTTGGCCCCGGCGCCGGGGCCGGTGAGCCAGAACTTGAGGTAGTCCTGGCCGTAACCCGGATCGCGCAGCCAGCGCCCTTCGGTCAGCTGGTGCCCGGTGGCCGCATTGATCGCCTGATAGGGCGCGGCGTACCCGCAGCAGTCGAGGAACTCCGTCGAGATCCAGCCGTCGGTCGGGTTGGTGTAGCGCAGGTGTTCCTTGAAGACGCGCCACCGGTAGTAGTAGACGCTCTGCATGGTGGTGTCGGGCAGATCCACGAAGGGGATGTTCGTTTCGTACCAGGCAGGATCGGCGAAGCCGGCGAGGTAGGAGCCGTGGTCGAGGAAGTGCGTCCCAGCCGCCGTGGTGTGCTCACCCGCGTTCGCAACGCCGGTGAGCGCGATCTGCGCGGCGAGGCCGACCACGGCCAGCCACGCGATCACGCCGCGTCGGGTACGTCTCCAGGACAGCCGCCCGTGCATCGAGCCTCCCGCGAGGGTTTACAACGTTGTAAAACACAGACTCCACCACTATCGCTCAGGATCGCTCAAAAGGGAACCCGCAAGGCGGTGATCAGCTCGGCCGGACCTCATCCTGGGCGCGGCGCTCAGCGCGGGCTGCCGCACGACGGCGCGGCGTACGCCTCGTGTCGCCACGGACGTGAGTTCGCACTCCGTTTCAGTGCGGACACGGTGACGGCGTCGATCTGGCCGCTGTTGGCCGACGGTCTGCTGACGATCGCGACGGTCGAGCTGGGGAAGACCCGCCGCGGCGGCGGCGGTGGGTCGGGCCGGTGCGGTGGCGGCCTGCTCGCCGCTGGTGCTGCTGGTGGCGGTCGAGTTGCCGAACGGTGCGTTGAAGCAACGGTCTCGCGAGACTGGCTCCGAGACCGCGAGCGCCCGCCGCGAGACGTGGTGCGGCGGTCTACCGCACAGCGTTGTACGGCAAGCCAAAGACAGCTTACGGGCCGGCTGTCGCTTGACGATCCCGCAGCAGCGCGCTCACGCACAGCAGGCCTACCATCGTCAATCCGAAGCTGACCAGCCCGAGCACTACTGCGATGGCGACGTGCAGTGCTGCGCCGACGGCGATGGCCCATCCGCGAGTCCGGTCGCCCGCGAAGGCGGACACGGCCAACAGCGCTTCGGCCACCATTGCACCCCAAGTCATCGCCGGCACCGCGCCTTCGAGCAAAGCCGCCATCGAAGGCGTCGCCCCGAAGTAGGGGTCTTGCAGGACGTAGTGCATCGCCTGACCCTCACGCCACGCCGCCTCGACGAGTTTGGTCACCAGTGCTTGCAAGTAAACCGAGGCGACCAGCGCGCGCACCATGAGATGGCCCGCCGCGGCCGCACCGCGCCATCGAGGGGGCATCGGTGCCGGTGGTTTCGCCCAGTGCCACGTCCGATCGTCGCCGAGCAGGATCGGTATCAGCAGCAAGGCGGCTATCTTCACGATCTGCTCGCCGCCGTTGGGTGTCACCAAGGCTGCGCCGAGACTGAACGCGATGTACCAGTGCGGGACGCACGTCCATCGCGGCCGGTAGCCGATGACCACCGTGGCCAGCACGACGATCGCGAGGTACCGCGCCACTTCCGGCCATCCGCTGCCGGACCCCAGGCACCACAGGGAGACCATCCGCAAGCCGCCGCAACGTTCGTCGAGCCCGGGAAACAGGTCGTGGTCGGAAGTGAACACCAGGGTGAGCAGTTCGCCCAATGCGAGCAGTGACCGGCCTGCTCCGAGAGTCACCGTTCTGGGCTCGAAAGTGAGCAGACCTTTCAACACTTCAGGTCGACCGAAGCCACACGCCGGATCTGCCGCGCTTCACCGGCCGAAGCGTGTTCGAGTGCCAGGATAAAATGTCCGCAAGCCTGCGGCAGTTTGCTGGGAACCGTCGTGACGGGTGTTGATTCGAGTAGTTGTGCGCATGGCCGGACGTTGTCGGCGACGCAGTCATGCCACGTGGCGGACGGAATTCCCTGCACGGTGGAGCGCAATCGCGCGTAATCGCCATAGACCGAACGGTTCAGTCCCCACTGGCGCTCGACCGCCGGCGAGAGCAGCGGTACGAGCAGTTCTCCTGATAATCGGTATGCCACAACGTATTCGCGATCGCTCTCCCCGGTGTAGAAGTGCCACCGGATCGGCCACAGGAGCTCCGCGACATCCTGCCGGGAGCGGATCGCTTTGCCCACTGTGCTTTCCGGCAGGTAGGTCACTGACAGGACCGAGACGAACACGAGCAAGGCGGCAGCGGTGAAGCCGAATCCGCGTCTGGCCATGTCCGCGTCGGACTGTGTCACCTGATGGGAGGCGGATCGTCGGCTTGGGTGAATTCGGTCGATGCGGGATGTGGATCTACGGGGCCGGTGCCGGAGCCGGGCAATAACAGCACCAGCACTACCAGAAGTCCGAGAAGCCCGCCTAGCGCGCAGTAAAGTTTCAAGTCCCCTCCTCTCTGGCGACGCATGTGATTAACAGACAAGCCTACGGATTTTACGGTGTCAATACGCCATCACGACGAGATTTACGTGGTAGAGATGCTTGGGGGTGGTCGATCGTGCGCTACGCGGTGCTCGGATCACTGGAACTGCGCGCCGCGGGCACGGTGGTGCCCCTCGGTGGCGAACGTCAGCGCAAACTGCTCGCGGTGCTGCTGCTCAGCGCGAACTCGGTGGTTCCCCACGGCCGGCTGATCGACGAGCTGTGGCCCGATCCGCCGCCCACCGCGCGGCGGCAGGTCGCCAACGCGGCCGCCGGCGTCCGGCGGGTGGTCGGCGATTGCCTGGTCACCACGCCGCACGGCTACCTCGTCCGCGCCTCCGACGACGAGCTGGACCTGGCGGTCTTCCGGGCGCTGGTCGGCAACGCGGTGTCCCAGCCACCGGAGGCGGCGGCGAGGCTGCTGGGCGACGCGTTGAAGCTGTGGCGTGGGCCGCTGCTCGACGGCCTCGACTCCCCGATGATCAACGCCGTCCGCAGCGGCCTGGCCGAACAGCGGCTGACCGCCGTGGAGCGTTATGCCGAGGCGGCGGCTGAGGTCGCCGACGTCGAGGCGGTCATCGGCGAACTTGTCGCCTTGGTCGCGGAGTACCCGCTGCGGGAATCGCTGCGAGCGACGTTGATGCGGGCCTTGCGCCGCGTCGGTAGGCACGCCGACGCGCTCGAGGTCTTCGAGCAGGGGCATCGGCTGCTCGCCGAGCAGCTGGGCGTCGACCCCGGCCCCGTGCTGCGCGCGGCGCACGACGAGGTCCTGCGGGCGGATCAGGACCAGGATCCGGGTCCGGCGCGGCCGAGCACGGTCCTGCCGCCGGAGAACGTGCACTTCGTCGGCCGCACCGCGGTCATCGGCCGAGTGCTGTCGCTGGTGTCTTCGGCTCCGTCCAGTCATGCGCCGGTGATCGTGCTGGAAGGCATGGGCGGCGTCGGCAAGACGTCCCTGGCGGTCCGGGTCGCCGATCTCATGCGTGACCGTTACCCGGACGGAGTCCGGTTCGTGGATCTGCGAGGGTTCACCGAGGGCGAGCCCCCGATGCCGGTCCATGTCGCGCTCGAGACCCTGCTCTGGCAAAGCGGCATGCCCGCGAATCGAGTTGCCGCGGAGCCCGCGGCCAGGCTCGGGCAGTGGCGTAAGGCCGCCGAAGGCAAGCGGCTGCTCCTGGTGCTGGACAACGTCGCCAGTGCGGCACAGGCCCGGCCCCTCCTGACCGGCGTTCCCGGCTCGCTCGTGCTGGTCACCAGCAGGCGGCATCTCGTGGACATGGACGACGCCGTCCCGGTGCCCGTCGATGTGCTGGAACCGCCGGAGGCGGCCGAGCTCTTCCGCCGGATCGCCGCCGACGGACGGGTGGAAGCAGAACCGGGAGCGACCGAAGCCGTGGTGCGGCTCTGCGGTCACCTGCCACTCGCCCTCCGGATCGCCGCGGCCCGCTTCCGCCGCCGCCCGGGGTGGACGATGGCCTACCTGGCCGAACAGCTGAGCGATCGTCGGGGCCGCGACCGCACCTTCACCGGCGACGACGATGGTGTGTCCGCCACGATCACGCTGTCCTACCGGGACCTGCCACCCCGGAGGCAGCGCATATTCCGGCTGCTCGGCGTCGTGCCGGGACCTGACTTCGACACCCGCGCCGTGGCGGCGATGGCGGCCGTGCCGCCGGCCGAGGCACGTGACGCTCTCGAGTCGCTGTTCGAGCGCAGCCTCGTCCTCGAACGTGGACCGGATCGCTATGCCCTCCACGACCTGGTCCGGGACTACGTACGGGCCAGATCGGCCGACGAGGACACCGAGGCCGGCCTTCGAGCGGCCTTCGGACGTTTGGCCGGCTACTACGCGTGGTTCGCCAAGACGCAGTGTGCCGCGCTGGCCGCGGGCAGGCCGATGCCTCGCATCGACCTCGACGAGACGGTGGGCCCGGTAACGGAGCCGGTGAACCCCGCCGAGGCGATCGCCCGTCTGCGCACCGACTACGCCAACCTGGTTGCCGCGACCGAACACGCGAGTGAGCGGGGCTGGTGGGAGCACACCTGGCAGCTGCCCTGCCTGCTGTTGCCGTACTTCATTTCGATCGGCCAGCGGACCGGTGTCGGCGCGCTGGCGGAACGGGCGGTCTCCGCCGCGCGTCACCTGCGGAATCCGCGCGCCGAAGCGTACGCCCTGCTCACCAGCGCCTTCGCCTTGGGCGAGCAGGGGCGGCACGAACAGGTGCGCGAGCTGATCGAGTCGGCAGTCCGGCTCAGCGAAGCGGGCGGCGACCTCGCGACCGCCGCGGTGGCGCGCCGGGACCTGGGCGGGTCCGCACTGGAGGCGGGCAGGCTCGACGAGGCCGAGCAACAGTTTCTCGAGGCCCGACAACTGGCTGATGCCGCGGGCGACAAGGACTGCGCAGTCGGCGCGACCGGAGATCTTGCGCTCACGCTGGCCCAGGCCGGCCGCCACGGCGAAGCCCGGCTTCTGTTCGAGGCGGCCCTGCGGCACCACCGAAGCGAGAAGGCGGTGGGAAGGGAAGCCGTCACACTGATCAACTTGGGCTGGCTGCATCATCTGGACGGTGACGACACTTCGGGGCTGGCCGCGTTGCAGCGAGCGTTGCCGCTGAGCCGGGCCGCCGGGTACATCCGGGCCGAGGTCACCGCGTTGGCCTGGCTGGCGGTCACCCACCGCCGGCTGGGCAATCTCGGCGAAGCGATCGCCGCCGGGTTGCAGGCGTGCGAGGCCGCCGGGAAGTCGGAGATGCAGGAATCCGAGTGCGAGGCCCTCAACGGCCTCGGGGAGGCTTACGTTGCCGCGGGCAGGTCCGTGGACGCGGTACCTGTCTTCGAGCGTGCGGAGCGGATCGCTTCGACCGGTGACCTGCCGATGGCACTGGCGCGGGCGTGGGAGGGGCTCGCTCACGTTGCGGCAGGTCAGGGTGACCACGAACAGGCCGCCCGCCTCTGGGAACGTGCGTTGAACGTCTATCCGCGGACCACTCCGGACGCGGACCAGCCGCGGGCGCACCTCGCGGCGCCGGGCGACCCGGACGCGCGGTGTACCCGCTGCCAGGCGCGGCCGGCCGAGGTCCGTCCTCCGGCCGAGCAGCACTGACCGCGATCCGCCTTCGGATATCGGACGGATGTCGTTCCGATGCAGCCCGCTGGAAGGGTCGCCGTAGCAGCGTGCAACACGAAAAGCAAAGGACAGGATCGAATGATCAGCCAGTGAAATCAATCGTCGACGACGTAAGTCTGTGCACACTTTCGGGCAGGACGATCCCGGGATCTTGACCCCCCACTGGTGCCGCCGCGATGCTGATGTGGCCAAGGGGGGCGTGAATGTCAGTGCGCCGGTCGGCATTCTTGTCACAACGGGACAATGGGGGTGGGTTGCTGGTGAGCGGCGCTGGGGTTGACGCGGAACGGGAAGACGCCGACAAAACATTCGAGCCGGAGATGGTGACCGTGGTGCTCGCCGATGAGCAGCCGGTCGTTCGAAACGGGCTGCGGGCGATGCTGTCGAGATCGCGGAACGTCACCGTCGCCGCCGAGGCGGCGACGGCACACGATGCACTGAGACTGGCGGTGCTGCACCGGCCCGACGTGCTCGTCGTGGACATCGAACTGCTCGGCCTGGGGGTCGGCGCCCGGATCCGGGAGGTCCTGCGCGGGACACCGTCGACGGCGGTTCTCGTGTTCACTGCCGTCGACGACGAAGAAACCATGGTGTCGGCGATGCGTGCCGGCGCTCGGGGCTACCTGCTCAAGCACAGTTCCGACGACGGTGTTCTGCTTGCCGTGCGGGGACTGGCCATGGGTGAGGCGGTGCTGGGGCCGAGCGTCGCGGACCGGATCGTCAACCGGATCGACAACTGCCAGGAGCGGCACGGAGTGCTGTTCCCCGACCTGACCACGCGTGAGCGTGAGGTGCTCGAGCTCATGGTGCTGGGCATGCGCAACGGCACCATCGCGGCCAACCTCCGGCTGTCCCCCAAGACGGTGGCCAACCACGTGTCCCGGATCTTCGGCAAGCTCCAGGTCGCGGATCGGGCCGAGGCGATCGGACTGTGGCTGGGCAGCAGCGGATCGGCGGTACCGACCGGGTAGCCACCCGGTTGCGGACCCGGTCATGACAGTGCGTGGTAGTGATCGGCGATCGTGTTGTACAGCGCCTGGCACCCCTGGACCAGCAGCCGGTCCGGTGTCGACTCCTGCGGCGCGTGGCTGATCCCCCCGGTGCTCGGGACGAACAGCATGCCGGTGGGCACGTGACCGCTGAGCACACTGGCGTCGTGGCCGGCATAGCTCATCAGCCGTACGGTCAGCGGGCTGGTGCGCGAGCACGCCGCTTCCACCAGGTCGCACAGGTGCGGGTCGAACCGGGTCACCGGCTTGTGGGAGATCCGCTCGATCGTCGCGGTGCACCGCTCCTCACCGACGATCCGCGTCACCAGCGCGCCCAGTTCGGCCCCGGCCCCGGCCAGCGACTCCTCACCGCCCGCCCGGAATTCGACGACCATGGTGGCCGCGCCGGGGATCACGTTGGGGGAGCCCGGGCGCAGTTCGAGGCAGCCGACGTTGGCGACCATGCCGGGGTCGAGGCCGAGCGCCACAGCACGCACTCCGGCCAGCACGCGGGCGGCGCCCCGGGCCGCGTCCGACCGGGCGTCCATGGGCGTGGTGCCCGCGTGGTTCGCGGCGCCGCACACCTCGATCCGGTACCGGTCGATCCCGACGATCCCGTCGACCGCAGCGAGTTCGAGTCCGGAGTTCTCCAACCGCGGCCCCTGCTCGATGTGGAGTTCGAGGTAGCCGCTGATCTGCCGGATGTGCTCGCTCGCGCACAGCGCCGTTGATCCGATCAGCCCACCCGGCGAGTCGGGAGAGGCGCCCTCCTCGTCCCAGAAGCTCACGATCTCGATCAGGTCGGCCGCAGGGTGGCCGCTTTCGTGCAGCGTGCGCAGCGCTTCCAAGGCCGCCAGCACACCGAGGGCGCCGTCCAGCCGGCCACCCGCGGGCACCGTGTCGGTGTGCGAACCGACCAGCAGCCACGGTCCCGGTCCGGCGTGGGTCCGGCCGAACACGTTGCCGATCTTGTCGGTGTACGCGTGCAGGCCGGCATGTTCGATGCGCCGGGCGAGCCAGGCCCTGGCCTCGCGGTCGGCCGCGGAGCCCGCGACCCGGTCGACCCCGCCGTCCGGGCGGCCGCCGAACGACGCCAGCGTGTCCAGATCGCCGAGCAGGCGCTCGGCGTGGACCGTGTCACCGGCCGGACGTGTCGTGGTGCGAACCTGATTACTCATTGCTGCCGCCTTCGGTGCCGGAGACCGGCTTGTTCTTGTCGGGTACCGCCTGGTCGATCACCACGGCCAGCTCGCGCAACGTCGGTGCGTCGAACAGGGCGCGCAGTGGCAGATCGATGTCGAATTCCTCTTGGAGCCGCATGTGCACCTCGATGGCGTAGAGCGAATGGCCGCCGAGGTGGAAGAAGTTGTCCTGACGGCCGATGCGGTCGAGGTCGAGGACGTCTTCCCAGATGCCGGCCAGGATTTCCTCGGCCGGCGTCAGGACGACGCCGGGTTCGTCCGTCGCAAGTGGACGCTCGGTCTCGGCCGGGAGCGCGGCCGGCCCGCCGCCGGCGCTCAGATCGAGCCTCCCGGCGGCGGCGCGTTCGACGACGTCCAGGAATCCGGCCACGATGCGCTGGGCGGTGTCGTCGGTGAACAGCGCCACGGGATACAGCAGGCTGCCGCAGTAGGACCCGTCCCGCTGTTCGCCGAGGTGCAGCGCGAGGTCGACCTTGGCCACCTGTCGATCGGCCCGGACCGGCTCGGCGAGGACGTCGCCGAAGCGGAGCTCGCCACCGCCGTACGGCTCCAGTTCGAACTGCACCTGGAACAGCGGGTTGCGGGCCGGGTCGCGGTCCGGCCGCAGTGCCTCGACGACCGATTGGAACGGCAGGTCCTGGTTGGCGAACGCCGCGAGCGCGCTGTCGCGGACGTGGCGGATCACGCTGCCGAAGGTCCGGCTCGTGGTCAGATCAGCGCGCAGCACGACGCTGTTCAAGAACGGGCCGACCAGGTTCTCCAGGGCGGGGAGCGGCCGGCCGGCGACGGTGGTGCCGAGCACGATGTCGCGCTGCCCGGTGCGTTCGGCCAGCAGCACGGTGAAGGCGGCCAGCATGGTCATGAACGGCGTCGCCGCCTCGGCCCGGCCGATCTCCGACAGCGCCCGGGCGAGCGGGGCCGGCACCCGGAACTCGACGGCCGCCCCGGTGTTCCCGGCTTCCGGCGAGCGAGGCCGGTCGGTCGGTAGTTCGAGCGGAACCGCACCCCGGAGTCGTTCACGCCAGAACTCGAGCTGGGCCGCTGCCTCTTCGGAGCGCAACCATTGCTGTTCCCATACGGCGAAGTCGGCGAACCGCACCGGCAGCGGGGGAAGCGGCCGATGCGCATAGAGTTCGCCGAGTTCGTGCACGATCACCTCGATCGACCGCGCGTCGCAGGCCATGTGGTGCATGGCCAGCACCAGCACGTGGTCGGCCTCGCCGATCCGGGCCAGCGTGGCGCGCAGCGGCGGCTCTTCGTCCAGGGAGAAGCCTCGGCTGGAGACCTGCGTGACGAACTCGGCGATGTCGTGGCGCACGTGCTCGGCGTCCACTCTGGACAGTTCGATGACCTCCGGCGGGTCGATCACCTGCACGATCCGGCCGTCGCGGACGGCGTACCGGGTGCGCAGCGCCTCGTGCCGGGTCACCAGCTCGTGGACGGCGTCCGCGAGCGACTCGACATCGAGTGGCCCCCGCAACCGGGCGGCGACGGTGACCAGGTACTCGGGCTGGTCCGGTCGCAGCCGGTTCAGGAAAGCCAGGCGCTGCTGACCCGAGGAGGCGGGCGGCGGCACGTCCCGCGGCGCGGCCGGGATGACCACCCGCCGGGTGGTCGTCGCCGTCTCCACCGCCCGGGCGATCCGCTCGACGGTGGACGCCTCGAACAGCAGCCGGACCGGCAGCTCGGTGGACAGCTCGGCCCGCAGCCGGGCGGCGGCGCGGACGGCGAGCAGGGAATGGCCGCCCAGCCGGAAGAAATCGTCATGCAGGCCGATCCGGTCCAGCCCGAGGACCGCGGCGACGATCTCCGCCACCCGGCGTTCGGTCGTGCTCCGTGGCTCGACGTAGGCGCCCTCCGCCTCCGGTTCCGCGGTGGGCAGTGCCGGGCGGTCGACCTTGCCGCCGGTCGTCCGCGGGAGCTCGGCCAGCGGAACGAACCGCGCGGGCACCGCCGTGCTTGGCAGCAGCGAAGCAGCGAAGTCACGCATGGCCGCCGGCGCGATGCCCGCCGGCTCGTAGTAGGCGACCAGGAACGTGTCGCCCAGCCGGTCCGTGCGGGCGGCGACCGCCACGCCGGTCACACCGGGATGCCGGCTCAGCGCCGACTCGACCTCACCGAGCTCGATCCGCACGCCGCCGACCTTCACCTGGTCGTCCAGCCGGCCGAGGAACTCGAGGTGACCGTCGGGCAGCCAGCGAACCTGGTCGCCGGTGCGATACAGCCGGTCACCGTCGCCGAACCGGTCGGGCACGAACCGCTCGGCGGTGAGCGCCGCACGGCCGAGGTAACCGCGGGCCAGCCCCGGGCCGCCCACGTACAGCTCGCCGGGAACGCCGACCGGGACCGGGTTGCCGCGAGCGTCGAGCACGTAGACCCGGACGTTGTCGATCGGGGCTCCGATGGCCACCCGGTCACCCTTGGTGTACGGCCAGGACGTGACGTCGATCGTGCACTCGGTCGGCCCGTACAGGTTGTGCAGCTCGGCATCGAGCAGCTCGGTCACGCGGTCGCCCAGCTCGGCGGTCAGTCGCTCGCCGCCCGCGAAGACCAGCCGCAGCGACGTGCAACCGGGCAGGCCCGGTTCTTCGACGAGCAGCCGGAGCATCGAGGGCACCACCTGCAGGACGGTCGCCCGGTGGTCGGCCACGGCCCGCACGAGCGCCGCCGGATCACGCTCCACGTCCGGTGCCGCGGTGACCAACGTCGCGCCCGTGATGAGCGGCGCCCACAGTTCCCAGCCGGCGGCGTCGAAGGTCAGGGCGGTTTTGTGCAGCACCCGGTCGGACGGCCGCAGGTGCCGTGCGCCCCACAGCGCGCGGTTGACCATGCCCTGGTGGGTGATCAGGGTTCCCTTGGGTTCGCCGGTGGAGCCCGAGGTGTACAGGACGTACAACAGGCTGTCCGGACCGGCGCCGGTGCTGGGCGGCTCGGCGGCGAACTGCGTCTCGTCCGGCCTCACCAGCCGGATACCGCCGGGCAGCCGGCCGGCCGACGCCGGGTGGCCGAGCACCACGGACACCCCGGCCTCTCCGAGCGCGCGTGCCGTCCGCTCCTCCGGCTGATCGAGGTCGACCGGCAGGTAGGCGGCGCCGGCCTTGAGCACGGCCAGCAGACCGACCACGAGGCCGGTGTCCCGCGGCAGGCACACACCGACCGGCGTTTCCAGGCCGGCGCCGAGCACGCGCAGCTGCTGGGCCAGCGCGTTGGCCCGCTGGTCGAGCTGCCGGTAGCTCAGCTCGCCGGACGGACCCGCGACCGCGAGCGCGTCCGGCGTCCGTGCCGCGTGCTGCGCGATCAGCTCGTGGACACAGGCCTCGGGCCGGGGCACCGCGGTCCGGTTCCACTCCACCAGAACCTGGTTGCGAGTGTCGCCGGTGAGCAGCGGGAGATCGCCGATCGCGCGGTCGGGCTCCGCGGCCGCCGCGGCGAGCAGCTGCGTCAGATCCGCGGCGAACCGCGCGATCGTGGCGGCCTCGAACAGGCCGGCCGCGTAGGTGATCAGCCCGGTCAGGCCACCGCCGATCGCTTCGGTCAGCTCGATGGACAGATCGAACGCCGGGCTGTCGGCCGGCATCGGCTCCCGCTCGGCCCGCACGCCGCGCAGGTCGAGGCACGGCCGGTCGCCGGCGACGTAGCTGACCATGATCTGGAACAACGGGTTCCGGGACAGGTCTCGCTCCGGTGCCAGCTCCTCGACGAGGCGTTCGAACGGCAGGTCCTGATGCTGGTAGGCGTCCAGGCACGCCCGCCGCACCCGGCCGACCGCCTCCCGGAAGGTCGGCTGCCCGGCCAGGTCGGCGCGAATGACCAAGGTGCTGACGAACAACCCGATCAGATCCTGGAGCTCCGGGCGGCCGCGTCCGCTCAGCGGAGTGCCGACCGAGACGTCCGCCCGGCCCGTGTAGCGCGAGAACAGCACCAAGACTGCGGTCAGCAATGTCATGTACGGCGTTGCCCGCTCCGAGCGGGCCAGTTCCGCGAGGGCACGGCTCACCGAGGAAGGGACGGTGAACCGGGCCTCGCCGCCGTCGGCCCGCCACACCGAGGGCCTCGGCCGGTCGGGCAGGAGCTCCAGCGGCTCCATGCCCGCGAGCCGGTCGCGCCAGTAGCCGAGCTGACGCTGCAGCACCGCGTCGGTCGTCGTCTCGCGTTGCCAGCCGGCGAAGTCGGCGTACTGCACGGGCAGCTCCGGCAGCTGCGCGGGCCCACCGGCCGATTCGGCCCGGTACAGCTCGCCGAGATCCCGGGTCAGCACGTCGCGGGACCGGCCGTCGTTGGCTATGTGGTGCTGCACCAGCAGCAGGACGTGCTCCTCCGGTGCGAGCCGGAACAGCGTGGCTCGCACCGGCCATTCCGCCTCGAGCCGGAACGGCCGGTCGGCGGCCTGGTCGATCAGTTCGCGCAGCCGTGACTCACGCCGGGCAGACGACAGTTCCAGCAGGTTCACCACCGCCCACTCCGGTGCGCCTGGCGGGTCGACGACCTGCTCCGGCACGCCGTCGGTGGACACGTAGCGGGTGCGCAGCACCTCGTGCCGGGACACCAGGGCGGTCAGGGCCCGCTGCAGCGCCGCCGGGTCCAGCGAGCCGGACAGCCGCCAGCCGAACGGCACGGTGTATTCGGCGCTGTCCGCGCGCACCTGCTCGACGAGCCAGAGGCGCTGCTGTCCGAACGACAGCGGAAAACCAGTCGCAGCCACAAGAACATCCCTGTCAGTACGTTGTCGGTCGGCGATCAGGCGTAGTCGATCCAGTCGGCTTGCTCGATCTCGGTGATCGTGTCCGCCAGGTCCGCCAGCGTCCGGGTCGTGCCGAAGACGGCGGCCACCTTGCTGCGGGTGCCGAGCCGCCAGTCGGCCGACGCCCCGGGCGAGGTCAGCACGGACACCCGTTCGACGTGGTCGATCCGGCGCAGCACACCCGCGTCCTTGATCGCGGTGACCCGGTCGGCGCCGGCCGGGGGAATCACGATGTACTGGAACGGGATCGGCCCGTCCGCCGGCGGTGGGTGGAGGTCGAAGTCCAGGCCCAGTGCGCATTTGACGGCCACGTCCGCGGGATCGGCGCCGCCGGAGCGCACCGCGAGGTCGTCGACCCAGCCGCCGAGCCGGCCGTTCACCTCGATGACGCGCGGGCCGTCCACGGTGAGCTTGAGCTCGGCCTGGGCGACGCCGTGCCGGATGTTCACCGCGTGAATCGCCTCGCACGCCAGCTTGGTGATCACGGCCAGCTCGGAATCGTCCACAACGGACTGCCCGCCATAGCCGCCGCGTTCCCGGAAGGGCTGGGCGAGCTGGAACCGGCTGCTGACGAACAGCGGCCGCACGATGTCGCCGGTCGCGACGCAGTCGACCGCGATGTAGTCGGCCCACGGCCAGCCGGTCGGCCGCCCGGCGAGGAACTCCTCGACGATGACGGCCTTCTCCCGCAGGTCCGCCGGTCCCGGCGTGGCGCCACCCAGCGTGCGGTCCAGCACGGCGCGGCACTCCTGCGGCGAGGAGACCAGTTCGGTATTCCGGCTGGACGCGCCGACCACCGGCTTGACGATGGCGGGGAAGGGGACCGCCGAGGTTGCCGCTTCGATTCCGGCGCGGTCGGTCACCACGTGGTGGGCCACCGTCTCGACCCCGGTCTCGGCCAGTCGTGCGCGCTGGGCGCTCTTCGTGGTGATGACGTCGATGTCGGCCACCGCATGGTTCGGCAGGCCGAGCGCGTCCGCCAGCCGGGCGGTGTGCCCGATGCAGAGCTCGCTGAAGGTCACGATGCCGGCCGGTTGCAGGCCTCGCAGCCGGTCGACGAGCGCGCCGTCCCCGGGATCGGTCAGCTCGACGACCGAGCCGACCATGGTCAGGATCGGCCGGATCTGCCGGGTGTGCTCGGAGTCGGCGACGACGAACACCACGTCGCACCCGTTGGCCGCGGCCGCTTCGGCGATCCGAGTCGGCGCGAGACTGCCGAAGTCGTACACCACCAGCAGCACCGGGTGGCCGGTCATCGCCCGGCCTCGCTGCCCACGTCCTGCCGTCGGCGCACGATCGGCGCGACGGCAGGCGCGCGGGCCGCCATCGAGTCGATCGTCGCAGCCAGCTCCGCAGCCGTCGGCGCCGCGTAGAGCGTGTGGACCGCGACGTCGAGTCCGCGTTCCTGCTGCAGCTCGAACATCACCCGCACCGCGGTGAGCGAATCGCCGCCGAGCCGGAAGAAGTCGTCGTGGACGTCGATGCGCTCGACGAACAGCGCCCTGGCCCAGATCTCGCAGATGGCCCGTTGGAGGTCGGTGGCCTCACCGGTGACGACGGTGCCTTCGGCCGGGCGGAAGCCGGCGGGATCCGGCAGCGCGGTCCGGTCGACCTTGCCGGTCGCTGCCAGCGGCAGGGCGTCGAGTGTGATGACGATGCCGGGAACCATGTGCCCAGGCAGGGTGCGGCCGAGTTCCGCGCGCAGGGTGGACACGTCGAGTCCGGGTTTCTCCGGCACGACGTAGGCGACCAGCCTGCGGTCACCCGGCTCCGGCTCGTACGGCGTGACGACCGCCGCCGCCACCTGTGGCAGGCGGATGAGCGCGTGCTCGACCTCTCCCGTCTCCACCCGGTAACCGCGGATCTTGACCTGCCCGTCGATCCGGCCGAGGAAGTCGATCGTCCCGTCCGGCAGCACCACGGCCAGATCGCCGGTGCGGTAGAGCCGGGCTCCCGGCGGGCCGAACGGGTCGGGGACGAACCGCTCGGCGGTGAGGTCCGGGCGGCCGCCATAACCGCGGGCCAGCCGGTCACCGCCGATGTGCAGCTCGCCCGCGACACCGGCCGGTACCGGCCGGCCCCGGTCGTCGAGCACGTGCACGGTCGCGCCCCCGACCGGCAAGCCGATCGGGACGGTCTCCCGCCGGACCGTGCCGGTGACGGAGTGGGCGGTGGTCCCGACGGTCGCCTCGGTCGGACCGTACGAGTTGATCAGCCGGCCGCCGAGGTGCTCGGCCCAGTGCCGGGCGGTTGCTCCCGGCAGCGCCTCGCCGCCGACGACCACGGTGGCCGCCAGGCCGCTGATCTGCCCGGTGGTCAGCTGCCGGGTCAGCAGCACCAGCTGGCTCGGCGTGAGCTTGATGAAGTCGAACGGCCCGGCCGCCACCAGGGCCGCGCCCAGCCGGCCCGGATCGGTGTCCTCGTCCAGCACATGCACGGGCTGGCCCGACAGCAGGGTCGCGTACAGCACCGGCACCATCAGGTCACAGGACACGGTGGACAGCAGCGGGGCACCGCCACTGCCGGACGCGCAGTAGTCGGCGACCGCAGTGCCCAGGTAGCGAGCCAGGGCGCCGTGCGTGATCTGCACACCCTTCGGCCGTCCCGTCGACCCGGAGGTGTAGATGACGTAGGCCAAGTTCTGCGAGTCCACTTCGGACAACGGGTCGGTCGCGGGCAGGTCGGCCAGATCGTGCCGCGCGGTGTCGAGGGTGATCACCTCGGGCCCGGCACGGCCGGTGCGTGCGGCCGACGACTGCCGGGTCAGCACCAGTGCCGCTCCGGAATCGTCCAGCATCCACCTGAGCCGCTCAGGCGGCGTGGCCGGGTCGACCGGCACGTAGGCGCCGCCCGCCTTGAGCACCGCGAGGAGGGCGACGATCAGGTCGGGCCCCGCGGGGAGGCAGACGCCCACGCGGCTTTCCGGCCGCACGCCACGGCGGCGGAGCAGATGCGCCAGCCGGTTCGCGCCGGCGTCCAGTTCGGCGAAGGTCAGCCGCGCGCGACCGTGGACGACGGCGGTGGCCGTGGGATCGGCGCGCGCTTGATCCGCGATCGCCTGGTGGACGAGCTCGGGCTCGGCACTCATGGTCATCTCCGATCGGCCGGAATCAGTCGAGGACGCTGCCGCCGCCGCGGCGCATCACCCGGGAACGCCGGTGGTCCAGGTGCACGAAGGAACGCTGCAGCCAGCGGTCCCGGCCGTCGTAGTACGGGCTGAACGCGGTGCGGCCGTGCACGATGAGGCGGTTGTCGACGATCGCCAGGTCACCGGGCTCGAGGTCGAGCCGCCGGGTGACCGACCGCAGTGCGTCGGCCAGCTCGGCCATGGCCGAGGCGGCCAGGTCGTCCGCGGGCTTGGTGCTGAAGAAGTCCACCTGCAGATCGGGGTCGTCGGGATCACCGTCGAGCACGGCGTGTTCCGCCCCGAGCGAGGCGCCGGAGCCGAACGAGGGCGGCGCCTCGGTGACGAACGCGCGGGTGCCGAGCACCTTGCGGGTCCGGTCGGACAACAAGGGGAGCGCGTCGCGCACCGACGCCACGGTGAGCGCGGCCCGGCGGTCCCGGTCGCCGCGTAGGCAGAACAGAGCGACCAGGTCGGGCCGATGCGGGTGGAAAGCGTTCTCCACGTGCATCTGCAACAGGGTCGAGCCGGCGTTGCTCTGGTCCTGCTCCCGATCGGGCACCGGCACCACGTTCTGCACCAGGGCGCCGCCCTTCTCGGGCCGGAAGGCCACCAGCTCGCCGAGATGCAGCATGGTCAGCGCCAGCATGGCCGCCGTCGGCGACGCCGCGGTCTCGGCCGAGCCGGCCACCATCGGCGTGGCCGGCAGCTCCGCCTCCCGCACCGGGAATCCGTGGATCAGCAAGGTCGCGTCCGGACCGGAATCGTGCCGGAAGTGTCGCAGCGTCTCCCGCAGTTCGATCGGCAGCCGGCACGAGGCCCGGCGTGCCGCCGCCACCCATTCCCGGTCGTCCACGAGGCCCGGGGGCGCCGCGGCGATCTCGGAGGCGAGCAGGGATATTTCGTCGGCTGCTTCACGGGCGAGTGCCAGTTCCATTTCACCACCACTGTTTCTGGGTTCTGCCGGGTCGGCCGGATGCCGGAACGTCGATCACGGATCGCTTTCGACATGTCGAGCATCGCTTGCCCGCCGCTCCGGCGGCAATGAGCAGCGTTCCCGTCCGGCCAGGAACAATTCCCGGCCCAGTCCTGGGCACGATCTCTGTCGCCCCGAGGATCGGCGGAGGCAGACTTGTTTTCTGTCAACGGATCCGGCCACGATGAAAGAGGTGCTATGCACTCGCGGAATCGCAAGCCCGCGCAGATCTGCGTCTTCTGCGGCGCAAAGAGCGGGACGTTCGACGGTTACACCGAGTTCGCCGAGCGGCTCGGCACCGAGTTGGCCCGCCAGGACATCGGTCTGGTGTACGGCGGCAGCCGCCTCGGGCTGATGGGGTCGATCGCGCAGGCGGTGCTGGCCGAGGGCGGTGCGGTCACCGGCATCATCCCGGCCCACCTCATCGAGAAGGAGAAGGCGGCCGGCGGGAACACCCAGTTGTTCGTGGTGAAGTCCATGCACGAGCGCAAGAACCTGATGTACCGGCTCAGCGATGGCTTCGTCGCGCTTCCCGGCGGCTTCGGCACGATGGACGAGCTGCTGGAGATCGCCACCTGGGCCAAGCTGAGCCTGCACACCAAGCCGATCACGGTCGCCAATGTGGACGGCTACTTCGATTCCGTACTGACCTGGTTCGACCGTGCGGTCACCGACGGCTTCGTCGGCGCCGACGAACGCGGCCTGGTGCGGAGTGCCGAGACCGTCGACGAAGTTCTCGAGCACCTGCACGCCGGGGTCGAGGCCGCCGAACTGCCGGTCTGACCGCGCCCGGTTCACCAGTGCTCCGGCATCACCGATGCCGGAGCACTGTCGTGTCACCCGGCGACCATGCGTTCGCGCAGCGTGTCCAGGCCCATCGGGCCCATGCGCAGCGCCCGCATGTGGAACTCCTTGAGGTCGAAGGACGATCCGGCCCGCGCACGGGCGTCGTCGCGCGTGGACAGCCACAGCCGCTCGCCCAGCCGGTAGGCCAGGTCGTGGGCCGGCCAGCCGAGCGAGCGGTCGAGCCCGTCCCGGACCAGGACCGGATCAGTGATCGTTCGCGTCAGCATGAACTCGAGGCCCAGGTCCGGACGCCAGCGCTCGCCCGGGTGAAAACCCGTGCCGGCAGGGATCGGCAATTCGAGATGTGCACCGAGGTCGGTGATCATCCGTGCGGTGCGGAACAGGCTTTCGTTCAGCATGCCCATCAGGTCGCCGTCGTCGGACAGGTGACCGAGATCTCGCATGAGCAGCTCGCCGTACCGCGCCCAGCCCTCGCAATGGGCGTCGACGGAGGCGAGCAGCCGCTGGTACTTGTTGAGCCGCTTCGACTCGTGCGCCGCGGTCGCGATCTGCAGGTGATGGCCGGGTACACCCTCGTGGTACACGGTGCTGGTGTCCCGCCAGGTGGTGAACCCGGACCTGTCCTGCGGCAGCGCCCACCACATCGCGCCGGCCCGGGTGAAGTCGTCCGACGGTCCGGTGTAGTACGCCCCGGAGCCGCTTCCGGGTGGCGCGAGCCGGCATTCCAGGCGCATGAGCTCGGCCGGGATCTCGAAATGGGTGTCGCTCAGCTCGGCCAGCGCGCGGTCGGACAAGTCCTGCGCCCAGTCACGGAACGCTGCCGCTCCGGTGATCCGGTACCGCGGGTCGGCGTCGAGTGCTTCGCCGACCTCGCGAACGCTCGCACCGGCCTGGATCCGGTTCGCCACCTCGGCCATTTCCGATTCGAGCCGGACGAACTCCGTCCAGGCCCACTCGTAGGCCTCCCGCAGATCCACGTCGGCGCCCAGGTACTTGCGTGCGCTGAGCCGGTAGGCGTCCGCGCCGACGGAGTCCGTCTCGGGCGCCTTCGGCAGCAACTCTTCCCGGAGGAACGCGGCCAGTTCGGTGTACGCCTGCCCGGCGCCGGCCGCGGCGGCCGCGAGCTCGGCACGGGGTGCGTCCGGCACCGCGGAACCGGCCAGGGAAAGGAAGAAGCCCGGCTCGTCGCCGGTCCCGGCCCAAGCCGCGTACTGCTCGGCCACCTTGCGCACCTGCCGAGCCGGCGCGACCTGACCTCGGGCGGCCGCGGCGCGCAGGCTTTCCCGGTAGCCGGCGAGCGCGCCGGACACCTCGGACATCCGTGCCGTGATCCTGCGCCAGTCCTCCGGTGAGCCGGTCGGCATCAGGGTGAACGCCTGCCGGACCTGCCTCGCCGGGCTCGTCTGCACGCTCAGTTCGGCTTCCATCAGGCCCAGGTCGTAGGCCTCACGGTCAACGCCGAGCCGCTCGACGAGCACGGCCTTCGCGTCCCGCTCGCCGTCGTCGGCCGGTTCCAGCCGGTCGGCCGCGCGCAGTGTCCTGGCGATCAGCCGGGCCCGTTCGGCATGGCCGTCCGGGGAGAGATCGGGCAGCAGGTGGTCGTGGTCCGGAATGCCGATCGCGGTGGCCAGCGCCGGCTGGAGCCGCGCGTAATCGTCCACATAGGAATCGCAGAGACGGTGCACCGGGGTGTCCATGCAAGAAGTATTGTCCTGCCGCGAAGTGAGCAGCAATCCCGCTCGCCCGGGAAAAGTGCCCGGTCCACCTGGGAACAGCTCGGTAGACGACAGGAGACCGGGCTTGCTTTGGTGAGTGCCACGAAGGTGATCGGACGAACCAGAGGCGGTGGGATGAGAGCGCAATCAGGACAGCGGAACCGGCAGTTCGACCGGTTCTGGCTGGGCAACAGCGTCTCCCAGTTCGGCGACCGGATCAGTGAGCTGGCGATCCCGCTCATCGCGGTGGTGCTGCTGCACACCGATCCCGCCGAGTCCGCGACGCTGGTGGCGCTGATCTGGCTGCCCAACGTGCTCTCACCGCTGGTCGGGACGTGGGTCGACACGCGCCGGGACAAACGGCAGCTGCTGATCGCCGCCGACCTGCTGCGCGCGGCCGTGCTGCTGAGCGTGCCCGCCGCCGCCCTGCTCGGGCACGTCACCCTGGGGCAGCTCTACGTCGTGGCCGCGCTGATCGGCATCGGGCAGATGCTGTTCAACGTCACGTACCCGGCGTTCTTCATCGCCCTGGTACCACGCTCGGACTACGTCGCGGCCAACAGCAAGCTCAGCACCACCCGCTCCGCCTCCTACATCGCGGGCCCGGCCGTCGGAGGTGCGCTGATCCAGGCGATCACCGCACCGCTCGCCGTGTTCGTCGACGCGGTCACATTCCTGTTCTCGGCGTTCAGCATCGGCCGGGTGAAGGTCACCGGGAGCGAACCGGTCGCCGACACCTCGACGTCGCTCGGCCGCCGGCTGCTCGCGGGGCTGCGGTTCAACTTCGGCCACCGGATCGTGCGCGCCTGCCTGGCCTGCTCCACGACGATGAACTTCTTCATGTACATGGGGCAGGCCCTCGTGCTCCTGTTCGCCAGCCGGGCGCTGGGGTTGTCCGCCGGGGAGATCGGCATCGGGCTCGGCGCCGGTGCGGCCGGCGGCCTGCTGAGCGCCGTGGTCGCGAAGAAGGTCATCGACCGCATCGGCCTCGGGCGTTCGATGGTGGTCGGCGCCATCTGCTACCCCGCGCCCTTCGTGCTGCTCGGTATCGCCGGCGGGCCGCACTGGCTCGGCGTGGGTGTGCTCGCCGCCGTGGAGTGCCTGTCCGGCATGGGCGTGATGTTGTACGACATCGGCAACAACTCGCTCAAGTCGGCCGTCATCCCCGCCGAAATGCGCAGCCGCGCCGCCGGCGCCTACAGCGCGATCAACTACGGCAGCCGCCCGCTCGGCGCACTCGTCGGCGGCTGGCTCGGCACGGTGGTCGGGTTGCGCCCGACGCTGATCACCGCCGCCCTCGGTGGCGTGCTCGGCTGCCTGTGGCTGCTCGCTTCGCCGATCGCCCGGCTCACCACCATTCCCGAACCCGGCGACCCGGTGGTCGCCGACGCCCAAGAGTCCTGACTCCGACACGAGCTGGAGAGAACCATGAACGACGAGGACACTCGCGCCCACCTCGTGGTGCGCAACGACGAGGAGCAGTACTCGATCTGGCTCGCCGGGCGAGAGCTGCCCGCGGGCTGGTATCCGGCCGGTGCCGAGGGCACCCGGGCGGAGTGCCTCGAGCACATCGCCGAGGTGTGGACCGACATGCGTCCACTGAGCCTGCGCAAGCGCATGGCGGCGCAGGAAACGGTCACCGCCGGGGAGCAGGGGCACTGAACATGACCACGGACAGCGTCGACACGCAGCCCACCGGCACGAGGCCCGTACGCCGGCCCCGCCGGGCGGCGATCCCCCGAGCCGACCGGGCCGGGCGGCTGCCCGTGTCCTTCGACCAGCAGCGGCTGTTCGCGCTCAACCAGCTGGAGCCGGACAGCCCCGCCTACCTGGTGCCGTTCGTGCTGCGGCTGCGCGGCGAGCTCGACGTCGAGGCGTTGTCGCGGGCCTGGACCGCGCTGCTCCGGCGCCACGAGCCGCTGCGCACCCGGTTCCGGCTGGCCGGCGGCGAACCGGTGCAGGTGATCGACGCGGAACCCGTGGCCGAGCTGCTCAGGACGTCCGCGGCCGATCTCGCCGCGGCAACTGCGCAGGCCAGGGCCGATCTGGCGGCCCCCTTCGATCTCGGCCGCCAGCACCCGGTCCGGGCACGCCTGATCCGCATCGGCGACGGTGACCACGTGCTCGCCGTCGCGCTGCACCACATCGCCTGCGATGACACGTCGCTGGCCGTGCTGACCGCCGACCTCGCCGCGCTTTATCGAGCCGAGCTGCGCGGAACCGGCGCCGGGCTGCCGGAGCTGCCCGTCCAGTACGCCGACTACGCCGCCTGGCAGCGGGACCGGCTTTCCGGGCCGGCGCTGGATCGCACGGTGGTGCACTGGCAGCGGCGGCTGTCCGGGCTGACCCCGCTGGATCTGCCGACCGACCGGCCGCGGCCGTCGATCCGGGGCTGGGCGGGCGACCGGATGCCCTTCCACGTCCCGGCGCCGCTCGCCGGCGAGCTGCGGAGCCTGGCACAAGACAGCGACGCGACCATGTACACCTTGCTGCTGACCGCCTTCCAGGTGCTGCTGGGCCGCCTGACCGGCCAGACCGACCTGGCCGTGGGCAGCGCGGTCAACCGGCGCAACCGCGGCGACCTTGGTGGCGTCGTCGGCTTCTTCCTCAACACACTGGTGATGCGCACTCCCTGGAGCGGCGACCCGGATTTCGCCACCGCGGTGCGCGAGAACCGTGGTGCGCTGCTGGATGCGCTGGAGCACCAGGACGTGCCGATCGACCGGCTCGTCGGCGCGGTGGACACCCAACGTGACCTCTCCCGCACGCCACTGTTCCAGGTGATGTTCGACTGGGCTTCCGGCAACGGCGCCCCGCCGGACCTGCCGGGGCTGACGGCCGAACACGTCAGCCTGGCCGGCGCGGTCGCCAAGTTCGACCTGACCATGCAGGTCGGTGAAGCTCCCGAGGGTGGGCTCGCCGGCGTGATCGAATACGCCACCGAGCTGTTCGACGGCGACAGTGTGCGCCGGCTGGCGCGCAACTACCTCCGGCTGCTCGAGTCCGCGGTCGCGGCACCGCACACCCGGCTGTCCGAACTGGACATCCTGGCACCCGAAGAGCGGACCCTGCTGCTGTCGGACTGGAACCGCACCGCACTCGACCGGCCGTGGACGAGCGTGCCCGACGCGGTGGCTGCGCGGGCGGCCGCGGATCCGGCTGCCCCGGCGCTGCTGACCGATGACGGCTCGACGTCCTGCGGTGACCTCGACCGCCGGGCCGGGCAGCTGGCGCACCGGCTGCGAGAACTGGGCGTGGGCGCGGAAACCCCGGTCGGGGTGTGCCTGGAGCGAAGCCCGGACCTGGTGGTCGCCCTGCTGGCGGTGTGGCGGGCGGGCGGCGCCTACGTGCCGGTCGATCCCACTCATCCGGCCGAGCGGGTCGGCTACCAGCTCACCGACTCCGCCGTGACGGTGGTGCTCACCTCGGTCGCCGCGCGAGACCGGGTGCCCGAGCTGCCGTCCGCCACGGTCCTCGTGCTGGAGGACGAGCGAGCCGACTTGGCTTCCCGGCCGGTAGCGGCGCCCGTGCGGGTCGACCCGGACAGCCTGGCCTACGTCATCTACACCTCCGGCACGACCGGCCGGCCGAAAGGTGTGCTCGTCACCCACCGCGGCCTCGTCAACTATCTCCAGTGGTGCATCGAGCAGTACGCCGGCGACTCGCCGCACGGCACCGCACTGTTCACCTCGGTCGCTTTCGACCTCACGGTGCCCAACCTTTACGTCTCCCTGATGACCGGCCGTCCCGTGCGGCTGCTGCCGGCCGACCTCGCACCCGACGAGCTGGCCGGCCGGCTGGTGGCGGGCGGGCCGTACGCCTTCGTGAAGCTCACCCCGGCGCACCTCGACCTGCTGGCGACGCACCTCACCCCGCAGCAGGCCCGCGACCTGACCGCCGTCGTGATCCCCGCGGGTGACGCGTTCTCCGCCGGGCTGCTCGCCACGTGGCAGCGCCTGTCCGGCTCCCGCATCGTCAACGAATACGGCCCGACCGAGATCACCGTCGGCAACTCGGTCCACGTGGTCGAGGGCCCGCCGTCCACCGAGCTCGTCCCGATCGGCACCCCGATCCCGAACACCACCGCGTACGTGCTGGACACACTGCTGCAGCCGGCGCCGATCGGCGCGATCGGCGAGGTCTACGTCGGCGGGGTGGGCGTCGCCCGGGGCTACCACGGCAAGCCGGACCTGACGGCGGAGAAGTTCGTGCCCGACCCGTACGGCACCGTGCCGGGCGGGCGGCTCTACCGGACCGGGGACCTGGCCCGGGTGCTGCCCCGGGGCGACTTCGACTTCGTCGGCCGGGTCGACAACCAGGTCAAGATCCGCGGTTACCGGATCGAGCCCGCCGAGATCGAGGCCGTGCTCACGACCCATCCCGGCGTGCGCGACGCCGTGGTGCTCGCCGAGGACGGCCGGCTCGGCGCGCACCTGGTGTTCGAGGCGCAGGCGCCCGAACTCGCCGAGCTGCGCGGTTTCCTGGCCGCACGCGTACCCGGCTACATGGTGCCCTCGACCTTCACCGCCGTGGATGCCTTCCCGCTCACCGAGAACGGCAAGGTGGACCGGCGCGCACTGTCCGAACTGGATGGTTCGAGGCTGGCTCAGGACCAGGAGCGGGTTCCACCGCGCACCGACCTGGAAGCCCGCATCGCCGAGATCTGGCGTGACTGCCTCCGCGTTCCCGAGCTCGGCGTGCTGGACAACTTCTTCGACGTCGGCGGTGACTCCATCCGCGCGGTCGCCCTCGTCGGCGCGCTGCGCGAAGCCGGCCTGGACCTCACGGTCCGGGACGTGTTCGCCGAACGCACCGTCGCCGGCCTCGCTGAGTTCCTGGCCGGGGCGGCGCCGGCCGTCCCGGTACCCGGCGTCGCGCCGTTCGCGCTGCTGGACCCGGCCGACGCCGCCCGCCTGCCCGAGGGGGTGGTCGACGCCTACCCGCTGTCCCAGGTGCAGGCGGGGATGGCCGTCGCGATGCTGTCCGACCCCGATGCCCCGTACCACAACGGGACCAGTTACGAAGTACGAAGCGAACGCCCCTTCCAGCTCGAGGCGCTGAACACCGCCGCCAACCTCGTCGTCGCCCGGCACGAAGTGCTGCGCACCGCGATCGACCTGACGAGCTACTCGGTCCCGATGCAGCTGGTGCACGGCGAGGCCGTGATGACCATCGGCTCACAGGACTTGCGGCACCTCACGCCGGCGGAGCGGGAAGCCGAGATCCACACCTACATGGCGGCCGAGCGGCGCAATCTGTTCGACTTCGCGACTCCGCCGCTGATCCGGATCTTCGCCCACGTCACGGCCGACGACGCATGGTGGATCTCGATCACCGAATGCCATCCGGTGATCGAGGGCTGGACCTACCACCTGATGCTCATGGAGATCGTCACCGCGTACCACGACCTGGTGGACGGCCGGACGCCGCAGTTCGCCGAACTGCCGGCGGTCCGCTTCGCCGACTTCATCGCCGCCGAGCTGGAGGCCCTCAAGGACACTGACGACCGGGAGTACTGGCAGCGGGTGGTCACCGACTCGCCGCCGCTGACCCTGCCGGCGGGCTGGAGCGGCGGCGCCAAGGAGGAGCAGCCGACCTACACCGTCGAGATCCCCTACGGCGACCTGCGGCCGGCACTGCTGAACCTCGCCAGCCGCGCCCGGGTGCCGCTCAAGAGCGTGCTGCACGCCGTGCACCTGACCGTGATGGGCATGCTCACCCTCGAACCGTCGTTCTCCACGGGACTGGTGTGCGACACCCGCCCCGAGGTACTCGGCGCGGACCGGGTGTTCGGCATGTACCTCAACACGCTGCCCTTCGCGTTCCGCCGCGGCGCCCGCACCTGGCTCGAACTGGTGCAGCAGGTGTTCGCCGGTGAGGTGGAATTGTGGCCACACCGGCGTTACCCGGTGCCGGCCATCCAACGCGAGGTCGGCGAGGGTGCCCCGCTGCACCACATCCTGTTCAACTACCTCGACTTCAACACCGTCGACCTCGACGTGGTCGACATCTACGCCGGCATCGACTACAGCCCGAACGACTTCGACCTCGTCGTGGTGGCCAACCGGACGGGCATGGTCCGGCTCTCGGCGAAGCAGACGGTGGTCAGCAGGCAGTTCGGCGAGCTGCTCGGCAGCCTGTACCGGCGGGTGCTGGAGGAGATCGCGGCCGATCCCGACGGTGACCCCGAGGCCTGTCACCTGCCGCCGGGGGAGCTGGCGACGGTCGTCCGCCGGCACAACCAGACCGACGTCGACTGGCCGGAGGTGCTCACCCACCAGTTGTTCGAGGACCGGGTCCGCGAGACGCCGGACGCCGTGGCGGTGATCGACGCCGAGGGCGGCGTCACCAGTTACGCCGAGCTCAACGAGCAGGCCAACCGCATCGCCTGGCACCTGCGCGGCCTCGGGGTCGCGCCGGAACAGTTCGTCGGCGTGTGCGTCGACCACAGCGTCGCCATGCTGGCAGCCCTGCTGGGAATCCTGAAGTCCGGCGCGGCCTACGTGCCGCTCGACGCCTCCCATCCGGCGGACCGGCTGGCGTTCATGCTGGCCGACACCGGCGCGCGGGTGGTGGTCAGCACCGAGTCGCTGCGAGACCGGCTGCCGGCCGGGGACCATCGCCTGGTCTGCCTTGACAGCGACGCCGGGGCGCTGGCCGCCGCCCGGACCGACGACCCACCGCACGTGACGACGCCGGACAACCTGGTCTACGCGATGTACACGTCCGGCTCGACGGGCCGGCCGAAGGGTGTGCTGATCAGCCATCGGGGCCTGAACAACTACCTGCTCTGGGCGGTGGACGGGTACGGGCTCGACGGCGTGCACGGGGCGCCGATGCTCGGCTCGATCGCATTCGACCTGTCGGTGCCGAACTTCTTCCTGCCGCTGACCGGCGGGCGAGACGTCACCCTGGTGCGGCCGGATCCCAGCCTCGGCGGCCTGCGCGAGCTGCTGACCCGCCCCGGCGACCACAGCCTGCTCAAGATCACCCCGGCGCACCTGGACGTGCTGCGCGCGACACTGCCCGCGGACACCCTCGTCAACTCGGTCCGCACCTTCGTCGTCGGTGCGGACGAGGTCAAGCCGGAAACGGTGGTGGCGTGGCGGCGGATCGCGCCCGGCGCGCGGATCATCGACGAGTACGGCCCCACGGAAACCGTGGTCGGCTGTTCGATCTACACCGTGCCGGACGACTACGACCCGGCCCGGCCGGTGCCGATCGGCAAGCCCATCGCCAACATCAGGATGTACGTGCTGGACAGCGAGCTGCGGCCGATGCCCACCGGTGTGGCGGGTGAGCTGTACATCGGTGGTGTCGGCGTTGCCCGCGGCTACCTGAACCGGCCGGACCTGACCGCCGAGAAGTTCCTCCCGGACCCGTTCAGCCCCCGGCCGGGGGACCGGTTCTACCGAACCGGAGACCTGGCGCGGCTTCTGCCGGACGGCAACCTGGAATTTCTCGGCCGGACCGACAACCAGGTCAAGATCCGTGGTTACCGTGTCGAGTTCGGCGAGATCGAAGCCAGGTTGCTGCTGCATCCGGGAGTACGTGACGTCTGCGTCGCGGCCCGGCCGGGCAGGCGCGGCGAGAAGCGGCTCGTCGGCTACGTCGTCCCCGACGGTTCCGCGCCGGCCGACGGTGAGCTGCGCCGGTTTCTCGCGGACACCTTGCCGGAGTACATGATCCCAGCCGTCTTCGTGACGATGGACGCACTGCCGTTGAGCAACGGCGGCAAGGTCGACCGCGCTCGGCTGCCGGCGCCGGCGTCGGGGCGGGCGGGCCGCCACGACAGCCACGCCGAAGCGCGGACCGCGACGGAACGCGCGCTGGCCCGCGTCTGGGCCGACGTCCTGGGTCTGGACCGGATCGGCGTGCACGACGACTTCTTCCGGCTGGGGGGCGACTCGATCCTGGCGATCCAGATCGTCGCCCGGGCCCGGCAAGCCGGCCTGCCGCTGACTCCGAGGCTGGCCGTGCGGCACCGCACGGTGGCCGAGATGGCCGCTGCCGTCGACGCGGCGAAACCGTTACCCGCCAAGGTTCCCGACCCGCAGGTGAGCACGGGACAGGTGCCGCTCACCCCCATCCAGCGATGGTGGGCGGAGACACCGGGGCACCGGGACCTCGACCACTACAACCAGACGGATCTGCTGACCGTCGAAGGCGAGCCGGAGCTGCGCATCGCCGTGCTGGAGCGGGCGCTGCTGGCCGTGGTGAACCACCACAGCGCGCTTCGCCTGCGGCTGACGCATGAAGACGGCCAGTGGCGGCAGGAGGTGGCACCGCACGAGAACTCGCTGCTGGTGAAGGAAATCGACGCCACTGGTCCGGAAGCGCTCGACGCCGCTCGCGAGTTGCACACCAGCCTGAGCCTGGCCGACGGTCCGCTGGCGCGGGCGTTGCTGCTGCGAGGTCTGCCCGACGGCGACCGGGTGCTGCTCGCCGTGCACCACTGGGCGGTCGACACGGTGTCGTGGCCGATCGTCCGGGCCGACCTGCGGACCGCGTACCGGCAGCTCGTGGCCGGGGACCCGGTGGTGCTGCCGGCGGTGACCACGTCGTTCGCCGAGTGGGCGCACCGGCTCAGTGAGTTCGGCGCGTCCGCCGCGGGTGAAGCGGAAGCCCGGTACTGGTCGGACCTTCCGCCCGGTGCCCCGCTGCCGGTCGACCATCGGCCGAATGAGGCCGACACCGTCGCCGACACGCGCATGGTGACCGTGACCCTCGACCCGGCGGCCACGGAGGCGCTGCTGCGCCGGGTGCCCGCCGCGTCCGGATACCGGATCAACGAGGTGCTGGTGGCGGCGCTCGGCCTGACCATCACCCGGTGGACCGGCGACGACCGGGTACTCGTCGATCTGGAGGGGCACGGGCGCGGGCCGCTGCTGGACGCCGACCTGTCCCGGACGGTCGGCTGGTTCACCGCGGTGTACCCGGTGTCTCTCGGTTTGCCGGCGTCCCGGCACGGCCGCGACGTGCTGGCCACGGTTGCCGAGACGCTGCGAGCCGTGCCGAACGGAGGCATCGGTTACGGGCTCCGGCCGCGGCCCGAGCTGCAGCCGGAGGTGATCTTCAACTATCACGGGCAGCTCTCCGGCAGCCCGGACGAGACAGCCGCGCGGACGACGTCGGAGCTGGCGGACCTGACCCTCACGCGCAGCGGCCGGTGCGCGCGATCGCATCCACTCGAGCTCAGCGTCGCCGTGCAGGGTGGGCGTCTGCGCGTCAGCTGGATGTACTCGGCCCGCAGGCACGAGGAGCCGACCGTGCGGCGTCTCGCCGAGGATCACCTGGCCGATCTGCGCACTCTGATCGCCGAATGCACAACCGTCCCCCGAGGCGATGAAGTGGCGCGCGGTGGCGGGCGGAAGGACGTCACCGCGAGCCTCGCCGAACACGGCGTGCCCGGGGTCAGCGTGGCCGTGTTCGCCGACGGCGAGATCGTCGACGTCTGGCAGGAGGGTGTCCGGGCTGCCGGGGACGACGCTCCGGTGACCGCCGGGACCGCGTTCCAGTGCGGGTCGGTGAGCAAGCACGTGAGCACGCTGGTCGCCCTGCGGCTGGTGGCGGACGGCCGGCTGGATCTGGACCGGGACATCTCGGCGTACCTGGAATCGTGGCGGCTGCTCGACACCGAGGGCGTTCCGGCGAAGGTGACCCTGCGCCAGCTGCTGACCCACACCGGCGGCCTGACGCCGGCCTGGTACGCCGGTTACCACCCGAAGGAAACCTGGCCGTCGCTCGTGGACGTCCTCGACGGGGTGCCGCCCGCGGCCACCCCCGAGGTCCGGGTGCACCCCGAAGCGGCCGGGGGGTTCCGCTATTCCGGCAGCCACTTCTCCGTCGTGCAGCTGCTGTTGTGCGACATCACCGGGGAGGATTACGCGGAGCTGGCCCGACGACTGGTGTTCGCGCCGCTCGGTCTGGAGCAAACCAGCTTCGACCCTGCGTACCCCGTCGGCGCCGAAGTCGCCCACGCGCACGGCCGGGAGGCCAGGCAGGTGGACGGTGGCTGGCGAGCCGTCCCGGAGGCCGCGGCCGCCGGGCTGTGGACGACCTCGGCGGACCTGGCTCGCATCGCGCTTGCCGTGCGGCAGGCAGCCTTCGGGCAACCGGGCGCGCTCCTGCCCGCCGAGCTGGCCCGGCAGTTGCTCACCGACCAGGCCGGCGTCGGTTACGGCCTGGGAACGGTGCTCGACGAGGCCGGGCCGGTATACGGCCACGTCGGCGACACGGTCGGATTCCGGGCGCTGTCGGTGACCGATTTGTCCTCAGCCGGCGGTCTGGTGGTACTCACGAACGGCGACGGCGGAACGCCGGTGATAGACGAGGTCATCAAAGCCGTCGTGTCGGAGCACCCCGCGCTGCGCTGGGCTTCCGGCGCGGGGTTCTGGATGCGTGCCGTCATCGGCGGCTCGCTGGGGGCAGCCCGATAAGCACGGGCATTGGATCGTGGCCCGCCGGCCCCGGCGGGCCACGATCCCAAGGCTGCACTCGGCTTCGTAGAAGGCCCACATCCGCTGCTCGGCGGTTTGTGCCTGCCGAAGACCACGGCCGGCGGCCGAGTGGTGCCCCTGGATCGGGGCACGATCGCGCTGCTGAATCGATTGCGGTTCGCGCAGCAGAGGAAGACCGCGAATTTGGTCCGCCGCACCGGCTACGACCGGGGACAGAAGATCTGCAGGTCGGGCGGTAGCTACAGCCGCCAGGACGGTGCCGAGCAGGGGCCACGCGCCTCGTTCGCTGAGGCCCACCCAATGGCGGGGCTGACAGCGGCCCACCTCGGGCTCAAAGATCAACAAAGTCCACCGACAGCGACCCTGAAATCCAGAGAAACTGTTGGTGGGCTTTGCCTTTCGACTGTGCGCCATCAGGGACTCGAACCCCGAACCCGCTGGTTAAGAGAACGCGTTTTGGGGTGTCAGGCGGTGCCGAGTGACGTCGGACAAGACCTTTTCTCGGGCACGTCCGTGCCGGATTCTGCCGAGCTGTTCGTGCAGGTCGTTCGCGGTTCGTGGCGTGGACGGCGGGGCAGGGTGGTTGCTGTGTTGAGCCCGAGCGAGGGACGTGATCCGGTGCTGGCGGCGGTCACGATGATCGTGGCGGTCTGACTTTCCTGTTCGGTTTCGGGAACGTGCTGACGTTGGCACTCCGGCTGGGAGTGCCGGCCTGGGTGGCACCGCTGGTGGCGCCTGCAGCGGATCTATCGGTGGACGGGCTACTGCTCGCCATTCGGTCCATGTCGCTGCGGGGCGCCTCTGCCGAGGTGATCCGGCCGGCGCGGCGGCTGCCGTCAGCGTCGAGCGTGGTGACGTTGGCGTTGAACGTCGCGGAGCCGCTGATCGCTGGCGAGGTGGGGAAGGCGCTGTTCGATGCGGTGGGTCCGTTGCTGCTGATCGGGTGGGCGGAGGTAAGGGTGCGCCACGAGGTGTTGTTTGACCGAGTGGAGGTGGAACGAGACTCACCTCCGACATGCGCTCCGTGAGTACGAGCGGCACTACAACCAGCACCGAACCCACCGATCGCTGGCCGCCGCGGCGCCCCTGCGAGCCCGGCCCCAGGCCCTTGAACCCGACCGGATCGAACGCCTCGTGATACGCCGGCAGGACCGACTCGGGGGAGTCCTCCACGAGTACGGACATGCCGTTTGACATGCATGGACGTGATTTCGGCACCCGCAGGGCCCGGCACCCGCCCCGAGCGAGTGCCGGGCCCACTCTGGTCGGCCTCGTGGGCCGGTCAGTTTCCCGCCGGAACGGTCCCCGCCTGGTCGGTGATGGCGGTGTGGACCGAACTGTAGGAGGTCACGGTGTCGGCTTTGATGCCTTCGATCCCCGCGTCGCCTCCTGGCGTGAACTGGGTCGTCCGTTCCCCGATGAACTCGCCGGTGTCGCAATCGACGATGATCTCGTAGAGATAGGTACCGTCCGGGGGTGTGACACCCAGGGCGACGCCCTTGCGGCCGTCGAGGTTCGCCACCTGCGCGGTGATCTTCAGCCCGGGGATCTTGGCCACCGCGCGGTAGACCGCTTCCTTGAGATCGGCGGGTACGACACCGGTCTTCAGCAGAGTGGCCGCGACTGCCAGCACACCTCCGCCGCGGGGCTTGTTCGCCAGATAGGGATCTTTGAGCATGAGGTCGTAGAGCTGTTGCGGGTCGCGGGGCAAGTCGGCCAGCTGCTGTTTGGTGGGTGCGCTCCATTTGCCGGCGCCCCGGCCGGCGAAGATCAATGCTTTCTCGGGGAACTGGCCACCCCGCGCGCGCCACTCACCGGACTGACGGATTTCGTTTTTGTTCTGGCCCTCGGTGGTGGGGGTTTGCTCGTTGCCCACCAGCCACTGCTTGTTCCCCGTCTGACTGATCTTGAGCAGCCATTCACTGTCGAAGTCGCTCGGCTGCCAGGTCTGCCTCAGCTCTTCGGCGAGGAAAGCGAACTGGCGCTCTTTGCTGGCGACCAGGTACCAGCCGCGGGTCTCGGTGTACCGGAATTTCCCCGCGGGAATGGGTGCCTCGCCCGTGACGTGGATCATGTCGGCCGCTTGGCCCAGGGCCTGCTGCACCGACGCGAATTTCACCGCCGGCACCGACGACGTCGGCTGGGCCGAGGGGTCACCGTGGTCTCCACCGGTGATCGCCACGGTGGCGCCGACGGCAACGACCACTACCGCGGCGGCCGCGCTGAGCCACCAGCGCCGTCCGGCGGGAAGCCCTGGCTTTCGTGCCAGCTCGGTCACCGGGTTGGTGTCGGCCACCAGGGTGTCCCTTCCTTCGAGTGAGCGCACTGCGTTCAACAGTGTGTTTCGTGCCTCGGCCAGGGGCTGCCGGTTGGCGAGTTCGCTGGGGCGCATCAAGAGCAGCCCTTCGTCCAGCTCTTCGTCGGTCCACAAGCGGTGGACGTTGTCCTCAGTCATCGGCCTGTACTCCTTCCTCGTCGCGCGCGGAGCTGGATGCCGCGGACGCCTTCAGCAAGCGCCGGATCCGATGCAAGCGGGAGCGCACGGTGCCGGCGGGAACACCGAGCGCCTCGCCGATCTCGGTCGGCGCCAGTTCCGCCCAACTGGTCAGCAGCAGCACGTCCAGATCGTTCGGCGAGAGTTCCGCCAACGCCCCGGCCAGGTGCTGCACCCGGGTCTGCGCGTCGATCCGTTCGGCTACCCGATCGGCATGCCCGTGCACAACCCGCCTGCTGTGCTCGTGCGCGGCCAGGCGCAACTGCCTGCGTTGGGCAGCGACCTCGTTGCGGACCTCCGTGCGCAGTAGGTTCGTCGCGATACCGAACAGCCAGGACCGGGCGCTTCCTCGCTCGGCGTCGTAGCGGTCGCGCTGCTGCAATGCGATCAGGAACGTCTCGCTGAGCAGGTCACCGGCAATGTCGACACCGATCCTCCCGACCAGATAGCGGTGCAGGACCGCGGCGTGCTCGTCGAACAGACGCCGGAAAGACTCCTCGAGATCACCGCGGCGCAGGTCAGGCCGATCATCACCGCTTGCCGGAGTTGACTGCCGCGTCATAGTCACAGCAAGTATTGGGTTTGCGCGGCGGAAGCGTTCACGCGGGGCACGCGCCATCCGGTCGCTGACTCGGCCCGCCGAGAGATTGAGGTGGCGAACCAGATCGGACACGGTTCTGGTACTGGCCCGGCACAATCGCGTGCCAGGATGCGGCGGCCAAGGAGCAGCCCGGCGGTGACTGGGTCGACACCGATCTGGGTTGCCGCCGGCGACGTTGCATGGCCTGCGTCACGGCGCGGTCACGCTGGCGCTCCCGGCGGAGTCCCGGCTATGTCACTCATGCCTTCCGCAAAGCTCATCGCCGGCGCGGACTTGCCGCCGATCCGGCTGCATGACCTTCGCCATGGTGCGGCGAGCCTGTCGCTGGCCGCGGGGAACGACTTGAAGGTGGTGCAGGCGATGCTGGGGCACTCGAGCATCGTGCTGACCGCCGATACCTACACCAGCGTGTTGCCCTGCCTGGCGCACCAGGCGGCCGAAGCCACCGCCAATCTGGTCATGAAAGCGGCGCGGCGGACGGCGAAGAAGATCCGCCGCGACTCCCGGAAAGCCACACGCCACTACGGAACGAAGAAGCACCGCAGGCCGGGGTCGACGCGGAAGTCGGCACACAAGGTCGCACCGTAGAAGGACCCCGTGCGCCAGCTGCTCTGAGAACCTGAAGAAGATCGTCGACGCAGCCGAGCCGCCCATGACCGAGTTGGAGATCGTAGAACGAAGCGAGTCGCAGTGGACCGTCGGCGGCAGTCCTGACCCAGTTCGTTGACTACCCGCGCTCCAGATTTGCAATAGTGAACAAGTGGTCGCCTCGCGCCTGATTTCGGCGACGTGGGAGATGTCAGAGGCGTTGAGGCGCTGGAAATCGGACGTCACTGCCGCGGCTGCGCCCTACAGGCGTCCTAAGAGGACCAAGTGTCCCGCGGGGTCGGCCCCATTTGGTCCCTCGCCGGTCTCACTCATGATCAAAGCCCACCGGCAAGATCCTCGTGATCAAGGATACCCGCAGGTGGGCTTCGATTCAGTGGGGTGCGCCATCAGGGACTCGAACCCCGAACCCGCTGGTTAAGAGAACGCGTTTTGGGGTGTCGGGTGGTGCCAAGTGATGTCGGACAAGACCTTTTCGGCTGGTCAACGGCCATCACTTGTGTCGGACTATACCGCGTTCTGTCGACGTGTGCGAGACCTCTCGGGCACTTCTCGGGCACGTCCGTGCCGGATTCTGTCGAGGTGTCCTTGCATGTCAATTGCGGAGGGCGCGGGTCGGGGTGGAGGTTGTCGGGGAGGTCGGCTGCTGTGTTGAGCCCGAGCGAGGGGCGCGATCCGGTGCTGTCGGCGGTCACGCTGATCGTGGGGATCATCGTGGCGCTGACCTTCCTGTTCGGTTTCGGGAACGTGCTCACATTGGCGCTTCGGTTGGGAGTGCCGGTTTGGGTAGCGCCGCTGGTGGCGCCTGCGGTGGATCTGTCGGTGGTCGGGCTGCTGATCGCCATTCGGTCCCTGTCGCTGCGAGGCGCTCCTGCTCAGGTGATTCGGCCGGCGCGGCGGTTGCTGCTGGCCTCGAGTGTGGTGACGTTGGCGTTGAACGTTGCGGAGCCGTTGATCGCAGGCGAGGCGGGGAGGGCGTTGTTCGATGCGGTGGGTCCGTTGTTGCTGATCGGGTGGTCGGAGGTGGGGCCGGTGCTGCTGCAGGCGCTGGCAGCCGTACCAGCCACCGAGCGTCCGGCTGGCGTTGCCCAGACGCAGACCATCGACTCGGACAGCGCTTCAGCGGATCAGACAGACGGCATGGACGTGAATGCCGAGTTGCTGGAACGGGCTCGGCGTGAGGATCGGCGGCATCGTGAGCTGTACCAGCGTCCGGTGTCTGCCGAGAGTCTCCGGAAGGCGCTGGGGGTGGGTGCGGAGCGATCGCGAAATCTGGTGAAGCTGGTGCGTGCAGAGCACAGTATCTCGGCGTAGGCGTACTTGTTGCTTGGAGTAGTCGTCGTTGGCCTCCTTGTGACACTGTCCTGGCACGGGCGAATAGCACGGCGTCGACGTGATTGGCAAGTCTTTTCGCTGTCTCCTGGCGGCCGGGCCATATGGGCGAACGACCAGTTCAGTGACGAGGTCTCCAGAAGCTGCCGACGCGGTGCCAGACGACGCCTACCGCGTGGTCATGGGGTTGGTTCACTCGCGCGAGTGAATTCCGGTCCGTCCGATATGCCGATCGGTCCCTGGGTGTAACTGTTCCCCGTCCGGCGGCGACCTTATTGAGACTGTGACAACTTCAGGGAGGCCGCGTGGCGGGTTCGTCGATATTGGTGGAGACCGTCGAGGTCGGTGCTGACGGGAACCGTCAGATCTCGGCACGACCCAAGACAGCCGAGCTCCTGTCCGAGCGTCGGGAGGACATCCAGGCTGCAGTCGCCGAAGCGGTCGAGGTCATGCAGAAGTCGATGGACGATACCGCGGTCAGCTCTGGCTGGAAGGTCTCGAAGCTCGAGGCGAGCTTCGGGATCAAGCTGAAAGTCGACGCGGGTGTAATTTTGACCCGCGTGGGCGGTGAAGCTTCGTTCGACTTCAAGATCACGGTCGAGCGGACATGAGCGATCTCGCGCGGGCGCGGGTGTCCCGAGATGGAGTAGATCGCGGAGGTGGGGTGTTGCTCGCGCCGCGCCTGCTGTTGACCGCGCTTCACTGCGTCGACGGCGTCCAAGTCGGCGACAGTGAGTGCCGTCTCCAGGTGTCAGTGGCCGACCGTGCACCGGTGCCTGCTGTGCTGGAAGCGAAAGCCGAGACCTCGGACTTGGCGTTGCTCAAGCTGAGCCACTCACTCGGCTCGGCGGTTCGGATTCCCGTGGCGAGCCGGTGTCAGCGAGGCGATAAGTGGTTCGCGCCGTCTCGGCCAAGTAGAGCCGACCCGGAATTGGCCGGCGAAGTGGTCGGACCGCTCTTGTACGACTGCCAGGCCGGCGGGGTGATCGACGCCGTGGAGTTGACAACTCAAACCATGATCGGCAACTACCAAGGATATTCGGGTGGGCCCGTCTTCACCGTCCCGGAGGAACAGCACAGCGTCATCGGCGTGTTGATCGAGCAGTATCCCGACCGCCTGGACGAGATGCGTGCCAGCAACACTTTGTTCGCCGCTGCGATCGAAGGGGCGATGGACCAATTCGAGTCGTTGCAGACCGCCTACTTGCTCCGGAAGGTTCAGGACTCTCAAGAGGCTCACGACAAGGCAGCGGCGAAGAGAGACGAAGGGTATAAGCGCACCCTGGATCGGGTGGACACCATGCTGGATTTCGAGGACGCCGATCAGCGGCACGTCAGTACAGTGCTCGGGTTCCTCGGTGCCGCTGGCGCGATCGATCCCGAAGTGCGGGGCCTTCACCAGGCCATGGTCAACAAGTGGGTCCTCGAGCACAGCGAAAGGGACGATGGACGGGCGGACGCACGATGAGCGGCGAGCGTGAGCTCGACCCGGCCGCAGCCAAGCTGATCAACTGTGTCGGAGTACTTCTCTCGGCGTCGAAGGCGGACTGGAGGACTGCGTTCAGCGAGGTTTCGGCCGCGGCCGACATCGTGCGTGAGCGACTCTTGGCAGGGCGGCTGAGCACCGCGCGGGAAACGGTCGACACCGTGGTCGCTGCCGCTGTTCTGCTCGACTACGGTCAGGCGGCCTACCTCGCCGATGTGCTACTGGATTCCTGCCGTCGTGGTATGCGTGACAAACGAATGCAGAAGATCGTGGTTTCGGCGCAGGCTGCGATCCATGCGCGCCGAGGCCGCTGGGACTCGGTGGACAGGATCCTGCGCCACGAGGACCATGGCGGCCGGCTCGACGAACACGACCTGCGGATCGCGGTCGACTTCGCCCTGAGAGCGGTCTACGGCCCGAGTGACCTCAGAAGCGACGATCTGGCGGTCGGCGTGGGGATCGAGGCCTTCCACAATCGGCCGATTCTGTGGTTCACGTTAGCAACGGCTGCTTTCGAGAACGCTATGATGCATGCGAGAGTGGATGGCGCGCGCCAGTTTCTCCGACAGATGGACGTTAGTAGTGCCGCGGTTGTTGATGAGATCGGCGCCGATCACCCGTATTTGGGTCTGGTGTTGCTCACGCTTGCGTCGGCGAAGTGTTCGCGCGCAGCCGCTGAGGGCAATATGGCGGAGTTACGACGTTGCTCGGATATCCTGGCTATCGCTGTTCAACGGGCCGCTTCGCAACTGGGCGAGCAGCACCCGCACGCGATCGGTGGATTGGTGAATCTCGCCCACGCGGAGTTTGAGATCGCGCTGGCTTCGAGGTCCGTGGACGACTTGACACGGAGTGTGGATGACCTGCGTTTACTACGTCATCGGGTCGTCGCGGCGTTGGGCCGCAGCCATCCCATAGCTGTGGCTGTCGAGATGAACAGCGCCGTCGCAGGCTTGGAGGTCGCCCGTATGAGCCGGTCCGTCACTGCGCTCGATGATGCCGCACGCGAACTGCGCGTCGCAGTGGAACTGGCGACGGAGACGTTCGGGCCGTTCCACCCCCGGGCCGCAGTCGCGGCTGCGAACGCTGCTTCTGCCGAGTTTGACCTCGCCAGGAGGCATCACTCCACAGTGGAACTCGAGCGTGCGCTGGCGATATTCGAGCGCACGCAGTTGCAGACTGAGAACTCGCTGGGCGCGGAACACGCCGTCTCGGTGGTACTCGCGCGGCAGATCGAAGCTTGCCGAGTGCTCTTGTTGGCGGGGCCACCCATCGATGATCGTGCCGGTGGGAGTACTGCGACCATCGTCGAGACTCGCACGGACGAGCTGTGGGACGCAGCCGGCGACTATGTCTCAATCCACCAGGCGACATTGCCCCCGCCGGATTCGGCACGACGAGGCGTCGACATCAACGACATCGGGTCGGAGGAAGACTTCCTCGCGGCTATCGACAAGACGATCAAGTACTTCAACGATGGCGACATCGTCGAAGGCACGATCG